>JBGTCI010000062.1:0-37717 GCA_041748925.1 Nitrospiraceae bacterium | reverse complement strand
GCTAGAGGATACCTCAGCGGCAGACTGAAAGGCAATTCAAGGGCAGTAGGACCAGCTGCTGCAGGATGTCTGGTTGCCCCAGTCTGTCTCGTATAATTGAACAAGACGAACCAGATGAATAAGACAGACCGGAGCACCCAGCCGCCAGCATGGATCACTGCGGTGCTCAGAATGTGCAACTCCGTCACGACACCCTGCCCGCCGACCCCTCACACAGCCTGCGATATGGCAGCTGATGCTGGTGGTGGATTTCAGCACATGGTGGTGGATTGCCACCACGTGTGCCTGCGTTACGTCACGACACGACTTCTCTTTGTTGAGGAACGTGAGCCATTGCCGCATCGCCATGCTGGCACGCACATTGCGCTTCAGCCAGGGCAAAGACACGTGAGCGGCCATGACGCAACCGTATTCACCTATCAAACAAGGAGGGTCCCATGGATGAGTTCAAATCTGGGTTTTTTATCGGAGGCGAGGCCTGCGAGGGGCGGGTACTCGTGGTAGACGACGAGCCCGACATTCGCAAAGTCGTGAAGATGACGCTGCAGAAGGCCGGCTATGAAGTCCTTGAAGCGGAAAACGGCGAGAGGGCGATCGAAGTCATCAATTCCGGGGAAAATCGGCTGCTCCTCGACGTTGTCATCTGCGACATTCGTATGCCAAAAATCAATGGCGCCGAAGCCATCGCCTACTTCCGGAGCAACTACCCTCGCGTCCCGCTCATTGTCCTGACCGGTTTCCCTGATACCGACATGGCAACATCCTTCCTCCGGCAAGGCGTGGTGGATTATCTCGTCAAGCCGGTCGAAGGAGAAAAACTGAGATCAGCCGTTGCGAGGGCGATCGAACAGAGAGAGCTTGCAAAGCTGTGACAACCTGCAATCTCTGCTTGGGCAAGAAGAGGCATTCCCCTCTTTGCTTTCCTCAGCACAGAGAGACACCGCACTGCCACAGAAAGACCGCCTGAATGGAAAACACTGACCACACCAAGGTCGCCATTCTTGGAGCAGGCCGCGGCGGCCTCGCGCTGCTGGATCTGCTGCACCACATCCCGTCGATTGAGATCGTCGGCATTGCAGATCGTAATGCTGCTGCACCAGGGCTGGAGCGCGCGCGTGAGCTTCGGATTCCCGTCACCAATATGCCGGACTTGATCGGCAACCATGGCGTAGGCCTGATTATGGATGTCACGGGAGATCCGGCGATGGAGACGTATCTGCACGCCCACAAACGGCCAACCGCAGATATCCTCAGTGGATCGGCCTCCCGGCTACTGTGGGAGTTGGTCTTGCATGAATCCAAACTGGAAGCCGAACTCCTCCAGTCAGAAAAACTTGCGGGAATCGGCTCATTTGCCGCGGGAATCGCGCACGATATCAACAACCCCCTGCAACTCATTTTAGGCCTGGCGGAAAACCTCGCAGAGGAACGCGACCTGACCGCCGTTCACGAACAGGCCCGGGACATTATTGAAGCCGTCAAACGGACGAGTGCAATTTGCCGGGACCTCACCCGCTACTCACGACGCGCATCTCCCCACGAAGACATGCTGGTGTCTGTGAATGAAAAGCTGGACGAGGCGCTGAAAATCGCACGCTACGCGTCGAGCCTTCATGATATTGAGATGATCAAACAGTACCAGTCCGGCGCCGACGTCAAAGGCAATCCGGATGAGTTATTGCACGTCTTCGTCAACCTCATCACCAATGCGGTTCACGCCATGGAACGCGTCGGCGGCACACTGACGCTTGAGACCATACTCCTTGACCGACAGGTCGGCGTCCGAATCTCCGATACGGGATGCGGCATCCCCTCGGACAAAATCCCCGAGATCTTCGAGCCGTTTTTCACGACAAAATCTCCTGGCAAAGGCACGGGGCTCGGACTCTATAACGTGAAGACCATCGTCAGCAAAATGCACGGCACGATCGCGGTCGGCAGTCAGATCGATAAGGGAACGACCTTTACCTTGACCTTTCCCAATGCCGAGTCGGCTGGAAAAGGATATCCGTCATGAATCCCGCTCCGCCGCCGTCTCGCGCTGAAACGAGGTGGGGACTCCAGCTCAAACTGATTCTGTCCATGTTGCTCGTGGGGGTGGTCCCCCTCATGGTGGGTCTCGGTCTCGCCTTTTGGCAAGGCTCTCGCGAGATCCAGGTCGTCAGCGGTGAAAGCTTCAAGGCGCTGGCCGAAGAGACCGCACGAAAAATCGATCTTTTAATGTCCGATGAAGTCGCCCGAACGTCACGGATTGCGGCAGACCCTTCGATTATCCTCGATCTTGAGCAGCGGCGCGACGCCCTCCTGGACATGACGGAAGCTGAGCGTCGCCGTGCGGTGGACCGGCTCAAAGAAGCATGGGAGGCCAAAGATCCCGCGACAATCCAGGCCATCACGGGAAACAAAATGGCCGGCCTCATTCAGGAATATCTCTCGGGAGCCAAGAGCGAAGCCGATCAACTGATCCCGCAAGTGGTCAGGTCTGCCACCAAGATGGTGTACGTCACGGACATTGAGGGTAACCTGGTTGCCGCGTTGACCACGCTGCCTCCCTTTGCCAATAAAGACACGGCCTGGTGGAAAGGGGCGTCCCATCGCGGGATCGGCCAGCTCTTCATCGAAGATGTGCACTTCGACGAACGCGCCAAGAGTTATGTCATCAGCATCTCGCTTCCCATTATGGATCGCATCCGGTATGGAACCGTCGGCGTGCTCCATCGGGTGATCGACGCCAAAGAGTTGATGTCGCCCTCGATCTCGCCCATTCGATTCGGCAAGACCGGGCATGTGATGCTGATCGATCAGCGAGGCATCGTCATGAGCTGCCCCATTCTTCCGACCGGCGTCCCACTCTCTGACGCACAGCTCGTTCCTCTCGTCACGCCTCCTCAGCCGGGCTGGGTCAGTGCGCCGAGCGATGGCCACGGAGGACAATCGACTTCGATTATCGGATTCGCCCCGGTGCCGGAAACCAGTCGAGCCACCAATAACGATAAGGGCAAAGGCTCCTGGCACACCTTCGTGTGGCAAGCCTCCGACGAACTCTTTGCCCCGATTCGTCATTTCCTCACCTGGATGGCCGTCTTCAGTCTCATCGCCGTGGGATTGATGACGTCTCTCGGCTATCTTGCAGCCAATCGGATTGTCATGCCGGTTCGCCGGTTACAGGCCGCGGCGCAATTGATCGGGCGCGGTGAACTTCGGCAGCCCATCGACATTCAGACCGGCGATGAACTACAAGATTTGGCCGACGAGTTCAATCGAATGAACCGCCAATTGGAGGCCGCTTTTGCAGGCCTGACCGATCAAGTGACCATTAAAACGCAACAAGTGGAGTCCCTGCTTCACTCGACGGACCAGATTCTGGATGCCGTCCCAACCCCGATCATCATGGTCAATCAAGACGAACAGGTGCGGTACATCAATCGGGTCGGACGCGACTCCTTTCAGGCGATACTTGATTCAACTCAATCGATCCCGTTGTTCGACATACTTCCCGTCGATGCCGCTGTACGAGAACACCTGCGAAAAGAATTCAGGCGTGCGCAAAGCGGAGACAGCGCCGCTACAGCGCTCTGGGCAGAGGACGCCGCTATCGTCAACACTCCCCGCGACCCGTTGTCCCCCACGATGGGAACGGAGAAACCAGGCAATCGGCAGGAGATTCAGATTGGCTCCAGGCGGTATCATTACCAGTGGTTCCACATGGCGGGGAGAAACCAGGGCGAAGATCGGATCGGTCTGGTCTTCAGGGATACCACCGACGACAGTCGTCTCCAGGATCAACTCATCCAGGCCGAGAAATCGGGCAGCCTGGGCACTCTCACAGCCGGAATCGGACATGAGTTGAACAATCCGCTCTTTGGAATTCTCGGACTGGGAGAAGCCATTGAAGATGAAGCCAACCTTGACCGCATCAGATCTTACGCCCGCGACATCGTCCAGCACGGGCGTCGAATGGCTGCGATCATTCGAGACTTCACCGGCGTCACGGCTCGCGAGACATCGGATCAACGGCAACCGGTTCACCTCGAGCGCGAACTCGACCAGGCCATCGCGACACTCACGAGCGGCATGGACGCCTCAGGGCTCACGATCCAGAGAATATACGCGGGAGATACTTGCGTGCTGGCCCTCCCCGATCAACTCAGACAGGCGTTTACGAATGTGTTGATGAATGCCATTCAGGCCATGAAAGGCCGCGGTATATTATCTCTCTCGACCTCACTCAGCGACACATCCGTCGTCACCACGATCACGGATTCAGGCCCCGGCATTTCGAAACAGCACCTGTCAAAAATTTTCGATCCGTTCTTTACCACCAAGGGACAAGGCGAAGGATCCGGACTCGGCTTGACCGTCGCCCGCCGGATCATCAAGAAATTTGGAGGAGACATCAGAATTGAAAGCCAGGAGGGAACCGGCACCTCGTGCATCGTCACCCTTCCGGTCATTCCTACTCAGCCGCCCACGAAGGAGGCTTCATGCACCGAGTCAACGTCTCGCTCTACACCGCAGCCCTCACCCTCCTGATCGTTGGGCTGTGGTGGGGACTGTATCCCCTCTCCGCAAAGGAACGGCCCGGACCGTCGGGCATCCCGCCGGAAAAAACTGCGGCCTATATCTATGCCGTCATCAAAGCCGATCGCACGCTGTACACGACGGAGATCGTCAATCGACTCCAGGCGAAAGGCGTCACCACGGCGTCTGAACATTGGGAGCAGGAGAACGCCCTCATGTTGCCCGCCCAGTTTCTACAGCATTCGGGCAAGCTGGCAGCCGAGAACGGAAGCGGGATCCGATATCGACTGATCGGTCTCTGGCCTATCTACAAACGCAACGCTCCGGCGAGCGACCTGGAACGCAACGCGCTGGAGTCTCTTCGGAAGAATCCTGACCTGCCGGTCACCGGAATCGTGACCAGTGGACGCCAACAGTACTTTCAGGCCATCTATCCGGACCTCGCCGTCTCACCAACCTGTGTCGACTGCCACAATGGTCACCTGCTCAGTCCGAAACGGGACTTCAAGCTCAACGATGTGATGGGCGGGATCGCCATCACCATCCCGCTGGAATAGGGATATCGATGGCTGCGCGAGACAAGCGAGACGGGCGGGAAAGGCGAGACACGCGGAATCAGTACTAGCACGTCGCGCCCATCCCGCCCGTCTCGCTTGAGCAACACATCCACGATTGCAGGAGAACGCTCATGAATCGTGCGGGCGAGACAGGCTGCCGAAAAACTAAGCCCAAGAACTTTAGCGAGCGGTCAATCACATGCGAGCCGAATAGGTCTTGTGTGCAAGGATCACATCCCACAGCACAGGGAGAAGAAGCGGCCGAACCATCAGGGCGGTCTAAAACCGGAGCAACAGAAGGAGAGCAAAAAGCACGGCAGTGAAGAACTGCGGCTTCTTCATGGATTGGATATGAACAGAAGTGGGCCGGCAGACCTATCGATGCGCGTCGCCACCGGACTCTTTGTCTAGCACCACGACCTGCTTGGCCCGGTGTGCTGAGAGGTCAGTGACGCTGCCCGGCAACTTCGGAAGGTCGTCGGACCAGGCGGTCACTCCCATGTCCGTCGTACCTTGGAGCTTGGCGCCTTCTTCCATGATCAGCACCGGCGTCAGGACTTCTCCGATGAGCGTGGCGGTCTTCAACAACTGGACTCGCTCATTCGCCGTCACCTTCGCCCTAATGCGACCGCTGCTGACCACCGTGCCGGCTGTGATCGATCCCTGCACTAATCCATCCTCGCCGATGATCACCTGTCCCTTGGTCTGAATGTCGCCGTCGAGGCGTCCATCGATTCGCACCGTCCCTTCAACATGAATCTCGCCTCTCAACACCACCCCTTTGGCTAAGAGGGTAATGTTGTCGTCTCCAGCAAAACTATTATTTCTCATGCGTCATTCCCCCTTCACACCCGATCAATTGACGCCAGCATACACCATTCGTCTTCGTGAGACCTAGGAGAATCCAAAAGTATGTCGGAGCCGTTCCCATATTCCCCCTCCATGTACCTCACAGTACACGCTGGGCTCCGTACCCTCGATGAACACTTCCGATACCTGCTCGGGACATTGAGACGTGGCCAACTGCCCGGTCTTTGGATCGATGTTGCGCGCGACGACACCGATCGGCATCACGAATGCAGGGACAGTGGGCGGGATGATCCTGCGCGCGAGATCTATCCAAATCGGCAACGCTGCCTGCGATCCCGTGAGGCGCAGAGGCCGTTCATCATCGAATCCTACCCAGACCCCGATGACCACGTCGGACGTGTACCCGACGAACCAGGCGTCGCGATAGCCGTCGGTTGTCCCGGTTTTCCCGGCCACCGAACCTTGGAGTCCGATCGCTCTGGCTTTGCTCGCAGTGCCCCGCTGGATGACGCCTTCGAGAAGCGACGTCAACACATACGCCCCTTGAGGCGAGACCGCCTGTTGCCGATCCGGCACGCTATTCGAGACAATATCTCCCTGTCGATCTCTCGTCGATCGCACCGCAGCCGGCTTGACGGCGATCCCTCCGTTGGCGACCGCTCCATACGCCGCTGTGATTTCCATCAACGATACCGACGAACTGCCCAAGGCCACCGATGAAAGATCGTTGCCGATGGCGCTCGTCACGCCAAGACGATGCAGCAGCTGCACAATCGGCTTCGCCCCCAGGGTCTTGGCTGCCCGCACCGCCGGCACATTGAAGGACTGTTCCAATGCACTCCGCACAGAGACAGGCCCATGAAATTGTTTGTCGTAGTTCTGCGGAGACCAGGGACCGGTCTCGGACTCAAAAGTCACCGGCTCGTCCACCAGCAAGCTCGCTGCGGTCAACTGACCGGCCTGCCCCTCGCGAGCCGCTTCCAACGCCGCAAGATAGACGAAGGGTTTGAAAAGCGAGCCCGGTTGGCGCCGCGCCTGAACGGCGCGATTGAATTGACTCCGCCGGTAATCCCGCCCTCCCACCAGCGCCAGAATAGACCCGGTCTTGGGATCGAGCACCACCACCGCCCCTTGCACCGGCTCCATCGCACTCTTGAGATGGGGATGCGCAGCCTCTAACTTGGCCAGTCCCTTCTCCAACGATTCGGTGGCCGCCTGCTGAACCATCGAATCCAGCGTGCTATCGATCCGCAAGCCTTCAGGCAAGGGAACCACGCCGGCCTCCTCCACCTGGCGAAGCACGGCATCGACGAAGTACGGCGCATCGGTCAGGACGTCCTCCGACGGAGTCACGCGCACCGGTTCATTCATCGCCTGCTTCGAGACCTCTTCCGTCAGGAGACCTGTCTCCCGCAGCCGCCGCAACACGACATCGCGACGCTGCTTCGCCGATTCGGGATGCTTCGTCGGTGCGTAACTATTGGGTCCCTTGATCAGGCCTGCGATCATCGCAATCTCTTCGACCGTCAATTCCTGAAGGGTCTTGCCGAAATAGCGATGGGCGGCCTCGCGCACACCAAAGATCGAGACGAATCCCGCCTGCCCAAGATAGATTTCATTCAGGTAGCTTTCGAGAATATCCTGTTTCGTGTATTTCACCTCCAGTACCAATGCCGCCAGGGCCTCCTTGAATTTTCGTCCCATCGTCCGCTGCGGGGAATAAAATAGATTCTTCGCCAGCTGCTGCGTGATCGTGCTGCCGCCCTGCACCACCCCGCCCTTGGTGACATTGGTCCAAACCGCCCGTCCCACGGCAACCGGATCGATACCGAAATGGGAATAGAACCGGCGATCTTCAATGGTCAGGACCGTCTCAACGATCCGGGGAGGAATCTGCGCCAACGGAATCCACTCGCGCACCTGGCGCGACTCCCCACGCACCCCACTCAGGAGTTCCGGTTCCAGAAAGACGGAAAAGAGCGGCGTCCCATCAAGGGGAGACAGCACCTCCACCACTCGTCCCTGATCCAAGGGCAACGTCACCATCGTCGCCCCGACATAGCTCTCCGGCTGCGAATGGAGATAGATCGTCAGGGCCTCGCCGGTCAGCTGATAGTCGCCGGGAGACTGCGCCGTCTTCACTTGCCGATAGCCCAACCGTTGCAGCCGCTCAAGCAGGCGGCTGTGCACAAGCGACAAATCGGAGTGTAGCAGGAAGGGCGCACTGTACAGACGCAGCGGAGGATGCTCGTCGCTCTTGGGCAGAGCAAGAAAGGTCGCCAAATACGCGCCATACGCAACCACGACGAGGCCGAGCGCGGCGACGAGGCCTGCCAGGACCAGACTCGCATATGTCACCCATCGTGTAGGTCTATTCACAGTTCAGGAACCTCGACACAGCATAACCGAAAAAGACAGGTTCATCTGGTTTATCTCGTTGCTCTGGTTTATCTGGTTAGTCGGTCCAACCAAATAAACGAGACAAACCAGATAAACCAGAAGAACCAATTGGTTTACGCTTCACACTTTATGAGTTCAGACCTTCTGAGGGAGAAGGGAACCGACGACCATCCCCGCCCCCGCCAGGAGAAACCCGGCCAGTTGCGGCGGCCAGATCGAATCGCTGGGACCGAAGATTTCCAGCACCAGCCACGTCATCAGTCCGGCCGCGATGGCACAGAGGGCGCCCTGTGTGGTCGCGCGAGACCAGTAGAGACCGGCTGTAAGCGGGACAAAGGCCGCCACCAACGTGACTTTGTAGGTATTGACGAGCATTGAATAGATGCTGGCATCGGATATCAGCGCGATCGTCAAATCGACCGCGGCAAAGGTCATCAAGACCAGACGCATGATCCGCAAGAACTGTCGATCGGTGAGGTCCGGCCACGCGCGCTTGATGACGTTTTCGCTCAGGGTCACCGAGGGAGCGAGCAACGTTGCGCTCGAGCAGCTCATGACCGCCGAAAGTACCGCTCCGAAAAATAGAATCTGCGCGACGATCGGCGTATGTTGAAGGACCAGTGTCGGCAACACCAGTTGCGAATCTTCCACGAGCAGACGCCCAAACTTTTCCGGATCGATCAGCGTGGCCGAATAGGCGAGGAACATCGGGACGAAGCAGAACAGAAAATAGATCCCTCCGCCAAGGACTGAACCACGCACCGCCGTCCGCTCGTCTTTCGCCGAGGTGATGCGCTGAAACACATCTTGCTGGGGAATCGATCCCAGCATCATCGTGATACCTGCGCCGATGAAAGGGATCCACGCGTTGAAACTCGCCGGTGGAAAGAAATCCAACTTTCCCGCCTGCGCCGCATGTTCCACCACCGCACCAACCCCGCCCGTCAGCCCGCTCACGACAGAAGCAATATAGAGCAGGCCACCCATTATGACGCTGATTTGGACAAAATCGAGAATGGCCACGGAGAACATGCCGCCGAAGATTGTATAGGTCAACACGATGACCGCACCGAGCACCATTCCGAGTGGCTGGCTCACCACCCCATCTGTCACGACGTTGAACACCAAACCCAACACTTTGAACTGAGCCGCGACCCACCCCAGATACGACGCCACGACACAAAGGGTGCAGAGTACTTCTACCGTTTGGTTGTACCGGAGCCGGTAATAGTCTCCGACGGTAAGAAGGTTCAGTCGATACAACCGCGGGGCAAAGAACAATCCGGCCAGGATCAAACACAAACTCGCGCCGAACGGATCAGCAACGACCCCGCGCAAGCCATCCTTGACAAAGGTCGCCGGTATCCCCACCACGGCCTCCGCGCCGAACCAAGTCGCGAAGACCGTCGCGGTGACGATCGGCAGCGGCAAACTCCTACCGGCCACCGCAAAATCTTTTGCGGTATGGACCCGCCTGGCGGCAGCCAGCCCAATCCCCACCGACACAAGTAGGTAGAGAATGACGAATCCCAGGATCATCGAAGAAGTTCAGCCATATATGTGGGCGGATTCTAGCGAGGCTTCAGCGATGGCGCAACGACCTAGCGGATCCAGGTCAGCCGAATAGCGAAACGAACTCTTTGAGCAAGACAGACCGGCTAGCCCCCTGTTCCACCAAAACATCGCATGGTAAGCTGTACCAGGAGGGAAACCTATGAACGGTGGCGGAATCAGTAACGCACGTTCCAATCGAGAGACAACAGGATTGTGGCTACAGCTCCTCATCGGATCGATCGGAATTGGAATCGTGTTGGCCGGGCTATCGGCCTACGCGAGCGAATCGCAGACACCGTGGGAATGTTCGAACTATACAGGCGACGCCCACACCCGTTGTTTGGAAGCTTTCGCGCAAACGCAGCAGGACCAGATCGCCGAACTCCAAGGAAGAGTACAAGCTCAACAAGAAACGATCAATAGTCTGAAAGCTCAGGCCGACCGCCAGGCCTCCGCGAATGCCGATCTGCAACGCCAACTGGCACGACCACCTGCCGTCGTGCAAGCAGTTCCTCCTTTCTACACGTATCCCCCCGTAGGGCTAGGGCTCAGTCTCAACTTCGGGAGTCCTGGGATTTATGGATCTCCATTTTATTATCCTCCGTTCGCGTTTGGCCCGCCCTTCTATGGACTACGCTACCGGAGCTACTACGGTTGGTAGCAAGATCGAACAGCCGTCGGTTCGCCCGCCCCATACCCAGACACAATTGTCTTGATCCACAACGCAACATCGCATACCCTCGACAGATCTGGGCACAGCAACAGCCCCGTTGCGGCCACACATAATAAAGAAAGGACAGCTCATGCGCTTCGTTGTCTCTTGTTTAGTGACCATGCTCTGCCTTGGGACCACTGCGGCCTTCGCGGCAACTCCAGAGCCCACGACCGATGAACAAAAGACCCTCTATGCCTTGGGATTAGCCATCAGCCAATCGCTCGGAACCTTCAATCTGAACGAGTCTGAACTTGACCTCGTGAAATTCGGCCTCACCGATGGAGTCCTCAAAAAGACCCCCAAGGCAGACCTCCAGACATTCGGCCCGAAGATTCAACAACTGCAACAGGCCCGCGCCTCGGTCGTCGCAGAAACGGAAATGAAAGCGGGGGCCGCGTTCCTCGCAAAAGCCGCGGCAGAATCAGGCGCCAAGAAAACCGAGTCCGGCGCGATCCTCACGACCATCAAGGAAGGAAAAGGCGCGACCCCGAAAGTCACGGATACGGTAAAGGTGCACTATCACGGAACCCTGACTGACGGAACGGTTTTTGATAGCTCCGTCAAGCGGGGCGAGCCGGCCACGTTTGGACTCAATCAAGTGATCAAGTGTTGGACAGAAGGAGTGCAACTGATGAAAGTCGGCAGCAAGAGCAAGTTAGTCTGCCCCGCCAATCTCGCCTATGGCGACAAGGGTGCGCCTCCCACGATCAAGCCCGGTGCAACGTTAGTGTTCGAGGTCGAACTCCTCGAGATCGTCGCTGCCAAGTAGCTCCGTACGAAAAGATCGAGCGGGCAATGCCCCGCTCGATCTCACTTCGTTCCCACTCAACGTGAGCCCTCCTAAGGCATAATTATCTTGATCCCCATCGCGACATCGCATACTTTACACAGCTTCAAACCTTTCGAAATCGGATTCGTCGCAGTCACACATAAAGAAAGGACCGCTTATGCGCTTCGTTGTTTCCTGCTGGGTAACCGTGCTCTGTCTTGGAACCTCCGCGACATTCGCAGCAGCTCCAGAGCTTACAACCGATGAACAAAAAACCCTCTATGTCATGGGATTGGCCATCAGCCAATCGATCAGTAGCTTCTCCCTGAGCGAGTCTGAACTCGAACTCGTGAAGGCCGGCATCACCGACGGAGTCTTCAAACGGCCTCCTAAGGTGGATCTCCCGACGTTCGGCCCGAAGATTCAAGAACTGCAACAGGCCCGAGCCTCAGTCCTTGCAGAACCCGAGAAGAAAGCAGGCGCCGCGTTCCTCGCGAAGATCGCGGCAGAACCCGGAGCCAAAAAAACCGAGTCAGGCGCGATCCTCGCGACCATCAAGGAAGGGAAAGGCGCGATCCCGAAAATCACGGATACGGTGAAGGTGAATTACGTCGGAGCGCTGATCGATGGAACAGTGTTCGATACGTCCGCCAAACAGGGCGGACCTACCACGATCAGAATGAATGAAATGAGTAAGTGTTGGGTGGAAGGGATGCAGCAGATGAAAGTGGGTGGCAAAAGCAAATTGATTTGCCCGTCGAATCTCGCCTATCGCGACAAAGGCTTGCCCCCTCTTATCAAGCCTGGCGCGACGTTAGTGTTCGAGATCGAACTTCTTGAGATCGAGGCTGCAAAGTAGTCCCGCACTGCTGGCCTGCATTACTTATGCGCGCGCCTATTCTCGCTTGAAGACAGGCTAGATGGTCTCCCACTGCGAGTATCCATAACGAGGGTCTTCTGAGGCCGCGCGTTGCGCGAGCACGGAAGATCATCAGGCTCCATCCCCTCCCCCCACTTGCAGTTCCACCGCCCAACCCGTACACTGATGCAGTCGCGATCCAGCCTGGCCTGAACAGTCCTGCCTGATCGTTTATCACTTGATCAATACTGTAGTTATTCGTTTGGTAGAGCTATGCCACCGACAATTCTTTTGAGCTGCGAGTCCATCAGCAAAAGCTACGGAGTAAAACCGTTGTTTGCCGATCTGTCGATCGGGTTGGCCGAGGACGATCATGTTGGATTGGTCGGACCTAACGGCTCCGGCAAATCGACCTTGCTGAAAATCATGGCAGGGCTCGAAGAACCGGATGAGGGCACCAGGTCGATGCGCCGACAACTCCGCATCGGCTACGTGCCGCAAGACCCGTCATTTGACGGAACGCATACGATCGAAGAAGTCCTCGCACAGGTTCTGATCGACGAAGGTCTAGACCCCCACGACCATAGCAGTCGCACGGCCGCGGCGCTCAGCCTGGGAGAGTTTCCCGCAACCGACCAAACCACAGCCACGCTTTCCGGAGGATGGAAGAAGCGTCTGGCCATCGTCCGGTCGCTGATGTTGGAGCCGGACGTTCTGCTGATGGACGAGCCGACCAACCATTTGGATATCGAAGGCATCCTGTGGCTGGAGCGATTGTTACGAGCCGAAGCCCGCGCCTTTCTCGTAGTGAGCCACGATCGGCGTTTTCTCGAAGCGGTGACATCCCGGATGATCGAGATCAATCGTAGTTATCCCACGGGGGTATTCGAGGCCAAAGGACACTACAGCGATTTTCTGGAACAGCGTGATGCCGCGCTCCACGCGCAAGCCAACTATGAAGCGTCACTGGCCAACCGTGTCCGTCGCGAAGTGGAATGGCTCCGGCGCGGCCCCAAAGCCCGCACGACGAAAGCCAAGTCGCGGATCGACTCGGCCGGCCGCATGATCGAGGAGTTGAACAGCGCCGATGCCCGGAAAGACCAAGGCACGGCGGGGATCAATTTTACCGCATCGGGACGCAGGTCGAAACAGCTGGTCGAGGCGACGCAACTCTGCAAAGCGCTCGGCGGGCGGCCGATCGTGAAAGACCTCGATCTCTTGCTTGGGCCGGGACAGCGGCTTGGATTACTGGGGCCGAATGGCAGCGGAAAGAGCACGCTTCTCAAACTGGTTGCCGGAACACTTACACCCGACTCAGGCACGATTGCCCGAGCGGACAAACTACGCGTGGTCACATTCGAGCAACACCGTGAATCACTCGACCAATCCTCCTCACTCCGTCGAGCCCTCGCCCCGCACGGCGACGCAGTCGTTTATCAAGACCGATCGGTGCATCTCGTCTCCTGGGCGAAACGATTTCTCTTCCGGCCTGAGCAGTTGGATCTCCCGGTCTCCCGCCTCTCCGGAGGCGAACAGGCGCGTCTCCTCATCGCACGGTTGATGCTGCAACCCGCCGACCTCTTGATCCTAGATGAACCGACGAACGACTTGGACATTCCGACGCTCGATGTGCTGGAAGACAGTTTGGTGGAATTTCCCGGCGCGTTGATGCTGGTCACACACGACCGGTGGCTCTTAGACCGCGTCTCAACCATGCTGCTCGCGCTGGACGGCACAGGCCGAACCGAATGGTTCGCCGACTATGCGCAATGGGAGTCTGCACAAGAACGAAAGGCGGCGGAACAGACCCGTACTTCGACGTCGCGCCCCTCCAAGGCATCTCGAGCCGAGTCGGAATCCACTCCGAAAGCAAAGCGAACAGGCCTGTCTTATCGTGAGCAAAAGGAGTGGGCAAAGATGGAGCAGAGAATCCTCCAGGCCGAGGAGACCATCGCCGCCTGTCAAGCCGCAGTGGAAGATCCCGCCATCGCCTCCAACGCGGCAGCGCTGCAAGAAAGATCCGAAGCGCTGGACGCAGCCCGCACAGCCGCAGAGAGGCTCTATAATCGCTGGACCGAACTAGAGGGGAAATAGACACAGTCTGCCGGACAACCCCAGTCCTAATGGTTTATCTGGTTTGTTTTGTTTGTCTTGTTTATTTGGTTGAACCAGATAGACCAGATGAACCAGACCAACCAGATAGACCAGAGAAACCAGTTCGTTGTCTTGCAGGTCACGGCAAAATCTGTACAATGCACCCATGCGTCCAGCGGCCCTGCTCTCCTCGCTATTGATCCTCACCTTCGCCGTGCTCACCGTCAGCTGTGAAACGACCGACCGAGCCCTCACGGCGGCTGGACGAGTCGCCAGGGGTCAGACCGGAAAAGCCATCATCGATCTCGCTGCGGGAAAAGATCCGGCGCAGATCGCCAAGAAGCGCCTCGACCAATACGCGCGCGATCCCGACGCGCTGCTCAGAGATCTGCGCGAGGCCAAGAAAGACTTTGAGGCCGTCCTCGCCGTCCTTGGGGTGAATGTCGGGAAGACCTGGGGGAAGAAGGAAGTCCAACTGCCCGAACGCAAGAAATATGTGAAGTACACGCAAAACTATAAGAGCCGGGCGATCGTCGACTTCGATTCAGGCGAGATTGTGGTCGAAACGCTGGACGATCAAGACCCTCAGAAAAGTCTTAAGAATGCCGTCATCACCACGCTTCTGACCCCGCAAGACCCCCGATCGGTTGATTTATTTTCCGACAAAGAAATCATTCTCACGGATGACAAGGAGCCTTACCTCTTCGGCCTGGTGCTCGATCAGCAGAATAAACCAGTACGCTCGCCTGAGGATGCCGAGCCATTTGCGGCCTATCTCCTCGAAAAGAAATATGCCACGCGTGTGGTCGACCAGGATGGTACCAACAAGACGGTCCACTACGTCACAATCTCAATGGTATCCAATCTCCCGATGAAGCAAGCCGACAAATACCGGCCGCTGGTTCACCGGTTTGCAGAGCAATATCGCATCAGCCCCAGCCTGGTCTTCGCGGTCATCCGCACGGAGAGCAACTTCAACCCCTATGCCGTCAGCTCGGCCCCCGCCTATGGACTCATGCAACTGGTTCCCACCAGCGGGGGGCGTGAAGCCTACCGAAAGGCCAAAGGCCAGGACGTGGCCCCCTCACGGGATTACCTATTCGATCCAGCCAACAACGTCGAGTTGGGAACCGCCTATTTGAACGTATTGATGTTCAATCAGCTGGAAGCCGTGGACCACAATGTGTCACGCGAATACTGTGTGATTGCCGCCTACAATACCGGCCCCAGCAACGTTTTCCGCACCTTTTCGCGAGACCGCACCACTGCGGTCAACCTGATCAACAGCCTTCAACCGGCCGGCGTCTATGACCAGTTACGAAAAAGTCTGCCTTACCAGGAAACCCGCCAGTATTTGGAAAAAGTGACCGGCTATCGCAAAGCCTTCGTCAATTCGTCGGACAGCTCCAACTAATAAGACACGGCTGGTTTATCTGGTTTGTTTGACTGAACCAACGAGATCATCCAGATCAACTAGACAACGAGATGAACCAGCGCAACCGCTGTTAGTGTGAGACAACTTCCGCTGATGTGTGCGGCGTCTTTGTGTCGGACGTCTGCACGTGCTCCGGTCGAAATCCCAGTCCGATCATCCGAGCGGGAATCCGGCGGAGGAATGGAAGCAACGCCAGCAGCCGGATTGCGAACGGCGGCGAGAACTTGCCCCCGCCGGCAAGGACACGCTTGATGACTCGATCCTGAATCAGGAGTTGCACTCGTTGGGTCATGCGGGCAGGCCATTCACGACGCTGCTGGACCCGCTGGAGGTCTTCGACTGTCGGTTGCCCTGCACGTAGCGGTGCAGACAGCAAATTCGCGGTTGCAACCGCATCCTGAATGGCCAGGTTGATCCCGACACCGCCGATCGGTGACATCGCATGCGCCGCATCGCCGATACAGAGAAGCCCAGGACGGTACCACCTGCGCAACCGGTCGACCTGAACCGTCAGAAGTTTGATCGGATCCCAATCGAGCAGTTCGCCGACACGGTCGGCCAGGAACGGCGCGAGCTGCGCAACCGCATCACGAAATGCCGGCAGTCCTTCCCTCTGAAGCCGGTCTCGCGATCCTTTTGGAATCACAAATCCACACTGCCAATAGTCGCCCCTGTTCAGCATGATGAAAATGCGACCCGCGTCGAATCGGCCTATGGGATCTCCTGGATCGCTTGGCTTCCGGGAAAGACGAAACCACAAGACATCCATGGGCGCGCCGAATTCTTCGATCGAGAGGCCAGCCTTCGCACGAACGACCGAATGTCTCCCATCGGCTCCCACTACTAAATCAGCGCGCACTTCGAGTGGACCGTCCGGAGTACTCGCCAGAAATCCCGCCATCGAGCCGGACTCTTCGATAAGACCTGTCACGTCAGCTTGCCGCCTTAGCTGAAACGTCGAATACCGCGCTGCTTCTTCAGCCAGAAAGTTCAAAAAGTCCCATTGCGGCATGAAGGCGACAAAACGACACTGCGTCGAGAGAGACGAGAAATCCGCCACCGTCAAAGCCAGGTCGCCGAACTGGCCGTTGATCCGCGACACTTTCTGATGCGGCAACGTCAGCAACCGCTCCAGTAACCCCAGTTCTTGCATGACCTCCAGCGTCGATGGATGGATGGTATCGCCCCGGAAATCACGGAGAAAGTCGGCGTGCTTCTCCAGCACCGCAACATCGACGCCTGCACGCGCCAAGAGCAGGCCAAGCATCATTCCGGCCGGACCGCCTCCCGCAATGCAACATCGCACCGATATCGATTTCATAACGCTGCCTCCTTTTGCTGGAAGGAAGCACGGACAGCTAGCATTCGCCGGTCGCTAGCGGAGAGCACGCACGAAGCAATCCGTCGTGTGATCGTTCACCAGCCCCACGGCCTGCATGTAGGCATAGACGATCGTACTGCCGACAAACCGGAAGCCACGCTTCTTGAGATCCTTCGCCAACGCATCGCTTTCAAGGCTCGTGGCAGGAACTTGTGACATACGCGCCCAGCGATTCATTTTTGGTTTCCCACCGACAAACTGCCAGACGTAGCGATCGAACGAACCGAACTCCTTCTGGACAGTCAGAAAGGCCTGCGCGTTGGTCACCGCCGAGGCGATTTTGAGCTGGTTGCGGATAATCTCTGAATTCTTCAGCAACACAGCTTTCTCCTTCTTGGTAAATCGCGCCACTTTGTGTGGATCGAATTCCGCAAACGCTCGCCGATAGCCATCCCTCCGCAGCAAGATCGTCTCCCACGTCAGACCTGCCTGCGCGCCTTCCAGCAACAGCAGCTCGAAATGCTTCTGGTCATCGTGAACCGGCACCCCCCACTCACCGTCATGATAGGCGATGAAATGCGGCTTGGCACCGACCCATCCGCAGCGAGGCCTACCATCGGAAACTAGATCGAGATGCGTGGTCATCGGCAGAGCCATCGGCCAAGGATGCAGCCGCTTTCTATATTGAGCCAGCCCGGATTATTCATGAAGCTTCTGCTGCAAGCGTGGATATGCGGCTAAGACGGGCTGTCTGGCTGTGCGCCTGCACGCTTTCGCGACGAACCTTCATGAGTAATGCGGGCTAACAGGAATGAACCATTTCGGCTTCATGCGACCGAAATCGGTGCGCACATGGTTGCGGAGTTCACGCTTCGAGTCCAGCACGACGGGTCCGTAAGGTCCTCGCCAAAACACCGCCCAGTGCCAGAACGGGTAACCTCGTTCTCTATGCCATTTGACGGCGAGCAGCGCAAGATCCGGCAAGGCCTCCCATGAAGTGAACGATACTTCGGTATGTGCCTGCTTGATTCCGAACTCCTTAAGCAGTCTCCGAACATAGTCTGTTTCGGACCACAGTCTGGGATCGTTGGCAAAAATGCCGAGCCGATTTGCGAGACGCTGCATCTTCCGATAACTTACGCCAGCCAGCGCTGCGACGCTCGCAATACCGCACCCCGTCCGTTCAAGTTGCACGACCGGCTTCATGACCACTCCAGTTTACGATTCCGCCCGCCGGAGATTCTGAATCCTGCTTGAGAGAATATACGACAGCCGGAGGCTCACCAGGCTCATCGCGCATCTTTCCCATATCACGGCGCCTTGTCAAGAAGAGGGTGACGCCGGTTCAGAGGTATCCCCTATGGGCTCGGCTGTGTTATTTTCGTGGGCATAACAACCATACTCCCTCTCATCTGACAGCCCGATCACATGCCGACACGCACATTACGCATCGCGTTGCTTCATCTCGCGCCTGTCCCGGGCAACCTCGCCGGAAACCGCCGGCTTGTCGAGACGGCAGTCATCGCCGCTGCACGACTCGGCGCGACATGGATCATCACACCCGAACTCATTGTCACCGGCTATACGTTTTCCAACAGCATCGGGACAGAGTGGATCTTGCCGCAGCCCGACTCGTGGATGACACGCGTGTCACAACTCGCCGCCCAGCTTCGTGTGACGGTGTTTCTCTCCTGCCCCGAGCAGGACCGAAAGTCCCGCAAGTTCTACAACAGTCTGTTCGTGATTGCCGCGAATGGAGTCCTCGTCGGCTCACATCGAAAAATCAATACACTCCGTGTGGGATCCGAGGCCTGGTCAACTCCAGGAACGCAGGCGGTCGCCGTTCCAGTTCCTCCGTTTACCCGTGTTGGAATGTTGATCTGCGCAGATGCGTATACGTCGGAGATTGCCAAGAACCTACTGAACCAAGGGGCGCAATTGCTGGTGTCAGCAGCAGCATGGGCACCGGGCCATCATGGCCCAAACGGTGAATGGGAGCGATGCACCAGGGACACAGGGCTATCACTCATCGTCTGCAATCGTACCGGACCAGACCGGACGCTCGACTTTCGTCAGGCCGACAGTGTGGTGGCCAAGGACGGGCGACGTCTACTGTCCTTGTCTTCAGCACGTTCGGCGGTGTTCGTCATCGAATGGGATGTGAAAACACAGACGTTGGTGACGCAGGACTATCAGACTCAATACCTCTAGCGGGCGCGGTCTATCTGGTTGGTCTGGTCTATCTCGTTTGTCTGGTTCAAGCTGTATATCGCTGCAAGGCATTTCTGACTTTTACGCTATAGTCTTCTAGCTAATCTGGTTTGATTGAATTGCCTCTTTTTTGGTTGAACCAGACTAACGGACAGACCAGATGAACCAGAACAACCAGCTAGCAGGGGATATTGATGGCCGGGTCGCACAACACGGATGGCATCTCCGGAGAACGCATGTACCGGCCTGAGGGATCCTGGTACCCCATTGGTCCCTTAATCGGCGGGCCGCCAGGCACTCCTGGAAGTCCTTGTCCGGCAGAGCCAAACCTCTTCCCGACACGAGAATTCTTAGAGAAACCGACCCCGGAAATCGGCACTGATGTGGGTCCGATGTTGGCCTGGCCGGACACCCCTAGAGCGTGCCTCATCTCAATCCGCTGACGATTCATAGTTGATGTGTCTGCGAACCAACACATGGGATCAGCCCGTCTCGGAGAGAAATCACCGTGGCAGGATTCTATCGGGGCATGAGCAACCACGCCATGCCTCGCTCACCATAAGAAAATAGCCCCGCTTCTTTGATCACAAGTTGTCGCGTTCTGTATACCGGCACTTACACTAGTTGCCGCTTTTTTCTATCGGTTTCTGCTATTATCGAACGGATTTAACCTGCGAAGCATGCGGGTGAGTGATCGAGTGGCTACCTGCTCGTGCGCGACAGCGCCGATTCGCTGACCATTATGCAATGACTGTGGTCACCGGCTACAGGTGCGAAGGATCGCGCCGAGCGAAATATTGTTGTCAGTAACCAGAGGGATGAGGGTTCTTTGATGGAGACCGCGCAGAGGGATGTGCTTCTTGGGACACTGACTTGGTGGGGCTTTCATGCCCTCCTCATTTGGATGGGGATCAGGCATTTTTTGTCCAAACCTGACTACGGTGGCCTTTTCGTGTCAGATGTGTTTGCCGGGCTCTTGCTAGGAGCCTGTGCGCTATCCCTCCTTCGGATGTCGGTGGGGCGTCACACCCTCCGTCTGATCGCCCTGTTCTACATCGCGCAGATCCTGCTTACAGTATGGAACGGAACGTTTCAATGGGGCAGCCTGGCTGATCTCGCGATCTGGGCGTATACGATTTTCTCCTTTGGCCCAAGCAGTTGGCGGCATGCCCTCTATTCACCGTTGGGCGTCTTCGGGAAGTTAAAGACGTAGAAACGGGGACATTCGCGGACGGAAGGGCGGGGACATGCTACCCCGTTTGGGGAGTTACTTACTCATTGCATACTCTTATCGGCTCCGAAGGTACGTGGAACTGCGCGATCACTCCTTGCCGCAAACCACCTCCCATAGAACTTGATTGATACTCTCAGGTTCAACTGGCAACCAGTTATCCTTGTCTACATATCCACCAGTCGATATACCAGTACCCATACCGTATGAGAACTCTGTGAATGCCAGCAACCGAAGACGCCTATGTGCGCAGTCGAATTGCTTGAGAGTCTTTGTAGACAAGAATCGGGTGGGTCCTCTCGGATTCCCTTGCATCCACTGATAGTCAGTTAACTGCCACATCGTCACCAGACTCGCTTCTTTGCGAATGGAGGCTGGATCGACGTAGACGGTCTGTAATCCCGGTAAGAGATACTTCTTCTCAACCGCTACCCATTCTGTATGCGCTGGAGCAACGCTCAGGAACAGGAGTGTGATCAGTGACCAGAAACCCACGCAGTAGGCCGGCGGCAGCGCAATGAAAGGTCCTGAGCAGCATGGGGGAGCGCGGCGGGGATGCAGGACGAAAGGCATAGGGAGCCTCGCAAGAGCTCTATTCTAGTCTAGCAGGCTGCGGAAAAATTCCGCCAGCAGAAGAAGATCGTGATGTGGTTTGTCTCGCTCGTTTGGGTAATCAAGACCAACTCGATACACCAGACAAACCAGATGGACCAGACAGACCGGGTTATCGGCTAGGGTCATGCGAAGAAAGACCCTCGTGTTGGGAGGAGGATGGAACAGAAATGGGGATAGGTCAGGTCTCGTTAAATTCCGGAGAGAAGATCAACGTGGAGAGACTCTCGACAGGCCGAACGGTGCCTATTCAGCTAAAACGGAATGCGGATGCCCATTTGGAGCTCGCTCGGGGAGACGCTTTGCCCAAACTGGCTTCGAAGCCCGAAGTCGCTTAACGCGGGAGGCACCCCACCCAATGCATGATTGAACTCTGAACCGTAGCCTCCAGAAAATCCTGCCCCGACATATGGCAACAAGGCTCTCCCCCCAATTGAGTAGCGACCGCTGATCGAGGGAACGTCTCGAAAGTCTAAAGATGACGCAGGCGCCGAAGGCGTCACGATTGGAGGTTGCATTGGGATATCATTCTTCAGCGTGCTCGAAGAGAATTGGCTAGACTTCTCCCCAATGGCAGCAGAGTCGGCTACGACATGATCCCGCCCTGCAGTGCCCTGAATAGGCGCAGCAAGAGCAGCGACCAAAAGAATCGATGCGATCGCGATATACCGTTTCATGGCCTAAATCATACAACTGAAACCGCGTCTACACAAGCCCGCGCTAACGAGGCGTGCCAACAAACATTCACGACCCCGCCTCTTCTCGTCGCAAGTTCTTATTCAAGAAGAGAGGCATTGCCCGTATCATTCCACCACCCAGATCGCAAAGCCCTTTGCGTCGCGCAGTAGTTTATCCGTCACACCGCCGCCAAAGATCTGTTTGATCCGAGACGTCCCATGCCGCCCCACGACGATGGTTTCGTGATGTCCGCTTCGAGCCTCTTCAAGAATATTTCTGGCGATATCGTCCTCATGGCCGTACTTCATGTCCACATGGTTCATGTCGAATCCGGATTGTTTCAGCGCTGCGTACGCCTTTTTCAAGACATGGCACTCGGATATCTGTTCCTTCCGAACCCAGGCTTCCTGCTCATTGCGCAACTGCTCGCTCAATAGTGCCTCTTCAACAGGATTTCCCGACCCACCATGCTCCAGCAACCCCCGTGGCATAGGCTTGAGCACGTGAAAGAGGGTGAGAAGGATCTTAGGTGTTTGGGACAGGAGAGATCCAACATACTCGACGACGCGATCAGAGTTCTCGGACTCATCGACGGCCAGAAGGATTCGCATAGCGGTCTCCTTGCGCAACCCATAAATCCAGCCATCTACGACTGGATGCAATCTGATATAGCCCTATGGCTATGGAAATTAGCCGGGTGAGAACACCCACGCAATTCGCATACTTACATGATCGAGACATCCGATCATGCCGCTTTACGCACCGAAGGTTCTTTTGCCGTTCTACTCGTGCGAGCTATGACAACGTCCTCACACGCGTCTCCCCACATCCGAGACATCAGCGCACTCGCGAGTGCACTGAAGCCCGTGAGAAAAGTGAGCATGAACAGCACGGCTCCGATGCTGAAGAACCAACTGCTAAAGTCCCATGCAGAGAACATGACCGCACCTCCTGGAGGAAGGTGATGTGCACACTGACAGGTCTTTGAACGATGAACATGGGAGCCTTTCTGGCTGTATTCTACACCTCAGTTGTGGGTGAAACTAGCGGCCCCGAGCCCTGACTCAGCCTCGACGAGTAGACGTCCTTGATAACATTCTTCTAGTACGGTCAATAACCCTGCGTCTTGAGTGCCGACCAAATCGGAGCCGCTTTTGGGTTCACAAAAACCGGGGTTGACTGCAGCGTCGAGAGTGTTATCAGTAATCAGTAACCCTGAGAGGAGGACAGCGGAAGCTGGAAGAACGTATCAGTCTGTACGTGACGAAACACTGCATGGGGAAGCGACGGTAGGGGTGAAGGGTTTGCACGAGGCCGGGCCCAACGCCGCCGTAGCGGCTGAAAGGAGCCCTATGTGGTTACTAGTCATAGTCCTACTCAATATCGTGCCTGGGCTTGAACGAATCATGGTGCTGAATACGTTTGCTTCGTCTGAGGAATGTCAGATTGAACGCAATCGCGTAGGCTTTGAGATGGCAGAAGCGTATCCTCATGAACGTGATTTTGTTATCGCATGTCACTTGAATCCAAAGCACAGCTCATAAGAGCGAGTGAATGGGACAAGGGAGAATCAGCGTCATCGAAGATGAGGATCCACCGACGTGCTCCTTTACGAAGCCGAGCACGCTGCACACTCAAATGCTCCAGGGCCTAGGGGGCAGCCATATAATCTCCGCGCACTGACGAGTTGACAATCGCCAGTGTTCTATCTTTAGAAAAACGGAATCTTCCCTCAATTACTCTCGATACCGCGTTCACTCACTGGGGGGGCCTGGTTGTGGACCACTGACTCCCTCAGTAGTCGTCGTAGTACTGGTGGTGGTCGACGTTGAGCTTCTTGGACTACTTGTTTTATCACTGGTGTTTTGATCAGTTGTTCGATCACCGAGTTGCCCACTTGTTCGACCACTGTTTTGATCACTTGTTTGAGCAGCGGCCTGGCCGCCCTGTCCTCCAACCTTGATGACTCCCTGAACATTGATATCGCCAGTCGTCATGGCTGATTCCATCCTGACGATATACCGGAAATAGCCGGGATCTCGGAAACAGGCACTGGCAGTTTCGTTCTTATCCAGTTTGGCTGTGTCGCTGGGTGTCATCCACCCACCCACATTATTCTTGCATGACAACTTGTCCGACACAGGGTCGAGAAATACGATTCGCACAGGTTGCGTCCTTTTGTTGATCCACCGAACTTCATCGCCTGTATTGACCGATACTTCTCTTGACGATAGGTCATCCCCAATGATGATGTCTTTAACGTCCCCAGTCCTTGTCACTGTGGGCGAGCCCTGACAGCCCAACACAAAAATTAACGCAATTCCTAGATATCGGATTGGGTTCATGGCAATACCTCCTTGCTGCAATCTGTTATTTACCAACTATTTCCATCGATTCTTTCCTGACGGTCACAACAATCACTTTATTAGCGTGATAAGTCGGCGA
Organism: Nitrospiraceae bacterium; assembly: GCA_041748925.1. Lineage (GTDB taxonomy): Bacteria > Nitrospirota > Nitrospiria > Nitrospirales > Nitrospiraceae > Palsa-1315. The sequence continues at coordinate 13,505 of JBGTCI010000062.1, read as the reverse complement.
GGACGTGATGACGCGTTATGAGTTCAATCCTATACCCCGGATGGGATGGTAAACTGGTCAAAACAGCTCAGGCTTGAAGAATTGATTTGGGGAGGCAACGAGCGCCCGTAAACTATTAGCCGCGCGACGCCATAGCGGATCGGGGTGAATCACAGCCAGGGTCAGAGCCCATCACGGGCTCCCCGGATTGGTCTATTCGGAGAGCGAGGTCAGGGATGCCAAGACCAATGATCTACATCAGAGCGACGCCCTTCGATTTACCAGCGTGAAGAGCGTACTCGATCGAACAGGCCTGGACATTGAATAGCTGGACGGCATGTCGAGAGACCCGCTACGATCGGAGCATCCGGTAGCAAAGTTCTCCCCACCTCTTCATTAAGGACCCCGGTCTCATGTCGATTATGCCGGCGCGCGAAACGGTTTAAACTTCCGTTCCGCTTTGGCCGCCAAAATAAAGTCGCTCTCGGTCAATCCCTTAATCTTGTGCGACCAGATCTCGACCTTGCACTTCCCCCAGGCCAGATACAGATCGGGATGATGGCCCTCCGCCTCCGCGACAGCCCCAACCTTGCGCGCAAATGCCAGCGCCTGCGCGAAGTCCTTGAAGGTGTACTGTCGCACCAAATGCCCTCGCCCGTTGAGTGTCCAGCCTAGGCCGAGTTCGTTCAGCAACTCCTTCGCGCGAAGACTCTTCAACGGAGGCACACTGGCTCCATCGCGACACTTCTTGTCTGCAAGTTTCATCGGAAGCTCCCTGACCACTTCAACGGTTGCTCGTCTAAAGAGAATAGACTCTGGCTCATCTCAATTTTTCGGCTCAGGGTACCCGGACGGATCGATTCGTGAACAGATGGATCGCCAGCAACACAATGCCGATCAAGAACAGGATCCAGGAAATCTGGACCGCCACCGCGGCCACACCGGCCATATTCAGGGCTCCGGCAATGACTCCCACCACCAAGAACATTAGTGCGTAGTACAGCATATCGTGCTCCTTTCAATAAGACGATTCGCGAGGATCACGGAATCGTCGATGGACCCACAGTTCACACATCTCACACATTCCATACTCCGGAGCTGCTTCTCACGGAAACTGCTGACGGATCCATCCCAGTCCTCGATGACCAGAAACCCACCACATCGTGCGCACGCCATAAGTCCTCCTGTTCCGCTCTAGCGAGAGCCGTGAACGTTGTTCACATTTCACAGATGATCAAACACTTCCTCTAGGCCACATTAGTATGATGGGCCTTTGGCGGGATGGAAACTGACCCCAATTGCTCAGTCTGGAAAAATTGATGAGGCAGACAATATGACGCGTCCGCACGCGAAGATTTAGCAGGAATGAGGGAAATGAGTCGTGCAGGAAGAAAGAATGTGCTCGGACGAGGCACTCCAACATCGCTTCCCCGCCCATTGCACTCTAAGTGTGTTGTCTCCCTCGCGCCTCAAAGTGTATCGAATTGCTCAGATCACGAACCATGTATGTGAGAAAGTGGGCAATTATGCTGCGAATCGCTCCTCCGGAAGGCGTGCGAGTCTGTATGTGTCAGAATCGGTGGCAGGGATAAGGAGAACACACTCTGTGGCCCTGTGAGAGCGGGTGCCGAAAGCGCGCGCAGTTATATGGGAGACGGTCGCATGAGAGACCAGACGGGACAAAGCATTTCAGTCTGGGCAAACACCAAGTTGCCCAGCTTTTCCAGTTTGCTCACGAATGAACAGGCTCACGTTTGCATCATAGGAGCGGGCGTTGCGGGATTAACAACTGCGTACTTGTTGGGGCGTGCTGGAAAATCCGTCATTGTGTTGGACGATGGGCCTATCGTATCCGGTGAGACCGAACGGACAACGGCACACCTCGTGACCGCTTTGGATGACCGCTATTTCGATCTGGAGCGGTTGCATGGAGAAAAAGGGGCGCGTCTGGCAGCCGAAAGTCACTCGGCCGCCATCACCCAAATTGAACGAATTGTTCGTGAAGAAAAAATCGATTGTGACTTTGAGCGTCTGGACGGCTATCTTTTCATGCCGCCTGGAGAATCCACCGATCTCCTTGATCGAGAACTGGCCGCCGGGCAGCGTGCAGGCCTAACTGATCTCCACATGGTTGCACGCGCACCCGTCGCTTCATTCGATACCGGCCGGACACTGTGCTTTCCACGGCAAGCCCAATTTCATCCCTTGAAATATTTGGCCGCAGTCGCGCAAGCCATCGTGAGAAATGGAGGGCGCATTTATACAAACACGCATGTGACAAAGATCGAAGGGGGCGAGTCCGCCCGAATCGACACGCGGAATGGTCAGACGGTGACTGCAGGCGCGATGGTGGTTGCGACCAATACACCTGTCAATGACCTCCTGGCCATTCATACCAAGCAAGCTGCGTATCGGACATTTGTGATTGGAGCGACCGTACCGGCGGGCTCAGTCAGCAAAGGACTCTATTGGGACACACCGAATCCCTATCACTATGTGCGTCTAAGCCGGTCGGCATCGGTCACGAGCGATGTATTAATTGTGGGTGGCGAGGATCATAAGACCGGACAAGCCGATGATGCAGAGGCTCGTTATCTCAAGTTGGAAAAATGGGCGCGAGCCCGTTTTCCAATGATGACGGATGTCCAATTCCGCTGGTCCGGCCAAGTCATGCAACCAGTCGATGGCCTGGCCTTTATCGGTCGAAATCCGATGGACAAAGCAAACGTCTATATAGCGACCGGGGATTCGGGCAACGGCATGACCCACGGAACTATTGCGGGTATCTTACTCACCGACTTAATTCAAGGTCGCGAGAATGTTTGGTCTACTCTCTATGAGCCGTCTCGCAAGACGCTCGGTGCATTGAATACCTTTGCCAAGGAAACTCTCAATATGGCTGTTCAGTACGCTGACTGGGTCACCTCCGGAGATGTGAAGGAGGATAGATTAGTTCCTCCAGGTACCGGTGCCATTGTCCGCCGCGGCCTACAGAAGATCGCCGTGTATTGCGATGAAGCAGGCAAATTACACGAAAGGTCCGGAGTGTGTCCTCACTTGGGAGGCATCGTGGCGTGGAACCATTCAGAAAAAACCTGGGACTGCCCTTGTCATGGCTCGCGATTCGATAAGTCTGGGAAAGTGATCAATGGGCCGGCAATTGCGAATCTATCTCCTGCCGAAGAACTCCCACCGCATTGAACCAACAGAAACCGGCCGTGCCAGGATGCCTGCATGACGCAGAAGCAGGCTTCACACTGAGCAGTATTGACCAGACCTGTCCGGTCTCATCAGGCATACTGGGAAGGTCAACTGACGGTTGTCCAGCGCATCAGCCGTGATTACAAGTTCTTCAAACTTTTACCAGGGAGGTTCCCGTGCGAACATTCACAATAGCCGCCATGGCGTTTCTGTTTGTATTCGTTGGCATTCAACGTGTTGCTCAAGCCGATGAGACGAAAGCCGCTGTTGAGGACATGAAGGGAAAAACGAAAGCGAATGCTCAGAAGGCCAAGGGGGAAGCGAAAGCCCTCACAGAAGAGGCCAAAGGGAATGACGCGAGCGCCACGGTGGAACGGGCGAAGGGAGAAACCAAAGCAGCCGGAGAGCGAGTTAAAGGCGAGGCAAAAGAACTGAAAGCCAAGACAGAGTAAATCAGTCGAGAGTCTGTCTGCGAACACCCGGAGAGGCACCTCTCCAGGGTGTTTCTATTTGTGAGGAGAAGAGGAGATAGCCCCTTGGCTTCTTCCTTTTCCCAGCAGACGGTGACAGCTCAGTTAATTACGGAAGGATGATGGCTTGCTCGGAGTGGCCGATCGCTTTGAGAGCGGCTTCAAGTGCGTCGGCCATCGGCGGGGGACCGCAGAGAAAGATCACCGTGTCAGGACCGGGCGCCGGAAGCTGTTCGCGCAGCAAAGCTTCAGTGATGCGGCCCGTGCCTTGCGACCAACCTACTGGCGGCTTCTCCAACACATGATAACAATGGAAGTTCGCATACTCGCGCGATTCCTCGTCCCACTCTTCCCGGAAAATGATGTCGGCCTCGGCCTTGTTGGCAAAAACCAAGAACAGCTCGACCCCGAGGCTCTTGGCGAGAATCCAGCGAATAATTGAGATCATCGGGGTGATGCCCGTACCGCCGGCCACAAACCCCACCTTCTTCGCCATGCCGTCCATCCAATGGCCGCCAGGATTCGGCCCGCTCATCAGCACGGTGTCTCCGGGCTCTCGCTCATGGAGAAACTTCGACACCGTACCGGTTTCGTACCGCTTGACCGTCAAGTCGAAGTACCCAGTGGCGCCGGGCATCGACGACGGGGTGTAGGGCCGTTTGACCATTTTCCCATCGATCGTCCCGTGGACATAAAGATAGTCGCCTGGCAACATATCCAACGTGGCGTCGTTAGGCAGGGCAAAGCAGAACGTCTTCGTGTCGTGGGTATCGTGGTGAATAGCCGTGAGCTCGTAAGGTACGGGCGTCTTCGACTTGATGCGCGTGACTGGTCCCAAGATCATGGCACTATCATACAAACCTGAAGGAACGCTCGCAACTGAGAAAGCGACGCGGTAGGTGGCCGCCAGGATGTCTCTCCTTAGAAAAGTAGCCTGCCCTCTTTTCATATTCCAAGACCAACAAGAAACCCTGCGCGCATCAAACGAGCATCGTTTCACCGTTCGCGTTCTGCGAGCAAGACGAGCACCTGGCCGCTCCCTCCTTATCCTTCGGAGACCGCGCGTTGCGCGAACACAGAAGATCATCAGGCTCCATCGCTCCTCTGTTCTGCAAGCAAGAGGACGACCAGGCCGCCCTCTTCTGCCTGCCGGTTCCTGCACGGTATGAAAGTCAAGAGGAGAAGGGCACAGAAATGAGCGCAACAAGATCAGGGCACGTCTTCTGCGCAGCGCACACCGAGCGTCGGTCCCCAGTAGGTCACATCGTCCCACCCTCGGTAGCTGGCCTGAAGAGTCGGCGATTTTTCATTCCATTCCCCGCCCCGCAACACACGGAACGATCCCCGTAACGGTCCCTGCGGATCGCGGACAGGAGAGGTCTGATAGAAATCTGCCGCATACCAATCTTTTACCCACTGGGACACACTGCCGATCAGGTCGAACACCCCATAGGGTGACGCCGTCGACGCCTGGCGCCCGACCTGCTCAGCGCCGTTTACGCTGGTCATGAACTCTCCATCGTTACCCCAGGGATAGCGGCGACCATCCGTCCCTCGCGCCGCCTTCTCCCATTCGGCTTCAGTCGGCAATCGTTTCCCTTGCCACAGGCAAAAGGATCGAGCCTGGTTCCACGTAATGTTGGTCACGGAATGGTGCAGGTGCTGAGGGTCTTCGAACGTCAGGCGATCTTTGGGAGGCGTGCAGCTTCCTCCTTCAACGCACTGCCGGTACCGCGCGTTCGTCGCTTCAAATTTGTCGAACCAGTAGGAACTGAGGTATACTCGGTGTTGGGGACGGGCATCTTGCAGCCCATCCTCCGTACCCATCCAAAACTCTCCGGCTGGAATCACGACCATTCCCTCCGGTTGAGTGATGCCGCGATGGGCCAGCTGTTTCAGTTCAGCTTCCTGTGCAGCCCGGAGTTGCTCATTCACGCGCGCGATCGCCTTCGCGTCTTGTGTACTCGGTGCGTGATCCTGCGACGGGCTCGGCTGTAGGCGCGGCGAGGCAACCACCGGTGAGTCGCCTTTTGGCGATGCTCCGGCGGCTTGAACCGGAGCCGGTGCCGTCGATGGACTGTCCGTATTCCTAACTGTCTCGATGAGCACCGTGGTCCGGACAACTTCTTGGGCAAGGCCTTTTCTCTCACCACGCCCCTTAACCGTCTTCCTCCCTTTCCCGATCATCGTAAAATCGAAATCCGGGATATTCGCGAGAAGGGGCGTAGCATAGGAAATCGGCACCGCAAAGGACATCCCTTCCGGCACGATTCCGGAAGGATGGCTGAATTTGCTGGTCATCAGCCCAATCACTTCACCGCGTCCATTGAAGATGGCCCCTCCGCTGTTGCCGGGGTTGATGGCGGCATCCACTTGAAAAACTCGCTGGACTCCCCTCGTCCGTACTGCCGCAATCCGACCGCGTGTGATGGAGACTTCCCGGAGGCCGAACGAAAATCCGACGGTGATGATTTCTTGATCGAGTCGGACGGCGCCCGCATAGCCGATGGGCGCTTCTGTAAGCCCTATTGTTTCAATCTTGAGCAAGGCGAGGTCGTGTTCGGAATCGGTGCTGATGAGCATCGCCGGGGCGCGGAAGTCCCCGGCGGTCACGACAAAAATCCGTTTCGCATTGGCAATCACATGCTCCGCCGTCAGGACATATCCGTCGCTATGCACAATGACGCCGCTCCCCGCCGGCTTCTCGGCCGGCGCGTCCAGCTGCTCGGCTCCCCAGACGCTACTGGAGCCGGCGACGATCATCACCCATAGAAGCATTGCTATTCGTTTCATGGTCGAATCGGAATGACGACGCTGATCGCGCCGGCATTTTGGCCGAGTTTGAGCCCCTCCCGTGGATAGCCAGTCCGGTCCAGTTCCCCTTTGGGATCGCCGTGACAATCCAGGCATTTCCTTGTCGTATAGAGCGGAAACATCAGATGCAACGACCCACTCTTCGACGTGACTTCACTGATCACTTTCTCAAGAGGATACGAGGGATCTGCAAACGCCTCCAACGCCGTTCGTTCAACAGCATCCGGCGCATTGAGGGAATTACGAGGCGCCAACGCCGTTTGCTTCAGCCGCACGTGTGTCCGTTCAGTAAATCGCGCCGACACTCGCGCGCCAAAGATCGCGGGAATAAACTCTTTGAGTCCGCCATCTCGTCGATTGATCTCAGATTGGGCTTCCGCAACTACCTGTGTGCTGACCAAGACCAGTTCTTTAAGTAACTTCTTTGCCCGGGCCGGAATTCGCGCCGCCTCAAGATCCCGCAGGTCGGTACCTGAGCGACTGCGAAAGACATCCAGTAACTGTCGCTCAAATATGTCAGGAGTAAAATCCTTCTCCGCTTTCTCCTTCTCATCGAACGGAACTTGGTGCTCGTTGATGACGTTTCGGCCGGAATCGAGCAGGACCGCCAGGAGACGAGCGGTCGTTTCGAGTTCAAGAATGGTTTGAAGAGGCGCGCCGGATTCCGGCTGACGATCCTTCGCACAAGCACCTTCGCTGCTTGTCCAACCGGCCACAGCGCAGGCCAGGATCGATGCGATCACACAACGCAGGCGACTATCCATAACGTCGGCCCTGCTGCGCATGCACGGTGAAAAAACTCGTGAGTCGCAATCCCTATCCGCTACGATACTGATCGGGAGCCTCTCACAGGCAAATGTTACGTTTGGTCACAGGTGAAGTCAAGACGCGCAAGCCACCTCCTTCACTCACCTGGACCGATGGATGTCGATGATGGCGTGATCGGCGGCCCCTCGACTCTGACGGGAACATCTAGCTAAGGCACGGACCGTTCACTACCCGCATGTGCATTCTGGTCGAAACGCCGAAACCCCTCCATGGTGGAGCAGGTTGCGGAGACAAACCATTTCGGCGTGGAAAATCTTTGAGGGCCTACAGGCCTGGGGAGTAAAGCAGGATGTCCAGCAATCCTTAAGGCGTGAATCGTTACACGTGGAAGGCTCCGGAAGAAAAGCGCCCCCCAGTGCAACGCTTCATCTCTCACACCTCACGTGTTACGGTTTCTAAGAGGGTTGCCTCGGGCGGGCAGCGTCGGCCTTCTTCTTTCTCAATGACAGTCGATCGCTGCCCACCCTGCACTTGCGTACCACCTTCACCTAGAACCCGCCACACTTATTTCGGAACAGAAATTTTGTATTCATCGAAGGGCGTCGCCAACACCGCGATTCTGAAGAGTTCGTCTGCTGCCTTCGGGTGAATTCCACCGTCCCGATCCTTCAGCATCTTAAACCACTTGTCCATTCCGACCCTTACTGTCTGTTGATCGCCTCGTATCGCCGCTTTCTTCATGACAGTCAGCTCGCTGAGATACGGTTGCCAATTGGCTGGTTCATTATTGGTGGTGGGATACCTGTTCTTATAAAAATTAACCGAGCTAGTGAGTTCATCCATCCAATTCGTCGATTGAGCCAATGCGACCCCCCCGGCGAACAGAACCAACGCACAGGAGACCGCAACGATTGTCACGAATATCGATTTCATGAAAGCCTCCTTTCTTCATTCAATCAAAGGGTGGCAACACCGACTGAGCTAAAGACGTAATCTCTTTCTCGTCTCCCTCCTTTCCTTGTTGAACATTCATCGCCTCCCATACGGACGCCTTTGATCTCCACTGAGATGTAAGACAATTCTATCGACGTTACAAACGAAGCGCATCACCCGAAGGATGGATTTTGCGTACACCGTTCAGGTGAGGGATTGGAGGAAGCGCATACATTACTTGCTGTTGAGATAGGCCAGGACCGCTTCGACCCGGCTGGCGACACCGAGCTTCTGATAGATGTGATGAAGGTGGGTCTTCACGGTATCGAGCGATACGCACAACTGATCCGCGATATCTTTATTGCCGCGCCCGCACGCGGCATAAGCCAGAATCTCCCGCTCACGCTCAGTCAGGAGTGCCATGCCGGCGGTAGTCCTACTCCCTGCCTCTTCTAGTGCGGAGGCCACCTTCCGAGCAAATCCATCGGGCATGAAAGGGGAATGAATTCGTTCCCCACGATAGGTGGCTCGGATGATGCGAAGAAACTCGGCATGGTCGGCATCCTTCAGAATATAGCCGCAGGCGCCGGCTTGAACCGCCGCCACGATTCTCGTATCTTCATCATGGACCGACAACATCAACACCTTCACGTCGGGAAGACAGCCCCTGATCAGGCGCGTGGCCGTGACCCCGTCGAGCTTCGGCATATCCACATCCATCAGGACCAAGTCGGGTTTGGTTTTCATTGCCAGATCGAACGCCTCGCGCCCATCGGTCGCTTCTCCAACCACTCGCAGGTCCGATTCACGTTCGAGGAGCAGCCGAAGACTTTGCCTAAAAAGCCGTTGATCCTCGGCAATCAGCAGTGTGGCCGGCATAGGCCTCCTGATTCAGCGGCAACTCGACGATAAAGACCGCGCCGCCGGACGCACGATTCTCCACCCGAATCTTCCCCCGATGGGCCGCCACGACGAGGCGGCAAAAGTGCAAGCCCAGTCCTCGTCCATTTCGAATGTCTCCGGGATCTTTCCTCCTGTAAAACATCTCGAACACATGAGGAAGAACCTCAGGAGCGATGCCGGGGCCTTCGTCCGCAACCTGAATGGTAGCCTGTGAGGACGACATGCCGGGAGAGTCACAACCCGTACCTTCTCGCGCCTCCGCGTGAACCGCCATAGAAATCGTTCCTCCCTGTGGAGAAAACTTGATGGCATTGTGCACGAGATTGACGAGCACCCGTAACAAGCGGCGACGATCGCCTGTAATCGCGACATCATCATCCGGCATCTCGAGATGAAAGACGATTCGCTTCGCGGTCGCTTCGGGCCGGAAGAGCGGCACCACGTCAGCGACAAGACCTTTGACCGACACCGTCGAATTTAAGAGCGGTAATCCGGAATAGCTTTCTTGATACACATCCAGCATGTCGTTGATCATTCCGAGCAACAAATCGATCGTCAGCCGCATATCGTCCCACCATTGTCGATGCGTGGCCGGCTGGGACACTTCATCTTGTGCAAGCAACTCCAATGTCTTCTTGATCCCCACCAACGGATTGCGAATATCGTGGGCGAACATCGAGGCAAACTGACTGAGCGAGGCGAGGCGTTCCGATCGGATCAACTGCTCTTCGAGGCGTTTCTTCTCGGTGAGATCGCTCAGCTGTACCATGACGGCAACCGGCGATCCGGCGTTCTCGACCGGCACCAGGTCGACGTCCATGATGAGTATGCCTGAAAGAGGTGAAGGCACCCGCATCTCGCCGGCAGGCGATTCTTTCTTGGTGACGATGACCGTGTCCAATAATCGGCTCAACCGAGCGCGATCCTCTTTCCGAAATAGATCCTCCACTTTCGTGCCGATCAGATGATCGGCCGGCGCCCCCAGTGTCATCTCGCCTCGACGATTGACATCCTGAATGATCCGTTCCTCGTCGACGAGTAATCTGGTATCCGTCGAATGATCCCACAACATCCGATAGTGCTCCTCGGAAATTCCCAGTTCTCTGTTCGCTCGTTCGAGTTTGGCTACATACTGCCCCCGCTCCCGTGATGCACGCTCCAGCCGCTCCGCCAATTCATCGAAACTCGCAGCCAAGGTATCGATCTCAACAACGCCGGCAGACTGCATGGCCGTCATCGGCTTCTCACCGCTCTGCTGTCCTAAGAGCTGCACTCGCTCGACCAGCGCGTTGATAGGCTTCACAATGCGGCGACCGAGGCGCCATCGAAGCAGGGCAACCACGGCGAAGACCACCATGCCGAACGCCACAAGCTTCCACATGAGCAGACGCAAAGGCGCATAGGCTTCGTTGGGATCTTGGCGGACGAGAATGGACCACGTTTCCGCCTGGACAATGCCTGGCCGAAGCGCCACGGATGCGAATCCGACGATCCCGCCTCCTTGACCATGGGCATCGTCCTGGACTTCCATCCAGGCAGCCTCGGGTAGAGAGAGGCCCGATGCAAGTGAATCTCTCAGCGGTCCAATGAGAGCCGTATGTCGCCCTGGCGGGAGGAGCGGACAGGCCAACACTGTCCCCTGAGGTCCGATCAGCATGACATGACCGGTATTGCCGATCCTACTTCGAAGGACCGAGGTCAAGAGCTGGTCCTTCTCGATCACCGCGTTTAACGCGCCCAACACAGCCCCAGCCTCGTCGACGATCGGCACGGCGACTTCTAAATACCCATGTCCCGTCTCGTCGAAACGCAACTCCCCCGCCCATGACCGTCGCTGTTCGAAGACGACCGGCCACCAAGGTTGGCTGCTGTAATACGTCCTGGCGGTTTCGCTGGTCACTCTTCCGATCGAACGGCCTCGGCGATCGAGGATGACCAGTGATTGAAAATACGGTCGTTGCGACTCCTTCCACCGCTCAAGAACCGGTTGGTCGAAGGTCAGCCGGGTGCCTTCTCGGACTGCCTCACGAACTTGCGGGAGAGAACTGAGCCGTTCCACCCACTCGATTTCTTTTTCTAGGATTAGCCCGACTTTATCCGCACTCTGGCGGGCAAGCTCCTGAAACCCGAGGCCAATGGCCTCGCGCAGCGAGTGTTTTGTCTGCCAATACGAGTAGGCCAGACCGAATGCGCCGGAGAGCAAACCGATAGAGAGGACCGAGAGAGTGATCGAGCGCTGAAGACTGACACGCTTCCTCATGGGGCACCGGTAAATAATGCCCGCTGCTGCAATGGAGGGTACTGCCGCCCTTAATCCAACGCCTCCCTACAGGGAATGTCAAGGGTCTGCAGCAACCTGTGCGACAGGCAGATGATGCGATCTTTCGATCTCAATGGCATCGTCCGTGACTTCTCTGATCAGGAGGTCAGTCACCAATAGCCTTTTCCATACTCGTGTTCCCGGTGGTAGCGAATTCCGCCGTTCACTCTCAGACATCTTGCCCATAACTCCTTCTACGTGCCAACGGCTGCCTGATGTCGTGCCGACTGGCCAGGTCACGATTCCCAAACCTTGCTTGGCTCGTTCAAACACGAAACAACACGGGCGACCCCACACCGAAGTAGGAGGCCGCCCGTGGATGGAACTGTGGACGCCGATGCCCCGACACACCCCCCGACTTAGTACGGGATCACGTGCAAACAGTCCTTGCTCTCGTTGTTCCAGACTACATCGCACAGGTTGGACATGCGCGCCACGATCTGCGCCGCCACGCCCCCCGTGCCGCCGAACAACCCGCACCAGCCCAGAGTCACAAATCCCCAGTGCAACGGCGCGGCAAAGAGCTCATCAACGAACCAGAATGCATGTCCCCACTCATTGAGGCCCACGTTCGGTAGAATCATCATCGGCCCCACGATCGCCCCCACCAATGGGAACGAGACCGCCTTGCTGAACTGCGGCAGCCGGGTCATAGCATACAAGTAACTCGCCACGCCCATGGTGATGTAGAGCGGGAAGGTGAAGTAGAACGCGATGATATGGCTGGCGGTGAAGCTGGTATCGCGAATGATCACCTGATGCCACGACGCATCCTGCTCCAGCGTATAGCTGCCCGCCCAGTACACGCCGAACACATAAACTGCGAGCCACATCATCCAGTAAAAGTACCGCTTCAGCTCGGTCTTAGGATCCAAGTTGGCCAGGTTGCGGTCCCGCGTCGTCCAAAGCCATCCCAGGATTGCGGAGGCGTTGATGATGTTGGAAATCACGTTAAAACGCCACAGCCCCATCCAGACGTTTTCGAACTCCGGCGTCATCGAGTCCAAGCCGTGGGAGTACCCGAACACGCGCTGAAACACGACCTCGGCGCCCACTGCAAACAGCATTGCGAACCAGCCGATCTTGAGAGGCCTGGAGTCGTACCAAAGAGACATGTCGTACTCCCGGTCCGCCGCTCCCCATGTTGTTGTATGAGCCATGTTCATAACCTCCTTCTCACGTACTCACGTACTCGAGAAACACCCCAGTGAGTTGGGACAGAAGACCCGCACGAGGAATGGGGTTAACAGGCGACTCGTCAGAAGAGACACGACTCTATGAAGCATGGTATTTACCATGCCGATCCAGGCACCTCACAACGGCCGATCGGGTATGTAATGGATCTTGCCTACGGGCAAGACGCGGGCCGTTGGAGAACCGGTTAGCGTAGCTGACGAGAAGCCCACCTGTGACTCGGCGGGCCGTTGTGATCCGGTGGAGTAAGGTCTGCCATACCTACCTCCTTTTCGGTTCGGATTAACCTTGGGGAGATTATATTGCCATACACGCGTGGAACTGCTCCCTCTCACGTGAATGGCTGTATGTACGGTGTCATTATAACTCCCTATCAACAACGAGTGTCAACACGCGAGCATCCGGATTTTTTCAGGCAGGTAAAAGCATACCCTGTGCCAGCCTCGCAGCAACTCCGGCGCAGAGTGAAGCTGGTCTCCTCTGAAGCCCCAACTCTGACAGCCCCTCATCGTGAAGAGCTCAATGTCAATGTCGAAAGCCGCTTTTTAATGGGAAGCAGGCGAGAAGTCGCGAGTCCAAGTTATGGAAGGATAACAGATTCTTCTGGATGGCCGAGCCCTCGGAACATTTCTTCCAGGGCGTTGTCATCGGGAGTGGTCCGTCTGACGACACACTCGACTTTGAAACAACACGGGCGACCCCGCACCGAAGTAGGAGGTCGCCCGTGGATGGCGTATAGGACGCCGATTATCTCTCTATTCTAGCTGGCCGGTTAGCCAGCCTCCCGACTTAGTACGGGATCACATGCAAGCAGTCCTTGCTTTCGTTGTTCCAGACCACATCGCACAGGTTGGACATGCGCGCCACGATCTGCGCCGCCACGCCCCCCGTGCCGCCGAACAACCCGCACCAGCCCAGGGTCA
>JBGTCI010000061.1:0-88630 GCA_041748925.1 Nitrospiraceae bacterium | reverse complement strand
AACGGACACACGTCTGCCGGATCAGCCTTGACGACCACGCCCTTTCCCGCCTCGCGTAAAGTGTATGTGCCGGGGACGCAGGCAGGCGTGCGGGTCCCGATGAGAGAGATCGGCCTGACCGCCACCAAGTCGATGACTGGGGGCACACCCCTCGCCAATGAACCGATCACGATCTACGATACCTCCGGCCCTTATACAGACCCGGACGTACAGATCGACGCGCGGTCTGGATTGGCGCCTTATCGACGGAACTGGGTGATCGGCAGGAACGATGTGGTCGAGCTCCCGGATATCTCCTCACATTATGGCCGCCTGCGCGCGACCGATCCCAAGCTGGACGGGCTCCGGTTTCAACACATTCGCAAGCCACTGCGAGCCAAACCTGGCATGAATGTGACCCAGCTCCACTACGCCAGACAAGGCATCGTCACACCAGAAATGGAGTTCATTACGATCCGGGAGAACCAATCTCGCGAAGTGGCGTGCGAACTGGCCTCGCGAAATGGGCACGGCGGCGGGGTCACCCAACACCCGGGCCAGTCATGGGGCGCAAGCATCCCCTCGGTGATCACGCCAGAATTTGTCCGCGATGAAGTCGCCCGTGGCCGGGCGATCATCCCGGCCAATATCAACCATCCGGAAAGCGAACCGATGATCATCGGCCGCAACTTTCTGGTGAAGATCAACTCCAACATCGGCAACTCCGCGGTCGCTTCCTCCATCGAAGAAGAAGTGGAGAAGATGATCTGGTCCATTCGTTGGGGCGCCGACACAGTGATGGACCTTTCCACCGGCAAAAACATCCACGAGACCCGCGAATGGATCATCCGAAATTCTCCGGTGCCCATCGGCACCGTGCCGATCTATCAAGCGCTGGAAAAAGTCGGAGGTAAGGCCGAAGACCTGACCTGGGAGCTGTTTCGCGACACACTGATCGAACAGGCCGAGCAAGGAGTCGACTACTTCACCATCCACGCTGGTGTGCGCCTCGCCTATGTGCCGATGACTGCCACACGCATGACCGGCATCGTGTCCCGAGGCGGGGCTATCCATGCGAAGTGGTGCCTGGCCCATCATGAAGAAAACTTCGCCTACCGCCACTTCGAAGAAATCTGCGACATCATGAAGGCCTACGACGTATCGTTCAGTTTGGGCGACGGGTTGCGCCCCGGATCCATTGCAGACGCCAATGATGAGGCGCAATTCGCCGAGCTGGACACGTTGGGTGAACTCACCAAAATTTCCTGGCGCCACGACGTCCAGGTCATGATTGAAGGGCCGGGCCACGTGCCCATGCATATGATCCAGGTCAACATGGAAAAACAGCTGGCGGCCTGCCAGGAAGCGCCCTTCTATACGCTGGGACCGCTCACGACCGACATCGCGCCGGGCTACGACCACATCACCTCCGGCATCGGCGCAGCCATGATCGGGTGGTTTGGCTGTGCGATGCTCTGCTATGTGACACCCAAGGAACACCTGGGCCTCCCCGACCGCGAAGATGTGAAGACCGGCGTCATCACCTACAAAATCGCCGCCCACGCAGCGGATCTCGCCAAGGGCCATCCGGGCGCGCAGATTCGGGATAACGCGCTCTCAAAAGCCCGCTTCGAGTTTCGCTGGGAAGACCAGTTCAATCTTTCGCTCGATCCGGATACGGCAAGGCTCTTCCACGACGAAACCTTGCCGGACAATGCTGCGAAGGTCTCGCACTTCTGTTCGATGTGCGGCCCTCATTTCTGCTCAATGAAGATCACGCAGGATGTCCGTGACTATGCCGCGCAATTACAGGTGGATGAACACACAGCGATTCAAATCGGCATGAAGGAAAAGGCCGCAGAGTTCAAGAAGGCCGGAGCGGAAATTTACCGGTAGGAGTTTCCAATGGCTAAGCCAAAACCTGCGCCCCTTCGAGAAAGAGACATCACGCGCCAAATTGCGCGGGAATACTATAAGGAGTTCGACCAGCTCATCGAGAGCGATGTGATCATTGTCGGCGCCGGGCCTTCCGGGTTGATCTGCGCCCATGATCTGGCTGCGATGGGATTTCATACGGTCATCGTCGAGCAGAGCCTTGCCCTTGGCGGCGGCTTTTGGTCGGGCGGCTACCTGATGAACAAGGCCACGATCTGCGAGCCGGCCAACGAGATCCTCGAAGAGATCGGCGTGCCCTGCAAGAAGATCACGGAATGCGAGGGGATGTATATGGTCGATCCCCCACACGCCACCGGCGCGCTGATTGCGGCGGCGTACAGAGGCGGCGCCAGGATCATGAACCTCACGAGAGTCGTCGACCTCATTCTACGGCGCGACGGCATGCTCGAAGGCGTGGTTGTCAATAACACAACGGCTGAAATGGCCGGCCATGACATCCTCCACGTGGACCCCATCGCGCTCGAAAGCAAAATCGTCGTGGATGCCACCGGCCACGACGCCGTCGTCGTGGAACTCTTGCACAAACGCAATCTCTACAAGGCCGTGCCCGGCAATGGCGCCATGTGGGTTTCTCGTTCCGAAGAAGAGGTGATGGACCGAACCGGCGAGGTCTATCCCAACTGTTTCGTCATCGGGTTAGCAGTGGCGGCCGTATACGGCACGCCCCGCATGGGACCGGCGTTCGGCTCGATGTTGCTCTCAGGACGCTACGGGGCGGAATTGATCAAAAAGAAGCTGAAGAACGAATGACCTGTCCCCGCGGTTCCTGGAGGCCGATCAAAAAGGTCATCCAGCAAGGCCGCAGGGAGTGCGAACCCGGAGGCGTACTTCTGAGTACGTTGAGGAGTTCGCACGACTGAGAACGACGCTGGGGACCTTTTTCATCGGCCGCACTATGGATGTTCAAGATTTTTTGATCCAAGGCGAAGGCCACGAAGAAGACAAACGCGAGGCGTGGCAACTCTTCCAACAGGCCTATGAACGCCAGATGAAGGGCGAATTGGAAGAGGCCGTGACGCTCTACAAGAAATCGATTGAGACTCATCCCACTGCCGAGGCCTATACCTTCCTCGGGTGGACCTACAGCTTTATGGGCCGTCTCGATGATGCGATAGAGGAATGTCACAAGGCCATCGCGCAAGACCCCGACTTCGGCAACCCCTATAATGACATCGGGGCCTATCTGATCGAAAAGGGTGAACTCGACGAAGCGATTACCTGGTTTCAGAAAGCCCTCCAGGCGAGACGCTATGAGAGCCCGGCCTTCCCCCATCTCAACCTGGGTCGGGTCTACGAGCGCAAGGGCCAATGGACTGAGGCCATCGACTCCTATAAGAAAGCTCTGGCCCTCAATCCCAATTACGCCTTGGCAAAGAAAGCGCTGGGACGATTGATCAGTTCATTGAATTGAACTGGTTTGTCTTGATCACCATGATTCCTAGCTTGGGCCGCGTGGTTGAACCGTACTGGTCTCTTTCAACCAAAGAAACGAGAGAAACCAGACAAACCAAATGAACCAGACAAACGAGACACCCCAGAAAACCATGTTGGTTGGTGTGACAGATATTTTCTTTTACACCAAAGTCCGCGACGCCCTCATGTCGAAGGGTTACCGGATCGAACGAGCTCGAACGCAGCAGGATATCGCCGAAAAGGCCTCGGCCACTAGCCCATCCGCAGTAATTTTGAACATGAACGACGAGACACTGAACGCCTTTCAAGCCCTAGAAACCCTCAAGGCCGACGCACACTTGAAGACCATTCCCATCCTCGCCTTCGCCAATCATGAAGAAGTCGATACGTTTAACCGGGCCAGAGCGATGGGCGTGACCAAGATTGTCTCGCGCAATGAGTTTTCCGCGCGTCTGAAAGCCCTGGTAGAGGAAATTCTCGCAGCAGATCGTTTCACGCCTCACGTTTCACGCCCCACGGATTTAGGATGAAGCACTCACCCATCCACGATCTCCACACGAAGCTTGGTGCGACCTTTGAAGGGGTCGCCGGGTGGGACATGCCAGTTCACTATGGCAAGTGGATCGCGGAATATCAGGCGGTGCGCCTGGCAGTCGGCCTCTCCGACCTCTCGCACCGAGGCAAGATCCGCGTCACCGGTAACGACCGCGTGAAATGGCTGCAGGGCCTCATTAGCAACGACATTCTCCCGCTCCAGCCAGGCCAGGGCCGCTATTCGAGCTTTCTCACGCACAAGGGCAAGATGCTCGGCTACTTTCGTGTCTATACCCTGTCTGACAGCCTGTGGGTGGAAGACGTCGGCGAGGTCGGCGACGCCACCTTCCAAGCCCTCCGAAAGTTTCTTCTCTACGGCATCAAAGCAAAGATGGAGAACTGTGCGGAGTCCTGGGGGCTCTTGCTCATCAGTGGACCCAAGGCCTGCGCGACTGTCAGCGCCGCCTTCGGCGTCGAGATGAGCGACCTCACGCCGGTGAGCGCCATCGCAGCCAAGATCGGCGGCCATACCGCGCTCGTCCTGCGTACAGAAGAAACCGGAGAGAATGACTTGGAGATATTAATGCCCGTTGACTCCCTCAGCATGGCCTGGGAGCGGCTCATGGAGGCCGGCACGACGTACGGCATCAAAGCAGTCGGCGGCCATGCTCGTGAGGCCCTCCGAATCGAAGCAGGCTTACCGAAGGCCGGGCCGGATCTCAACGAAGAGATCGTCCCACCGGAAGCGAACCTGGAAGGGAAAGCGTTCAGCTTGAATAAGGGCTGCTATCCAGGGCAAGAAGTCGTGGCGAGGATGGACACCTACGGCAACGTACGCCGGCATCTAGTCGGGATCGTCATGAATGACTCGACTATCCCGCCGAGGGGTGCCAAGCTATTCAGTGGAGATCGGGAAGTCGGCTGGGTCAGCAGCGCCACGCCTTCACCACAACTTAAGACCCCTATTGCCTTGGCATTCCCACTCCGTGACTTTTCAGCCTCCGGAACCACCCTCACCATCGACATCGATGGTGCGCGCCACGACGCGACAGTGCGAGCGCTCCCTTTCTATCGCCGCGCTTAACAGGACGCTATTTTTCCGGGTTCCGGACCGCCGCGACAGCACTCGCGAAAGCCAAAAGGCTCTTTCGCTCGTCGTCTTCGAGCGCCAGCAAAAGATGGGCTTCCTCGGCATGCATTAGCCGAAGGCTCAGGAATGGTTCCTCACGGCGCTTTTCTTTATTGTCCCACATCGCGTCGATCACCTGAACTTTGTCCAGCTGACCGACCGACACCACGTCGTAGCGAAAATATGAATCGCCGATGACCATGTCGAATATCACGTTGCCCGCTGTGAGTAACACGAGATTAAAACGTCCCTGATCTTCGTAGCCCTCCGGCAAAAACTTGTTGATGTGGCAAAGCGCAACTTTGCGATTCCCCAAGGCTGCCCGGAACTTTTCCTTCAGCGCCGGGTAATCGATCTGCATGGCCTTTTCATCAAGTCCCGTCGCCGCCGCAGCGGCATTCTGAGCCATTTCAAAAATCTCATCTGCCGACATCAATCCTGCCATCTGTGTCTTCCTTTCATCCGAACCATATTATTAACTCGCGGTACGCCGAGCCCTCACGGCCCTGGCGACGCCGATCAATCCAAGGCCGGCCCACGCAAATTCCAAAAAAATGAATCCCACCCGCTGATCCACAATCGCGACGATCCCTAGCAACAACGACCCGACGATGTTGAACGCGAGGTATCCCGCGTTCAACTCACGCCAGATCCCACCTTGAAGCAGACCATACGCTGACAGCACCATCAGAGCGCCCAGTACGGAAATCATCTGCAATAGCATCACGCACCTCGTCTAAAACCCACACACGCGCAAGCGAGTGAGTACCGTAACTGGCCACCCATCTCGAATTCAAGAGCAGCTTTTCGGCGGACGGTGGCAGCTACCTGGCGGCCAGATGATGGGAAAACCGCGTGGCGCCGGTTTCGTCGAGGACAGTCACATCGAAGGATGACTTCGTAACTCGGACCAGACCAAAATTCATATACCCCCCTTCATTGATCAATCTGGTCGGGCGTAATCCCGCACTAGCCGGCGTCTGCGGACCGGGCGCCGCGGACAATGGACCAACCACAAACTCATGGAAGTCAGGTGTCCCATCACCGTTCGGATCATACGCATTGGCCTGCACATAGTGAACATCACCACCCAGGAATACCACGTTCTTCACCCCCCGGCTCAGAATACAATCCACAATCACCTGCCGCTCCCGCTCGAATCCGGTGCCGTCAGGCCCTCCAGCCCAGCCATCGTTCCCGGGGACGCTTGCGCCGCCTCCCTTTGGAATAGACAGCGGCACGCTCGTCACAATCACTTTCCACGTCGCGGTTGACTCGGTAAGCCCGCTCAGTAACCATTGGAGCTGCTGTTCTCCCAACATTGTTTTCCCCGGGCCATCCCGATCGGCGTTGGGACTCCGATACTGCCGCGTATCAAGGATGAACAATTCGAGATCTGCCCCGGCACGTACCGTTCGATAGAGCCGCTGGGGATCGTCAGACGCCACGCGGATCGGCCAATACTCGCGCAAAGCCTGACGTCCGACCGGCATCTGGCTGTCGAAGGGCCCTGCGAAGTTATTCCGCACTTCATGGTCGTCCCATATGGCATAGACTGGAGTGGTCTCCAAAAACCAGCGCAAAGCCTCCGCACCCCGTTGGTAGCGATGACGGGCACGGTACTCGGCCAGAGTCGTCGCGAGAAAATCGGCTCCCGGCTCGTTCGGAGGAGACGGACACAGGCTGTCGCTGTACATCGTATCGCCGAGAAACAGGAAAAAATCGACCTGTTGGGTACGCATCACATCGAAGATGGGGTATCCGGCAGGGCCACGCCTGCAACGTCCCTGGCCTCCCAGATCCCCGCTCCAGGCAAGAGTCACAGGCACGTGACTCTTCGCATCGGCGAGCGTCGTAAATTCCCCTCGTGCCGCCACTCGCGCTTCAGTCGATGTCCCTTCACGCCCCTTCGTGCCGACAGAGACATACAATCGGTATCGTGTAGCCGGCGTTAACCCCTCAAGAGGAACTGCCAAGGTAAAATCCGATTCCGAGCCGGTCGTGAACAACGGCGATCGCGCCACGGGAGCCACGGCTGTCGCCATCTTCGACACGGTATCCCAGGCTGCCACCGGCGCCCACTCCAATTGAACCATCATCGGTCCATCGGTCCGCAACCAGAGCAGCGCAGACTGGCTCGTCACGTCCCCCACCGCAATCCCCTGTGGCAGCAGATTTGTCGAAACAGTAGCCGTGTCGGCAAAGGGGCTCCCGGGGGGAAGCCCCTCACGTGATGCTGACGCACAGCTCGAAAGGAAAAGGAGCGTGGCCAAGAATAGGAGAGGAATAGAAAGCGGACCCATCGTAGCGATGGACTTACCGGAACGGGAGCGAGGCGTCAAGATCAAGCTAATTGAAAATCAGTCCTTCCGTCTTGCATACTTGGGTCTCTGAACCGAGGAATATAATGCACGATCTGACCTGCCTCATCAAAGGCTGCCAAGCAAGAGTGTATGCCCCAGCCGGCACACACAGCATCTGCCGGGAGCACTTCCTCAACTATCTCACCTGGCGTCGCCGCAAAGGCCCGCAGATGTTTATGAAGTATGCCGGAATGACGATGGAAGAACGAGACCCCTACGTCGCCGAGTGGGCCAACACCATCCGAGTCGAAGAAGCCCCTACCCAAAGTGCTCCGAAGCCCTAACTCAAAATGGACACTATTTCTCTCTTCCGATGAAGGGGTCATGCAGGCCCTATGAAACCCCGTATGCCTTAATCTCCTCGGCTCTTCGAAGCTTGGACGGAACGACGCTTAGCGAACCGTCCGGCCCAATCCATGCCCCCATGATCTTGAGAGTGGAACCAGACGGTGCCCTAACACCGTAGATGCGATCGACTGCTTTGGTTGTAAGCGTAGGGTCTTTTCGAGCCAGTCTTTCGTGAACAGCGGTAGCAGCGGCAACCCATTCCGGCACCAGGACTTGGATGATCAGTTCGGGCATTCTTGGAATGTCTTGATCTTCTTTGATCCAGACCTTCGCGAGTGGTGAGACAAGCGACCGCTTTACCTGCTCTGCCAGAGACGGGTCCAACGCGGCCCCCTGGATCAGGGCAGTGGCCAGAGCAGCAAGAACTTGATTGTTCGCCTCATGCCCGGCCGCTGCGTTAATCAAGAACTGACCGCGGTAACCATATGGGCTATTAAAGAAGTGATCAAACGTCACATCCTCAACGTCGAACCAGATGATCGGGCGCCACGAACCCTTGGCCTCGTGTACCCCTTTGTCTTTCTTGTAGCACACGTTTCGCAGTTCGGACCGCATGCGCTGTATAAGCGTGGAGAACTCGAAAGGTTCAGCCAGCGACCTACGCCGATTTTCTGAGACGTTATCGACAATCCAGAGTGGCGCTGCAAACATTGTGTTTGGGGCCTAACCACCGAGTTGAACGGTCAGACAGAGACTCTTGACACAGCCACGATGATTCACGATCCGCTCGAATGCATTGCGAGCAGTCACAGCCACTCCTTCAAACGCTCTGGCGATGACCACGTTCCAACCATTTTATGGCTCCCCCACTGCGCCCGTCGAACAATCCTTTCTCTCCCCCCCATCCCTTAACAATGGGATGAGGCGGTTCTGCTCTCAACTGCGCGCATGCAACGAGGGCCTTCCGAGGCCGCGCGTTGCGCGAGCAAAGAGAGCGAACCGCCTCATCCCATCACCGCCGACCCATGATGATGAATCATCAACCACTCATCCCCGATGCGCTCGAAGAGATTCGTGGCTAACACCTGCGCCTGTTGCGGTTCGTCAGCTTGATGGGTGGTGATGTTCTCCACGCAAACGACCCAAGCCATATCGCCTGCCACCTGCACCATCACGTCGGTAAGTTCGAACGTCATAGAAAAGGTATTATTGAAGATCAACACCCAGGAGTCGCGCACGGGCGGCCAGCCCGACCGCAACGTCCAGCCGGGATGGATGCAGGTCACGTATTCCTGATGCGCCCAAATCATATCCATCTCGTTGATGTCGAGATTGCCAAATGCGGCATAAAACGCGTGGTTCGCTTTGTTCACTTCTTCGATGCGTTGTTCCAGCATGCGCGGCTCCTTACGTGAAAATGAGCCGTATCATACTGTAACCACAGAACCGAGGGCGATAAGAGAATGGGAGACGGGAAACAGCCGAGCCATCCTTCTTGCTCGCAGAACGCGCACGATGAAACCGTGCTCGTCCGATACGCGCAGGGAAGGATAACCTGGCTATTCCCTTAATCGGGTGGATGAGTCAAGAAGGGATTGATCTTCGCAGGCTGCTCAAAAAGCCCGCCAGCAAGGCCGCAGGCGATTCGAAACCGGAGGCGTACCCTCAGGGGTACGTTGAGGATTTCGATGAGACGAGAACGAAGCTGGAGGGATTTTTCAGCAGCCTGCTATGCCGTGAGACGGGATGTTTGCCGATCAACCACCCAAACTCCAGCCAGGATCAGCGCGATGCCGAGGATTTCGCTCGTGCCCACTGGCTCTTTCAATAGCACCGCAGACAGGACGATGGCGGCCACAGGAGTCAGATTGCCAAGCACGGAAGCGCGCGAGGGCCCGATTCCCTTCACACCATAGAGCCATGCCTGTTGCGCGATTGCTGTGGCGAACAAGACCAGATATCCCAGCGCCATCCAGTCCGCCGGGGCCACGGACCCGAGTCCCGCATCCAGCATCTTACGATCCATCCACAAGAGGGGAATCTGAATGACAGTCGCAACGAGCAGCGTCGCCCAATTGACGGTGAGGGCCGAGTGGCGCTCCATGATCTGCCGGCTGCCGATACTGTAGAGGGCCCAACTTACCACTCCGCCAAAGACCAGCAGGCTTCCGAGCAACGGCTGATCGCCCGTAGCCTGGAACCCTGCCACAGAAACCAGCCCCACTCCCGCGAATGACAGGAGGCCCCCCAGCCACACAGCGCGCAGCGGAACATCCTGAATCAACATAGCTGAGAGCAGCGCAGTGACGACCGGACTCGATCCGATGATCACTCCGCCCACGGCTCCGCTCACATACTTGAGCCCCATGAGAATGAGTAGGTGGTTGCCCAACACGCCGAGCCCGAGCAAACCCAGCATACGCACATCCGCCTTGGTCAGCTTGGCCAAGGTGCCTTCCTGCCACCACCACGTGGCCAGGAGGATCGCCAATCCGCCGATGTCCCGAAGAACCGAGGCTTCAACAGCTGAGAATCCGCTCAGTGCCAGCTTCTGGGCCACGATCGAGCCGCCCCAAAGCACGGCGGCCGCGATGATCGCGCCATAGGCCAGACGGTTTGTCTGAGGTGTCATAGGCAGTGGATACAGTCCTTGTTGACGGGCGTCAAGCAATTTGCGGTCATGACTGTAGCCTAATCACCAGGACTCCATCCCGGATGGTCACAAGAACCGCTGTGACACGCGAATCAGTTGCGACCACTCGATTGAGTTCTTGAATGGCCGCCGTATTCTCATCCAGGGCCGGATGTTTCAGCACCTCCCCGTCCCACAGGACGTTATCGATCAGAATCACCCCCTGCGGTGACAGTAAATCGAACGACCGCCGGTAATAATTCACATAGTTGATTTTGTCGGCGTCGATGAAGATCAGATCGAACGGTCCCTTGAGGTGCCGCATCGTATCGAGCGCCGGCCCCATGCGGATCTCGATCTTCTTACCAACTGGTGATCGCGCAAAATACCGGCGCGCGAGAGCGGCCGACTCCTCATCGATCTCACACGTCAGCACCGTCCCGTCCGCCGGTAACGCTTCCGCAAAACAGAGCGCGCTATAGCCGGTGAACATCCCGATCTCCAGCACGCTGGTCGCCCGCACCAGCTGCGTCATCATCTTCAAGAAAGCCCCTTCGAGCGGCCCGACGATCATCTGAGGAGACTCCATGCGCCGCTGAGTCTCTTCCCGCAAGGCCCGGCAGAGGTCCGACTCCGGCATGGAGTGGGCCTGGGCATAGGTCTCGATGTCAGCCGCGACAAGCCTATTCATCGTTCTGAGTGTCCATGGGTTTGAAAATGAATGATTCGTTGCGTACACTGTTCAAGAGGATACAGATCGGCGCGATCATAGCATGACGGTTCCGAGAGGAGACACCCTACTGTGAAGACCCTGAAGACCGTGGAGGCCTTGACCACCAGACTCTTGGAGATCCAACGCATTAACAGCGCGGCGGCGCTCCTCTCGTGGGATCAAGAGACCCACATGCCGGCCGGCGGAGGCGAGGCTCGCGCCGAGCAGATTTCTACGCTCCAAGGCATCGCACACCAGAAATTCGTCTCGCCGGAGATTGAACAGTTGCTCGCCACCTGGGTCGATCCAGAATCCGGCGCGATCCGTGAAAGCCCCGGGGATGGTTGGGACGAGCCCTCACGGTCGTTGCTCCGCGAAGTGTGGCGCGACTATAGCCGCGCAAAGAAGTTGCCCTCCGATTTTGTCATCACGCTCAGCCGGGAATGTTCCCTGGCGCAGCAAGTGTGGGTGGAAGCAAAGGAACATCGCGCCTTTGCGAAATTTCTCCCAAATCTCCGCACGGTCCTGTCCCTCAAGAGAGAAGAGGCCGAGTACCTCGGCTACCAAGACTCGCCATACAATGCCCTGCTCGATGTGTACGAACCGGGCTCCACCATCGCGGCATTGCGCCCGTTGTTCGAACAGATCAAAGGGCGTCTCGTGCCGCTGCTCAAAAAAATTCAGCAGAGCTCGGTTCAGATCGACGATGCGATTTTGTTTCACACCTATGATCAAGCGCGCCAGCTTGAATTCGGACGGATGATCTTGATCGCGATGGGCTACGACTTCGAACGGGGGCGTCTCGATTTGTCGGCGCACCCTTTCACGACGTCATTTCATCCGACGGACGTGCGAGTCACAACCCGTGTGCACGAACACGATCTCCAATCCTGCCTGTTCAGTTGTATCCATGAAGGCGGGCACGGGCTATACGATCAGGGGCTCGACCCCCGCTACTTCGGCACACCGTTGGGCGATTCGGTCTCGCTCGGCATTCATGAAAGCCAGTCGCGCATGTGGGAAAACTGCGTGGGCCGGTCTCGACCGTTCTGGCGTTTCTTTTATCCCATGCTCCAGCAGACGTTTCATCATCAATTGCGCGGACTCGACGGGGAACAATTCTACGCGGCCATCAACCGCGTGAAACCCTCGCTGATTCGGGTCGAAGCCGATGAACTCACCTATAATCTCCACATCATGCTGCGCTTCGAAATCGAGCAGGATCTCATCGAGGGGCGGACTCGTCCGGAAGATTTGCCGGGAATCTGGAACCAGAAAATGGAGGAATACCTGGGCATCGTCCCCTCCGACGATGCGGAAGGCGTGCTGCAAGACGTGCACTGGTCGTTCGGCGCTTTCGGCTACTTCCCAACGTACACGCTTGGAAATCTGTATTCCGTTCAATTTTATGAGCAGGCAAAGCAGGAGATCCCGCACCTGGAAGATGAAATCGCGGCAGGACAATTGATGGTGCTACAACGTTGGCTCGGCCAAAAGATTCATCGCTGGGGCCGGATGTTCACGCCGGATCACCTTGCCCAACGCGTGACGGGAAAGAGCCTCGACCCTGAACCGTTCTTGTCGTATGTGGAGAAGAAGTACGGGGAACTGTACCATCTCTAGGATTCTCGCGTGACGCGCGCGACATGCGCGCAAGGCGCGACGTGTACAAGTTGAATTCCCACCTCGTCTCGCCCGTCACGCTAGTCTCGCTCGGCTATTTGCTAGGCGAGAGCCTAGTATCCCATCGCCTGATTGAGCTTAGTCAGGCTTGCGGCGGACAACGTGAACTCCGCCGGCACCTCGATGCGAGACGGCACCAAGATCGTCGTATGGAACACGATATCGCGGATCGGAATCTTGAACTCCGGTTGCTGCGGGGTGCTCAGTTCGACTGACTCGACCGATTGGGTGATCGTCCCGCTATCTTGAGGCCCATACACCGTCACGACCGCCTTCAGAATCTCTGCGACCTTCTCGTTCGTCTCAACCCCATCAATGCCATTCTCCAGTAGCGGAATGACCGCTTCCTGAGCCTGGTCAGACAACGTGAAGTTTTCCACCCGTTCTTTCCGGCGGAGCGACATCAGATCGTTATCCAGATCCTTGCTGAAGGCCCCATAGGCAAACCGAAAGAATTCAAAGTGAAAGCCTTTGAAGCCCTTACCGAACATCTGCAGCTCGCAGAGAAAGCACAGTTGCTGCAGTTTGACGTCGTTGAGCAGCCCGTGGGGCTCCGCCAGATGCAGGACGTAGAGCAGAAGAGCCCGGTCGACCGTGATCTGATTGGGTTTCCGCATGCCGGTAGTCGCGCGATCGCTTCGTTTTTGTGAACGGAGCACTATAAACAGCGCCAGAGATGTCCGTCAATTCGACCCTCTCTGTGCCGTTCGTGCACGACACCCCTTGACCAGTCGGCCAGTTTCGTCTTTAATGAGAGTCTATCGGAGGCTCGTCATGGCAAGTAAGCATGTGAAGGAAATGGAGGCTCTAAAGGAGCATCTGGGCAAAAATCACCTCAAGCTCACCCGACAGCGTGAATTGATTCTGAACGCCTTTCTCCGGCAGGAGCACATTACCGCGGAGGCCATGTATCACCAGCTGGCGAAGGCCGACCCCCATCTTGGACTCGCGACCATCTACCGGACGCTGAATCTGTTCTGCGATGCCGGTCTCGCACAAGCCCGGCACTTCGGTTCTCAGACGAAGTACGACAACGTCTCGCACAAGGGCCACCACGATCACCTCATCTGCACCGGCTGCGAGAAGATCGTGGAATTTGAAAACGAGGAAATCGAGCGACTGCAGGAAGAAGTCGCCACCCGCAACGGATTTACCATTAAGACCCACCGCCTTGAGCTCTACGGCCTCTGTTCTCGCTGTCGTAATTGACGAACCAGGCCTATTTTAGTATTCTCTTGAGATAGCTTATCAATTTCAATTCTACGAGGGCTTCCTCATGTCATTCGTATTCCCTCAGCTCACATCGCGCCGAACGATACTCACCGGTCTCCTTCTCCTCTTCACTGTCGGGCTCACCTCCGGACTTTTCGTACCTTCCGCTCAGGCCGCCGACCCACTTACGATTTACTCCGGGCGCTCGGAGCGTCTTATCAAGCCGGTCCTCGACGCCTTTACAGCAAGTTCCGGCATTCCAATCGAACTCTTGTCGTCTGGCACGACAGAATTGGTCAATCGACTCAAGGCCGAAGGTGATCGCACGCCAGCCGATCTCCTGATCACCAACGACGCCGGCAGCTTGGAGCTGGCCCGAACAGCCGGCCTCCTCCAGCCATTGAATATGCGGGAAGTTGAACGAGCCATTCCGGCCCAGTTTCGAGCACCGGATAACGCCTGGGTGGGGCTGACCGGGCGATTTTGGGTCATCGTATTTAACCGCACGATGGTACAGCCGGATCAAGTTAAGTCGCTCCTCGACCTTGCCGATCCAAAGTGGAAAGATAAGATTGCCATACCAAATTCCGGGAGCGAATATCTGCAAGCAGGCGTATCGGTTATTCGGGCTACTTATGGCGATGAAAAAACTGGACAGTTTCTCCAAGGCCTCAAAACCAATGCAAACAACCAGGTCTACCAGAAAAGCTCACAAATCGTGGATGCCGTCGCCAAGGGGCAAGTCGCCCTGGGTATTGTGAATCACTACTACGTCTATCGGCATCTGGCTATGCAGCCCAATGCGCCGATCGCGGTGTTGATGCCGGATCAGCAAGAAGGCGGTATGGGAGCGATCATGAACGTCGCCGGCGTCGGTGTCGTGACATCGACCAAGCACCTCGAGAGCGCAAAACTGCTCGTGGAATATTTGATCGCTCAACCTGGACAGAAGTTATTCGCAGATCTCGACAAGGAATATCCTCTCCACCAGGACGTCAAAGCAGACCCGGCGCTTGCGGAACGGAAGAGTTTCCGTGTTGCGCAGGTTCCTCTCACGAAGCTCGCCGAACTGCGCGAGCCGACGCTCGCTCTGATCGAACAAGCGGGCCTCCGATAACCTCAAAGGAATCTCGTGAACACGATCCGCCAGCTACTAGTTTCGCCGCTGCAACTCGTTGCCATGCTCAGCGCGGGAATCATCCTGCTGCCGCTCGGCTATGTCACTGCACAAGCCCTCTCAGCCGATCCGGTTGTCTGGAGCCGCTTGTGGGCGACCCGGATTCCCGAGCTGCTGTTCAATACCGTGTCGTTAGCGGCGAGTGTTGCGG
Source organism: Nitrospiraceae bacterium (assembly GCA_041748925.1). GTDB lineage: Bacteria > Nitrospirota > Nitrospiria > Nitrospirales > Nitrospiraceae > Palsa-1315. The sequence continues at coordinate 73,401 of JBGTCI010000061.1, read as the reverse complement.
TCATCACGATGGTCCTGGGAGTCTCGACCGCTTGGCTGGTTACACGCGTGGAATTCCCCGGTCGCCGATTGTGGGAAGGCGCCTTGGTGCTTCCATTAGCCATGCCGACCTACGTGCTGGCCTATGTCTACTCTTACCTCTTGGGATTCGGCGGCCCTGTCGAGCATCTCTGGCAACTCGTGGCCGGTCCCCAGGCCAGAATCTTTTCCCCCCATAGTTATTCGGGCGCGACACTCGTCATGGCGTTGGATACGTTTCCCTTCGTGTACCTCCTCAGCAGGAGTGCGCTTCTCAGTATGAATGTATCGTTTGAAGAGGTGGCACGAGTGAGCGGCGCTTCCCGGTTCTCGACCCTCTGGCGCGTGACGCTGCCGCTGATGCGTCCCTCGATTGCCGCCGGCGTTGCGATTGTCATCCTGTACGTCGTATCGGACTTCGGTGCGGTGTCTCTGCTTCGCTACCAGACGCTCACCTATGCCGTGTTCCAGCAGATGACCGGACGGTCGGACAATACCGCAGCAAGCATCTTGAGTCTCCTGCTGGTCGGGCTTGCGCTGATTTTCCTGGTTACCGAACGGTGGTTCCGACAACGGAGCCGGTATTATCAGACCAGCGGCCGATACCGGGCTCCGCAACGCCGCCAATATGGCTGGCTCGGGACCATTGCTGTGACCGGTTATCTCGGATTGATCGTCGGTGCGGCCTTCGCGCTTCCAGCCTCACTGTTGATTCAGTGGAGCCTGTCGCCCGAGGCCCAGGCTACGCTCGACAACCGGTTCTTCGGGTTCGTCTGGAACAGCGGCATCCTGGCCGCTTGTGCCGCCACAGTCGGCGTATTGATCGGCCTGCCGCTGGCCTATCTCGCAAGCCGGAAACCGACCTGGCTCAACATCGGTTGTTTGCAGGCAGCCTATGCCGGCTATGTGCTTCCAGGACCAGTGGCGGCACTCGCCGTGCTGGTCCTCTTTCTCAATGTGATGCCGTTCTTCTATGGCACGGCAATTGTGTTGATCGTTGCCTACGTGCTGCATTTTCTCCCTGCCGGGCTCCAATCCCTCGAGCCGGCGCTCCAGCAGATCACGCCCAACCTTGAAGAAGCGGCCCGCACACTGGGGCTTGGTATTCGGGAAACCTGGCGGCGGGTGACACTGCCGCTCATTCGTAACGGGTTTATTGTCGCCTGGGTCCTGATGTTTCTGCAGATCATGAAAGAATTGCCTGCGACCCTCTTGTTGCGGCCAGTGGGATTCGATACCCTGGCTATTCGCGTCTGGATGGAGGCGAGCGAAGAATACTATCAACTGGCGGCCCCCTCTGCGCTGCTAATCGTGCTCGTGGGCTTGCCGGCGCTGGCTCTATTATTCTCACGCGATTGGCGAGCGGCATAGGAACGACGAATGGCCACAGAATCACACCTGACCCGCGTGGAAGCCGACCTGCTTCAAGGCCAGGCTAATCTCTACACACCGGCCTCTTCAATCTTGGAACTTCGCTCGGTGTCCTGCTCTTATGATTCCAGCCGACCAGCCATCCGCGATATTTCGTTTTCGGCGCGCGAAGGGGAGATTCTCTGTCTGCTCGGGCCGTCCGGCTGCGGCAAGACCACTATTCTGAGGGCGATTGCGGGCTTCGAACCGGTGCGGTCCGGGGAGATTTTTCTGTCAGGCCGACGCGTCTCCTCTTCCTCTGAAACGATTCCAACTGAAGAACGGCGAGTCGGTATGGTCTTCCAGGAGTACGCCCTATTTCCACACCTGCGCGTCGTCGACAACATCGCCTTTGGGCTCCACCACCTATCACGGACCGAGCGAACGCGCCAGGTTCAAGAAATGCTGCGCCTCACTGGCCTGGAAGGGCTTGAGCGACGCTATCCGCATGAGTTGTCCGGTGGGCAACAACAACGCGTGGCCCTCTCACGGGCATTGGTGCAGAATCCGGTCGTACTCTTGCTGGATGAACCGTTCAGTAATCTTGACCCTGATATGGCCAGTCGTATGCGGCAAGAACTGCATGTACTCTTGCGTCGCATGAAAACAACCACCATCCTCGTCACCCACGACCACGATGAAGCCTTCGCCATGGCCGACCGGATCGCAGTATTGAATAATGGTATGCTGGAACAGATGGACTCACCGGAACTGATCTACCATGTCCCCTCGACCCGGTTCGTCGCCGACTTTGTCGGGCAGGCCGACTTTGTCACTGGCGATATTCGACAAGGCACGGTTCACACCGAACTGGGTGAGTTCCCCAATACACTCAGCAGTGAGGAAGGAGCATCTGTCGTCGTGATGATCCGTCCAGACGATATTCAGCTGATGCCGAACAAGTCAGCGAGATCGCGGATCGTGGCCAGGCTGTTTCGAGGCTCGGAAAATCTCTACACAGTCCAGCTACCCTCCGGTCAAGTCGTACATAGCAGCGAAAGCTCAACCAGCGTCTACCAGGTAGGCACCCCGGTCGAACTGCGAGTTTCTGCCACCCACACCGTGCTGTTTAAAGGCGCCCGTCCGGTCAAGCCCTGACAAGGCGCCTTGATACTCTGAACTTTCTCATTGACAGGGCTCATGAATCAATGGTATTGAGAAGCGTTATCAAATTACTGCGTTGCCGAGGTATCTGAAACATGGATGCGTTGAAAGAGGTCGTCGATTACGGTGTGATTGGACTGTTGTTGGCCTTAAGCGTATGGGCCATCGCGGTGGCAGTCGAGCGGTGGCAGTTTTACCGGCGGGTAGATCTTGCTCAGTACCCAAATCAACAGCTCTTTGAGATCGCTCTCACGAGGCGACTGGTCATCATCGGCACTGTTGCGGCCAACGCTCCCTACATCGGCCTCCTGGGAACCGTACTTGGAATCATGCTGACGTTCCATACCATCGGCGTATCTAAAACGATCGCCGTGAGCTCCATCATGGTGGGTCTGAGCCTGGCATTAAAAGCCACTGCGGTCGGCCTTCTTGTCGCCATTCCCTGCGTCGTCATGAATAACGTGCTGCGAAGACGTGTCATCGAGCTCATCACGCTGTACAAAGTTCAACACCAACATGGATCATGAACTGAATCAAATCAACGTCATCCCATTGGTTGACGTCATGCTGGTCCTGCTCGTCATCGTGTTGACAACGGCGACGTTTATCACCACCGGCCAGATCCCCGTCGATTTAGCCAAAGCAACGGAATCTGCAGACAGGAAAGATGTCCCCCTTGTTATTACGTTGACGGCGGACGGGCAATTGTATCTCAACGATTCCGCAGTCCCAGAGCATGGATTAAAGGTGGTGCTCGATTCGCATCCAAGAGAATCACTGGTCGTCGTTCGAGCCGACAAAGTCACGATCCTGGAGCGTTTCGTCCAAGTCGTCGATGAAATCAGAAGTCTTGGGTTTGGACAGGTCAGTCTGGAAGTGGTGAAATCATGACCTCTCTATTCCCGAACCACCCGGACCATGTGCGTCTGCAGCGGCAAGGCTGGATCTACTCCATGGTGTTTCATGCGATTATGGGTGCGGGTGCACTCGCTCTGGTTTCAGGCTTAAAGATGTCCCTCGAACCCGATCGATTTACATGGAGCGTGGCGATGGTTGAAGCTCCGCAAGCTCAACCAAAAGTGGACACCCCCCCCGAAGCTAAACCGACTCCGCCGAAGCCGAAGGTCGCGGAAACTCATCCCGCGCCTGCTCAGCCTACAATCGAGGCGCCACAGCGAGTGATCCAGCCTGTGCAGGCCGTTCCGCAAATCGTGCCACGCGAGATGACCACCGTCAATCAAACGGCTTCTGTCGTCACACAGGCTGTCCAACAGACCGAAACCATCACAGACATCGCTCCAACAACAGCTCGGGAGGCTGTTGTACAAGAAGAACAAGTGGTCGCAACACCAGCGGCAGTCACCCAACAAACTGCAGCACCCGTCGTGACCGAACCACTGGTCACCCGCCAGGATGCTGAGCCTGTCGTTCAGCATGCCGCAGTCGAGCAAACCGTCACCCAGACGGCTCAAGTCAAGGCCGACTATGGATGGCTCGTGAAAGCCTTGTTAGGCCGGCTCGATCAGCTCAAGAACTATCCTCACATGGCCCGGATCAATCACTGGGAAGGAAAAGTTGTTCTGCGCGCAGTTATCAAAGACGATGGTCAGGTGTTGATGATCGATGTTCATGAAAGCTCGGGACGCTTGATTCTGGACAACGACGCCATAGAGACCCTCAGACGCGCGTCTCCGCTGAAATTGGATCATCCTTTAGGAAAACCACAAGTGGCGATCCTCATGCCGATCAGCTACGCGCTTCGGTAATATTCGAGGATGGATTAAGGTGCATCCCTCGCGATGAGCGATGCGGCAGGCAGAATAAGACGAATGACCTTTCGGATGCTCTGTGGGACCAGGCTCAGACATCGTGTTGCTGATCCCCAGCCAGGTATGGTCGCTTTGGTAGAAGGAATAACGTGTACCGTTCAATGTTGGCCCGGTACCTCTGTGCGTGTGGCATCGCCATGGCATTCAGCTTCGGCTACGTGTCGAATCAGCCCCTGGCGCAGTCGAAGGTCGAAAAGACTTTTTCTGCCGTGTTGACCGACGCCCAAGAACTAGACAACGACGTGAAGAACATCAACTTTTACTGGGAAGAGAAAGTGAGTGAAACCGCATTTGTCCCGCACGAGCTGCGGCATGCACCGGTTAAGCGCGGCACCGCCACGGTCAATGTGAGTTTGAGTCAATTAAGCAAATCGACGTCAAGCCGGGTGTAGATAAAGCCCTTCCTACCCTGACGATTACCCTGACGAATGGCAAGACCGGTGAATTCGGACTAGCCATCGACGGGAAGTTTAAGGGAGAGTCCGAGTTTGGTGAGGTCGAACTCCCGGCAACAGGCTTACGGAAAGTGGTCTTCAAATGACGGTCCTACTCACCAGAGCCCAGAGTCACTCTCATATCTCAGCGGTCGTCCACGCCCCCCGACGGGTCTATTCGAATCTCAGCACTTCAGTTCCCATAATCAACCTATAATTCTTTGAAGGAGGCCCTGCAATGAGCCCAGGTTCCGCTAATGTGATAATGAGAAGAGTTACCAAAATCATGTGTATGGGCTGTTTTACGCTATACGCGCTCGTAGCCGGCTGGCAACTGGCGGCCGCGCAGGAGCCCGTCGAGACACCCATTCCCGTCGAACCAGTCACCACTGAAGAGCTTAAGGATAAACCAGTCGATAAACCGGTCAAAGAGGCAAAAGATAAACCCCTCAAGGTACCGTTGACCGAAGTCATCGGCACGAAGGAAGGCGCGCTGGATCATATCCCCGGTTCCGGACGTGTCATCACCAAAGAGAGCATTGAGCAAAATCACCGACTCACCGTCAATGAAGCCTTGCGCGAAGTGCCGGGTGTTCATGTGGTGGACGAAGAGGGCATGGGCATTCGCCCTAATATCGGTATCCGAGGCCTGAACCCGACCAGAAGCCGCAACGTGCACATTATGGAAGACGGTGTGCCGATCATGATGATGCCGTACGCCGATCCCTCGTCGTACTATTTCCCGCCGATCTTTCGGTTCGATCGAATTGAAGTTCTTAAGGGCAGCGGACAACTCCTCTATGGTCCTCAAAACATCGGCGGGGTTATGAACTTCATTACGCGCAATCCATCTGCGGTACCGGAAGGCAACATTCAGTTCTGGGGCGGCAACAATAACTACTTCAACACGCATTTCGATTATGGAGGAACCTGGGGAAAAAGCGGCTACATGGTGGACTATACCCACTATCAAACTGATACACCACGATTCACCAACGTCCGCGCCAAGGTGGACGACCTCACCTTCAAGACGGTCCAGGAGCTAAGCGACCGGACTCAAATCATGGCCAAGTTTAACTACTACCGTGAGGACTCTGGGATCGGCTATCAAGGCTTAACCGAATCAGAGTTTGCCAGCCCTCGAGGACAAGACAGGCAGACGCTCTTCACCAACGACAACTTCGACTTTCGGCGGTATGGAGCCCATGTCGCCGTCAACCATATGTTTACAGCCAACCTGACATCGACCATCAACTTCTTTGGACATTACATACAGCGCGACTGGACGAGACAAACCACGCAGGGAGTAAACGCCGACGGCTCGCCTAACGGCGCGTTGCAGTTCGGCAATGCAATCCCGGCGACTGCGGTCGGCGCGATCCCGGGACCTGCACGATTCACCAATGCGCGTGAGTACACCGTGTATGGAATCGAGCCACGGTTCAACTATACCCACTCTCTTTTCGGAGTGAATGCGGTAGCCGACTTCGGCGCCCGCTATATGTATGAAGAATCGAATCGACAACAGTTTCGCAACACCGGGTCCGGCGTCGGCGTCAGCCAGAGTTGTTTTCTCGCCGTTGCAGGCGCAACCTGTTTGGGGGAAAACAACGTTCGAACCACCAACGCCTACTCGCTCTTCTTCCAAGAACGCCTGATTTTCGGTCCATTCACCCTCACGCCAGGTGTTCGCGTGGAACATATCAACTACGATCAGAACAACCGGCTGGCCAATAATGGAAACGGGAATTTCGGCAAGGCTCACTACACCCAAGTGCTGCCAGGGGTCGGTGTCACTTACTCCCCGGTCAAGGACCATATGGTCTTCTTCGGTGCACACCGCGGTATGGCTCCGCCTCAGATTTCTGACGCCGTTACCTCGACCGGAGCGCTGGTAGACCTGGACCCTTCATTGAGCTGGACCTACGAATTGGGAACCAGAGGCAAGTTGGCTCACTGGGCTGGTTATGAAGCCACCCTCTTCCAGATGGATTTCAGCAACCAGATCATTTCACAGTCAGCCGCCGGCGGCACCGGCGCGACTCTGACGAGCGCTGGGGAAACCAGACATCGAGGCATCGAGGTCGCGACCAAGTTGGACCTCTTGGACGCCGTCACGGGCAGGAACGATAAACAGGACATCATCTTCGACGTGAATTATACGTGGATCGCCGAGTCCGAATTCGTCGGCACCCGTGTTAGCAGCCTCTGTCCCGCAACAGGCGCCTGTCCTGCGATCCTACCGGGCGAAGCATTGTTCCCCAGCGTGAGCGGGAACCGACTCCCCTACTCGCCGAAACACCTGCTGTCGGCAGGAATCGGCTATGCCAACCGAGACATGGATATTGGAGCCTTCAATGCGCGTCTTGAGGCCCAATGCATCAGCGACCAGTTCGGCGACGACCGGAATACCTATACTCCGACGCCGAACGGCCAACGCGGTATCGTCAAGGGCTGGTGCATGCTCAATGCCTCGGTCAATCAGTATGTCAAGCAGATCAATACCACGTTCTTCTTTACTGCCAAGAACATGCTGGATCAGACCGTGATTACGGACCGAAGCCGTGGCATCTATCCCGGCTTGCCGGCCCTCTGGCAAGCCGGCGTCAAGTGGACGTTCTAGTATCGAGGCGGGCAGGGACGAGCGACTCACTCGCTCGTCCCTGGCGTCACATGATGTATTTGAGCCTTTGCTTAAGGCGGAGCACAATGGAAACCAGAATCATCAGAGCCGCCGGCGTCAACACCTCGGAAGAGGTGAGATGTCATTGCGGGCAACTGATGGCACGCCTCGTTGACGAGGGAATAGAGTTGAAGTGCAAACGGTGCCGACGGTTGATGGTCATTCCGTTCTCGAAGATACAAGGGTGGGTCCTGTGCCAGAAACACCGTAACTAATTGGCTTCATAATTGAGAAGCGGCCAGAGGTTGTTCACCCAGAGCCCAAGATCATATGTGAGAGATCTTGGGCTTTGTTTTTTCGGAGAATTGATCGTGCAAGTCGATATTCCTTGTCAGATACATCCTGTCATCTTGAACATCCAACGGTTGCTCAGGAAGATCGATTGTCTCCAGCTTCCTCATACATCACGCCACGACATCGAAACCATCCTCGTTCGCCAGGTCAGCAAGGAAATCGATCGCGCGCTTCCCTGGCAGACAGGTCACGGGTGTCGCACCGCTACAATCTCCTTGCTGATCGGGCAAGCGGTCGGCCTCACTCCAGACGAGTTGCACGATCTGAATCTTGCCTCCTTCCTTCACGATATCGGGCTTTTGATGCTCCCGCCCCACCTCATATCGAGCAGAGACCGTCTTGAACCCGAATCCTATGTCACCATTCAGAACCATCCTCGACTTGGCGTTTCACTTCTCGAACCATTTTTCTTTCTTCGGAAGGCATCGGTTCTCGTGGCCCACCACCACGAACATTGGGACGGATCAGGCTATCCTTACGGTATCAGGGGACGATTCATCCCCCTTGGGGCAAGAATCCTATCGATCGCTGACGCCTTCGACGCCATAGAAATCCCCCATGTCCTGTGCCCCGACATACGTCGAGACATTGCGCTCAGAATTCTACGGGTGGCATCCGGAACCCAGTTCGACCCCCATCTCGTCCATATCTTGACCCGGACCATGACCGGATCTCCGATTCGCAGAAACCGGCTCGCCGCGGTGGCCACACACGCCGGGATGGACGGTCTTCCGTTGGAGGAGCACGAATGAATCCTTCCGACAACCTTTTGCATGGCTCCAGATCCCATCAATACGGCCGCCTCTGATCCGAGCCAAGCCTGATCGGCTTGAAAACTCATAATCCTTGCACAAATTCATTTGCGAGGTACCACATGCGTGCCGCACATAGACATCGATCTCTTCGTTTCTTATGTGCCGCCCTCCTCACACTGCTGTCCGGCACCGCGACGGTACATTCGCAAGAGGACTCGCCGATAAAGACCGAGTTGATTACCGGAGGAATGCTGGAGCAGGCTGGAGCGACGCATGTCGGCCATTCGCTTCAAGATGTACCGGGAGTTCAACTGCGCCGTTAATACGAACAGAAAGGAGTCTGGCCCCAATCCTTCATTCGCCACGTCGAACGGCTCTTCGGAAATATGTGGCGAGGCCTTCAATCATCCATCTGAATATTGATCAAGGAGACCATGACGTGCCACAAATCAGGAGGACTCTTGTTGCCAGAACGGATCCAGGAATTGTATCCACATGCTGAACCTTTGCAACATCAATTAATTATGGAGCGGCCAAGGAGAAGGAATTCACAGCCCCTTTCCGAAATCGAGCGGCTACAGACAGTCATTCGAAGCGATAGTGGGGAGGATGAATCGGTGAAAGATCGGAAGAATGACTCTAGCAGGATGTCATCATGGCGCTGCTTCACGCAGAGCCATATCCTGACGACTAATCACATCGACCTTGGCCTTGGAGAAAGGTGGAGATACCAACATTTCACAAAAATGATACGTCGAGAAAACAGAACCTGCCTTCCCCCACCAGCATGTCGTCAAGCCTCGGCTCCCTTCACCTGCTCAGTCAGAAAATTCTCGACCTGATCGATCGTACGGAGAATGTGATCGATCAGATGGCTAAAATGCTCATGCAGACACTCATAGCCCCAATTCTTGCGCATGGCTGCATGGAAGTATTGATGCACCACGGTCAATTCCGACTTCAAGACTCGATTCAAGAATTCTACGACGCCTTCTTTGGGTTTCATGATGGCGCTTAGCTTTCTTTCTTGATCTGTTCAGCGAGATAGTTCTCCAGGCCGACCTGTTTGATCGTCTCCATCTGCGTTTCGATCCAATCGATATGTTGATCCACGTCTTTGGCCATATCCTCAAGCATGTGCCGCGTGGTGAAATCGTTCACCTTCGTACAATGCACGACGCCATCGTTGAGTAAAGCGAGCATTTCTTGCTCTGCTTTCAGATCGAGTTTGAGCTGCTCAGGAACAGTCTCTCCTACCTGCACAGTATTCATGCGCTGCACATTCGGCACACCATCCAGATAAAGAACGTGGCCGATGAGTTCGTCGGCGTCTTTCATCTCAGCCATGCTCCGCTCCCGCACTTTGTGATGGAGTCGGTCATAACCCCAGTTCTCACACATCTTGGCATGCAGGAAGTACTGATTGATCGCCGTCAGATCCGCAGTCAGGACCTTATTGAGAATGTTGACGACGCCTTCTTTTGCTTTCATGATTCTCCCCTTTCTAATTTGGAAGGTCCTCAGGCTCACGTTACGTAGAGAAACTTTCCTGCAAACGAGTTTATCTTTGTTCATTATCAACACGTCTAGGGGGTTCGTCAACTCGCTCGCGGGACTGTCCTTGAGTTTGATTTTCATCATTCGGCGACACTAGTTCTCAATTTCGCAGCGTCAAGACGCACTGATGGAGAGACAAGAATATTTGTCCCGATTTCAGGATGGAAGACAGGCTTGATGGAATGGAGGATGAAGCCGGACTGAGCTATCCCGCTTCACGATAGCCGCACTCTTCGCTGCGGCATTGAACGCTGCGGCCGACTTGCTTGCTGACTTTCTCGATAAGGAACGGGGCACTGCAGGTCGGGCAGGTTTTGTTGATAGGGCGATCCCACAGGGCATACTCGCACGCCGGATACTTACTGCAAGCAAAGAACGAACGGCCTTTTCTCGTGCGCTTCTGTACGAGATCGCCTCCACAGTCAGGCTGAGGACATTTCACACCCAGCGCGAGTGCTTTGGTGGTCTTGCACTCGGGATAGGCGGAACACGCAATGAACTTTCCAAACCGCCCGGTCTTCACCACCATCGGGCTGCTGCATTTCTCGCACTTTTCATCCGTCGTCAACTCGATTTTGGGGACAATTTTAATGGTGCCATCTTCGAGTTTTTCAAAGTTCTGTGTATTTTTGCAGGGAGGCTTATCCTTGTACGCCGGACAGGCCAGAAACTTGCCGTTGCGTCCCCATTTAATCTCCATCATTCGACCGCACTTCTCGCAAGGAATATCCGTCGGTGGCTCTACTGTGTCCTTGGGTCCGGGAATGGCCTTCGCCTTTTCCAAGTCCGTTGTGAATGTCCCGTAGAACTCTCGCACTGCGGTCACCCACGGTTTAGTGCCTTCTTCGACTTCGTCCAACTCTTCTTCCATGTGCGATGTAAAGTCGACATTGATCAGGTCGGGAAATCCCTTCATCAGGAAATCGTTCACGGTCCGCCCTGTTTCGGTGGGAGCGAAACGTCCGTCCACCTTTTCTGCGTATTTGCGATCCTGAATCGTCGAAATGATGCTCGCATAAGTGGACGGCCGGCCGATGCCTTTTTCTTCTAATTCTTTGATCAGCAAGGCCTCGTTATATCGAGGCGGAGGCTGGGTGAAGTGCTGTTTCGAGAGCACGCCAGGAACCGTCTGTCCTTCCTGGGATACGAGCCGCAGTTGCTCTCCCTCGCTGAGCAGAGGCAGCTGGCGCTCGGACTCGTCTTCAACCTCCTGCTCGCTCTTTTGTTTCTGCACAAAGAGCTCTTTGTCGATCCCTTCCATGTAGACAACTGTATGGCCGGGAAACTTCACCACGGTGCCGGTCGACCGGAAAAGAAACTTTTCCTTCGTCTTGACAGGACTCGACTCCACTCGAGTCACATCAAGAATCGCAGGGACCATTTGCGATGCGATAAATCGGTTCCAGATCAACTGATACAACTTATAGATATCCGGCTCCAGGTACTGTCTGATCGACTCGGGGTCGCGCGCCGCTGCTGTAGGGCGAATCGCTTCGTGCGCTTCTTGCGCCGCTTTTTGCGTCTTATACACGTTCGGTGTGGCGGGCAAGTATTCCGCGCCGAACCGTTCCTGAATCACCTGGCGTGCTTCTGTCATCGCCTCGTTCGAAATGCGTGGGGAATCCGTCCTCATATAGGTAATGAGACCGGTCTGACCTTCGGCCCCGATTTCGATCCCTTCGTACAACTTCTGCGCCAGGGTCATCGTTTTCTTCGATGAGAAATGCAGCTTGCGCGCGGCTTCCTGTTGGAGCCGGCTGGTAATGAAGGGTGCGACAGGATTCCGTCTCTTTTCTTTTCGTTCAATCGAGTCGACGACAAACTCTTTCCCTTGAACAGCATCGACGATGCGCTGCGCATCGGTCTCCGTCGCAATCGAAGCGTCCTGTCCGTTGATGCTGTGGAGCTTGGCTTCGAACGGAGGGGGGTTGGTCCCGGACAGCATCACCGCAATAGACCAGTACTCTTCCGCCCGAAACGCTTCCCGCTCCTGTTCACGTTCGCAAATCAATCGCATCGCCACAGACTGGACCCGGCCCATGCTGAGTCCACGACGCACCTTGGTCCAGAGCAATTGGCTGCCTTGATATCCGACAATACGGTCAAGCACCCGACGGGCTTGCTGCGCATTCACCAGCTTCATATCGACTTGCCCAGGCGACTGCAGCGCGCGCTTGATAGCCGGTTCGGTGATTTCGTTGAAGAGGACCCGAAAGACCTTGCCTTCTGTCTTTTTCTTGGACTTGGATTTGGATTTGCCGAGCAGTTCCTGCTCGAGGTGCCACGCGATGGCCTCGCCCTCTCGGTCAGGGTCCGGAGCAAGAAACACTTTGTCGGCCTCTTCCGCCTTTTTCTTAATTTCCGCCAGGACTTTCGATTTACCTTTGATCGTCACATACTGCGGCTCGAAATCGTGTTCCAGGTCAACGCCAAGCTTGCTGGTGGGGAGATCCTTAATGTGGCCGACCGAAGCCATGACGGTATAACCACGCCCCAGATACTTGGTGATGGTGCGCGCTTTCGTCGGGGATTCGACAATAATGAGTGATTTAGCCATGAAGACTCCGGGTTCGCTACGAGAGTTTGCCCCTCATCCGTATCAAATATACCAAATCTGTGCAACTGTTCGACGATTATGCCCGAAGATAGCGTTGCCCCGGCAGCTGTCTGATTCGCTGTCGAAGCTCCAGAGACAAGAGCGAGGCCATCACGATGGACACCGATAATCCTGTGATAACAATCACGTCGTCCACTATGAGCGGGTCATACGACAATGCATCATACACCAGCTGTTCCTCTTTGCCCAACTGACCGCGCCGTTCGTTCTTTTTTTGATGAGGTTGCAGGCGCAGACGTAGTGCCTGTTCCAGCTGCGGTAGGATCGCATCGATGACATCCTGCGCGCGCTCGATCAAGGTCGCCCCCTCTTTGAGTAGGGCGTTCGTCCCACGGCTGGTCTCTGCTTTCACAAAGCCCGGAACCGCGAAGACCTCTCGGCCCTGATCGGCGGCCAATCTCGCGGTAATGAGCGATCCGCTTCTGATGGCTGCCTCTGTCACAATCACGCCCAGGGACAACCCGCTGATGATGCGATTCCGTCGTGGAAAGTGATGGCTGTGGGGTGGCGCACCCATCGGCGCTTCAGACAGAATCGCCCCCTGCTCCTCAATCTGCCGGCGCAACCGCTCATGCTCCGGCGGATAGGTTCGATCGATCCCGCAGCCCAGCACGGCAATGGTGCGCCCCTTCGCGGCAAGCGCGCCTTGGTGGGCTGCCGCGTCAACTCCACGAGCGAGTCCACTTACTACCGTTATGCCCGCTTCTGCCAAATCGTGGCTCAACTCTTCGGTCATGGCACGCCCGGCTGCCGTCGCACGCCGTGCGCCCACAATGGCCATTGCCAGCTCATCCTGCTCAGTCAATGTGCCTGTGATGTACAAGAGCGGCGGAGGGTCTGCAATCATCTTGAGTCGCGTGGGATAGGTAGGATCCAACAGACTTCTAACTTCAACGCGCCCACGCTCGATTGCTGTAAGTTCCCGCTCGATACTCCTGCAGGCGGAAGGATCAGGCCCTTGTCGTATCGCATCCGCCAACTGCGGGCTGCATCCACTTGCAATCAACTCGTCACGAGAAGCACGCAGCACAGATTCAGGCGAGTGCCAGGCACGAACTAATCGACCTACCGTCAAGTCTCCCACTCCATCGATCGCCTGCAGACGTAGCCAAGACTCTAACGCGGGTCTTGTCATAGGCTGAACAAAGGAAGGACTTGCGACCTCATCAGAGGAAGCCACTTCTACAGGCTGGCTGAATGGCTGCATGGATCTCGTCGAACGGAAATCATCGTCTTTAGAGCACTGCTAGATCGTACTGTTCGAGATGTAAGTGTTCGTCCGGCATGACGATGATTTTCGCAGCGCACTCACGCTCCACCGCCTCAAGGCCTTGCCGCTCTTCATCTTGCAACAGTCCAACGACCGAGGGATGAGCGCCGATGACGATCCGCTGCGGCTCGGGACTGCTGCCGATACGACGGACATCGCGGAATATCTCATAGGCCACCGTGGTTGGAGACTTCGTATAACCCCGTCCTTCACAATAGTGACAGGGCTCGGAAAGGGAACGCAGGAGGTCTTCCCTCACCCGTTCACGAGAAATTTCAATCAGCCCGAGGTCAGAGATTCTTGACACTCTGGTGCGGGCCTTGTCGGTCGACATCGCTTCGAGCAACGCGTGGTACACCTTGTCACGATTCTTCTCTCGCTCCATGTCGATGAAATCGACGATGATGATTCCGCCGATCCCACGTAACTTCATCTGATAGGCCACTTCTCTCGCCGCCTCCAGATTGTTCCGGAGAATGGTCTCCTCCTGATCGCGCTTCCCCACGAACCGTCCGGTGTTGACGTCGATGACAGTCATCGCTTCCGTATGATCGATCACGAGATGCCCGCCGGACTTGAGCCAGACTTTGCGGCTGAGAGCCCGCGCCATTTCCTGCTCCACCCCTAGATGATCGAAGAGGCTCTCATCTTTGTCGTACAAATGAATGCGGGACGTTTGCTCCGGCGAGAATCGCTGCACGAAGTCCCGGACCGCTTGATACTCCTCCCGCGAGTCGATCCATAACCGATCGACTTTCTTTCCAAAGAGATCGCGCACGACACGGAAACTCAGACTTAGGTCGGCATGAAGCAATGCCGGCGCCCCTTTCTGCTCACGCTTCGCCAGAATGTCCTGCCAGAGCACATGCAAAAAGTCGACGTCGGATCGCAGTTCATCTTCTTTCACGCCTTCGCTCACCGTGCGGACAATGTATCCGCAGCCCGGCTGCCGTACCCGCTTCATAATGTCCTTGAGTCGAGCCCGCTCCTCATCGCGGGCGATGCGGCGAGATACACCGATATGCTCCACGTTGGGCATGAACACGAGATACCGGCCCGGGAGCGACACATAGGTCGTGACCCGCGAGCCTTTTGTGCCGATAGGCCCTTTGGAGATCTGTACCATCAGCTCTTGCCCTTCGCTCAGCAGCTGCTCAATCGGCTTAGAGCTTTGGCGCCGGGGGCCCAGCATATCTCCATCCTTATCGGCATCCTTGTCATCCTCATCCGCATCGACGAGCGTGTCGCCCGGCTCAGAGTCCAACGACAAATCCGACACGTGCATGAAGGCCGCCTTCGCAAGGCCGATATCCACAAATGCCGCCTGCATGCCAGGCAACACTTTCGCCACTTTTCCCTTATAAATGTTCCCGACAAAGTCCTTGTGCTTCGCACGATCCCCGAAGAGATCCGTGACGACTCCGCCGTCCAACACCGCGACGCGAGTTTCCTCGCGTGCGACTGTAATCGCAATTTCTACTCCCATACCGACTCCTTCCATTCAGCAAAACCGTCGCACCGACATGCAGGACGAACGCGGGGAATCCCCAGGTTCCACCCTCCACTCGACATCTTGCCGGCCCGGCGGTTCGCATCATAAATATAACCTCTTGCCTCGATCTCGATTCATTCGAGACCGTGCGATCATCCTCTCACTAAAAGAAACTCAATCGACGGCGTTTGACATTCAAGAGCAGGCCCAGCGACGCCATCGTCATGACCGTCGCACTCCCGCCGTAACTCATGAGCGGCAGGGGAATTCCCACGATGGGGAACATGCCCGCCGTCATACCAATATTGATCACGACGCAAAAACACAACATGCAGAGGATACCGACCGCCAGGAGCGCTCCAAGCTGATCCTTCGCGCGCGCCACAATTTCTAACGACAACCAGATCAGCCCGACAAACAACAGCAAGAGCACCAGCACTCCGAGAAATCCCCACTCCTCTGCAAAGACCGAAAAAACAAAGTCGGTGTGCCCCTCGGGCAAAAATTTCAATTGGCTTTGCGTTCCTCCGTAAAGCCCTTTCCCCGTCAACTCTCCTGCTCCGATGGCAATCCGCGATTGGAGCGCGTGATATCCCTTGCCTCCAGGATCGTAGACCGGGTCGACAAACGTCATAATGCGCTGTCGTTGATAATCATGCAATGACCCCCACATCATCTCCCAAGCGAAGGGAAACAGCATCAACGAAAACAGGAGAATGACGCCCACCGCCTTCGAACGCATGCCCACCATCAACAACATCGCGGCATAGATCGCCAAGAAACTCAACCCGCTCCCGAGATCCGGCTGCTTCAGGATCAGGAGTAGCCCCGGGAGCACCAACAGCCCCGGGAGCACCACTCGTTGGAGCCAGCCCACTCGAGGCGCCTGCGAATAGTAGTGCGCCAAGGTCAGAATGAGGACCAATTTTGCGAATTCCGAAGGCTGAAAGGCAAATGGGCCCATCGGAATCCATCGTTGCGCTCCACGGCTGCTCTTGCCTTCAAACAGCACAACAGCGAGTAAAATTAAGATAATCGCATAGGCAGGATACGCTAACCGTGCGATTCGATGATAGTCCGAGAGCCACATCACGAGAAACGCGACCGTTCCAAGCGCAATCCACACGGCCTGTTTGGCATAAAACGGGAACGCAACCCCTTGGTCATGCGTCACGCTATAAATCGATAGAACACCGATCCCCAGGATAGCAAAGATCAGCCCGATAAAACGGAAGTCGAAATTGTCAAACCCCCGGCTCATGAACACCCGATCGATCATCTCGTTCCTTGTCCTCCGGCATCCCCTGCCCGCACAACTGCACCATCCTTCGCACCGGGAGGAGCGGAGAGATTCAATTTCACATAGGTCTCGATCAGCTCTTTGGCAAGGGGCGCCGAAGCAGAACCGCCGTGGCCCATATGCTCGCCAATCACCGCAACGGCAATAGTGGGCGCTTCAACCGGAGCGAACGCGACAAACCAGGCATGATCGCGGAACTTCTTTGGGATATCTTTCTCCGGACCGGTGCGCAATGCCGTCATCTGAGCTGTACCGGTTTTCCCGGCGATCGTCACCAGCGCAGACTGCGCCCGCGTGCCCGTCCCTTCTTTGACCACTCCGGTCAGCGCCTCTTTAATCAGCGGTAAGGTCCCAGGCCGCAGGTTCAACGTGCGTTTGGGAACCACAGACCGTTGCTGGAGTTCCCCGGTCGCTCGATCCATCACGGCCTGAACTAATCGCGGACGGAACATGACACCGTCGTTCGCAACGGTGCCGATCAAGGTCGCCATCTGCAGCGGGGTCACATTCACATAGCCTTGACCGATTGACGCCGAGATCGTTTCGCCTGGCAGCCACGCTTCATTCTTGGCCTTCCGTTTCCAGGCCTCGGACGGCACGATCCCCACCCGTTCAGACGGTAGCTCAATCCCCGTCTCCTCTCCCAACCCAAACTGATGAGCAAAGGAGGCCATCGTTTCGATCCCCATCCGCTGCCCAACGGTGTAAAAATAGACATCGCACGAATGCACGAGTGCATGCCGGAGATCCACCGAGCCATGCCCTCCGGCTTTCCAGTCACGATACACGCGGCGACCGAACTGATATCCTCCATTGCAAAAGATGGATGTCGACGGCGTCACGGTCTTGGTTTCCAATGCTGCGGCAGCCATCATCACTTTGAAGACCGAACCGGGCGGGTATTGCCCTTGCGAGGCTCGATTATTCAAGGGACGTCCCTCGTCTTGCACGATGTCGGCCCACTGTTTCGGTGTGAGCTCCCGCGAGAGGATGTTCGGATCGAAGCCTGGACGGCTGGCCATGGCAAGGACGTCACCTGTCCTCGGATCAAGCGCGACAATCGCGCCCGTTTCCTGGCCCAATAGATTTTCGGCTACCTTTTGCAGCCTCGCATCGATCGTGAGGTACAAATCGTCGCCGGCATGGGGCTTCTCCACAACAACCGTTCGTTTCTCATGACCTACCGCGTCGACTTCTATGCTTTTCTGCCCGGCCTGACCGCGCATAAGCTGATCGAAAAACTTCTCCACACCATATTGCCCGACAATGCTGCCCTGATGCAGGTCGGCAAATTCAGGTTTCTCTAACTGTTCGGGCGAGACTTCCCCCACATAGCCCAACAGATGTGAAGCCGTCACTCCACCAGGATAGTTCCGTTGCGATTCAACCTGTACCATTACTCCGGGCAAGTCCAGACGGTGCGACTCGATCAACGTCGCTTCTCGAAGGGTTAAGCGGTCCTTCACCTTGCGAGGTAGTTGTTTGCTGCCACGAGCCGTGAGCTTCTTCCTCACGAGCGCCTCATCCAACCCCAGAATACTGCTGAGCTGATCGATGAGCAGATCGCGATCCTTGACGTCTTCAAGCGAAACGTAGAGCGTGAAGCTGGGGACATTATTCGCCAGTAATACCCCATTACGATCGTAGATGAGCCCTCGCGCCGGCTCCATGATGACAGACCGTGTCCGATTGTTCTCTGAGAGATCGCGGTAGTAGGGGCCCTCACGAATCTGCAAGTTCCAGAGCTGCAGCCCCAGTAACGCCACGACGAGCAACAAGCCGACACGGAGAATGATCAGCCGACGCTGGAGTTCCCCAAGCTCAGAATCGTGCAGACCAGCTGTTGCCATGCGTCACAATCAACATTCCGCCACGCCCATCACAGACCGGCTATTCGGTCCTCAGGCGGGTGAGAGCAAATCGCCGAGAGAGCAACCAGTAGAATCCCGCCCCCACCGCTCCATCGAAACATGCCTGGGGAAAGACAATGGACTGGATCATCCACCAGGTCTGAGACATATCGAGACCTTTGAAATTCACTGCGGCAAACAATCCGGTTGCCAAAGACACCAGCATGAGCCCTACCCCCAGTGAGATCGACGTCACCTGTGACATCTGTTTCCCCAGGAATCCTGTAAAGAGGCCGACGCCTCCATTCGTGAGAAGAGTCAACCACAGTTCGCCGGCTGAGAACAGGCTCAGGACCCACCCGATCGCGAGCCCGACGAGAAGGCCTTCCAACTCGCCGGCAAAAAGTCCCACGAGCGCGGCAGCCACAAGCCCCAAATCCGGCTTAATATTCCATACGCTCAGATGTGGCAGCAGCGTCGTCTGCAAGGGGACGAGCAGCAGCACGAGCATCATGTAGAAAATGGATTTCATGGCGCTGGCTTCTCGCGCAGATCCGCATCCGCCCCAACCTTCGTGGACTGTCCATATGACGTCTGAATCACCAGCACCTCTTCCACGCGACCGATATCGACTTCCGGCATGAGTTCCGCCGACTGAAAGAGGGCACCTTCTTCTTTGTCGATGCGCGTGATCGTACCGATGACGAGCCCTCGGGGAAAATCTCCGATCAGGCCTGAGGTCACGACCCGATCACCATCTCGTAGTGTCGACAATAACGGAATATACTTCAGCTGGGCGAGCCCTTGCTGAGTTCCTTGCACAATACCCTCGTCTCTCGTCCGCTGGATGAGACCGGCGATGGCATTGTTCGGATCGGTCACCAAGAGCACCACGGAGGATGCCGCTGTCGTTTTCACGATGCGCCCGACGACACCGGCCGGTGTGACCACCCCCATATCGGGCTTAATCCCGTCGCTCTCGCCCTTATTGAGAATGATGGCACGATACCGATTCGTGGCGTCCCGCCCGATGACCTGAGCGGCGATCATCGTAGGGAGGGCCTGCTCCTTAAATTGCAGCAAGGACGTCAATCGTTCTGTCGCCGCAGCTGATTCTCGCAGCTGACTATGTTGCCCTCGTAGCCACTCAATTTCCTTCCGTAGTTGCTGGTTCTCTTCACGCACCCCTTGCAACGCCACGTACTGCTCCCAACGATTGGCAATGCCGGAATCGATGGACGCGATGGCTTCGAGCGGAATACCTACGGCGTATCCGACCGGCCCACCAAGATACTGCAAGAGTCCTTGAATTTGACTGGGAAACAGAAAAAGGGCAACCAGCAGGAAAGCAAAGCAGGCAAGCGCAATACGTCTGGCACCGTAGGAAGAACTAGAATGAGCCATCCACATAAATAAGGGAGTTAGGGATGGAACCTTATCGGTAGGTATTGGCCTGGGACATCACCGACACTTTGGCGAGCAGATCCAACTCATCGAGGATTTTCCCAACCCCCAAGACGACGGAAGTCAGGGGATCGTCCACGGTGATGATCGGCAGATTCGTCTCTTCCCGAAAGCGCGTATCCATGCCTTTCAGCAAAGATCCTCCGCCTGTGAGGACGACGCCACGATCGATAATGTCGCCCGCCAACTCCGGCGGGGTATTCTCCAGTGCCACTTTAATCGCATTGACGATTGTCCCGATCGGTTCCTGCAGCGCTTCTCGGACTTCTGCGTCATCTATCACCAACGTGCGTGGAATGCCGGAAATCAGGTCTCGCCCCTTGATCATCATGGTCTTGCGTTCCTCAAAGGGGTAGGCGGATCCGATTTCGAACTTGATCCGCTCCGCCATGTGTTCACCGATGAGGAGGTTATACTTCTTCTTGATGTAGTTCATGATCGCATCGTCCATGCGATCGCCCGCGACCTTGACGGACTCGCTATAGACGATACCGCCGAGCGAAATGACGGCGATATCGGTCGTGCCGCCCCCGATATCGACCACCATGTTGCCGGAGGGTTCGGTGATCGGAAGACCGGCGCCAATGGCTGCGGCCACCGGTTCTTCGATCAGATACACTTCGCGGGCGCCGGCTAATTCGGCCGAGTCTCGAACGGCCCGCTGCTCTACTTGCGTAATGCGTGACGGCACACCGATGATGATGCGCGGACGCACAAACGCACTTCGGTTGTGCGCTTTCTGAATGAACCGCTTCAACATCTGTTCTGCCATTTCGAAGTCGGCGATCACGCCTTCTTTCATCGGCCTCACCGCAATGATGTTGCCCGGCGTGCGGCCCAACATTCTCTTCGCTTCCGTACCGACTGCGAGCACTCGTTCGGTTTTTTTCTCAACCGCCACGACCGAGGGTTCGTTCAGCACGATCCCTTTCCCATGCACGTACACGAGGGTCGACGCCGTCCCCAGGTCAATGGCCAAGTCGTTCGAGAACCATCCGAAGATATCGCTCCCAAAGCCCACGATTGCTCTCCCTTCCCCTCAGACTCCGACTGCGCACTCAATCAGGCGGTGTCAGACGACCAACATCTAACACCTGAGTGCCAGCCACCTCGTCACCAAGACGCCGCCCCTGCTCGTTCCCGAGAATCAATACCGCTTCGAACGCAATGATCGCTGCGGACACTAGCCATCCCACGTAGGGAACGGCGAAGGCTGCCTGAGCCACCGCAAAGGGCAGATTGCGGATGATGGATTCTCTAAACCCTGCTGCCTCGTGCCGACCTGGAAGCACCGTCTGCAAGCCGATCAATCGTTTACCGATGCTGCGCCCACCGGCAAACCCATCAGCGATCAGTATATACGCCAATCCTCCAAGAAAACCTACCGGCACAGGCATTTGACCGGCTGCCGCGACGATGAACAAATCAATCAGCTTGGCGATACCACGGTTCAGGACCTGCGCCTTAGGGTACACCCCGGTACCGATTGAATGAACCCCTCTGACCTCCTCCGCCAAAGGATCTCCTTACAATTAGTGGCAAAGTATAACAAATCGGACTACCCAGCACAAACAAAGACCGTTCTTCCGCAGATCAGGCATTATGACGGATCGGATCGGTCTCATCTCTACGAACTGACAAGTCTATTCGATCATGAGATCGTCGTGTAGAGAAACGGTCGTCTCTTGCCTTTGCACAGATCCCTGAGTAGAATCCGTGCACACATTCCGAGAGGTTGTCGTGCTCAAATTGATTCGTGAATCGTCGCATAGCTATCCCTGGCTCCTCAAGTCCATCATGGGAATCATCGCTCTCGCCTTCGTCATCACCATGGGCTGGTGGGGATTTGGTGAACAGACCGGCGCCGTCGTCGCCTCAGTCGGAGATCTCACCGTGTCCCGAGATGAGTTCCGACGTGCCTATGAGAATACCTATCGCTTCTATAAAGACAAAGTCCCCGGAGAGTTCAAAGACGAAACGATCAAGCAATTAGTGGTGGATCAACTCGTCAACAATCGGACCTGGCTCATCGCGGCAAAAAACATGGGCCTCACCGTGGCTGACGACGAACTGCGCGAAGTCATCATGCAGATCCCGGATTTCCAAAAAAACGGCACATTCGATCCAGAAGTCTATCAACGGCTTCTGGCAGCGAATCATCTGACACCCTCCATATTTGAGGCGATGGAAACGAAAGAACTGCTGAGCAACAAAGCCCGGATGATCATCAGCGACGCCGTGGCCCTGACCCCTGCAGAGCTTGCCGAGGCGCAAGCTTTTACGCTACGGCAAACAGAATCAGATCCCGCGAAGGCTACCGCAGCGAAGGACCGCGCCATACAGGACGTCCTCTTTCAGAAGCAGCAACGTGCGCTGACAGCCTACACCGAATCGCTCAAAACGAGCATCCCCATCAAGATCAACCGCGAGTTGCTGTAGCACCCCTCGTCAGAAGTCGCCACATCCTAACGTCATCAAGTCTTAAAGTCTCAGACGATCATGAGCCGGGACTTTCAGACTTGAAGACATGATGACCCGGCGACTTTCAGACTTTTTCAGAGAATCAACATCGCATCGCCATAACTATAGAAACGGTATCGCTCGCGAACCGCCTCTTCATAGGCCTGTCGAAGAAACTCAGTCCCGGCCAATGCGGAGACCAGCATCAGCAACGTAGTACGCGGCAGGTGAAAATTTGTGAGGAGGGCATCGACCACCTTGAACGAAAATCCCGGTGTCATAAATATATCCGTCTCCCCACGATAGGGTCTGATCTGGCCGTCCAAGCGAGCCGCAGTTTCAAGTGCGCGTACGACCGTGGTCCCGACAGCGACAATTCGTCTCCCTGTCGCTCGCACCTGCTCGATGGCACGCACCGCTTCTGTTCCGACCTCGATCCATTCTGAGCCCATTTGATGGTCTTCGATGTGATTGACCGTCACAGGCTTAAAGGTTCCAATACCGACATGCAGCGTGACGGTTGTGAGACCGATCCCCCGTTGTTGCAGCCGTGCCAGCAGCTCCGATGTGAAATGGAGTCCGGCGGTCGGCGCCGCAATAGCCCCCTCACGCTGTGCGAACAGGGTTTGGTACCACTCTCGATCCTGGTCGGTCGGTGCCCGTTTCATGTAGGGTGGAAGCGGCATTCGACCATGTCGCCGCAGCCATTCAGACAAGGGGATCGGACTCTCAACGCGAACCGTTGTCCTGGTCGCGTCACGCTCGACCACCACAGCCACAGCCTCCGCACCCAGCTCAAGAATCTGTCCCGGCCGAAACGTTCCCTTGATCAACACTTCCCAGATCGCATCGCCGAGATCCTTCACAAAGAGGATCTCGACTTCCGCCCCGGAAGGACGCTTCCGCCCAGCCACGCGGGCGGCCAACACCTTTGTGTTGTTGACCACGAAAAGATCACCGGGGTGAAAAAGATCGGGCAACTCGTCGACGCGGCGATGGGCGAACGAACGATCATCACGCTGCAGCACAAGCAGCCTGGCGTGATCGCGCGGAAAGCTTGGGTGAGCGGCAATCAGAGAGGAATCGAACGGAAAGTCGAATTCTGAGAGCTGCATCAGGAAGACGGCGGGATCGGAGCTTTAGTCAGGATCATATTCTGCAGTTCGGTACCTGGATAGTAATACCGAAGAATCGTCGAGAAGGGATAGCCTAGCTCAGCCAGTTCTTTCGCGCCCCACTGGCACATGCCGACAGCGTGACCCGCGCCGAAGCCGGAAAGCACTACATCTCGGCCGATCGATTCTATGGCAAACTGCGTACTGGGGATGATGGTGTAGCCGACCGCTTTCCGTAACTCTTCTCCACGAAGAACCAGTTCTCCGCCAGAATGGAGCACGCGCAGCTTCGCGACTCGCCCTCCACGACTAAACGACACAGGCGTTATTGTCGCGATCGTACCCACGGAAAACCCCTGCTGCCGCAAGTTCTGCTCGAGGGTGTTGATTTTGAAAGAAGACTTCCATTGATAGTAGGGCGACATGAGGTCGAAGGGGCACTCTACGCCCTTGAGATACGGGTATTCTTTTGACCACACATTCACGGCATCTTCCGTCAACCCGGCGGCCGTCGATGAGAACGCTGCGTAGATCGGCGCATCCTGGTATGTCACGACCAGCCCGCGCGTATCCTCAACCGCGCGCAGAATCCCCGCATCCACCCCCTGCTTCCCGCGATAGACCTGGTCTTGCACCGTCGCCACCACGTCGTACTCTCTCGTGGCGCTCAACATCTGCT
Source organism: Nitrospiraceae bacterium (assembly GCA_041748925.1). Classification (GTDB taxonomy): domain Bacteria; phylum Nitrospirota; class Nitrospiria; order Nitrospirales; family Nitrospiraceae; genus Palsa-1315. The sequence continues at coordinate 49,071 of JBGTCI010000061.1, read as the reverse complement.
GATAGAGCGCATAGGTCCTGGCCGCGACCGCCTGTGCTTTCAACATCTCCGGATGCCAGGTTGAGCTGACCTCGGCGGGGACCACCCCCTTGACGTATTCTTCAATATCCACCCGATTGATGACCAGAAACCCCTTGCCTTTTCGCACAAGATGGACAAAGCCGCTTACCGAGATCTCTGTGCCGGAGTCGTCCGCTGACACTGCCGTTCCATTGGTGGGCTTCCGAGCGAGCCGCGGGAACGTCAGTGTGAGGCCTTGCTCTCCACCATGCAGCGTCAACTGCTCCGTCTGCATGCGGAGGCCATTCAGCAAGAACCAAGCTCCGGCGGCTTCGACTTGGACCGACGCGCGCAGAGCCTGATCACGGCCTTTTGCATCCGTCACCCGCAGCGGACCGTCTGCACGGATATCGAGCCGTGGCACTTCGGCCGACAGTAGAACTCGGATCGACTCGGCCGCCTCAGCTCCCGAAGACAGGCCGAGAAGGCATGCTCCCGCCAAGATCGCTCGATATACAAAACTCCTCAGATATTTCATCGGCGAAAGATCCATGTGAGTACATAGAATACCAGACTCAGGACAACGCTGATGAGCAGGCTGGTTACGATGGGAAACGAGAAGGTGAAATTATCTCGTCGAATGGAAATGTCGCCGGGAAGCTTGCCGAACCACCCTAAGAGATTCCCGACTCCTGGAACACGGTCTGCGATCACCAACAACAAGCCGATGAGTACCACGCATAGCCCGACTCCGATGAAGACCTTACCCAGACTTCCCCACTCAGCCATCAGCCTTGAGCCAAATGCTCTGCGATTTGCACCGCATTGAGCGCGGCTCCCTTGCGGAGATTATCGGATACGACCCAGAGATTTAGACCGTTCGTGATCGATTCATCTTCCCTGATACGGCCGATGTACACGTCGTCCTTACCGGTGGCGTCCAACGGCATGGGGTAGAGCTTCTTGCCTGGGTCATCGTACACAATCACCCCCGGCATAGCCGCCAACGCCGCACGAGCTTCATTGGGCTTGAGCGGCCGTCCCAGCTCCACGTTGATGGCTTCGGAATGGCAGCGCAACACTGGAACACGCACGGTTGTCGCCGTCAGGCGAAGCGCCGGAGCCTCAAGAATTTTCCTCGTCTCGCGTGCGATCTTCACTTCCTCAGAACAATCCCCCCCGTCGTTGAAAGATCCGATATGCGGCAGCAGGTTGAAGGCGATCTGATAGGGATACACTTCGGCCTTCGTGTCGCGAAAGGACATCAGATCTTTCGTCTGAGTCATCAGTTCATCCATGGCTGCAGCGCCGGTCCCGGACACCGATTGAAACGTCGTCACGACGACGCGCTTCACCCCCACGATATCCATTAGGGGCTTGAGCGCCATGACGAGCGGGGTCGTCGTGCAGTTGGGAATCGACACAATGCCGCGAGGCATCGTCATCAACGCATGGGCATTGACTTCCGGCACGACCAACGGAACATCAGCCTCCATCCGGAAGACGCCGCTGTCGTCGATGACCACAACCCCCGCCGCTCCAAGCCGTTGACCATACTCGCGGCTGATCGCGTCGGTCGCTGAAATGAAGGCAAAGTCGACACCGACAAACGACGACTCCACCGTCAGTTCCTCAACCTTCCACTCTTTGCCTTGGCACGACATCATCTCACCGGCCGAACGCTTTGAGGCAAACAGACGCAGCGAAGCCAACGGAAACTTTCGCTCCTCTAGTATCTCGAGCGTTTCTTTCCCCACTGCCCCCGTTGCACCGAGGATAGCCACTACATACCCTGATTTCTTTTTCACCATGACCCTCGATCCTACCTACAGCACGATCTCGCGAATACGATGATTGAACGTATCGGCCACCAACACATGTCCCGCGCGATCCATCACGATACCAAACGGATAACTCAATCCGGCTTCGAGGGCCGCGCCCCCGTCACCCCCATAGGCGGCCACACCAACTCCGGCAACGCGCTCAATACGTCCGGTGATTCGATCCCATCGCCGTACCAAATGATTGTCCGAATCGGTGAAGAAGAGATTCCCCTCTTCATCCAATGTAATCCCCGATGGGCGAGAAAGACTGCTGCTGGGTGGTTCATCAGGTCCCTGGTACCGATACTCACCGCCGTCGCCCACCACAGTTCGTATGAGACCAGTGATAGGATCGACCGCACGAATCCTACCGTTGAAACTATCGGCAATGAACAACGTGCCATCTGATGCAAGCGCCAATCCGCTGGGACCTGCTAGACCGGTCTCCGCCGCAACCACACCATCTCCATTATACGCAGCCGTTCCTGTCCCTGCGACCGTACACACCACTCCGGTGGTCAAATCCACCGCCCTCACGCGGTTGTTGCTCTGATCGGCAATGTAGAGGACGCCCTCGTCGCTCAAAGCCAATGCAGCCGGTTCGTTCAACCCGGCCTCCACAGCCAATCCGCCGTCACCAGAACACCGAGGCCGACCGAGGCCGGCGACGGTCGTGATCACCCCTGTCTCCGCATCCACGCGCCGCACCCGATGGTTCAGCGTGTCCGCAATATACAAATGTCCTCCCTGATCGACCACAACCGCGGTCGGAAAATTCAACAGGGCTTGTTCGGCAGGACCACCGTCACCACTAAAGCGGGTAGCCGGCGCTGTACCGGCCACAACGTAACGCACGGTTCCGCTCAGATCAGTCTGTTGGGTCACGGCGTGCAAATTGACCATGCCGCTTTCGGCAAAAGGATCACCATCCACTTTCTCAACCACCGGAGCAGGTAAGTCGGGTTTCGCTCCTGATTCAACTCCTTGAACCCGGCCCGCTACCGTCCTGATACAGTTGGTCTTCCGGTCAATCTTTCGAACGACATGATTCTCAGAGTCGGCGATGAAGAGGTTTCCCTCTGCATCGATGGCAAGACTCTTCGGCTCATTCAGACAAGCCGCACAGGCCACACGCCCATCGCCGGCCCAGCCTGAGTCTCCGGAACCGGCAACGGTCTGTATCAATCCAATTTTCAGATCTGTCTTCATCCGTATGGAACGTGCCTAGTTCAGATTTCGCAGGATGGCCTCGCCCATTTCTGTCGTACTGACTAGGCGAGTCCCAGGGCTGTGAATATCTTTCGTACGATAGCCGAGATCGAGGGTCTTCACGATCGCCTGCGCGATGGCCTCCGCTTCTTTATCCAACTTGAACCCGTAGGACAGCATCATCGCCGCCGACGCAATCGTCGCAATGGGATTCGCCACATTCTTTCCGGCAATGTCAGGCGCGCTGCCGTGAATCGGCTCGAACAGTCCGACCTGCGAGCCAATACTGGCCGACGGCAACATGCCGATGGAACCGGTCAACATCGCGGCTTCATCGCTCAGAATGTCACCGAATATATTGTTGCAGAGCATCACATCGAACTGCCGCGGGTTACGCACGAGTTGCATCGCCGCATTGTCGACGTAAATGTGGCTCAACTCTACATCCGGATAGCCTTTATGCGTCTCGATGACCACACGACGCCACAGCTCGGACGATTCCAGTACGTTCGCTTTGTCGACCGACATCACTTTTTTTCGACGTTTTCTCGCCGCCTCGAACGCCACTTTCGAGATGCGTTGAATTTCTTCGGTGGTATAGACCTCGGTATTGATGCCTCGCTCGCTCCCATTCGGCAACTTCTCTATCCCTTTGGGCTTCCCAAAATAAATGCCGCCGGTCAATTCACGAACGACGAGGATGTCGATCCCCTCAATCACGTCACGTTTCAGCGTGGAGGCATCGGCCAACACCGGATACAATTTCGCCGGGCGTAAATTTGCGTAGAGGCCCAGATGCTCTCGCAAGCCCAGCAGCGCACGTTCCGGACGCAAACTATACTCCAGTCCTTCCCATTTAGGGCCGCCGACCGCGCCGAGCAAGACGGCATCGCTCTGCTTAGCTAGCGTCAAGGTCTCCTGCGGGAGCGGGACGCCCACTTTGTCGATAGCCTGCCCGCCGACATCACCGGAAATAAACTCGAACATGTGCCCGAATTTCTCAGCCACAGCCTTTAGCACTTTTACGGCTTCAGGGACGATTTCTCGACCCACTCCATCACCGGCTAGTACGGCTATCTTTGCTTTCACAGACCACTCTCCCTCTTTGTGAACTGTAACCGCACAAGCCTCTATTCCAGCACTTCCTCATCCTCTGGTCGCCACGCGGGATCGACCAAGCAGAGGAATTCGATGGCGGTGGGTCCGGTATTTTCAAGAGACTGCTTGCCTCCGGGTGGCACATAGACAACTGAGCCGGGCTCCACCACAACGACGGCATCGTCTACGGTCAATCGTCCCTGACCGGCAATAATGTAATAGACTTCTGAGGACCTCAGCCTGTGCCATTTCGACCGAGCGCCGGAAGTCAATATCCCATGGGCCAGACTATAGCCAAGCGTGAGCGGTTGCTTTGCCGGGTGCAGCAGCTCGCGCAGGACGGTATGATCGCCGGCCAGAAACTCCGGCCGCTCTGCCAGGGTGACGTGAACCACGGAGCCCCTCACAGCCAGCAATATCTTCCCCAGTCTCACGCCTGAGGCGGTGACTCTACCGTGGCCACTTTCTTTAAATCAAGCGTACATTATGCTCGCCCTGCGCCTGTTTTCCAGCCAAGTACGACAGCTTATTTAGCGCATTGAGATAGGCCCGCGCCGAAGCCATGATGATATCCGTATCCGCCCCATGTCCTGAAACAGTGCGGCCATCTTCTTGAACCCTGACCGACACTTCGCCCTGGGCGTCGGTCCCCCCCGTAATCGCCTTCACGACATACATAAGAAGCGTACTCTTGGTCTGGGTGATTGTGGCAATCGTCCGATACACAGCATCCACCGGCCCATCCCCCGTCCCAGTCTGCGCAATCGGCCGCCCGTCGATTTCGAGTTCGACCGTGGCGGTCGGCACCTGATCGGTCCCGCTGGCCACATGAAACGATTTCAAGGTGATCCGGTCGGCCATTTTGACCAACTCTTCGGAGACGATGACCTCGATGTCCTCTTCATAGATCTCTCTTTTCTGATCGGCTAACTTCTTAAACCGGTCGAATGCATGATTGACCTCTTCGTCAGAAAGCGTATATCCCAATTCCACCAGCCTCTGTCGAAACGCGTGCCGGCCCGAAAGCTTCCCCATAACCATCTTGCTCTCGACCAGCCCAATCGTCTCCGGCCGCATGATTTCATAGGTCGTCTTGTCCTTCAGCAAGCCGTCTTGGTGAATGCCGGACGTATGGGCGAAGGCATTCGCGCCGACGATTGCCTTGTTGGGCTGCACCACCATGCCCGTGATCTTGCTGACCAATCGACTGGTCTTTGAAATCTCTTCTGTGCGAATCTTCGTGTCGGCTTGATAGAAATCTTTCCTGGTCCGAAGCCCCATAACGATTTCTTCTAACGCGGTGTTCCCAGCCCGCTCACCAATCCCGTTGATCGTGCATTCGACTTGGCCGGCCCCTTCGAACACCGCCGCCAAACTATTCCCCACAGCCAGCCCCAAATCATTATGGCAATGGACAGAGATCACTGCCTTCGCACTGTTGGGCACCTGCTCTCGAATACCACGAATGAGCCTGCCGAATTCTTGTGGTATCGCATAACCGACCGTGTCAGGAATATTGATGGTCCCGGCTCCTGCGGCAATCACTGCCTCGATCACTTCATAGAGATAGGCCGGATCGGAGCGACTGGCATCCATGGGCGAAAACTCCACATCCTCCACATAACCCCTCGCCCGCTGCACCATCTCAACCGCGCGCTTCTTCGCCTCGTCGCGCGTCATTCTGAACTGGTGCTTCAAGTGGATATCCGAGGTCGAGAGAAACGTATGAATACGGACTTTGGGGGCCCCCTTCAATGCCTCCCAGGCTCGATCGATATCCTCAGGACGCGCACGAGCCAAGCTGCAAATCGTCGGTCCCTCGACTTCCTGCGCGATCCGACGCACCGCTTCAAAATCCCCAAGCGAGCTATAGGCAAACCCTGCCTCAATGATATCGACTCCCAAACGTGCCAGCTGCTTCGCCACCATAATTTTCTCTTCCACATTCATGCTGGCCCCAGGAGATTGCTCTCCATCACGTAGGGTCGTATCAAAAATTCTGATCATGCGTGTCATGGTTTCACCTCTCTTTGGTTCAGACTCCTCAAAACGGACGTCCAGCAAGGTGTCAGGTTAAGAAGACACCGCAGGCGTACCCTCTGGGGTACGTTGAGGATGTCTTTAAGCCGAGAATGAAGCTGGCGGTCGTTTTGAGCAGTCTGCAAAAACACAAAAGCCTCCATCCCTACGCCCAGGGACGGAGGCTTTAGAAGCTCCGTGGTACCACCCTGATTTAGCCATGAACAACGTGCGCCGTCCACAGCCCTTCATTACGCCCTGTCACGTGGGCGAGACGGAATCCATTACTCGGGTTTCCTAGATTCTGGCTCAGAGGCGAGTTCTGCGCCGCGCAGGCTGGTTTGCACCGTCCACCAGCTCTCTCATTGCTGTGCGAATCGCGTACTACTCCTCGTCGCAGCCACTCACAGGATACGAAAAAACCCGCTCGCGTCGCTCTCGTATGCCACAATAGTGTTCTTCACAGTCTTCAAAACTTCGACTCCGTCACAGACTGCTCAGTCTTCGACGACGGACGTTTCCCCGCCACCTTGGAGAGAAGTCCGACGAGGCGTTCCGCAGGACCAAGCAAGGCATACCCGGCGAAGATAACAAATAGCATAACTTGGGGCCAGGCCGCTACGAGCATGAGCGTCAAAATTCCCCACACGAGATAGGTAATGTGCTGACCGCCGCGGAACTTCATGTCTTTAAAGCTGCGATACTTGATGGTGCTCACCATCAAGAACGAAAGGGTCAGCGTAATAATCAGGACAAGGAGGGGCTTCACTTCCGTTCCAATCCTGACACTGTAGTGGTCGAAAATCACAAGCGACGCCACAACCCCCGCCGCTGCAGGAATAGCTAAGCCGGTAAAGTACTTGCCGTCCGGCACGGACGTAGTCGAATTAAACCGGGCCAACCGAACCGCACCCATCGCCACGTATGCGAACATCACCGCCATACCAAACATGCCCTGTCCACTCAGCGCCCAGGAGTAAATCAAGAGTCCCGGAGCAACTCCGAACGACACCACGTCGGACAACGAGTCGTATTCAAAGCCGAAATGGCTGGTACTGTTCGTCATCCGTGCGGACTTTCCATCGAGTACGTCGAAGATCATCGCCACCAGGATGGCGACCGCTGCGACCATGTAGTCTGCATTGAACACGGACAGCATCGAAAACACGCCGCACAAGAGATTCCCCGTCGTAAAAAGATTCGGGATCAAGTGCATGGCCGCTTTACGCCGCTTCCCATCCTTCCCGAATGATTGCCGAAGTCCCATGGGTTTCATGGTAATTCTCCCAGGATGGTTTCCCCACCTTTGACCCGGTCGCCGACTGCAACTCTTAGAGCCGTCCCGATAGGAAGAAAGGTATCCATCCGCGACCCAAATCGAATCAAACCGAACCGTTCACCGCATACAGCCCGATCTCCCGGCGAGACCCAACAGACAATCCGTCTGGCAATCAACCCGGCCACCTGCACACACAATACTTTTGGACCCTGCACTGTTTTAATCATCAAGGCATTTTGCTCATTCCTCAACGTTGCATCCGGTCGGCTGGCCACGAGGAATAAACCCGGCTGATACTGCACATCCTCTATCGTTCCTTCGCAGGGGATCCGATTGATATGTACATCGAACACGTTCAAAAATATCGTGATTCGAATACTGCGATCCTTGATGAATCGCGGCTCGAACTCTTCTTCGATGGCAATAACTTTCCCATCACCGGATGCCACCACAAGACGAGGCCCCTGAGGGATCACTCGTGAAGGGTTGCGAAAGAACCAGGAGACGAAGAACGTCAGGATCGCCGCCCCAACCGCCACGATCGTCCATCCCAGCCATACAGTCAGCAGTGTAACGCCGACAGCGGCCCCGATGAAGGGAATTCCATCTTTGGCAAACGGGATGCCAACGGCACGATCCGCCACTTTTTAGCCATCAGCCCTCAGCAATCAGCTTAAGTCCGCCGACTCTTTACGATCTGACGGCTGACGGCTGATAGCTGACAACTGCTCCTTAGTTCTTGTTCTTATCGACCAGTTGGTCCTTCTTCAACCAGGGCATCATCGCGCGCAGCCGGCCCCCGACTTCTTCGATGGGATGAGCTTCACCTTTAGCTAGCAGCGCGTTGTAGACCGGACGGTTCGCCTGATTCTCCAACACCCATTCTTTGGCGAACTGACCTTGCTGAATTTCACCCAAGATCTTCTTCATTTCCTGCTTCGTCTGTTCCGTCACGATCCGAGGACCGCGAGTAATATCGCCGTACTTGGCCGTCGTACTAATAGAGTACCGCATGTTGGCAATGCCGCCCTGATAGATCAAATCTACGATCAATTTTACTTCATGTAGGCACTCGAAATAGGCCATCTCCGGAGAGTAGCCGGCTTCCACAAGCGTCTCGTACCCGGCCTGAATGAGAGACGTGAGTCCTCCACAGAGGACGACCTGCTCGCCAAAGAGATCCGTCTCGGTTTCTTCCCGAAAGTTTGTTTCGATCACTCCAGCCCGCCCGCCCCCAATCGCACTGGCATACGCAAGGCCTACCTGCTTAGTCGTTCCGCTTGGATCCTGATGAATCGCGAGCAAACACGGCACCCCGCTGCCCTTCGTATATTCCGATCGAACAAGATGACCTGGCCCTTTGGGAGCAACCATGAACACATTAATCGTGGGCGGTGGCACGATTTGTCCGAAATGAATGTTGAACCCGTGACCAAATGCGAGATAAGAGCCCGGCTTCAGATTCGGAGCGATATCCAGTCGATAGATGGCTGCTTGCGCTTCGTCAGGCGCGAGAATCATGACAACATCCGACGCCTTCACGGCATCGGCTACCGGCATGACTTTCAGTCCGCTTTGCTCCGCCTTCTTCCATGAGCCGCCTTCGCGCAGCCCAATGACGACACTCACGCCGCTCTCCTTCATGTTGAGCGCATGGGCGTGGCCCTGACTGCCATAGCCGATCACGGCGACTTTCCTGTTCCGGATCTGTTGAAGGTCGGCATCCTTATCGTAGTAAATCTTCATCAATCGCTCCTGGGGTAATAGCTGCGTCAAGAAACTGATTGGGGTTGGGTCCGCGGCAACGCCTATTCGCGGGCGATCTTTTTCGCCTGCACGTCCGTTGACCGGATCGACTCACGAGCAACCGCAACCCGTCCGGTACGCGTGAGTTCCTTAATTCCGAGTGGCTGCAGCAAGTTGATGATCGCTTCGATTTTCCGTGGGTCCCCGGTCACCTCGATGGTGTAGGTCGTCGGTGTGGAATCGATGACGTTGGCCCTGAAAATGTCGGCGATTCGCAACGCTTCCGCCCGATCTTCCGGCCGCGTATGCACCTTAATGAGGGCCGTCTCCCGCGAGACAAAATCGCTCTCGTTAAGATCCACGACCTTGATGACGTCGATCAACTTATTGAGCTGTTTCACGATTTGCTCGATAATCCGCTCGTCTCCGGACGTGACAATGGTCATCTGCGACATGGAGGGATCGAGCGTCGGGGCCACAGAGAGGCTTTCGATGTTGAATCCCCGACCGCTAAACAGGCCGGCGACGCGAGACAACGAGCCAAACTTATTCTCAACGGTTATCGAAATAATGTGTTCCATGCCCCGCGCAACTCCTGACGCTGTCGGTTAAGCCGTGAGAATCGTATCTGAATCTTTCGGAGCCACCTGCCCTGCTCCAGACTGCTTACTCTTCAAGGCCGGCGGATCTTCCAAAATCATCTCATGGTTGCAGCCGCCTGCGGGAATCATCGGATAGACATTTTCATACGGATATGTCGGCACATCGACGATAACCGGTTTATTCACCGCGATCGCTTCTTTGATGACGGCATCGATTTCGGATGGCTTGTTGGCCCTGAGCCCGACCGCCCCGTACGCTTCCGCCAGCTTGACAAAGTCCGGTGTCGTCTCCAGATAACTTGAAGCATATCGACCTTCGTAGAAAAGATCCTGCCATTGCCGAACCATCCCGTGAAATCGGTTATTGAGCACGATAATCTTGACTGGTAGTTTATGCACCACTGCTGTCGCCATTTCTTGCATATTCATCTGGATACTGCCGTCGCCCGCGATACAGAGCACCAACCGGCCTGGAAACGCCGCCTGCGCCCCCATGGCGGCAGGAAATCCGAACCCCATGGTCCCAAGCCCTCCTGAAGTCAGCCAGCGATTCGGCTTCGCCAACTTAAAGTATTGGGCGGCCCACATTTGGTGCTGCCCGACATCGGTCGACACGATCGGATCTCGATCCTTCGTGAGGTCATAGAGCCGCTTGATGACATATTGCGGTTTGATCGGCCCATCCGCTTCTTGTTGGTACACGAGAGGATTTGCCTGTTGCCATTCGCGAATCTGATTCCACCAAGGCTTGCGCAATTCCCGCTGATCGCCGTTCACCGTGGCACGAAGAATCTGAATCAACTCACGGAGCACCATCTTGCAGTCGCCGACGATCGGAATGTCGACATTGACATTCTTCCGAATCGAGGTCGGATCGATATCGATGTGGATGACCTTGGCATGAGGGCAAAACTCGGAAACTTTTCCTGTGACACGATCATCAAACCGTGCACCGATGGCCACGACAAGGTCGGAATAATGCATGACCATATTCGCCCAATAGGTGCCGTGCATGCCGAGCATGCCCATGGATTGGGGATGCTCGCCAGGAAAAGCCCCAAGCCCCATCAATGTCATGTCGACCGGCATATGGGTCAGTTCAGCCAACTCCATCAATTCTTGCGACGCACCCGAGAAGACGACACCGCCGCCGACATACAGCACCGGCTTCTTTGCCTTGGTCATGGCCTCAGCCGCTTGCTTGATCTGCCACTTATTCCCTTCATACACTGGATTGTAGCTACGGATAGAGATGGAGCTCGGATAGATAAATTCCGCCTTATCCATGGACACATCCTTCGGAATATCTACCAGCACCGGGCCCGGACGTCCCGTCGTCGCAATGTAGAACGCTTCTTTGATCGTGATCGCCAGATCTTTCACATCTTTCACCAGGAAGTTGTATTTGGTGCAGGGACGACTCAGTCCCATATTATCTGCTTCCTGGAACGCATCATTCCCGATCAAGCTCGTAGGGACCTGTCCGCTAAAACAGACTAACGGCACGGAGTCCATGTAGGCATCCGCCAACGCCGTGATCACATTCGTCATCCCGGGTCCGGAGGTCACAAGGCACACCCCGGCTTTCCCGGTCGCCTTAGCATAGCCTTCCGCCATATGGCCCGCGCCCTGCTCATGGCGAGTAAGGACCACATCAATATCTTTCTGCTGATGAAGGATGTCAAAAATTTTCAGCACGACACCACCAGGAAGCGCAAAAATTGCCTTGACGCCTTCCCGTTTGAGACACTCGATGAGGATCTCAGCACCTGTAAGCTTCATGACAGCGCCTCCATCCTTACTCCTTACTAGCGGTGAAAACCCGGCAGAGAAATCAAAACAATGCACTCAATCGCGTCTCGTCCCGGTGAACCAGACACGACTCCCATAATCACTCAGAACATTCTGATAAATCAAGGGAAAGATGTGTAATCCTATCACCACCTGTTTTTATCCGTCAATAGTAAGGCCGGTCTGGAAGCTTCCTTCCTTCCTGACAGGCTGCCTCCCCACATGATACCCTCTAGGTTCCCAAATCGCTGCTTCGGGTCGCGCCTCCATGAGCATGCCTATCCGTGTAACCATCCTGTCTCGTGAAGACTGCCATCTTTGCGATGTCGTCTACCAAGTGGCTATCCACCTTCAGTCAGAGCTACACATCGAAGCGAGCAAAGTGTCGATCGAAGGCGACAGGCTCCTGATGGAGCGCTATGGGACGAGAATTCCCATCGTCTTGCTAGATGAGGTCGAGCACTTCTCAGGGAACGTGACGGAAGGGGAGCTACGCCGAGCGATAAAAAAGCGCGGTGGAGAAAACCGATAAGCCGGATTCTGTCCCGCCTGGGATGTGCTCCCTGACGGGGGTGATCATTTCTCTAGGATTCGAGTTACCTCGAACCTCAAGCGACCTACCCGAAGACCTCAGCCGGGCCAGCCGGTCGCCGGCTTTCCGAAAAAAGCCGGCAGATGTCTTCCTATTTGGCCTTGCATCGGGCGACGCTTACCATGCCGGTGATGTCACCACCACTGCGGTGGGCTCTTACCCCACCGTTTCACCCTTACCTGAGCCAAGGCGACCGGATTGGAATCCCGTCGCCTTGGCCATCGGCGGTCTGTTCTCTGTGGTGCTGGTGTCGGATCGCTCCGCCTGGGAGTTACCCAGCGCCCTGCCCATGAAGTCCGGACTTTCCTCTCAGAGCGTTACCGCTCCAAGCGATCACCCAGTCTCCTCCCTCGCGCCAGAACACTATAAGACTGGGCGTCTACGCTTTCAAGGGCTCACCACGAATGCTTCGACCTACCGAACAAGCGGCAACAACTCTGCAGGCACCGGCGATCTGGTCTGGTAAATAGCCATGGCCTCCGGCATCCACTTTTTCAGCTGGGCGATACGGGTCTCGTGGCTTGGGTGTGTCGACATAAACTCTGACGGCGCGCCGCCACCGGACATCTGCCCCATCCGTTCCCACAGGGCGATCGACTCGCGAGGGTCATAGCCGGCATCCGCCGCGAGCAGAATCCCAACATAATCCGCTTCCGATTCATGCTTTCGGCTGAAAGGAAGCAACACGCCGACCTGCGCACCGACACCAAGCGCCGCCATCGCCGCTTGCCCCAGCATCCCGCTTCCGCCCGCCGCCCCGGTCGCCGCGCCAGCGACCTGGAGACCGGCATTCGTCAGTTGACCCTGACTCATCCGTTCTGCGCCATGTCGGGCCAAGGCGTGGACAACTTCATGCCCCATGACAGCGGCCAACCCTGCTTCGGTCTTGGCCATGGGGAAAATGCCCGTATACACCGCCATTTTCCCGCCAGGCAACGCAAAGGCATTGGCCGTCTTGTCGTCTTTGATGACCGTCACTTCCCACTGAAACTGGTTCGCCATCTCGGCATACTTCGAACGCTTGGCCGCCTCAACGATACGAGCCGCCACGCGTTTGACCGGTTCGATCTCGCGCGGATCTTGCGACTGCTTCAGCTTGGGATCGCTCTTCACCTGGTTATACGCCTGTGTGCCTAATTGCATCTCCTCGGATACCGAGGTCATCAACAACTGTGATCGTCCGGTGTACGGATTCGTCTCGCATCCACCGAGCACTGTCAGTCCGAGCACCATAACAACCAGCAGCACTCCGCAGGGAAACGACCTCCATGCCTGCATGGCATCCTCCTTGATGACAGTGATCTGGCTCCTATGATCGGGAAAATTGACCGTCCTTTGAGCCTCTGTTAGATTACGCACCTCCACGCCTCGTTGAAAATCTCCACCTGAAGAGCCCCTGACCTGTGACCAAGACAACAGACACAACAAAGATAGAGCGAATCGGCATTGATGAGTCCGGCAAAGGAGACTATTTCGGCCCGCTGGTCATCGCCGCTGTCTTCGTCGACGCCACTACACAGAATGAATTGACCCTCATCAATGTTCGGGACAGCAAGAAAATATCAGACGGTCGTATTCTCGACATGGCACCCGACATCCGGATGCTCTGTCCTCACAGCATTATCGCAATTGGCCCGCAACGATACAACGAACTGTACGCGAAAATCCGAAACTTGAATCGCCTGCTGGCATGGGGACATGCCAAGGCCCTGGAGACTCTCCTGGAGAAGGTCTCGTGTGGGCGCGCGATCGCGGATCAGTTTGGCGACGAGCGGTTGATTCTAAACGCGCTACAAGAAAAGGGACGCACGATCGTATTAGAACAACGACATAAAGCCGAGTCCGATCTGGCCGTGGCTGCCGCCTCTATCCTGGCCCGTGCGGAATTCCTCCTTCGTTTAAAACGTCTTTCGGATGAGATCGGCACGACGTTGCCCAAAGGGGCATCACCCGCCGTCGAACTGGCAGGACGCATGATTGTGAAGAAACATGGAGAGGAACGGCTAGGCTCAGTCGCCAAACTGCACTTCAAAACGACTCACGCCGTATTGGGGAAAATAGACTAGACCGACTCGCCGATCTCAAGCGCCGACGTCTTATCGACCTCGGGGCCCGGCGTGGGTTCGACAGAAATCTGCCCATCCCAGTAGAGCATCCGACGGCAATAGGGGCAGGTGTGGAGATCTTGGGCGCGTTTGACTTCTGAAATCAGTTGCGGAGGAAGCTGCAGACGGCATCCGGAACAGATTCCCTCCTTGATTTCAGCGAGCGCATGATCCTTGCGCAACGCTTTGATCGAGTTATAGCGACTGAGTAACCCCTTCTCGATATGAGCCGAACGAGCTTGCTGCTGTGTTTCAAGGTCGGCCAACTCCGTTGAGAGCGTATGCTCCAGTTCATCGAGCGCCTGTTTTTCCTGCGTAAAGACTTTTTCAATCACGTTGAGCTTCTCTTGTGCTTCTTTCGCCGCCCGCTGCAGTTGTTCGATCTTCTCCATACACAGCAAGATCTTCTCCTCGATAGCCCCTTTCTTCTTATTGGCAACCTCGATCTCGAACAGATGAGCCTGGTATTCCTTGTTGGATTTCAGCTCGGACAGCCGCGACTTCATCTTTTCAGTGTGCGCTTCATGCGCTTCAAGATCCTGCTCGTGCGACCGCCGCTCTTTGATGAGAGTTTCGACGGAAGCACTGGTCTGTTGATGTAGCTGCCGGGCCTCTCGAAGCGGGGTATCGCCCGCTTGGAGCCGGTCTGGGATTTTTCGGCGCTGGTCCTTGATCTCCGCGATACGGAGATCCAACTTCTGCAGCTCGATAAGGGGGGAAAGATTCTGGTTCAACGCGCTCCTATCGCTGGTGTGCCGGTCTCAATCAATCAGTTCCGCGGCTACTCTGGTGGGCCCACTAGGACTTGAACCTAGGACCAGCTGATTATGAGTCAGCCGCTCTAACCACCTGAGCTATGGGCCCGATCAGGCGGACGACTCTGTCGTGTCTGACCGGCAGACACGAACAGCTGATTTTATGCTGCCCAGAAAGGGGAGTCAAATCCCGAGTGGAGCATTCCATGCGCGTTACAAACTTTCCACGAAGCTGCGTAACTTCTTGCTCCGGCTTGGGTGACGCAGCTTGCGCAATGCCTTGGCTTCGATCTGCCGGATACGTTCGCGAGTCACTTCGAAATCCTGACCGACTTCTTCGAGGGTATGGTCGGTGGCTTCACCGATGCCGAACCGCTTCCGCAACACTTTCTCTTCCCGTGGTGTGAGCGTTTCCAATGCGCTGTTGATCTGGCGCTGGAGATCGTACCGAATCGCCGCCTCCAGAGGAGACACTGCCTTTTTGTCCTCAATAAAGTCGCCCAAATGGCTGTCTTCCTCCTCGCCAATCGGGGTCTCCAGAGAAATCGGTTCACGCGCGATCTTCAGAATCTTCCGCACTTTGTCGAGCGGCAAATCCATGCGTTCGGCAATTTCTTCCGGCGTCGGTTCGCGTCCGAGTTTCTGGACCAGATGGCGGGAGGTCCGAATCAGCTTGTTGATCGTCTCGATCATATGCACGGGGATACGGATTGTCCGGGCTTGATCGGCAATTGCACGGGTAATCGCCTGGCGGATCCACCAGGTGGCATAGGTGCTGAACTTGTAGCCGCGCTTGTATTCGAACTTATCGACGGCCTTCATCAGGCCGATATTACCTTCCTGGATCAAGTCGAGGAACTGGAGACCACGGTTCGTGTACTTCTTGGCGATACTGACGACGAGGCGAAGATTTGCCTCGACCAGCTCAGCTTTCCCGCGTTTGACCTTGTCCTCCGCCACATCCAGATGCTTAACCGCATCTTTGATCTCTTCCGCGGATACGAGAGCCTCTTCCGTCTCCAGTTGTCGGATCCGGCCCTTCGCAGCCTGGTAGATCTTCTTAATCTCGGTGAGAGCCTCCTCCGAACAGCTCGTCTTGCGCTTCACGGCGAGGAAGTCTTTCCGATCGCGGCAGAGCTTTTTGAGGGCCTCAGCGCCGGCCTCTCCGCTGATTCCCAACCGACGCTGGCAACTGACGATCTCTCGCTCCCCCGTCCGGATCTGGATCGCCAGCTCCCGCACACGCTGTACCATCCGATCCTTCAACACGCCATGCAGGTTGACGGACTCCATCTTCTCCACGACCTGATCGCGAATCGTATCGATCTGCTTCTTGATCTTCTTCTGTTTCGCGGCATCGCTGTTGGCGTGCCGGGCAACCTCATAAAGACTCTTGAGCGAGGTCGAGATTTTCCGGACGGAGTTCAGCCCTTCGAGCGTCTTCACCCGAAGCTCTTCATAGCTCTGTTGGAGTTGTTCTTCCTCGAACTCCTCCTCAGTCTCGATGATTGGAACGATCTCACGCACGTCGATGGACCCGTTCTTGAGCTGATCGTACAGTGCGAGGACAAACTCAATCGTCATCGGCATCCCATAGATGACCGAGGCGATGTCTTTCTTCCCTTCTTCAATGCGTTTGGCGATCTCGATTTCTCCTTCACGACTCAACAGCGCCACACTTCCCATCTCTTTGAGATAGAGTCGGACCGGATCATCGGTCCGGCTGAGCGCACCGGGAGTTAAATCGATCTCCTTTTCTTCCTTTTCCTCCTTCTCATTCTCCTCCCCGGAACCAGCACCGGATTCGACTTCGGCGTCCTCAGCTTCCTCATTTGACTCTTCGGTGTCCCGAGCTTTCCTGATCCGCTCCCCCTCGGGCGCGTCGACAATCTCGATGTCCATTTCGCCGAACATCGTCATGATGCTACCGAACTGCTCTGAGGACACCACTTCCGCAGGCAACGTGCTATTCAGCTCGTCGTACGTCAGAAAGCCTTTCTCTTTCCCCATCGAGATCAGCTTCTTGACTTCGCCGAGCAACTCTGGTTTCGCCATGACTACTCCTTCACTAAAGACAACATCCCGGTAGAGGGCCGACCGGCCTTTTGCATTCGCAATTCATTCACGTGTGCGTTCAACCTCTGCGCATCCTCCGCACGGCCTTCCCGTTCGGCGGCCTTCAGTTGCATGATCAGATCGCGAAACACCGCCTCGGCTCGCTTCCGGTCCAAGGTCTCCAAACACCCCGCGACGTGGGCTCTCACATCGTCGAAATGGTCTTCCCGCATGGACAGCTCAGTCGCCAGTGACCCGCAATCCGGATGATCGACCACCGCATCCAGCAACAACCTGAGTCCCACTCGTCCGTCTTGATCAAGGTGACTCAACGCCGCCTCGACGAGGGACCGACAGGCCGGAACCGAGAAGGCCTCGGGCCGCAGTCGTTGCACATCGGCGGGCGTCAGGTGCCCATGCAGCAACAGATACACCAAATCCCGCTCTTCGCTCACACCCTTGAATGTCGCCGGTGTGGGGTCGACCGATCGAGCCGCCGCTGGTCGACGTCCCTCCGCCTCCACCAACGCCGGATACCGTTCGATCAACCGTTGCTGGCTGACCCCCAGTCGTTCGGCGACCACGCGAATCCGTTCTTCTCGTTCAATCGGATGCTCGCTCTTTTGCAGAATCCGCAGCACGTCGTCCACGCTGCGGATACGCCCTTCGATCGTACTGGACTCTGCAGTGCTTACACTATGCTCAAGGGCAAAATCCAAGAGGCTCGGAGCCTGCTCTTCCAAGCGCACGAAGGCCTCCGGCCCTTCCTTCCGAACATACGTATCGGGGTCCTCTCCGTCCGGCAAGGTGACGACTTTCACACCGAGCCCACTATTCACAAACAGATCGAGCCCTCGCAATGCTGCACGAACCCCGGCTTGATCCGGATCGAACAACAATACGACCTTGGAGGCAAACCGTCTCAACACCTGAATATGTTCTGCCGTCAAGGCCGTCCCCAGCGTCGCAACCGTATGAGTTAGTCCGGCTTGGTGAAGTGCAACCGCATCAAAATACCCTTCCACCACGATGACGGTCTTCAGCCGAGCGACTGCTTCCCGCGCAAGATCCAATGCGTAGAGCGTCTGCCCCTTCTTGAACAAGGGAGTATCCGGAGAATTCAGGTACTTCGGAGTCCCCTCGCCGAGGATACGCCCACCAAAACCGACAACCCGCTTCCGCAGATCTGTAATGGGAAACATCACGCGGGCGCGAAAACGATCATAGGCCCCGGGCGCATGTTCGCGCGCCACCGTCAATCCCGCAGCGGCTAAATCACTCTGTGCAAAACCCTGCTTGCTCAGCGCCTTGATGAGCCCATCCCACTCAGCCGGCGCACAACCGATTTCAAATTGCTCGATCGTCCCAGCTTGAATACCACGGCTAGCCAAGTAGTCCCGCGCCGTCGCACCGGCCACCTCATCTCGCAAACTCTGTTGAAACCACGCTGCTGCTGCCCGATTGAGCGGTTCAAGGCGGCTCGCCTGTGCTGTGTGAGACCCCGTACTTGGCCCGCTGTCCGGCACGTCAATCCCGAATTTCTGTCCGAGTTCACGGACTGTCTCAGGAAAATTCGCGCCGGTGATCCGCATCAGAAATGTAAACACGTTGCCGCCCGCACCGCATCCGAAACAATGAAAAATCTGGCGGGAAGGACTGACGGTAAAGGAGGGAGATTTTTCCTGATGGAAGGGACAGAGACCTTTCAAGTTCTGGCCGGCCCGAGTCAGGCTTACGTGATGTCCGACTACCTCGGCAATATCAACCCGGTCCCTGACTTGATTGATCACGTCTTCTGAAATCAGACCTCGGCCCACGGGAGTCGCGGCTCCTATTTCCCCACCTGGTACCGGTGAGAAATGTAAGCGTAACTTGTCGTAAATAGACCGGTGAGGGTAACAGACGGCAAAGAAATCTGTCAACGTGGCGATACGGCGCCTCGCACAATGCTCAAAAAGTCCGTCCAGCAAGGCCGCAAGGAGCGAGGACTCCGAGGCGTACGCGGGCAGGGTACGTTGAGGAGTTCGACCGACTGAGAACGAAGCCTGTGGCAAAGCGCGTCTTGGCGCGCTGGGGCTGGACGGGTGAAATCGGTAGCTTTTTCAACATATTGTTCAGCCGGGAGGCCAGGCCATGTGTCGTCCGCCCAGCACATGGAGATGAAGGTGAAACACGGTCTGGCCACCATGCGCGCCGGTATTGACGACACAACGATACCCGGTATCGGCGACCCCCTTCAATTTCGCAATCTTGTTGCCGGCCAGCATCAAATGCCCAAGTAATCCAACGTCTGAATCTTGCAGTTCAGCTATTGAGGCCGCATGTTTTCTGGGAATGACGAGCACGTGCGTCGGCGCCTGGGGATTGATATCGTCGAACGCGACCACCAGATCATCCTCATAGACGAGCGCTGCAGGAATAGTCCTCGCGACAATTTTACAAAAAAGGCACTCGCTCATAATGAGGTGGGACCTTTTCTTAAACCCGACTTTCCGAATCGGGCCGCCAGCTCCTGATAGACTTCTTGAGGTGTCACGCCGTGATATCCCAACGCCACCAAAGTATGGAACAGGAGATCCGCCGTTTCGTAGATAATCTCGTCCTTTTTCCCGCCCTTTCCGGCAATCGCCACCTCGCCGGCTTCCTCGACAACTTTCTTCAGGATACGATCGACACCACCTTCTAGAAGTTTGGAAGTGTAGGACTCGTTCGATGGCTGACGCTTTCGCTCTTGGATCATCTGGTAGAGGCGTTCGAGAATTCCCCCCCAGGACTCGGACGTCTTCGTCTCCGGCGAGTCTAGACGCGAAAAGAAGCAGGCCCGCTCCCCTGTGTGGCACGTCGGACCGACCGACTCGACCTTCACGAGCAGCGCATCGCCGTCGCAATCGAAAAACAGATCTTTGAGATGCAGTGTGTGACCGGAGGTCTCGCCTTTCTCCCACAACATGTGGCGCGATCGGCTCCAGAAATGCACCGACTTCGTCTCGATGGTCTTCTGCAGGGCCTCCTGGTTCATGAAGGCCACCATCAACACCGTGCCATCACGCCAATCCTGCACGACCGCAGGAATCAGCCCCTGCGCATCGAATTTCAATTGTCCCGTATCCATTATCGAACCGCCACTCCCTTCTCACGAAGATAGGCTTTCGCCTCCTGAATCGTGTGAGTCCGGAAATGGAAAATTGACGCGGCGAGCACCGCATCGGCCTTACCCCTGACGAAACCGTCATAGAGATGGTCCAAATTCCCGACGCCGCCCGACGCAATGACCGGGATCGACACAGCCTCCGACACCGCCGCCGTCAGCGCGAGGTCATAGCCCTGCTGTTGCCCATCTTGGTCCATACTTGTGAGCAAAATCTCGCCGGCTCCGTACTGCGCCATCGTCTTCGCCCATTCGACGACATCGAGACCGGTCGACTTGCGGCCGCCATGGGTGAACACTTCCCACCCTGCGGCAGGCGCAACGCGACGCTTGGCATCGATCGCTACGACGATACATTGCGTCCCAAATCGCTCCGCCGCTTCCTTCACAAACTCAGGCCGTTGGACTGCCGCTGTATTGATGCTCACCTTGTCCGCGCCCGCCTGCAGCAATGCCCGGATGTCTTCGAGCGTTCTCACTCCTCCGCCGACAGTCAACGGCATGAACACCCGCGCCGCCGTCTGCTCGACCACATCGATGATCGTGTTGCGATTCTCATGCGAGGCGGTGATGTCCAGGAAACAGAGCTCATCAGCTCCTTCACGATCGTAGACCGTTGCCACTTCGACTGGATCTCCCGCATCACGCAAGTTCACAAAGCTCACGCCTTTGACAACGCGGCCGTCTTTGACATCGAGGCAGGGAATAATGCGTTTGGTCAACATCCTAAAACCGTTAGGGGTGAAGGGTTAGGGGTGAGGTGAAATATTCCTATCGCCCTCCACACCTTACCCTTTACCCCTTACGCCTCACCGAGGGCTGCCAGAGCAGCCCGATAGTCGAGCTTCCCGTCGTACAACGCCTTCCCAACGATCGCGCCTTCAACCCGTGGACCGAGCGCCTGCACGGCCCGCAAGTCTTCGACGCGGGAAATACCCCCGGAGGCGATCACAGGGAAGGACGACAACTCAACCACCTCCCGTAACGCCGTCAGATTCGGCCCGCCCAACATACCATCGCGGGCTATGTCCGTATAGATCACAGCGCCCAAGGTGTAACCTGCCAGCTCCTTCAGCAATTCAGTCGCCTTCGTCTCCGATACCGCCGTCCAACCCTTGACCGCCACCTTCCCATCCCGCGCATCCAGTCCCAATAGAACCTGGCGAGGGAATTCCCGGCAGGCTTGCTCGAGGAATGAGCGATCTGTCAATGCCGCAGTGCCGAGCACAACCCTGCTCACGCCAGCGCCAAGATACCGACGCACCGTCTCGATCGACCGAATCCCTCCTCCCACCTGTATATTGAGGCTCACGGTGCGAATGATCGCCTCGATCTGAGGAAGATTGCGTGGTTCCCCCTCCACGGCTCCATTCAAATCCACCACATGAATCAGCACTGCACCGCTTTGCTGCCATCGCCTCGCGATAGCCGATACGTCATCGGAATACACCGTTTCAGCCGCCATGTCGCCCTGACGCAACCGCACGCAACGGCCATCTTTTAGATCAATCGCTGGAATAACGAGCATAGAAAGAACGGCCTGTCGTTAGTGCGTTTCTACCGTGCCAAATGGAAATTCATGGAGCATATGTTCGACCCCGTAGCTCGCCAGCTCCTCCGCCGTGACAAACACCCCGTGCCGCTGAATGAATCCCATCACGTCTTCAATCATTGGCCTTTGCTTCTCATAGTAATTCCCTTCCCACAAGACTTGCCCATCAGCCGCGACCACCTTGGCTTCAAACCCCACCGTGGCCGGAGGGCTGGCGCCAAAACGACCACCAACTCGCTCCTGGTACACCAACACTTGGCCGATTAGCGAGGCATCCACCTTGAGCTGTTTTGCCACCATCACCGCCGGTGACTGACCGGCGGAAGGGTGCAACGTCGCTTGAGACATAAGCGCTTTCGACGCCTCACTCGGCGACAGCACGGTCACGCCCTGCCGCGTCCGTAACCGGCTCCACAATAACTGCGTGACTGTCGCTCCAGCCTCAACCGGTACTGTGACTGTTTGTCGAAGATACTGTTCGGTATTCGGCGGCACCGCTGCCGTCATATCAGACCGGCGAGCCCCCTGCGGCGCCGGGATGGTTTGATCGATGCTCTCTCTCACTTGTGGTGTCGTGAGAGTCGTGAACGGTACCAGCGCGATGGTACGAACCTGATAGCGCGGCAATTCCGATGACGACTTTGTGGTCACTTTCGACCCGCTGCAGCCGACGACTACCAGCACGAGCACTGTCAGTGTAAGCACGTGAGGCATCAGACGTATCGTGACGGTTCGCGTGTTTCGTATTTTCACCATCTCATCCTCATGTCCACCCCGTAACGACTATGCGTGCCACGATCCAAAGTTTTTAATGAGTTGCAGCCCGACGGCCTGACTCTTTTCAGGATGGAACTGACAGGCCACCACATTGTTCCGCCAAATACTCGAGACGAACGGAATACCGTACGTGGTCGTCGTCGCAGCAATCTGCCGGTCGACCGGATCGACGAAATACGAATGCACAAAATACCAGTGGTCTCCATCCATAATCCCCTCGAACAACGGACAGGGCCGCTGAATGTTGACCTGATTCCAGCCCATGTGGGGAACTTTCAGCATCGGATCGATCTCAAACCGCCTGACCCTACCCGGAATGATGCCGAGCCCTTTGTGTGTGCCGAACTCCTCGCTCTCCGTGAACAACAGCTGGAGCCCCAAACAAATTCCGAGAAATGGTTTTCCCGATTGAATCGCTGCGCGAATCGGTTCCGCCAGTTCATATCGCTCAACGTTGGCCATGCAATCGCCAAACGCTCCAACACCCGGCAATACCACATGGCTCGCACTCCCGATCACGCGCGCATCACGCGTCACCACCGCTTGATGCCCCACCGCCTCAAAGGCCTTGGAGACACTGCGAAGGTTGCCCATGCCGTAGTCAATGATTGCGATCATAACCCCTATTGGCCGCAGGAAAGATGTAACAATACCGCAACCAGCTCTCTCCCGCCACTCCTCTCTGAGCAAACAAAAGGGGGTCAGGCATCAGTAGCCCTGTCCCCCTTCACCATTCGGCGATGTCACTTGGACGAAATCTATAGCATCCCCTTCGTCGAAAGAACTTTCCCCGCCAACCGCTCTTCCAGCATGGTGGCCTGATCGAGGGCCTTGGCAAGCGCCTTGAAGATGGCTTCCATGATGTGGTGCGGGTTACGGCCATACATCAGATTAACGTGGAGATTGAGCCCGCCGTGGGTAACGAAGGCCTGGAAGAAGTCTTCGAATAATCCTAGGTCGAATGCTTTGATCTTCCGATCTGGCAGATTCACGTTGTAGACGAGGTAGGGCCTGCCACTGAGATCCACCGTGACTTGCGCCTGTGTTTCGTCGAGCGGCGCTGAGGCGAATCCGAATCGCTTGATCCCTGCCTTTTCGCCCAAGGCCTGATGCAGAGCCTTACCCATGACGATGCCCACGTCCTCGACCGTATGGTGCTCGTCGATATCAATATCGCCTTTGGCCTGCACGGTCAGGTCGAAGAACCCGTGCTTAGACAACAGCTCCAGCATGTGGTCGAAAAAGCGAATCCCGGTGTCGATCTTCCCTAGGCCGCTCCCGTCCAACGTCCAATCGACCTGGATATCCGTCTCTTTTGTGGCACGATGAATCGAAGACTGTCGGGGTGCAGATCCGTTCTTCTTCATGAGTACCTGCTCTGGGCTGACTTCGCGTGGGCATCGAACCCTTCGATGTGGGCCAATCGAACGAGATGATCTTTCACCTTGCTCAACTCTTCGCGCGTATAGTGCACGATGTTGCTGACCTTAATGTAGTCGTGGACTGAGAGCGCCGAAAGGAACCGCGCCGTTCCGCCGGTCGGCAGGACGTGATTCGGGCCGGCGACATAATCCGCAACCGATGGGGGAGTGTACCGGCCCAGGAAAAGCGCCCCCGCGTGCCGGATTTTCTCTAGATAGTCAAACGGCTCATCGACCGAGAGGGTCAAGTGTTCCGGGGCAATCTGATTGGCCACCACGATGGCCTCGTCCATGGTCGCAACCACGAAGGCCACCGAATGGCGCGCAATGGACCGGGCCGCGATCTTTTCCCGTTGTAGCCCCTTCAACTGACTATCGATGAGCCGCGCCACATCTTTTGCCAACTGGGCTGATGTGGTGACGAGATAGACCTGCGCATCTTCGTCATGTTCCGCTTCGCAGAGAAGATCGGCTGCGACATGCGCCGGTTTGGCGTCGCCATCTGCGACGACGAGCAGTTCGCTCGGGCCTGCCACCATATCGATCCCGACTGTACCGTACAGGAGCCTCTTGGCCGTCGCGACATAAATATTGCCGGGGCCCACGATTTTGTCGACGCGCTGTATTGTCTTGGTTCCATAGGCCATCGCTCCGACGGCTTGCACCCCCCCGACGCGATAGATCTCCGTGACGCCGGCGATGTCGGCCGCGACCAGGAGATAGGGATTGATCGGACCTTTTTGTGGCGGCGTACACATCACCACACGGGGGACGCCCGCGACCTTGGCTGGAATCGCGCACATCAAGACCGAAGAGGGATAGACGGCCTTGCCCCCCGGCACATACACACCGATCGCATCGATCGGTGTGACCACCTGTCCCAACGTCGCCTCGTTGTCCTGATACATCCACGTCTTGATGCGCTGTCGTTCATGGAACGACGTGATCCGCCGGGCTGCAAACCGGAGTGCGTCACCCTCGTCTTTCCGGATGTGGAAGTAGGCCTCTTTGATCTCTTCGGGGGTCACGCGCAACCCCGTGTCTTTCATGGTGACGCGGTCGAATTGTTTCGTGTAGCGGAGAACGGCCTTATCGCCGCCCCGCTCCACGGCTTGCAGAATCGCCTTGACCGTCTTTTCGACGGCAGCCCCTTGCACGCGGCCACGCGACACCACTTTCTTGAGTGCGGGGAGAAAGGCTCGCTCGGTGGAGGCTACAATCTTCATGTACGCGTCCGTCTGACCGTTCGACGTGCCCCGCGCAAAGCCTTGCGCGGAGCGGATGTTCGAGAACCGGCCGGTGTGCTGCTCACAGCCCGGAGCTTCTTAATCAGCTCTGTGACCACTGCATGCTTCAATTTCAGACTTGCGCGATTGACAACCAACCGGGCCGTGGACTGCGCGATGCACTCCACTTCGACAAGGTCATGCGCCTTCAACGTGTTGCCGGTCTCGACCAGATCCACAATTCGATCGGCCAAACCGACCAAGGGCGCCAGTTCAATCGAGCCGTACAACTTGATGATTTCGACCTGCACGCCGCGCTGATTGAAATACCGCTCGGTGATCTTCGGATACTTGGTCGCTACCCGAATTTTCGAGGACAGCCGGTCGCGTGAGGCCTGTCCCTTGAGCGCAGCGACGGCGATTCTACACGCTCCGAACTGTAAATCCAATGGTTCATATACGTCGCTGTCTTGCTCCATCAAAACGTCTTTTCCGACAATCCCGAGGTCCGCCGCGCCATATTCGACGTAGGTCGGCACATCAGTCGGACGCACAATTAGGAAGGTCATGCCGATCTCCGGACAGGGGAACACCAGCCGGCGACTCTCGGTGGAGAGACTGCCCAGGGCATAGCCCGCGCGGCGAAAGACGTCCAGCGTGAGACCCAACATTTTCCCCTTTGACAAGGCAATCGTCAGCATGATGTCAGCAAGTCCCGGCCGGCGCCGCTCCCTCTTTATGACGGGTGATCGTCGCACCCAACCCGCGGAGCTTCTCTTCCATCCGCTCATAGCCACGATCCAGATGGTAGACGCGGAGAATCTCCGTCTTACCTTCCGCCGCAAGACCGGCCAAGACCAGTCCTGCGCTTGCACGAAGATCGGACGCCATCACCGGAGCCCCGGTCAGCTTGGTCGGTCCGGTCACGACTGCCCGATTGCCTTCGACCTTGATCTCGGCGCCCATCCTGCGTAGCTCCTCGACATGCATAAATCGGCTTTCGAACACCGTCTCGGTGATCACACTCGTGCCCTCAGCGGCCGTCATCAAGGCCACCATCTGCGCCTGCATGTCGGTAGGAAACCCGGGATATGGCAACGTCCGAATGTCGATCCCTTTGAGTCGCGATGCCGCGTTGAGATGAATCCGTTCTTTCTCCACCTGCATCTCGACGCCGGCTTCCCGCAGCTTCATCAGCAAGGCGTCCATGTGATGCGGACTGCACCGATTGAGCGTCACCGCTCCCCGCGTAATAGCCCCGGCCACCAGATACGTTCCTGTTTCGATGCGATCTGGAATAACGTCGTGATCGCTCCTGTGCAATTCGCGGACACCTTCGATCGTGATGACATCCGACCCTGCACCCATGATGCGAGCCCCTCGCTTCACGAGAAAATCCGCAAGGTCCACGATCTCCGGTTCCTTCGCTGCATTTTCAATGACCGTGGTTCCACGAGCAAGCGACGCAGCCATCATCAGATTTTCCGTTCCGGTAACCGTCGGCGTATCGCAGTAGATCTGTGCCCCCGACAATCGCTTCGCTTTGGCGCGAATATACCCGTGTTCCATCGAAACTTCCGCACCCATTTTCGCGAGTCCTGCGAGATGGAGGTTGACGGGCCGTGACCCAATGGCGCAGCCACCGGGCATCGACACCGTGGCCTCTCCCCATCGTGCCAGTAGCGGCCCCAGCACGAGCACGGAGGCCCGCATGGTCTTTACAAGATCGTACGGGGCCTGGGTCGAAGTGATCACATTGGCATTCATGACCGCGCGATTTCCCTCATAGTGGACCTTCGCGCCTAAAATACCTAACAACTTGCCCATGGTGACGACATCCACCACGTGAGGCACGTTGGTGATCACGCACTCGCCCCCGCCAAGAATGGTAGAGGCTAAGATCGGCAACGCGGCATTCTTCGCCCCGCTGATCTGGACTTCGCCTCGAAGCGGTATCTCGCCGGTGATGACAATACGATCCATCGTCTCCGCCCCTACTTCCCTACTCGCTCCATAATCACTACACGTTCGAGCCCTGCCGTGTCGTAGAGCAGCTGGTGGAATCTGTATTCGGGTATCTGGTCGACAATCTGACATATTGCACGAGCCTGGCCGGCACCAATTTCCATGATCAATACGCCGCCGGGAGACAAGTATTGACCGGCTTCCTGCAGCAACCGTTCGTGCAACTCCGTCCCCTGAGGCCCTGCCACCAGAGCGGCTCGTGGTTCGAATAGCCGCACTTCCGGCTGAAGGGTCAGCCACTCAGCCTCCGCAATATAGGGAGGGTTCGAGACGATGACGTCAATGCGCCCTTCCAGCCCCTGCTCCGCCAATGGCTTCAGCAAATCGCCTTCCAACCATGTGATGCGCTCACCCATCGCATGGCGAATAGCATTCCGCCTGGCGACATCGAGCGAAGTGTTCGAGAGATCGGTTGCGAGCACCCGCGCACAAGGTCTCAACCTCGCAATCGCCACGGCAATGCACCCGGATCCTGTGCAGACATCGACGATGGTCGCCTCTTGTTCGGTGGAAATCCGTTGCGTGGCATACTCCACCAGCAGCTCAGTCTCCGGCCTCGGAATGAGCACCGCCGGATTTACGCTAAATTCTAATCCACAAAACTCTTGGGTCCCCAGAATATATTGTAAGGGCTCTCGACCAACCCGCCGTCCGACCAGCCCTCTCGCGACCACCAGCTCAGCAGGAGACAGCAATCGGTCTCGATCGGCAAGAACTTGATGTGCAGGAAGCCGGAGCGCGTGCTCCATGACCCAAAACGCTTCCTGCCCCGCGCTCTCGATACCTGCTTGCTCCAATAGCCGTCGTGCCTCGGCGATCGCCTCCCCGAGCATTGCCTGGCCTGCTGATCGCGAGATGGGGGCAACCACATCCATATTATTAAGCGGCTCCCACTTCTTGCTGGCGCTGCGCCCTCAGAGCCTGGACGAGTTCGTCGAGGTCGCCTTCGAGCACCTGTTCCAACTTATGCAACGTCACCCCGACGCGATGATCTGTCACTCGATTCTGCGGAAAGTTGTAGGTGCGAACCTTCTCGCTTCGCTCGCCCGTGCCCACTTGAGCCTTGCGATTCTGGGCGATTTCCGCTTCCTGCCTCTCCCGCTCCGCCTCGACGATTCTGGCCCGCAGGGTCCGCATTGCCTTGTTGCGATTCTTCAGCTGCGACCGTTCGTCCTGGCAACTCACCACCACACCGGTCGGAACATGGGTGATCCGCACCGCCGATTTCGTCGTATTGACGCTCTGGCCCCCGGCGCCGGATGAACAGAAGGTGTCGATCCGGAGGTCCATGGGATCAATCTGCACATCGACCTCGTCCACCTCAGGCATGACAGCGACGGTGACCGTCGACGTATGAATCCGGCCACTGGCCTCTGTGACGGGAACACGCTGTACCCGATGAACCCCGGCCTCGAATTTGAAGTGACTGTACGCGCCCTTGCCTTCTATCAGCGCAACGACGCCCTTGTAGCCTCCGGGCCCGGTTTCTGTGGCTTCGACCACATCAACCTTGAATCCTTTGATCTCGGCGTACTTGCTGTACATGCGGAACAATTCTCCCGCAAAAAGCGCCGCCTCATCGCCGCCGGTTCCGGCGCGGATTTCGAGGAGCAGACTTTTCTCGTCTCGTGGGTCTTTGGGAATAAGCAGCTCTTGGGCCTGCTGTTCGATCTCACGCTGTTGGTGTTCGAGCGTGGCGCTCTCCTCCGTCGCCATCTTATGCAATTCAACCCCGGCCGTAGGATCTGCAAGAATTTGAGCGGCTTCCTCCAACTGCCTTGCGTTGTCTCGATAGGCGGCGAGAAGCTTGGCCGCCGGTTCGATATCCATCCGCTCCTTATTGACTTTGTGAAGCTGAGAAGGTTGACTCATCATAGACGGGTCCATAAGCTGATTCGTCAACTCATCATATCGAGTGGCCAGCACTTCCCATTTCTTGAGTAAGACTGCTTCCATGGCCCGTCCCTCCTGGATTCCCACTCAGCTCCTGACGCACAAAAACAAAGAGACCCTGCCCCTCAGCGAAGCAGAGTCCCTTGTATGGCCTCTTCTAAAGCTACTTTTCTTTCTTCGCGTACTTCTTCTTAAACCGTTCGACGCGCCCTTCGGTATCAATGATCTTCTGCGTCCCGGTGAAAAACGGATGGCAGTTTGAACAAATATCGACATTGATATCGCCGCCCGTCGATCTGGTCTTATATTTGTTGCCGCAGGCGCAATGCACCGCGACTTCCCGATACACGGGATGGATACCCTTCTTCATAATTCACACTCCCTACACGTCACAATCATCCGCCTTCGCCCATTCGAAAGCCCGTCACTGTACCTTGTCTCCGCGACCAGATACAAGTCGGATGTTACCGATTCATCGACTGGAGAAACTCCTGATTGGTCTTGGTGCCATGCAACTTGTCCATCAGAAACTCCATGGCTTCCATCGTTCCAAGCGGACTCAACACCTTGCGTAGAATCCACATCTTGTTGAGACGATCCTTGTCCACCAACAATTCTTCTTTTCTCGTCCCAGACTGGCTGATATCGATGGCCGGGAAAAGCCGCTTGTCGGCCAGACGGCGATCGAGATGGACTTCCATGTTGCCGGTCCCTTTGAACTCTTCAAAAATAACATCATCCATCCGGCTACCGGTGTCAACAAGCGCTGTCGCCATGATAGTGAGACTGCCGCCATTTTCGATGTTGCGGGCCGCCCCAAAAAACCGTTTCGGCCGCTGGAGCGCGTTCGAGTCCAATCCCCCCGACAACACCTTGCCGCTTGGCGGCGCAATAGTATTGTAGGCACGCGCCAGGCGAGTAATGCTGTCCAGCAGCACTACGACATCTTTCTTATGTTCGACCAGTCGCTTTGCCTTTTCGAGCACCATTTCAGCCACCTGAGCATGGCGCTGGGCCGGCTCATCGAAGGTGGAGCTGATGACTTCGGCCTTCACCTGCCGTTGCCAGTCAGTGACTTCTTCCGGCCGCTCGTCGATGAGCAGCACGATCAAGGTCACTTCCTTATGGTTTTTAAGAATGGCCCGAGCGATGGCCTGCAGCAACATCGTTTTACCGGTTCGAGGAGCCGCGACGATCAACCCGCGCTGGCCTTTGCCGATCGGGGTGGTGAGATCCATCACGCGGGTGCAATATTCTTCACGATCGAACTCAAGGACCAGACGCTCTTCCGGATAGAGAGGCGTCAAGTTATCGAAGAGAATCTTGTCGCGAGACACCTCGGGATCTTCGTAATTGACCTTCTCGACCTTGAGCAACGCGAAATACCGCTCGCTCTCCTTCGGCGGTCGGATCTGCCCGGACACAATGTCGCCGGTACGCAGATTAAAACGCCGAATTTGAGAGGGTGAGATATAGATGTCGTCGGGACCGGGGAGATAGTTCGAATCGGGTGCGCGCAGAAATCCGAACCCATCAGGGAGCGTTTCGAGCACGCCTTCGCCGAAAACCACGCCGTTATTTGCAGTCTGCGCCTGCAGGATCGCAAAGATCAATTCCTGCTTCCGCAGATTGGGTGCACCATCGATCTTCAGGTCGCGCGCAACCTCATTGAGATCGGCGATGGACTTCTGCTTCAGCTCAGCCAGATGCATAACCTCCCCCTTCGTTTGTGTCATGAATATCCTCTCAAGCCATCCGCTGCATCATTATCAGCAGCGATCGCACATGGTGAACCATGGGAAATTGTCCACGGACTGAACGGTATAGTAGATGATAATGCGTTGATGATTGTGTCGTGTATATCAGCTAAAAGAGGGTGACCCGTGAGGGACTTACCTGTTTTCGCTCGTGGCTATCAGGGTACGACTCTGTCTCATGGTTGCGGATATTGTTGCAGGCGGGAACTCATGCCTAGCTGACTCGCCTCTGTTACCTGAGCAAATTGTGGCTTGTGTCGAGATACGCCCCGGAAGTCTTGTGTGTGTGGAGATAACTTCGAGTCGAACTGAGATAGTAAGCTAATAATAACGCGCGCGCGGTTCCTTGTCAACAGGGATATCTCTTTTCCCGCTACCCCCTTCGCGCTAATGAGCCAGTCCAGCAGACCCCGGCTCTTCTTGACAACAGCATTGCTCTGACGCCTGAGGTTGCAGCGCAAAAGAGTGGTGTGCTAAATGAAGAGTTTCGCGGGAGCACACCATGGCGCACGACGACGAACACGGACAGCACGAGCGAATATTTACATTGTCTGAAGCCAATCACCTCATCCCCCAGCTCAACTCCAAGTTGACATCGATTCAGCAAGCCAAGGCCGTGTTGGCCCGCACGAAAAAAGATATCAAAAAAGCCAGCGCCCAGGCAGAATATGGCGGGGGCAGTACCGTTGGACACCTCTACATCTCAGGTCTTCAACAAGTCAGTACGAATCTTCAGGCGATTCAGGAACTCGGCATCCTGGTGAAGGACCTGGATCTCGGCCTCTGTGACTTTCCCCATTTTCGTGACGGCCGAATAGTCTACCTATGCTGGAAGCTCGGAGAACAAGAAGTTCGCTGGTGGCATGAAACGACCACCGGCTATAAAGATCGCTGCCCGCTAGAGGACCTAGCCTGATGTCAGAATCTTAAGCCTCAACACTCGACACATTAATGAAATTTGTCATCCTCGGATTCGACGGTCCCGACGGAGAGGCCAAGCGAAAAATCTATCGCTCGGCACATCTCGCCAAGATGGAACCCCTCGATGCGCAAGGCCGGGTCGTGCTAGCAGGTCCGCTCACAGATAAGACAGGGAGTCTTATCGTCATCGAAGCGGACTCGCTGGAAGACGCGCAACAGTTCGCTCGCGAAGACCCCTATACCGTCCACGGTATATTTGAACGGGTCGAAGTCCACCCATTTATTCAAGTTTTTCCGAAAGAACGGTAGCCGAAGGCCTGTCGCTCACTCCTAGCCCGCATTACTCATGAGCAATTCTACTGCAATCGCCAATCGGCTGCTACGACGAGCCTTCGGCCGGCGGGCTCGCCACTCGGCCCCTCACCGTACTGCACGAGTACGCATCGGGTCCTCACGGCTCCGCACGCCGGTCTCGCGACGCGGCTCAGCGATTTCGCGACGAACCGTCATGAATAATGCGGGCTAACCCTTACTCCGTTTGCCCCGCTTTGGTTGCATTGCCCCCTCAGCCCTCGAGCGGTATAGTTATCCGAATGGCATTGTACCAGCGACTGTTCTATTCCTTCCTTTTCGCGCTCTGTCTATGGGGAACCCCTGCGTTCAGCGCCGCCACGAGAACCGTCATCGCCGACAGTCAATACGTGATGACAGATGGCGACACCTTGGCAGGCGCAGAAGAAAAGGTCCTCCAACGAGCCCAACGCAAAGCGGTGGAAGAAGCGGGGATCTATATCGAGTCCACCTTCCACGATGTGGAAAAGGAATCTGGCGGAAGAAGCACGCAAGCCAGCTCGCTGGAAATCAGAACGCTTGCCGCCGCCATCACAGAAACAGAAATCCTCGAATTCAGGCGCTCCTTCGAGATGGATCGTCCCGTCTTCTTCGTACGCATTCGCGCCACGGTTAATCTAAGCAGTCTGGCTGAGGCGATACGCCGACTTCAATCCGACCAGCAACTCGCGCAACATTTTCGCCAGCTCCAGCAGGAAAATCACCGGTTGCGCTCGCAACTTCAAGAGCTTCAACAGCAGCCGATCGGCGTCCGAATGCTGGCCATTGAGCCGAACGGGAAGTCCGCCTTATACCAACGGGCACGCGCGTTGCTCGAGACCGCTCTCCACACAACGAATTTGCGGGACAAGATCCAGCTCAGCACCGACGCCGCCACCCTCGACGATCACTACGTCGATCCACTGATTGTACGCGGCCAAACCTATCTCCTACTCGTCTCACTGGCTTTTGCCCAACAGGCTCAGACATTGGACTATGCGGACTATCTGGACAAAGCCAAGACAGACTTCGATCGCGCCATCACACTCGATGTTAAAAATGTATGGGCATGGGTTGGGAAAGGGGATGTACTCACGTGGTTGAAACTATTGGACGAGGCTGCCGCTGCCTACGAGCAAGTCCTTGAGCTTGATCCGTTTGCCGATATCGCTCGCGAGCGACTCATCGGCATATACACGACGCAAGCCCGCCGACAGGCGGACAGCAAAGCTTGGCATCACGCGTTAGCCACGCTGAAGAAACTCCTCAACGCCCAAACGCCTGAAAGTTGGATCCCCTATCAAAAGGAGGCGTATGCACTGCGGAGCGAGATCTATCTCAAGCTGAATCAACCGGAACAGGCGATTGAAGATCTGTCCACTGTTATTCGGGTCGACCCCACCAATGCTGCTGCCCTGGTGACCAGAGCAAAACTTTATCGAGATCGTCTGCAGGGTCGGCTCGCCAAGGACGACCTTGAGCTAGCCTGCGTCCTCGGATCCATTCCAGCCTGTGAACAATTGCCATAATGCCGCGTAACTTGTTGACTTCGTGTTAGTAATTCATGCGCGAGTGAGCCTGCCCATTGCCGCCTGAGGCCTGCCGATTGGTTTGACAGACTGGAAGGGCCGACCCTATAATCAATGCGCGTTCCGCTGGATGCTGTCGGTTGCCTGTGGGCAAAGCCCACATCTTGGGACAAAAGGCCTAAGCCTTCCTCGTTCGATAGCCCAAAATTTCTCAACGGTGGGCCTTCTGCGAGGTTGCAGATGGCAAGGAAAAAGCTTAAAGTAGTAAAGGCCTAGATCATCGGAAAACTTAGGTTTCTCGTTCTTTAACCCCTTGCCGGAGAGTAAGCTGTAATGACTCAGTATCGTGTCCTTCCAGGCCCGGAACATTTCCTTCCTCCATCGGCTGCGAGCATGGGCATTTGTTTGCCGAACCCAGGGGAAGCTCACATCAACGGTGTCATCGTCCCAGAGGAAAAGGCCTACGAGGAGGCGGCGAAACAATTCCTCATGGCCAAGGTGCCGACCCTCTTCCCAGGCCCCTTAGTCCTGTGGGCCTGGAACGAGAAGGCGGCCAAGAAGGCCACGGCCATCCGCCACTTGTACAACACGCTCAAGGAATGCGTGCAACCCGGACAAACGCCCATGCTGATCCCGATGCCGGACTACCGCCCCAAATACCCTAAGATCAATCCTGAAGTCGAAATCAATCCCAACCACCCGAATCTGACCATCTGGCACAATAAAATCGATTGCTGCATGTTCATCGGGGTCCACTGCCATCAAGCGAATTTGTCGCTCAAAATCATTCGGGGTGGCACGTCCTGTTACACGATTGCGATGTGCGCTCAAGCCGGCCATGAAGATGCGATGCTATCGTTCCGCGATGCATCGGTTGAAAAAATCATGAAACTGGCCGATGCCGTGAAAAGATTAAAAGGGTCGGTCAAACCACGGCTGACGTCAGCCAAGCACGGAGCCTAAACTGCGCTACGCAGTTTGAGGTTCTGAAGACAGTGAAAGGAGCCTGAATCATGGCGGACACACACTCAGTCATCGGCACAAAAAATAAAAAAGGGCAGACCTTTACCGACACCTGGAAGATGATGAACGAAGCACCGCGCACGCCGTCGTTCTACACGGGCAGTGAAGTCATCAAAGAAGCGCTCCGGCGGGCCAGCTGTGACGTGATGATCGCGTACCCGATTACACCGCAGAGCGAAGCGGCCGCCTTGATCGGCGAGCTCTTTGCCGAGGGCTACATCGGCGACTACTTCCGCGGCGAGAGCGAATTCGCCGTTATGTCGCAATGCGCGGGAGCAGCCTTCGGCGGGGCTCGCGTGTTTACGACGACCGCGGGACCCGGCACGATGCGCGCGATGGAGAACTTCCCGATGTGGTCCGGCGCACGGTTGCCGATTCAGATGATCGTCACCTGCCGCGGCATCAACTCACCGCTGTCGATTCAGCCTGACACGCTCGAGATTGCGTATCTTCTGAATACCGGCATGCTCGTCTGGCATGCGGAAACCGCACAAGACTTCTTCGATTGGATCCTCAAAGGCTATATGGTATCGGAAGAGCCTGATGTGCACCTCCCTCTGGCACTCTGCTGCGACGGATTTTTCGTGACCCACACGAAGGACGTGGTCAACCTCACGCCAGCAGACATGTGCTTGCCGCCCTACGACCCGTACCGAGCGCCGGTACCCTGTATGGACATGGAATGTCCGCCGGTTCGAATGATGCGCGATCCGTTTGTCATGAAGAGCAACTACATCAGCTATGCCACCCACGCATCCTGGCAGCAAGAAGTCTGGGCGGCAGTGGAACGGTCCCGCAAACACACAATCAAGTGGATCAATGGTCTAATCGAGACAGAAAATGTCGACGCCGAGGTCCTCATTGTCTCTTCCGGGACAGCGGTGTCGCAAGGTCGTGAAGCCATCCGGCTCCTCGATGATGAAGGCATCCGCTGCGGCCTGGTAAAGATCAAGTCTCTGCGGCCTTGGCCAGGCGAGGAAATCCGTGAAGCCACAAAAAACGCCAAGCACATTATCGTCCCAGAGTTCAACGTGACCGGATGGTTGGCAAAGGAAATTAAGGCCTCCGTTCCGAATAGCGAACGTGTCCACGCCGGCCCGCATGTCTGCGGAGGCATGACGATGCCACCGGAAATTATTGTCTCCGAAATCAAGACCCTGCTCGGCATGCGCAGCATGTCGATGGCCGGTCGCGGCAGTTGATCACATTTTACGTGGCAAGAATCGAACGACTTAAATACGACGCACTACTGAGGAGGCCTACATGAGCAAGGAACGTATCAAGATTTCGGAAGACCTGTACGACATTATGCCGTCCGACTATCAAGACCTGGTCAAGAGCGCGACCTACGGCAAGGAAGACCGGGGCTGGAAGGATATCGGCAACAGCAAGGAGCTGATCGAGCAGCACTCTCTCTGCGCCGGCTGCCCTGAATCCATGGCCTTCCGCTACATCCTAGCCTCATTGCCGGCCCCTGAAGATACGGTCATGGTTGGTTCAACTGGCTGCACCAGCTTGGTGTTCCCCATGGTGGCCGTACATAATATCCACTCGCTCTTTGGCAACCAAAACGCGATCGCCTCCGGGTTGAAGCGCGCCTTGAGCGTCCGCTTCCCAGGCCGGACGAAAGACGTGGTTGTGCTTGCCGGCGATGGCGCCACGGTCGATATCGGCCTTGACATGACGCTGCAAGCCTGGTTCCGTCAGGAAAAGTTCACCACGATTTGCTTCGATAACGAACTGTATGCCAATACCGGTGGCCAGGAGAGCGGTCTGATGCAGAAGGGGTTTGTTGCCAAGATGGCGCCGGTCGGGAAACTTTTCGACAAGGTCCGTCTGCCAGAAATCGCCCGTGAGTCCGGTTGCCATTATGTCGTCCAATGTACCGTCAGTAAGCCGTCCCTCGTTGAGAAAGTGGTTCGGAACGCGATCATGATCGCGCGCGAAATCGGCCCGACCTACCTCCAGCTCTATACGCCTTGCATTCTCGAAATCGGGAAGAACAGCATGGAAGGGCTCCAGGAAATGCGGGACTCTGAGAAGCCGACCGAGCGGTTTGCCTACAAAGAGTACACCAGCGAGCCAGCCAAGCAACTCCTGGCAGAGATAGCCGCCAAGGACAAGGAAAAGAAGGCCGCTGCAAAGCAGCTCGCTTCTCAGGGAGCCTAATCCGATTCTGGAGGAGAGACGACCATGATCAAGAAAAGATTGAATGTCAGAATGTCGGGGTTAGGCGGACAGGGCGCCGTCACAGCCGCCCATGTCTTGGCCATGGCCGCCAACCGCGACGGAAAATTTTCGATCTCCAACCCCTTCTTCGGCGCTGAGAAACGCATGGCACCGGCGGAGAGCTATTGTCGGATCGGCATCGAACGGATCTACGACCGCGGTGAATTGGTGTTTCCCGATGTCATTCAGGTGTTTCATCCCCAGGTCATCACCATGGGGAAGAGCTACACCATGCCCTTCTATTCCGGCGTGAAGGAAGGTGGCCTCGTCATTATCAACTCCGACCAGCCACTTCTCTCCGAAGAAGATGTTCAGCGACTGAAGGATTTAAACGTCGCGTTATTTTATATTGCAGGCACTGAACTCGCCATCGAGGTTGCCGGCACCGAGTTATCAACGAATATGTCGATGCTCGGGTCGGTCGCGGGCATCACCAAATGCGTCACGATGGAAGCGCTGGACGGCGCCTTACAGGAACGGTTCGGGAAGAAATTCGTCGCCTCGGGAGGAACCGCTTCCTTGGATGAAGCGATCAAGAAGAAGTTCGCTAAGAAGGAAATGTTACTGGCCAAAAACCTGGCAACTGTGCAAGCGGCCTATGAAATCGCCAGCGAATGGGCAGAGAAGAATAAGTATGAGCTGCGAGTCGGCAACCCTGCCGTTGCAGCTTAACGAGAGAGAAGGAACCAGCTCGCATGTATAACGTAGCCCAAGTCATCGACGAGAAATGCGTAGCGAAGAAGGGATGCCGACTGTGCATCATGTATTGTCCAGAGGCAAACTGCCTTGACCTTAATCCAAGTAAGATGGTGGCCGAAGTGACCATTGACCGCTGTAAAGGCTGTGACCTCTGCGTGGTCGTCTGCGACGCGGCCAAGCATTATGCCATCGTCATGCAGGCAGTCAGCGCCACCGGGAAGCTGATGTCACAAAAAGGCGAGGCCGCCGCGCTGGGACAGGCCTACCAAGGGTAACCATTTCGTATAGCGGGTTTCCCGCGCAAGACCCCATGGCGCCTGCGCTATGGGGTTTCTTGTTGGTGCCGCTCTGGAGGTAATAGATGGAAACCGAGGACAATGTCATTGATGAACTCGTTCAGGAGATTGCCGGGCTGATCCACGAGTACCCCAAAGTGCTCGAACGGCGTGCAGTCGAGATCCATGCCAGCGGGAAGGACCCCGATTTGGCGCAGACACTCGTCAAGGCTGCCGACACCATGCGCGACAGCGGAAATCTCTATCTGACCTGGGCCAAGCACTACGCATCCGTCGCAGCAGGCAAAACTGACGCAACCTCGGATGAAGATGAAACCGAGGATTTCGACGTGTAATCGTAGAAGCGTAGTTCGCCTATCCGTTTCTCCTGCAAAAAAGCTCGCTCCCGCCCCATCAGTTTATGCTAGAATGCGCTCGTTTCGGCTGGACCAGATTCCCCGGTAGCTCAGTTGGTAGAGCAGCCGGCTGTAGGAACATGGGTGACTTGTGGCGGAGCGCCGCACATACGCCGATCGTCGCAACTATCTCATCGGTGCTGTTCGCAAACGGCGGAAGACCGTTCGTTACAGAGCCTTAACCTATAAGGTGGGTGCTGTCAGAGATGTGGCTACGATCGATGTATGGAAGCGTTGGAGTTCCATCATCTAACCTCGGCCAAGAAGGATTTTGGTATCTCGAGTAAGGGAT
The DNA here is from genome assembly GCA_041748925.1 of Nitrospiraceae bacterium. Taxonomy (GTDB): domain Bacteria; phylum Nitrospirota; class Nitrospiria; order Nitrospirales; family Nitrospiraceae; genus Palsa-1315. The sequence continues at coordinate 10,484 of JBGTCI010000061.1, read as the reverse complement.
ACACCCGCAGCTGGGACAAAATCCGGGCGGAGTTGGATAAATGTGTGCTCCTCTGCGCAAACTGCCAGAGAGAAATTCACTCCTCACTGCAGCCTCCACGGGAAACTGTGGTTGAAACTTCGGGTGAATTCAGGGAAGCCTGCCCCGATTCCTCGGCGAATCGGAATGGGAATCCTGAGCGAAGCCTGCCGAAGGGTCAGCGTGTAGGCAGGACCGTGCAGAGACTAGAGGCTGCGGAACCCATCCAATAACGCCTCACTAGCGCCCGACACCCTCCCCTGCTTTATCTGCAGGCGGGTGAAGAGATAGTCCAAGCCCGGTTGAAAAACTGGGGCACTTGTAACCGGCTGGTCGCAGGTTCGAGTCCTGCCCGGGGAGCCAATCTAGACCAAAAGGGGTACTTCACGCTGTGAAGTACCCTTTTTGCTTTCTTGCACTACTGAGATAGAAACTTCCTTCCTGCCGTCGCCTGATCGGGCGGCCTTAGCGAAAATGCGAGGACTTTTCGCGCCCTGACGATTCATGCTGCGGAGCCATGGAACATTTTTTATAATGACCTCCATGTCATCAGAGGGGAGAGACTTTACACCCGCGGCGTGGCTCCGCAATCCACATTTCATGACCGTGTTCCCAGGCTATTGGCCTCGCCGAGCGCTGCTTGACGGAGTCTCGAGCGAGTCGCGGCTCTTCACCACCGAACCACACACCCAGCTACTCGGCTACTGCCACTGGCAGCCACACCGCACAGCCAGCCGGACCGTGGTGCTCGTGCATGGCCTTGAAGGTTGTAGCGAGTCTCACTATATGCGCGGCATCGCCGAGAAAGCCTATCGAGCAGGATTCAATGTCGTCCGGATGAACCAGCGTACGTGTGGGGGCACCGAGCACCTGACACCGACACTCTACAACAGCGGCTTGAGCCAGGACTATCGAGCCGTCGTCCAGGAATTGGCGCGCGTGGATGGACTCGAACGCATCTGGCTGATCGGCTATTCGATGGGAGGAAATCTCATCCTGAAAGCAGCCGGGGAGATCGGCTCGTCAGAGGCGGCGTTGGCCGGCGCGATCGCGGTCTGTCCCAATATCGACCCTCCGAAATGCGTCGATGCCTTGGAGCTGCCGCGCAACTGGATTTATCACAGACATTTTCTCGTGAGCTTGAAGGCAAGGCTGCGCCGAAAGGCCGCACTCCTCCCCGGCAAGTGGGATCTCAAGGATCTCGATCGCGTCGCCTTGATGCGTGAATTTGACCACATCTACACAGCCCCGGACGGGGGATATGCCAGTGGGGCCGACTACTATGAGCGCGCGGGCGCATGCCGTGTGCTCGATTCCATCGCCATTCCCACCCTCATCATCACGTCACAGGATGATCCCTTCATTCCCTACTCCATGTTTACGGCACCATCGATTCAGCGTCACCCGAAGATTCGAGTGATTGCGCCTCGCTACGGGGGCCATTGCGGGTTTTTGCAATGGGCCCGCAACGGAGAAGATCATTTCTGGGCTGAGAATCGGATTATGGATTTCTTGCAGGAACGAATGTGAAGAGGGTGCGTGCAGGCCAACTCGATCAGGCTGTTTGAAGATGCGCCCGCACTTCCTGCACGTAGGTCTTGAAGGGGTCCGGCATGGGGAAGGGCACCTGGCCGCGTAGCTGGAAGATCGACCAGTTGATGACATACGAGGGAGAAAACCGTTCCTCCGGCCTCGAATCATCTGGGTCATCAGGAGGTCCACAGGCCAGCAGATGTCGAACGAGTTCACCGCGCCCAAAGGCTCTGGTGTTGCGTGGCGGATGCTCCATGGCCAACGCAATCGCCTTGTCCGTAATGAGGCGTGGAACCCGCCCTTCTTCCATAAGGCCATAATAGAGTCCTTTGCCTTGATGGAGATTGTGATACTCCAGATCAAGACTCTTCAGCGCCGGGTCCGCCCACGTGGTCTGTTCCGCTTCGCGAAAGGTTTCGAGCAGCCATAACTTCGAGGCCCAATCGACACGGCCCACCAGTGTTGTGTAGTCCCCGCGGAGATCTCTCAAGACCGCTTCCCATTGATCGAGCACCCAATCCGTTTCATCGTCCTGGCCACGATAATGCGTATGCGCCGCGGCAAGAAACGCTTCCTGAATGTCGATCGCGGATATCGTCTTCCCTGACTCCAGCCGAACGATCCATTGCCGGGTCTGATCCTGTGATAGTTCCTGCATTGTTTCGACCGGTTCATCGAGGTCAAGACCGATCGGCGCATGGCCCTCTTCGATCAATTGAAGAACCAGCCCTGTCGCACCCAATTTTAACGCCGTGGCCACCTCCGCCATGTTCGAATCGCCCAATAACAAATGAATGCGCCTGTATTGATTCGGATCGGCCAACGGTTCATCTCTGGTATTCACGATGGCCCGATTCTGCTGCACCCATTCGAAGAAATCATTCACGATGTAATCGGCACGCTGAGAGAGCTGAAACGGGAGGAGAGATTCCAGAGCAGAGCGGTGGCTCGCGCCTCGCGGCACAATGAGCCGGTCCATCTGAATCCAGGCGTCCTGGGGACCCGCCGAGCCGATACGTCCGGCCCCCGTAAATATCTGTCTGGTAACCAGGAAGGTCACAAAGGGTCCGAGGCCCCGCCGTGTAAAAGGGAAGCGTCGCGAGACGAGATAGTTCTCGTGCGATCCAAAGGTCGCATCGGTTTCATGATCCACATTGTTTTTGATTAACGACACCGTATCGGCCAGACCGAGGTCTTGAATCGCATCTTGCAGCAATTGATCGCCGGCGCGGTCGGCGGCCACCACATCACTAAGCGATTCGCACTCCGGCGACGCCCACTCCAGATGTCCCATGTCGAGGTACATGCGCCCCGCGTTGGCGAGAAACCCTCCGTTGCCGGGCGGTTCATCGTGTCCTCGGTGATGCAGATCGAGCACGCCTCGCCGTTGCACGTGAAAGAGATGGTCGCGAATCTTGTGGGCAAACCAGGTGGGGGAATGGTCAGGCCTGTCTTGATTCACCAAGAGTCCGTATTCGGTTTCGAGTCCGAAAATACGGTTCAACATCTCACTGTGCCACGACGGATTGAAGTGCCGTCGGTAAGAGTCGAGAAAGATCTGCCAGCTTGAGAGCCCGATACTTGGAGGTGCCGGGAGCTTGACGTTCGAGGACCGCGCATTCGATCGTCCGGTCACCCGCAAGGCCCCGCACATGTGCGATCAATGCATCACTGCTTGGGATGGCGTCAACCGATGAGCCGGCTCCACTCGCCTGCGGCTTGGCCTCAGCCTGTTGGTCCGCCTCATCCTGTTGCTGTGCGAATGAACCGATCGCCCAGGCGCGCAAGGCCAGTTCCAACGCCTGCTCCAATGATGATGTGGCGGGCCGTTGCTCCTTGAGATAGGCCAGCATCTTCGTCTGAACAGCCTGGCCGGCTGCCAAGACCGCACAACCCGTCGTTTCCTCAAACGTGCCATCGTAGTTGATCGTCAATAGCGCGTCTTTCTCCGGCTTCAGGCCCAGTTCAGCCACTAGGATTCGCACAATAAACGGCGCCTTATACACTTCTTCGAAGGCTTGCTTAATGACCGGGGCAACGCCGTATTTCACCAGTCTCGATCCCGTGACGTCGGACGGTGAACGGTTGAAGCCCTCGACATGCGCCATTTCGAGCAGACTGAAGCGAAGCTTTTCCAAATCCGTGGGATGCCCCATCCCACCCAACGCCAGCCGGTCGTAGATCTCGTATAGCTTCGGTGTCCCCTTGCTCACCGTCGTCAGGAGGATGCCTCCATCATAGGTCAGCGCAACAACCGGGCTTCCCTGTTTGAACTGTTCGTCGAGATACTGCCGCCGATTGCCGACAGCCTCCACCCAACGATAGGGCTCTTCATCCATCGCGCACCACCTGTGATTCATAGAGGGGCTTCAACGTCGCATCCGGCGCCGTCTGCACACCGGCCGCGGTAATCAACTTGATCACGGGGTACAAACCGGCCTCACGGTTGACACCACCGGTCGCCGAATCGAACTCCGCTGCGCTCTTGAGTAATCGTAAGGCCTGAACCATCGCCTGTTCTTCTGGTAGCGCGTTGAGGGGTTGCTCGCCCCAGGTATTCAGATAGTGCAAGATCCCTCGGATCGTGGGGGAACCGGACCCGGACACGGCATACTCCACGCCTTCAAACTCCGCCCCGAGGATATCGTAAAAATAGATCTTGGCCGAGCCCTGCTCCAGATCATAGCCGGCAAACACCGGGACTACTGCGCCGGTTCCGGCCAAGGCCGCGGGCACATTCTCCTTCAAGAGCTTGGAGATCGCGCGAAGTTTGCCGTCAAAACTCAATTCCTGCAGCTGCGTTCTCCGGTAGTATTTGAAGGAGTGCTCCAGGACACGCACCATTTCATAGGCGGTCGCCGGGACACCGGCAATCGCCATCACACTATGCCGATCGATCTCCAATACCTTGTCCGTGCGATCGTACATCACCATATTACCGGCGGTCGCGCGACGGTCTCCGGCCACCAACACGCCATCGCGATACTTGAAGGCCAGAATCGTGGTGGCATTCGTCAGTTCCTGCCCGGTTCCCACCGATGTCGGCATGCTGAGTGTGTACCCCTGCTCCTTCAGTAACTGAAGAAAATCCCCTTGCATCCCCATCTTGGAACCCCTCTTGAAGCGTGAACCGTGAAGCGTCAGGCGATCGGACCTCAGAGCCTACCCCCTCACGCCTAACCCCTTACCCCTAACGTCTTTACTCCCCTGTTCTCTGCCGATACCGCTCAGCCTGCTTTGGATCGACCTTGCGCATGCGCTTGAGCAAATTATCTTTATCGGGTGACCCGGTCTCCGGCCGCTTTGGGCCGCCACCCTCATCGGAAGGACTCGGAGCCTTCGGCATCGGATTACCGGGTCCTTCACGGCGTTCCGGCGTTGAAATGTAGTTCATGATCGGGACTCCTTTTCTCTGTTCCATGCGTTCAGCGCATCCATCGGAGATGCCGCGCTCTCGAATATCTTCGCGCAGGCTTGCACTGCCTGTGGCTCGAAGAGGTCGCCCATCTCTAATGTTCGCGGAAGTAACCCACCGCTGAACTGAACACGTTCCCATTGCATCGACTTGATCTGATCCGGAAACCGTCTGATGCAAAGGCCGCGAATCCCCGCTCTGGTATCGGACGGGCCGGCTATCAACGCCGATTCGACATCCTGCTCCGACGTCATCCGCCAGGCCTTCCCCTCGGCTTCGAGTCCCAGGAAGAGCCCGCGATCAGGATTCACGTTATGGTACTCCAAATCCAAACTCGCCAGCCAGGGATCGTCCCATCCGATCCGCTCTTCCTGCATAAAGGTTTCCAACAGCCAGAGCTTGGTGACCCAATCGAGCCGTCCAACGAGTTGTCGTCGATCGCCGGTGAGTAGTCGTAGCGTGGAAGCCCATTCACGAAGAATCCAATCGGTTTCCGGGTCAGCACCGGTCAAATGCTTCTCGGCCGCGAGATAATACTGCTCTTGAATGTCGAGACCTGTGATCGTGCTGCCGTTCTTCCTGCGAACCGTCGCCTTTAGGTTTTGATCGCGAGACAGCTGTTTCACCGCTGTGACGGGATGCTCCAGTTCAAGAGCTGGGGCAGCGTTGCGCGCGATCAATTCCAGCGCTAGCTGCGTCGTCCCGACTTTCAACGCCGTGCCGTACTCACACATATTGGCATCGCCGATGATGAGATGGAGCCGTCGATATTTTTCACGAACCGCGTGCGGTTCGTCCCTCGTATTTAGAATCGGTCGGTTGTGCATCGTGTCGACGCTCAGATCCGTCTCCATAAAGTCGGCTCGTTGAGACAACTGATAGTGGCCCGGCACGAATCCGCTCTCTTGGCCTTCCACGCCGACCTTGCCTGCTCCCGCAATGACCTGCCGGCTGACAAGGAACGGCAACAGCCCCGCAGTCAGCGAAGGAAAGGGAATCGACCGCGACACGAGATAGTTATCGTGACAGCCGTAACTGTGTCCGTGAAAGTCCGTGTTGTTCTTGTAGAGCTGCACATGAGGCCCACCGATCGCATGGTTACGACGCTCCGCCGCCCGCTGGACAATACGCTCTCCCGCACGGTCATGGGCTAGAATATCCAATAGGGTTCGACATTCAGGGGTGGAATACTCAGGGTGCGTATGATCGTTATAGAAGCGTGCACCGTTCGGGAGGACCAGATCGCTCTTCATCTCATGAAACGAAAATGGCCGATGAGCGTCGACCTTGGCAAACTCGTCCTCTTCTTTATCCTGCTGCAGGCCGGAAACCCGGAATCCCCGCGCATCTTCGTGCGGATCCTCACCGCCATAGTCCCAGCGCCGCTCGAACGAGGCTGTCAGATGGGCCCGCACGAGCTCCATCGACTCCACGACCGGATCGACCACATCCTGGTCTTCCCTGGTAATGCCGTATTCCGTTTCGATACCGAATAGACGCATTGTCAAAATCATGTCGAAAGTCATCAAGTCAGAAAGTGCTGATTTCAGACTTGATAACTTTAAGACCTTAGGACTTAACGCCCTTATATAATCTGATTCACTAACCGCTCTTCCGTTTGCCGCCCTCTTCGAAACGAGGACACCCCCACCACTTGTTCCGGATGGTGGTCGAGAAGCTTGAGCCATTCTTCCGCCGCATCATCGGGCGGCAGCATTTCGCCCTCTCGGAACTCTGCGTGGACAGAATTCACCAGATCGTCCAAGGTCATGCCGCCTTGCTCAGAGCCGCCGGCTGCAATCATGCGATCGATCGCCTGTTCCTTCGCCCGTTGAACGATCGAAGCCAAGATCGCACCGCTGATCAGATCACTCCGATGGAGGACCTTATTCTGTCCGCTTCGGAGCCTGATCGACAGAAGACGATTCTCATCGATCCGCGAAAAGATCGCGGAGAGCGCATGCTCGATGAGGTCGGCACAGGCCTTCTTCCGATCCCCACCGTGCTGGTCGATCCATTGCCGGTCCAGCGGCAAGTCATCTGTTAGATACACATTCAGAATCGCGGCCGCCGAGTCACGATTGGGACGGCTCACCTTGATCTTGCGATCGATACGTCCCGGCCGCAGCACTGCCGGATCGATCAAATCAGGCCGATTCGAAGCCAGAATGATCACCACATCGCGCAACGACTCGATCCCGTCCATCTCGGAACAGAACATCGGCACCAAGGTGCTGGAGATATTGAATGACCGAGATGCCCGTCTCGTGCCGAGTATCGATTCTGCTTCGTCAATGAATATGAAGGGTAATGCCCCTTCGCTCCGACGAGCGCGGGCTTGGGCGAAGAGATCTCGCACCATCCGCTCCGATTCCCCCAACCACATATTCAAAATCTCCGGCCCCTTGACGTGGAGAAAAGCCCCGCGAGTCACCGGCAGCTTCTCCCCTCTCGTATCGGACGCGCCCTGGCTTGACTCCTTCACCAGCTTTGAGAGACTGGCGGCCGCCGCTTGTCCAATCAAGGTCTTTCCGCAGCCGGGAGGGCCGTAGAGCAGGAAGCCCTTCGGTTGAGTGAACTTGAAGCGCTGAAACGTCTCCGCATGAAGCAATGGATACTCGATCGCTTTCTGAATGGCTGTGATCGCTTCTCCTTGTCCCCCGATCTGCTCCCATGTGACCGTAGGAACCTCGTCGAGTAAATGGGATTTGGCTTTCCGGTCTTCCAGTTTTTCGATCGCCACATGAACGCTGGGCTCGATACGTACTTCATCACCTGCCTTCAGGTCGACACCGAGAAGATCGCTCGATCGTTGGAGAATCAAGACCTGCCGCCCCATCTCCTGCTCGAAACGAAGCCGCCCATCTGCCAGCGCTTCCGCCACTTTCAACACGGGCCCATTACGGTCATAGCCTAAAATCTTAATCACCGCGTAGGCTTCGTTGACCAGAATCTGGGCGCCGATCTTTAACTCGGCGGCCTCTACCCGTGGATCGACCGCGGCATAATACTCAGCGCCCCCCACCAAAATCCGTGCGAGGCCTTCACCCGGCACCTCGAGCAGAGTACCGATCCGATTGGCCGGCGCCGTGAGCTTCGCGATCACATCGGAGACTTTCTTGAACTCGACCTCACGCTGCTGCTGCGCCGCTTGTCCGGCGATCACGGCATGACGCAACTTGTAGAGGATCTTCTGCCTGGGGTCACTGTCGGGAAATGAGGCGAGACATTGCTCGATGAGTTCGAGCGGGTCGGATTCCTTGCGCATCGACGGATTCGCAACATCCTCCGTCTTTCCCTTGGATTCTGAGTCTTGTGGGCCAGTGGATCTGCGATCACTCATCGGTGGTCCTCCATACGGAACAGATGGATGATCCTACCATAGCGACCTCATGGATTGCCGTTCAATTGACGGCTTGGAGGGTCACAGATACCCGTTCCCGGCTGGTCCCACGTAATATCTCGACCACGACTTGGTCGTTGACTTTGTGCCGCTCCATCACATCCATCAGTTCATCCGTGGTCCCGACCGGCTTACCGTCGACCGCCGTGATGATGTCACCTAACTCCACACGTCCGGCGACAGTCTCACGCGCGCCCTTCAACCCGGCCTGTTCCGCTCCACTGCCACGTGAAACTTTTCCGATAATCACGCCTTTGATCCCCCACCGCTTGGCCATCGCGTCGGGAACGAGCGAGACCCCAAGTCCAGGGCGGATGAGTTTCCCGTACTTGACTAACTCCGGAACGATGCGATTGACGGTATCGACCGGCACGGCAAAGCCGATTCCTGCGAAGGCCCCGCTGGGGCTTACAATCTGGGTATTCACACCGATTAATCGACCGGCGCTATCGAGCAATGGCCCACCGGAGTTTCCCGGATTGATGGCGGCATCGGTCTGAATGACCCCTTCAATCGTCCGGTTCGATAAGGACTTGATCGTTCGCCCCAAGGCACTCACCACGCCGGTCGTCAGCGTGTGGTCGAGACCGAATGGGTTCCCGATCGCCAATACCTTTTGCCCAACGCGCAGATCATGCGATATCCCGACGACGATTGGGGAGAGCGCCTCTTCCGGCGCACGAATCTGCAGCACTGCCAGATCACGATCGGGATCGGCGCCGATGAGCGTGGCCTTATGCTCTGTCCGATCGGCCAGCGTCACAGTGACCGAATTGGCCCCGTAGACGACATGAAAATTTGTAACAATGTGGCCTTGTTTGTTCCACACGAATCCCGATCCGGACCCTTGCGGGACCTCAAAGGTATTGAACGACCAGGGGTCTCGCTGAATCGCCGTATTCGAGATGAAGACGACGGATTTCGTCGCCCGCTCGAACACAGTTATCGTGGCCCGCTCATCCGCGCTCAACTCGGCGGGCGAGGGCGTCACGACGCGCGGCTTCCCCTCAGGCCCGTCATAGATCCCGCCTAACGGCTTGCCCCACTCCGCTGTCGCCAACCCAGCCCAGAGGCTGATGAGCAAGAGTCCCGCCGACACGATTCGCCCCTTCATCGTCATCATTCCCCCATAATTTGGAAGATGAGTTCCCTGGTCCGTGATCTGTTATCAAAATCGACGAGGACGATCTGTTGCCAGGTCCCCAGCAACATCGTCCCGTCCAGGAAGGGGATGGTGACCGACGGTCCTTGCAGCTGGCCTCGCAGGTGGCTGTGGGCATTGTCCTCACCGGCATTTCTCGTATTGTGTTGCCAGGCAGGATCCGCCGGCACGGCCCGATCCCAAAACGTTTTGGTATCGGCCCTAATGCCAGGTTCATCTTCAATTATCATCACCGACGCGGTGGTGTGCTTAATGAACACCGTCACGATCCCGGACGACAGTCCGGTGCCTGCCAAAGCGTCGGCTATGGACTTCGTAATATTTTCGATCTGCGTATTGCCCTGCATGGTGAAACGCAACGACACCGTCTTGACCGCCATCTTATGACTCCATTGCTCGGAGCGCTCGGCGCTCCCCCCGGGTAAAGGCACAGCCACGCGCCTCCTCCAGGATTGCATCAAACTCCCCTTGCGCCGTCAACCGGCGCAACGCTCCCACCACCGCGCCGCTCACAATGCCATCACGCTGCAACGTCGCCAAATAGGCAAAGGCATCGACCAACGTTTCCTTCTTCCGCACATAGTAGTCCCGTCCACGACGCTGATTGCTGTAGGCTTCAAACTGCTCGCAAGCGACAAGAATCTCCGCCAGCTGCCTAACCCAAGGCTTGGCCGACGCCAACTTCTCCGGATAGTAATAATAGAGCATTACCTGCTGCATCCAAGGCGCCCAGGTCACCCCCATCTTCCTGATGGCGGGTCGAACCTTACGCAGCCGACGGGCAAGCCGGCGTGAATATCCCAGCCGCATCTCGACCTGCTCCTTGGCCCAAGGAGTCATCGCAATGCCGTCAGTCTCTAGATCGTTGCGGTAGTGTCGGAGAAAGGCCTCCGTTTCGCGCCCGTAGGTCGTCTCCGGGTGTATGGTTCTCCATTCGCGTGGCCTTGTCGGAA
>JBGTCI010000060.1:0-16737 GCA_041748925.1 Nitrospiraceae bacterium | reverse complement strand
TTCTACTGCAACCGCCGATACGCCGCTACGACAAGCCCAACGGCGGGCGGGCTCGCTGCTCAGTCGGTCAACATACTGTTTCAAGTATGCCTCCCTTCTTCGCGGCTCCACGCGCCCGTCTCGCTTGGCGTCTCGGCGGTTTCGTCACGAACTCTCGTGAATATTGCAGGCTAGCCACCGAAGGCAATCTGGAACATCATCGTGAGTCCCACGATAACGCTCCCAAGACTTGCCAGTCCTTGGACGGCGAGAAAGACAGGACGCCCGATGTTCAGCGACCACAAGACCGGAAGGCTCACGACTATCCCGACCAGCACCATCCCCATGATCGAGCCAATCCCGAATACTGCGATATACGTGAGCCCCTCCAACACCGATCGTGCAGACGACAGCACGATCAACAACAACGCCGCCGACCCGGCTAGGCCATGGGCCATGCCGATACAGAACGGTCGAACGGAATCACGCCACCAGTGTATATGCCCATGATCTTCAGCCAGCGCATGACTATGCAGGTGCAGGTGCCGTTCACCGTCATGGTCATGTGCATGCACATGCCAACGCTCTCGGACCAATCGCACCCCGAGTACGCCACCGAGAAATACGAGCATGGCGCCGACGCCGAACTCAGCCGCCAATGCGAAGGGTTCAGGAATCGTCACGCGGAGGATCAACACCACCGCCCCGACCAGCATCAACACCGCCGTATGCCCAAGTCCCCAGCTGAATCCAATCATGCCGGAGGCGCGGAGCGAGGGTCGTTGCGCCAACACTGTGGATACGGCAGCCAAATGGTCCGTATCCAAGGCATGGCGGAGCCCCAGCACCAACCCGAGTCCTAAAATGGTCAGGAATTCAGTATCCAGCATGGGCGATCATCCGGAACTGGGTCCGCAACACAGATGTAGGCCGCACGATGACACTTCAGCCGCCTCGTGCGTGCATTTCAAGACGTGGATTTTCGCGAAGCTTCTCAATACCGATAAACCCTCCGACACGCAGCCCGTCCCGCTCAAGCGCCTTCCGCTCTTCTGCGCCCCGGTCGCGGCGCCCTCCCCAGCCGGTGCGGATCAAGGCCCGCATCTCATCATCCGAGGCGCCGGCGCGAAGAGGCTTGCGCAGATCCGTTCCCGTCGTTGCGTACAGACAGCGATACCACATGCCATCGGCGGTCACCCGGCTGCGGTCGCACGTCGCACAGAACGGCGTGGTCGTCGAAGGAATAATTCCAAAGGTCGTCCCATCCGGCAGCAGAAATCGCTGCGCCGGCGCAGCGCCCCGTTCAGACATCGGCTCGATCGTCCCGTAGTGCGCGCTCAGCAGGGTAAGCATCGCAGCTTGGGAGAACACTTTTTCCTGAGACCACTCGTTCGCACCGCCGACGTCCATGTATTCGATAAACCGAACCTCCGCCTGTGTCTGCTTGCCGAACTCGATCAGATCGACCAACTCATCGTCATTGAAGCCCCGAATTGCCACCGTATCGAGCTTTAAGCCGGTGAATCCCGCCCGAGCCACCGACTCAATCCCTTCTATCACGCGCGCAAACTCATCATGGCGGGTCAGCTGAAGAAATCGTTCAGGTTTCAGCGTATCGAGGCTGACCGTGATGCGGTGCAGCCCTGCCTCATACAACACCTCAGCCTGGTCCGCCAGAAGAATGCCGTTCGTCGTGAGCGCGATATCCGTCACCCGCCGGTTTTGAAGCAACAGGCGAATCAGCTGAGGCAAATTGCGCCGAAGCAACGGCTCCCCGCCGGTCAACCGCACGCGATCCACACCGAGGTCCGTGAAATAGCCGGTCAGGCCTGCCATCTCCTCATGGGTCAGCACATCCTCGCGCGGCAGCCAGACATAGTCCTGCTCCGGCATGCAGTACTTACATCGAAGATTGCATCGATCTGTCACGGACAAACGCAAGCTGCGAAGCGGCCGGCCAAAGGCATCGGCAACGGGAAGAAGAGCGGTACTTGTTGATAGGTGGTCAGCCAAGATTTTCTCGATTTCAGTCGAACACTTTACGTTTCACCTTTTACTTCTAACGCTTCTAGGGATGTTCCTCTACCCAGACTTCGCCTTCCGGCGTGTGTTCAAGTTTCCAGATCGGTGTGATTTGTTTCAATTCATCGATTGCCCACTTGCAGGCACGGAACGCCTCAGCCCGATGCTCAGCCCCCACGACAATCAATACGATGTTTTCGCCGATGCGTATTTCACCGTACCGGTGGAGGATCGCAACCTCGATGATGTCAAAATCCTTCAAAGCCCGCTCGCGGATTTCGCAGAGCTTCTTCTGTGCCATACCCTCATACTGTTCGAACGTAATGCTGTCTACCTCTCGCCCTCTGGACCGATCACGCGCCGTCCCCAGAAAAATCGAAATGCCTCCGATGCGCTTCGACCGGCCTCGCACCCGATTGATCTCCGCATCCATGGAAAAATCTTCCCGTTGCACACGGACAAACTGGGCATCATCACCCGCGTGATCCATATGTGATCCACCGGCAAACGGTGGCAACAACGCAATCTCGTCGCTGTCTCGAATTTCCGTTTCTTCGTGGGCTATTTCCTGATTCACCGACACCAGCACCTTCTTTTTATGGATCAACTCCCCGATCGCTGGATACCCGGCATCCAGCAGACCAACTAAGTCCTTCACTTGCGTTCCATTGTTCAACGCAAGCGATAGGGACGCTTGATTCCCCGCCAGCGACTTCGTCATTCCAAACAGCCTGATCGTGATCACGATAAAAACCTTTCGCGCCACACGAATATTTACACGTTAACGTCTTGTAAATGTTTCAGACTTTCCACCAGACTTTGAAAGCAAGCACACCTCGCTGAAGCTCATCCCCCGATCAGTCGCCTTGCACATATCGTAGATTGTGAGCGCCGCTACCGAGGCCGCAGTCATCGCTTCCATCTCTACCCCAGTCGGTCCAGTCGTCTTGGCTATCGCCAAAATGGTGATCGAACAGCGACCTTCGCGATCCGGCTGAGATTCTTCTTTAAATGAGATATCGACGCTGGTGAGGAGAATCGGATGGCACATGGGAATAAGGTCCGGGGTCTTCTTGGCTCCCATCACTCCGGCGACCTGCGCAACGGACAAGACATCGCCCTTCGCAATCTTGCCGCGTTGAATCTTTTCAAGAGTTTCCGGTTGGAGAAAGACTATAGCCTGTGCTGTCGCAACCCGCTCGGTCGAGTTCTTGGCACTGACATCGACCATCCGCGCCCGCCCCGACTCGTTGAAGTGTGTAAAATCTGCCATTTTGCGAGCTGAATCAGCGCGTTGCAAGAAAACGTGAGGGGATTATAGGTGCCGGTGGAAAGGGCAGTCAAGGGCGAGAGGGGGTGGGCCTGGTGAACCCCCTTTGCTCGCGCAACGCGCGGTCTCAGAAAGACCCTCGCTCGGGTTAATGGCACGTCCCGGGAAATCGATTGCGAAGCAATCGGAGGGTAGGGCGGGTGAAAAATACCTGCCAGTGGGTGGGCGGGTGAGAAAGTTGCGCGCAGTTGGGAGCTCAACCAGGCCGCCCCCCAAGAGGGAAAAAGGTTGAAAGATAGATTGGGAAAGCGAGTGTGGCCCACTGCTCCCGATGAGAAAACGATATTGAGGAATCAACAGCCCAGATCCCGGTGAGTGGAACAGGACGAAAGATTGAACTAATCTTGGACGTTCAAGTAGACTGCCGTCCACCAGAGCGTTCGGGCGACCGTGCTATGATTCATGTAGGGGTAGCTAGCATGAACATCGATGACCAGATTCTGAGAGCGTATGCCACTATCACCTCGATTCGGGCAAACGTTCCAGAGCGCCACGAGATTGAAGAGCGGTGGGTCAAGGAGTTCAACGTTGCGATCGAGAAACTTGAGAAGTCATTGGACATTGATCTGCAGGAATTCAAGGTTCCGCAAGACGCGCTCAAACGATTTGTTGCCTCATGCAACAGCCTGACGAATGACGTGACCTACCTTGAAGGCCTATGGTGCGAGCGGGCCATTCTGCTGCAGAAGCTTGACTCGGTGCTTATGTACTTCACGGGCTTGCAAGACCGAGACGACAATAAGATCGGTTTTCATCCATTTAAATAGCGGAGCAGACAGGGACGGGGTTCCTTTGTCGCGCAAGTCCCGCTCCTTGCGCCTCCGTGATTTCTCAACAAATCGTTATAAAATGCTGGGTTAGGGGCGGCGTACCCTGCGGGCGCCGAACGATGCAACGCCCTTCTTAGTACCATTTCCAAGCTTGTTTGCCTCTTCTCTCTGGTACTGGAATCTCAGACAAGAACGCCGCGTGGACATTCCCATTCCCCCTCCTGCACCCCGCTAACGATATATTGACAGCCCGAAATCCAATCCTTGAGAATGGCGGCATGGCCTATCGTGTGGTAATTGAACGACTGGAATTTCAAGGGCGTTGCGGGGTCATGCCCGCGGAGCGCCGGAGACCGCAGCCACTGGCGATCGATTTGGAGTTGGACTGTGAAGGAACCGCTGCCGAAGCTGCCGACCAAATCAATAAGACCGTGGACTATGCCCGAGTGACTGAACGAATCGTCGAGTTGGGCGAGACTCAGGACTGCGCGCTGCTCGAAACATTTACAGAGCAGGTCCTTGCGATGTTGTTCACGGAATTCCCTGTCGCGAACGTCTCTCTCTGGCTCAGAAAGCTGGCGCCTCCTCTCTCACAAATGACCGGATCGGTTGGCGTGAAGGTGGAACGGAGCCGCATGGCCCATCAACCGCAACAGACTGATCCAGCGCCCTCGCTATTCTTAGCGCAGCAGCTCCAACTCCATCGCTTGCCGAAAGGCAAGGCGCTCGATGTTGCGGCCGGGTCTGGACGCAATGCGCTCTATCTGGCCTCACACGGGTTTCAGGTCGATGCGATGGACCGCGATGAACAGGCCATGGCACAGCTCGCTGCCACGGCGAAACAACGAAATCTCCCGAACCTCACTGTCCGGACAGTGGACCTCGAACGAAAGACAGAGGAACGACCGGAGTTTCCGCCGCAGGAATATGATGTCATCGTGGTGTCCTTCTATCTCCATCGCGCGCTGTTCCCCGCCCTCATTGATTCACTGAAACCGAACGGGGTCTTAATCTACGAAACCTTCATCATCGACAACTACTTGCGGCATCACCACCCACGCCGATGGGAGTTTTGCCTCGCGCACAACGAATTGCTCCGGCTCACCTCCACGCTCCGCGTGCTGTCGTACGACGAAGGCGAACACGACAGCAGCCATGGACCCGGTTCTGTCTTGACGGCGAGACTTGTGGCTCAACAAGCAGGTCCCGGCAGCCTGCTCCACGAGTCGATATGAGCCGTCTCGACCTCCATCTCCATACGACCCACTCCGACGGAAGCCTCTCGCCGGCTGAGGTGTTACGGCTCGCACAAAAGGCAGGGGTCACCGCGCTGGCCATCACAGACCATGACATTGTCACCGGCATTCCCGAAGCTATCGCAACCGGAGCTGAGCTGGGAGTTGAAATTATTCCCGGCGTGGAAATCAGCTCCTGCGTCGGCAATAGCGAGCTCCATATCCTTGGCTATTGTATTGACTGGCAAGACTCTGAACTGAATAGACGGTTGACCACCTTGCGCGAGGGCCGGCATAGACGCAACCCACAGATCATCGAACGGCTGCGCTCATTGGGACTCGACGTGACCTACGAAGAGGTGCGGGCTTTGGCCGGCACGGATTCGGTGGGCCGGCCGCATATTGCGCGGCTCTTGATGGACAAGAAGTATGTCACGTCCGCCAAAGACGCCTTTGACCGGTATCTGGCTGAGGGGCGCCCGGCGTATGTGGCGCGTGAACTGCCCCAGCCGGCGGATGCCATTGCCTGGATCAGAGCCGCCGGCGGTGTGGCTGTCCTAGCCCACCCTACTTGGGCCAACGCGTCTGGAGAAGGGCTGACCACGCTCCTGACGACCTTGAAAGCTGAAGGCCTCGGCGGCATCGAAGTCCATTATAGTACTCACACGAAGCGGCAGACGACGGAGTATCTCAATCTGGCCAAACGGATGAATATACTGGTGACCGGTGGCAGCGATTTCCACGGGATCACCAAGCCGGACATCGAAGTGGGTACAGGCCGTGGCGGCTTGAAAGTTCCCGAGAAGTTACTCGATCCCCTCAAGAAAGCGGCCCTCTTCCCTTGAGATGCACCTAATTCATCTAGGTTCTCCGGTCATCTGGTTCAACCAAATACACGAGACCAACCGAACACACCGACGCAACTAGTCGGTTTCCACGCCGCACGCGTATCGAGAACACGTCATGGGAACAGGCGCATCCATGGAGAAAGCGTACACCTAGGCAGACTCAAGACGGGCGAGTCAGGATCGCATTCACTTCGGCATCCTACTCGACGACTTGTTTGTGCATCGTCGCTCATTTCTCCCAATTCGTTGACTCTCCCCTCCCATCCGCTACACTTTAGCCCATTCACGGATTCCTCAAAGATTCCTATGTCGAAATCCTGGACTTGGATCGTTCCCTATATTTTTACCATCTTAGCTGTGCTCCTAGCCGGCCCCTTGCTGAGCAGCATGGCATTCGTCCAATCTGTCTCGGTTCCGTATATGCAACTCAGTGGGCCTCACGCGATTCGATTGGCTGTGAACCTCCTCGCACTCGTCATCCTGTGGATCTTCGCCCTCGTTGCCTCTCAGCAAATCCCAGACAACGGCCGAGGGTCGGGGTTTCTTCGCCACCTCGTCCTTCCCCTCGCGACACTCGTCGTTATACTTTTCGCCAACAAGGCCTTTAGGGCCATGGGCCTGCCGCTGATCGAACAGATTGGCCCATCGCGATTCGCCATGGGATATGCAATTGGTCTCGTCGGTTCCGGTCTCTGGCTCACGGGAGCCTGGGTCCTTAACCGGCGTGCGCTGCGCGAAGCCTTCGTTCCCCCAAGACAGACACGGCGGCAAGAGGCGCAGGTGCTCCCCGACGATGAGGACGCAGGACAAGAAGAAGGAACAGCAGCTCCATCAGAACCAACAAGTGCAACCGCCACGTTAACGATCAATGGCGCCACGCCAAGCATGCTCGGGCGCTACAAGGTGCTAAAGGAACTCGGACGGGGCGCAATGGGGCTTGTCTATTTGGGAAAAGATCCCACGATCCAACGTTTCGTCGCCATCAAGACCATGCGACTCGATCAGCTCGACCACGACGACAAACTGCAAGAGGTCAAAGCGCGGTTCTTCCGTGAAGCAGAATCCACAGGACGGCTCTCTCACCCCAACATTGTGACCATCTATGATGCGGGAGAGGAAGACGATTTAGGATATATCGCAATGGAACTCATCCAGGGAACGCCCTTGAAACAGTGGGCACGGAAACCCAACTTGATGCCGGTCAACGAGGTTCTCCTGACCGTGGCCACCGTCGCAGATGCCCTGGATTATGCCCATCAACAAGGCGTCGTCCACCGCGACATCAAACCGGCGAACATCATGCTCACGAAAGATCGCGTCGTGAAAGTCATGGATTTCGGCATTGCGAAGATGGCATCGAGCAGTAAGACGCAAACAAATATTGTATTGGGCACGCCGACCTATATGTCGCCTGAACAAATCGCCGGCAAGAAAGTGGACGGTCGGTCGGACATCTTTTCACTCGGCGTCGTGCTGTTCGAACTCCTCACCGGACAACTGCCGTTTACCGCCGATAACTTGTCGGCCGTGCTGTTCAGCATCGCCCACCATCCGCATCCCTCCATTCAGACATTGAGGGCGGACCTTCCACCAATGGTACAGGAGATCGTGGACCGTGCATTACAGAAAGAACTGCCTCACCGCTATCGACGCGCAGAGGAATTCGCAGATGAGCTCCGTGCCTGTCTCCACAGTCTTGCGGCGTGAAGGAGATGTCGTCTGGCCTTCGAACGATTACATAGCGCCAAATCCGATACCGGTCTTAAGCGGTCTCATAATGAGGATCGCTTGGTGGCCGATCCGGCGCTCGGACTCTATGTCGTCTGTGACGGCATGGGAGGCGGAAACGCCGGCGAGATTGCCAGCGCCCTCGCCGCCGAGAAAATCTACGCGCATCTGGTCGAGGCGGCCCGGCATCCGGACCTGCCGCTGGTAGGCCCTTACGATGCCACCGTGTCTGCATCGGCTAATCGTCTTGCCAGCGCGATTCGTACTGCGAATGAAGCTGTTCATCGCGAGTCATGGAGCAGACCTGACTATGTCGGGATGGGTACCACCGTGGTCGCCGTGGTGCTCCATGAGGAGGTGCTCGCCATCGCTCATGTCGGAGACAGCCGGCTCTATCTCATTCGAAACGGGACTATCCAAGCCCTCACCACAGACCACTCATGGGTCGCGGAACAGATCCTCAAGGGGTTCATTACAGAAGAAGAGGCAGAACGCTCCCCTCAGAGAAATATCGTCACGAAAGCCCTCGGCGTTGAGAGCAGCGTCGACGTGGAGCTGGCGGAGGTGCCTGTCAAGAGCGGAGACAAGCTGTTGTTGTGCTCAGACGGACTGACCCGCGGCGTCCATCCCAACGACATTCTTCAGATCCTCAGCGGATCGGAAGACCTCCCGGCCATGTCGGATCGCCTCATCGTCATGGCGAACGAAGCCGGCGGTCATGACAATACGACCGTGGTCATCGTGGCCTTGCGGGATGAACTCCAAGCCGGATTGTGGGAACGATTGAAAAAACGATTCGTTGCGTAACGAATCATCGGGCCTTTGCATAGGAGGGAACACCATGCCTGAAACTCTGCCACAATCAGCCACACTGCTCGTCAAACTTCACGGGCAAAGCTCCCGGCATATCGAACTGACGCAGGAGACGTTGACGATCGGTCGGAAGGCCGACAATACCCTGGCGATCGAAGATGCCGCCGTTTCCGCCCATCATGCACGAATCGTAAAGGTTCAAGCCGTCTTTTTTCTCGAAGACTTGATGAGCACGAACGGCACCACCATCAATGGCCGGCCCATCACGCGGCACCAACTCCATGACGCGGACGTGATCGCCATCGGCCAGCACCGGCTGGTCTTCCAAGAGAATGCGGCGACCAGCGCGGCGGCGCCGGGTCCCTTTGTCGATCTGGATCACACTACAGTGCTCAGAAGAACGGACCGTACACCCGATGGACCGACGCTCGCTGTCAAAGTCCTCGTGATCGGAGGAAAAACCGATAGAACGGAATACCGACTCACCAAACAGGTGAATGTCATTGGATCACAAGACGGAGCAGTCATTCGATTGACCGGCTGGTTTGCCCCAAAATCTGCGGCGACGATCGCCCGACGGGGTCAGACCTACTCCATCAGCCCTTCAAAGGGGACGAAAGCTCTACTCGTCAACGGCACAGATGTTGTGGGACAACAGGAACTGAAGGATGGGGACGAGATCGAGGTGGCAGGCGTGACGCTGAAGTTCTCTGCGCACTCAGAAACCAAGAACACCTCTCGCTAACACTTCATTCGGCTATTTAAAAAAGAGCGTGCCCTTCGGCAAGGTTTGGTAACACCGGTCGGAGACCTCCTGGTCATGCGATTGGAGGCACTGGAGGATCTCCCCGCTCCCAGGCTTGATCGCTCTGCAGAATTGTTTCACATCCACGGCGCACGCTGCCATCAATCGATTTCGATCGTCTCTCCACTTTACAAACCGCTCCTGCAACTGGTTTTGGCATAGCGGAGGAAGTTGCTTGGCACGCTGTTTCAGACAGCGCGTGCGGCCAGAACCGTCCAAAAAATCTGGGCACAATTGCTCGATGTCCGCTTCACACTTCAGCTTGGTAGCCTGAAGCGTGCGAGGATCTAATCGCGTGACAACAAGAGCTTCACCACTTGAATCGCTCGGCCGATCATCCTCCGGCCTCGGCATGGCTACCTCTGAGGGCAGCGGAGGAGAAGTGGGAATGGTTAAATCCAGCGAGGGCGGCTCAGACAGAGCACGCGCCGCCTGACGAGTTTCAGGAGGCAGCCCAACCGAAGATAACTCTTCTGCCGACGGGAAATTGGCGGCCACCGTCGCCCACACGAGCGCAAGACCAAGTACGGTAAGTGCGCCGGCAATGATCCCGCTCGAAGACTTCTGCTGAGCCATAGTTACTCCTATCGCTAGCTCCAGCATAGGATATGGCGGTGAAAAAATCGATGAATTGTCCGGTTTCTACCAGTGGGGCGCGACAAGCGCGAGGAGCGAGACTCGCGTGACGTGTGAGCCCTGTCCTGCCTGTCGCGCTTTTCCCGCCAGTCTCGCCCGTCTCGCTTGAGTTGTCGGTTAGTTCTCTGGAGTTTCGACGATGTGGTTTTCAAACCTGGTGCAGCCCTCGGCGAGCAACCGATTTGTGAGCATTTCTCCAGGCCATTCGATGGGCAGATCGGCCGTGAAGATCCAAACATCAGGAGAGGTCCACACGGGACCGTGGTCTTCTGGAAGTTCAGGATCAAACAGATCAGTCCAGACCGGCATATACACACCGTTCCCGCATTGGGTATGCAGGTGCACGATCGTCCGTGCACGGACGAGCGGGTCCAGGTCGCGCCAGACTGCCGCGGTCTCATCCGCCAATCGATGGAGCCGAACGGCATTTTGCGCATCGAACATGGCATACGCGGCGTAGACCGGCGCTTCGATCATATCGGGAGCCAGCGCCAACTCGGGACATTGCGCCACGAGACCTTCAAGGAGGGCCCGACGATGCCGGTCCTCCAGCGAATCGGGCAGTCCAGAATCCGGCACACCGATCAACTCAAAGAAGAGAAAGGCGGTACTCTCGACAGGCGGGTACAGCCGAGCGGCAATTGAAGTGGCCCGCTGGGAATCCGCCACCGTACTCAAATGATCATTCAAACCCTGGAGGCTGAGCGGCTCCAGCGTCGAATCGGTCAATAGGCGCGACTCCACTCGCACCACCGTCCCGGCAGAGAGCCGAAGATGTCGATGCAACAGATCCGCCGTCGCAACCGGGTCGATCTTCAGCTTGAGTGGATGAGCCAGATTTGCTTGGAGAGGAAGTTCCAAGGCCGCCATAACGGCGTAGGACAATTTGTCATCGGCCGGCCCATCGATGAGCACGGAGCAGGATGCCTCCGCGAGAAGATCGAAAAGCCATTCCGCCATGTCCTCATCCAGCGCCGCCAGCACCGTTAAGAGATCATACTCCCGTCCTTGCTCCAAAAAGGCTTGCAATGTATCGATCGCTGCATCGGTATCACCATGGTCATGGCGCCGGGCATTGATCAAGTGCACAAGATCTCTTGTGAGAGGGTCAGGACGAGACCAACTCAACATATAGACAGACTCCTACCGCATAGCCGTGCATTACTGCTGTCCATGTTGCCAAACTTTCCCTCCGGTAGCAAGCGTTCCAACATTTTATCCCCACAGGGGCCGGGCCACCGATCGGATGACATCATGCTCATGATCCAATCACCTTCACCAATACACGTTTTCGTCTCAGCCCGTCGAACTCCCCGTAAAAAATTTGTTCCCAGGGGCCGAAGTCCAACCGGCCTTCGGTAATTGCGACGATGACTTCTCGCCCCATCAGCTGGCGTTTGATGTGGGCGTCGCCGTTATCTTCTCCCGTCTCATTGTGCCGATAAGTCGCGCCCTGAGGCACGAGCGTGTCTAAGAATCGGTCATAGTCTTTGAGTAAGCCTGGTTCGTCGTCATTAATATAAACGCTGGCCGTAATATGCATGGCATTCACCAGCACGAGCCCCTCTTGTACGCCGCTCTTTTTGACCGCCGCCTCAACCTGCTGCGTGATGTTGAGGTAGGCGCGCCGAGTCTTCGTCTCGAACCAGAGCTCTTCGCGATAGGATTTCATATTCGCCGGTCAGTGGGCGCTTATTCTGCCGAACTAAACACTCAAGATGCAAGCCGCACAATCCCCTTCCCCTCATCGATCAATCAGGCTGCATCCAGTATATAATGATGCTATGTCCTTCAAGAAGACGACCACGGCCTTACCCCCGTCGGGATCACTACGTCATCGACTTTCAGCCCAGGCCAAAATCGTCCTCCGTGGGCGCTATCTAGCCAAGAACTGTGCTGGAACGATCGACGAGACGCCGGCGCAACTATTCTGGCGCGTCGCGAGCGACATCGCACAAGCTGAACGACTCTACCCCATCGTCAGCCGGCTGCCCCATGCGGCCCAGCGCTGGTACGACTGCATGACTCGTCTTGATTTTCTTCCCAATTCTCCCGCACTGATGAATGCCGGGCGACGTCTCCAGCAACTCTCCGCCTGCTTCGTCCTCCCGGTCGAAGACTCCCTGGCCTCTATTTATGACAGCCTGAAACATCAGGCGCTCATCCACCAATCGGGCGGCGGTACGGGATTCTCGTTTCATCACGTGCGCCCTCACAACGACCGGGTCGCGTCCTCGAGCGGCGTGGCCTCCGGGCTGATTTCCTTCATGCGCCTCTTCAACCTCTCTACGGACGTCATCAAGCAAGGCGGGGCCAGGCGCGGCGCGAATATGGGCATCCTCCGTATCGACCACCCCGACATTCTCGACGTCATCGCACTGAAAGAGACGCCGACCGAGATGACGAATTTCAATCTTTCTGTCGGCATCACCGATTCATTCATGCTGGCCCTCGCACGCCGTCGCACCTATGCACTGATCAATCCCCATACCAACAAACAAACCAGGCGACTCCCAGCCTCGCTCGTATTCGATCGACTCGTTGAAGCGGCTTGGGGGAGCGGCGAACCTGGTCTAGTCTTTTTGGACACCATCAATCGGACCAATCCCACCCCTCGCCTTGGCACCATCGAGTCGACCAACCACTGCGGTGAACAACCGCTTCTGGCCTATGAATCCTGTACCCTCGGCTCCATCAACGTGGCCAACTTCCTCGCACGACGGGTTGCGCGGCCCACCATCGACTTCGTCCGATTGGCTGAAACCATTTCCCTCGCCGTACGCTTCCTCGACAATGTGATCGATCGCAACCGCTTCCTCAAATCGACCGCATGACGAAACAAACCAGGAAGGTTGGCCTGGGCATCATGGGCTTCGCCGACTTACTGATCGCCCTCAATACCCCTTACAACTCCGAAGGCGCGCTCCACACAGCTAAAACTCTGATGGAATTTTTTCAATCTCGTGCCCATCTCGCTTCGGCAGGGCTGGCCGTCGAACGCGGAGTCTTTCCTGCCTATCGAGATAGCCGGCTCCAGACACTTCACCAGCGGCATCGAACCGCGACCGTGACCACCATTGCCCCAACCGGCAGCATCAGCCTCATTGCGGACTGCTCGCCCGGCATTGAACCGTTATATGGCGTACAGGAAGTTCGCCGCATCATGGACGGCGTCGTGCTCACCTCGCTTCATCCAGCCTTCATCCGCCGCGTACGCGCACTCGGCCTCGATCTCGACTCACTCCGGGCCGACCTGGCGGCACATCCTTCGATTCAACATTTGACCCACATCCCTGAAGAGCTACGTCGACTATTTGTCACGGCGCATGATGTCTCACCCGAGCATCATGTGCGTATGCAAGCGGTGTTTCAGCGATATAGCGACAGCGGAGTCTCTAAAACCATCAATTTGCCGGCCGCAGCGACCAAAGCCGAGGTGGCCGCGGCCTTTCTGCTCGCATACCAACTCGGGTGCAAAGGCCTCACCGTCTTTCGAACGGGCAGTCGGGAACGACAAGTCATTTCCTGCAGCGCCTCGCATCCTTGCTGAACTTCGCCGCGCGGATGCGCAATTCCTCAATAAAATTGACACCACTCGGTGTTGGTGATAGGTATTTTCACAGATGAGCCCACGTGGGTTTGAGTCGCTCAGTAGGGAGGTGCTCGATGGCTGCGCTCGTTGAGAACCTGACATCAGTCGGGAATCCTTTTAATTGGACTCTCCTCTTTGCCCGCCAACCAGAACCAGATTTGGAATTCACGGAAGAGGAACTCGATCAAACGATCGCCACGAAATCAAGAGGCCCGCTGAACCCCCGCAAAAAATCCGGTGGAGGTGGAGGAAGCCCGCTCCTCTGGATACTTCTCCTGGTTCTTGTCGGCGGCATGGCCTATGTCGCAATGGAACCGGAAATGTTGACAGTATGGCTGAGTCCCTACCTGGGTGAGAGCACCCCACCATCAATTGCCATGAAACCAAAGCCATTGGACCCGGCACCAGCGCCACAAGCCGCTCCCAGTCCGAGTAGCGAGGCCTCAGTCCCTTTGGCTCCAACAACCTCTCCCGCCACTGCCGTCGCCCCTGCCGCGCCCGCAGTCGTTCCACCATCCCAAACAGCAGCGAGACCCGCTGCATCAGTCGTACCTCCTTTCGACCCGATGTTCAGCGAAGGACAGAAAGTGACCGTCACGGTAGACGAACCGGCTTCCGGCGGAGGCATTCCGTTGTTCGCAGATTCATCGAGCGGCACGCCTGGGCCAATCGTTCGCCCAGGGATCTCACTAACTGTCTTGGACGGTGATCTACAGCCAGGCGGCTGGATGTATTTGGTGCGTACCGACGAAGGTGCAAAGGGTTGGGTATCGGAGAAACGTCTTCGCTTGAAGTTCTAACCCCCTATTCTCCCTCACGCGAGTGGCCTGCTGAGCAGACACATTCTCGCCTGTTCAGGCGAGCTCTCTGTGTTATAATCCGCCCGTTTTATAGCCCGTAACCAAACCCACAGTATCGAGACGACTCCATGGCCACACTCACAGCGATGATCTTTGACTTTGATGGTGTGATCGCGGACACCGAGCCCCTTCATTTCGCTAGTTTTCGTCAGACGCTGGCTGACATCGGCATCAGCCTGACTGAAGCCGACTACTACGCTAACTACTTGGGGTACGATGATCGGGGCTGCTTTCTCGCGGCACTCACCGCGCACCAGCATCCCACTGACCCAGTCGCCCTCGCACAACTGATACAGCGAAAAACCCGTGCCTATCTGGAATCGGTGAAGTCTCATCTGGTCATTTTCCCCGGGGTGCGCGAGTTTGTGCGTGAGGCGTCCGCAGCCTACCCCTTGGCCATCGCGTCCGGCGCCCTCCGCCATGAAATCGAGGTGATTCTTGAACAGGCTGGGCTCCGAAAAGAATTTCTTTACATCACCAGCGCAGAAGACGTGACCAGGGGAAAGCCTGATCCGCAACCATTTCTCCACGCCCTCAACGCACTGAATCGACAACGCCAAGAGCAGGCCATCACCGCCGAATCCTGCTTGGTAATTGAGGATTCGATCCCGGGTATCCGCGGCGCGAAAATCGCCGGGATGAAAGTCCTCGCCGTAGCGAACACACACACGACCCAAGATCTGCATGAAGCCCATGCGGTCGCCCAGAGTTTTTCACAGATTCGCCTCAGCGAACTCCGCAAACGCTTGTGGCCGGCCGCATAAAGAACCGAGTGGTATGAAAATCTGCTCTCTGCTTCCCAGCGCGACCGAAGTGATTGCCTTGCTTGGCCTGAGCGACGAACTGGTCGGGATCAGTCACGAGTGCGACTGGCCGCCATCGGTCAGAAGCGTGCCCATCATGGTTGAACCGATGATTCCTCCTCATGGACTGGCCAGCGCCGACATCGACAGCCAAGTGAGTCAGCTGGTGGCGTCAGGACAACGTCTCTATCGGTTGAAAGACCATCTGTTGCGGCAGGCGCAACCCGATCTGATCTTGTCCCAAGACATCTGTCATGTCTGTGCCGTCACGCCGGACCAACTGCACAACGCCCTTTGCTCCATGCCTCGGCAACCGACCGTCCTCACTTTGAACCCCCGTACGGTCCATGATGTGATCGATGATGTCATTCGGATCGGCGACGCCGCCAATCGGTCAGCGGAGGGGTTTCGTCTCGCCGCGCAATTACGTGATCGACTGGACGATATCCGGACTCGCGTTCAGGACATCTCGCATCGTCCTCGCGTGGTCTGTATCGAATGGCTCTCTCCTCTCTACGTCGCAGGTCATTGGGTTCCTCAGATGGTCCAGCTCGCTGGCGGCCTGGATGTCCTGGCGCAGCCTGGTAGCCCCTCGCGGGTTGTGACGTGGGACGTAGTCCTGGCCACGGCTCCGGACGTCCTCATCGTGATGCCCTGTGGTTTTTCCGTTGAACGGACGCGCGCAGAGCTGTTCGAGCTGATGCAGCAACCGGGTGAATGGGGCCTACCCTCTGACCTGGCGCAGCGCACATTCCTGGTCGACGCCTCCTCCTATTTCAGCAGACCTGGCCCTCGATTGATTGACGGCATCGAACTCTTGGCGGCCATCCTGCACCCGTCAGACCGCGACCACATTCACGAATCCATGGCCTGCCGCCTTGGGCCACTGCCGATTCATCAACGCCCATGACTTCACTCTCTGCCACTGCCGCGCAAGCGTACTGCACGGCTCTCACTAAGCAGAGCGGCAGCAATTTCTACTACTCCTTCCTCTTCCTCCCGAGAAAACGGCGCGCTGCGATGTACACGATCTACGCCTTCTGTAAGGAAGTCGACAATGCGGTCGATGAACCCCCGGCAGGAAGCAACCCCCAGGATGAACTGCACCGGTGGCGGACCGAGCTTGAAGCGGCCTACTGCGGCACGCCGACCTTCCCAGTGACCATCAGTCTGGCCAACCATGTGAGGCAATTGTCTATACCCCAGGCCTATTTCGATGAACTGATTAAAGGCGTCGAAATGGATCTCGCGGCGTCACGCTACGGCTCGTTTCAAGACCTCTCGCTCTACTGCTACCGTGTCGCGTCGGTCGTGGG
>JBGTCI010000059.1:0-15283 GCA_041748925.1 Nitrospiraceae bacterium | reverse complement strand
CAAATCAATCCCCAATGTCGTGATGTGCATAACAGCCCCTCCTTCTTCCTACCGATGAGTGTGGGTTGCGCTCAACACCACCCATCTTGCCTCGTGTGAGACTCGTGTGGGAAGAAGGCTGGGTCCATTTCATTAGCACAGTCTCATGGGGTGAACCCCTCCGGTGAGACGGTTTGGAATGAGAAAAGGTCAACAGCTTTAAGAGGTAGAACCGCTGCTGAACAGAAAACACACGAGGGGAGTGTTGTTGACGGGCGAAGCGAACAGGGATAGACTGACGCGATGCAAGTACAGTCTCATCGCTCTCTTTCGGTTCTCGCCTGTACACTCATCGTGCTCTTTTTCGCGCTGAGCTTCAATGCCTATGCCTGCCTCCTCCCAGTGAATGGCGTCACGCCCGCTGCAATGGCTAATGGATGTGCCACGCCAGATAAGCAACCTGTCTCTCAGTACTGCGATGTGTTTAAGACGCTCGGCGTACAGTCTGCAGATAAGCTTTCCGTTAACAGTGATTGTCAGGCCCTCTGTCCGGAAGACACCGCTTCGTTAGCACGTCTTGTCAGCCTTACCGCACATAACAGCCGCTTGTCCGATCATCCCACAGTCGGTCTTCCCAAGGATCTCCTGCTCAAGATTTCCGTGCTTCGCATCTGATCTTCCTCTTCCATTCCGCACAATCGCTCTTGTGCCATCACATGTGCCGTTCGACGCGTCGTTTCAGCGTCCGGACTGCCGTCTAGTTCTCCTGGCCGCATAGAGCCGGAGCCCAGACCAGGCGTCGAACGTGTGGAAGTTCCGGGAGGTCATCTCTATGAAGCGGAATAAACAACGTCAGTGTGTCACTGTCGCGTCAGTGCTGCTGATGTTCTTCAGCAGCGGACTGTCGGGAGCACAGGATACTGTGCCGCGCAACAAGCTGGTGCTGCCGGAACTGATTCAAGAGGTCCTGGCTCGGAACCCCGAGCTTGTTGCGGCACGCAAGCAATGGGAAGCTGCAACAAATCGGATCGCGCAGGCGCGGTCACTGGACGATCCGATCCTGTCTGTCCAGTTGTGGAATATCCCGCAGCCCTTCAAGGCCACGCAAGCGGACAACACGATCTTCGGTCTCTCGCAGAATCTCCCCTTTCCCGGAAAACTCTCGCTCAAAGGCGACGTAGCGAGTCGTTCGGCCGAGATAACCGAGCAATCGGTCCGTGCGAAGGAACGGGAACTGGTCGCCCGCCTGAAGCAGGCCTACTACGATGTGTTTCTCGCGCAGAAGGCGGTCCAGATTCATCATGAACAGGTGGAGCTGCTCAGACAGTTTGTGGCAATTGCGAACACGAAGTTTCGTGTGGGCAAAGGAAGCCAATCCGATGTCCTCAAGGCCCAAGTCGAGCTCTCCCTGCTGCTCCAGCATCTTCCCGTCCTGGATCAGCGTCGTAAAACAGCCGAGGCGATGCTGAATACGCTGCTTGATCGGGATCCCGCATCGCCCGTGGGCATGGCGGAGGAGCCCGCCCAACTACCACTCGAAGAGTCCGTCGATAATCTGAACCGTCTCGCGTTACATGACAGACCGGAACTCAAAGCCGCCGAGCTGGATGTGCAGCGGAGCGAGCAGTCCCGCGCGCTGGCCCAGCGTCAGTATTACCCGGATTTCAACGTGGCGTTTCAGCGTTTTCAAAACTATCAGACTAACGATGGATTCGGCGCCTATGTTGCGATGAGCATCCCCTTCGCATTTTGGACCAAGCCGAAGTACGACGCGGGAGTACAGGAAGCAGAGGCTGCGGTTTCGGTCGCACAGGCACAGCAGCATACCTTAGAAAATCTGACCCGGTTTCAGATCAACGACCTTATGGCCAAGCTCAGGGCGACTGACCAGGTGGCCACGTTGTATCGCACCACCATCCTGCCACAGGCTGAGCAGAGCCTGGAGTCGGCGCGCGCCGGGTATCGTGCAGGCAAAGCAGGATTTTTGGATCTCATTGATACCCAGCGGGCCTGGCGAGGATTTCAGCTTGAGTATTACAAGGCGCTCGTGGACCGCCAGTATCGTCTGGCTGAACTTGAGCAAGTGGTCGGCATCACCCTTGATCGGCAGAGCTAACATCAACACGAAGGAGGAACACATGAACCAGCAGACATACAGAAAATGTTTCGTGGCTGGTGCCGTAGCGGCCGGTGTGATTGCCGGCGTCACCGTCGGTTTCTTTACTGCGCAAAGAACGATGGGCGACATGAACCAGATGCATATGAAGGAGAGGCCCTCACAGGACATGCCGGGCCAGACAGCCGCGCCGTCCGGGGCTGTGGTTATTCCGGCTGTGACGAAGCAAATGATCGGGGTCAGAAGTGCGCCGGTCGGCGTCGCTGTATTAGGCCAAGAGATTCGCGCGGTCGGCACGGTTGGCTACGACGAACGTGGCTTTAGTCAGGTCACAGTGAAAACCTCCGGATGGGTGCGAGAGGTCTTTGTCAATTCGATCGGCCGTCCCGTGCGCAAAGGCGACCCCCTCTTCACCCTCTACTCCCCGGACCTCTTGGTCACGCAGGATGAATATCTCCTCGCCGTGAAAACGCAGGATCAACTGGCGGCCAGTCCGCTCGCTGAAGTCAAGGCCAACGCAGTTTCTCTCGTGGGCAGCGCACGGGAACGGCTTCGCTTGTGGGACGTGACCGATGCGCAAATGGCCAGGCTGGAACGTCGAGGCAAAGCGGAGGCGGTACTCACGGTCCATGCCCCGTCGTACGGGACCGTCCTGAAGCGAGAGGCCTTGCCGGGAAAATATGTGGAGCCAGGCACGACACTCTATGAGTTGGCAGACCTTTCCACGGTCTGGATCTCAGCCGACATCTATGAATCCGAGGTCGCGGCGGTGACCCTCAATCAGCCAGCCACCGTCACCTTCGCCGCGTATCCAGGCGAAACGTTTCAGGGCACGGTCTCGTACATCAACTCCACGCTGAATACCGAGGCCCGCACTGTGCGCGTGCGGGTGGAAATGCCGAATCCTGGACTCAGGCTGAAGCCGGGCATGTTCGGAACCGTCACCTTGCTGACTGATGCGGCGAGGATGTTGGTTGTCCCCAAGGAGGCCATACTGGACACCGGACTTCGGCAACTCGTGTTCTTGGATCGTGGCGAAGGAGCCTACGCGCCCTATCCGGTCAAGCTTGGCCGCAGGAGCCAGGATTCCGTGGAAGTGCTGGAAGGACTCAAAGAAGGAGATCGGGTCGTGACCTCGGCCAATTTCCTGTTGGACGCGGAGAGCAAGTTGACATCGGCCTCGAGCATGCAGGCCATGATGGGACGGATCGGCATGGGCGATTGGCAAATGCGCGGTGCGTACGAGGGCAAGATGGAAGGGATGGACATGAGCGACATGAAAGGCATGGAAGGGATGAAGGGGATGGAAGGCATGGAGGGAATGAAAGCACCATCCGTTCCAGAGACCCGTCAGGTCGCAGGATTATCCCTCACCTTGACGACAGTGCCGGAGCACCCCAAGGCAGGTAACGTGCTGCTCAAACTCACACTCACAGATCAGGCAGGCAAGCTGGTGACCAACGCGCAAGTCCTGTTCGTCTATACGATGCCGATGCCGGGCATGACCGATTCCAAGGCGACGGCGCGCCATACCACGGATGGGCTCTACGAAGGCACGGTCATATTCGGTATGGGTGGTATGTGGGTTGTGACGGTCAATGTGACGGTCCCAGGGCGACCACCCGTTGCCGAAAAGTATCAGTTCTCGATTGGCGGCGGAGGCATGTAACCAGAAAAAATTGCCAGCCCGGCGCCCGCGGGCCATGGGAAAAATGGCCTGCCTGAGCAGGCTGGGGTGTGGGGGGGTGAGAACATTGGGTGAGAAGAAATGCTCGCACGACTGATTGACGGAAGCGCCCGCAATCCGATTCTGGTCATCCTCTGTGTGGTGCTGTTGGCCAGCTGGGGCCTATGGGCTGGATTTCAGGTTCCACTGGATGCGGTTCCTGACTTGTCCGACGTCCAGGTGACCATCTATACCGAGTGGCAGGGGCGCAGCCCCACATTGATTGAAGACCAGGTGACCTATCCGATTGTCACCTCCCTGTTGGCCGGTCCGAAGGTCAAACGAGTGCGGGGTGTCTCGGAGTACGGGGTCTCGTACGTCTATGTGATCTTCGAAGACCGGACGGACTTGTACTGGGCACGCAGTCGTGTGTTGGAATACATGCAAAAGCTCACCGGAAAGTTGCCATCCGGCGTCGCACCGACGCTCGGTCCTGACGCGACCGGCGTCGGGTGGGTGTATCAGTATGCGCTGGTCGATGAATCCGGCGCACACGACCTGGCGCAGCTCCGCAGTCTTCAAGATTGGAATCTGCGCTTTCAACTGGAAAGTGTGCCCGGTGTGGCAGAAGTGTCAGCGGTCGGCGGGTTCGTGAAGCAGTATCAAATCGAAGTGGATCCGAACACATTGGCCGCCTACCGGTTACCGATCAAGACGATCATCGAAGCGGTCCGGAACAGCAATGCGGAGGTGAGCGGCCGTGTCCTAGAAATGGCCGGCACTGAATATGTGATTCGAGGAAGAGGCTACCTGCGCTCAATTGATGATATTGAGCTGATCCCGGTCGGGACGGATGGCCGCGGCACGCCTATTTTGATCCGGGACATTGCCCATGTCCAAATCGGGCCCGACCAGCGGCGAGGCGTCGCAGAACTGGACGGCAAGGGCCAGGTGGTCGGCGGGATCGTGATCATGCGGGCCGGAGAGAATGCGCTCTCCGTGATCGAGCGGATCAAAGCAAAGCTGGCAGAGATCACGCCGGCCCTGCCGAAGGGCGTCCACATCGTTCCCACCTATGACCGCTCCGATCTCATTCATCGAGCCATTGCCGTGCTCCGCGAGAAGCTCGTGGAGGAGAGCGTCATCGTTAGCCTGGTCGCCATCGTCTTTCTGTTTCACCTGCGCAGCGCCTTGGTGGCGATTCTCATCCTGCCCGTGGCCGTGCTGCTCGCTTTCATCCCGATGGCGTACTTGCATATCACCTCCAGCATCATGTCGCTCGGTGGCATCGCCATTGCCATTGGCGCGATGGTGGACGCGGCCATCGTCATGGTGGAGAACGCGCATAAGCGATTGGAACAATCGCCACAGGCAGACCGAATCGAGACCATCATTGCGGCAGCCAAAGAGGTCGGCCGCCCCTTGTTCTTCTCGCTGCTGGTGATCGCTGTGTCGTTCCTGCCGATCTTCGCGCTGGAAGCGCAGGAGGGGCGGCTGTTTACGCCGTTGGCCTACACCAAGACGTTTTCCATGCTCTTTGCCACCGCACTCTCGGTGACGTTGGCTCCTGTGCTGATGGTGCTTCTGATTCGTGGGCACATCCGAGCGGAAACCAAGAATCCGTTGAACCGGTTGTTGGTCACGCTGTATCGACCGATCATCGCCGGCGCTCTGCGCGTCCGGTGGCTGACGCTCGGACTGGCGGTGGTGGTTGTGGGACTAACGGCACCGATCTTCTCCCGTCTCGGCGCGGAATTCATGCCGCCGCTGAACGAGGGAACGATTCTCTACATGCCGACCACGGTGCCAGGCCTCTCGATTCCTGAATCTGCCAAGGTATTGCAGGTTCAGGATCAGTTGCTCACGACCTTCCCTGAAGTGGAACGAGTATTCGGCAAGATGGGGAAAGCGCCGACTGCTACCGATCCTGCCTTTGTCGGAATGGCAGAAATCACGGTCACCCTCAAACCGGAATCGCAATGGCGTCCCGGCATGACCTGGGACCGGTTATTGGATGAGATGGATGCCAAGTTGCGCATTCCAGGATTTCCGAACATCTGGTGGATGCCGATTCAGACCCGCACCGAAATGATCACGACCGGTGTGCGCAGCCCGGTCGGCATCAAGGTCTTGGGGCCGGATCTGAAGACCATCGAGACAATCGGCTTGGAGGTCGAGCAAGTCTTGGCAAATGTGCCGGGCACGAAAAGCGCGTTTGCCGAACGCCTGAATGAAGGCTATTACCTGGATCTGATCGTGAACCGGCGGGAAGCGGCCCGCTACGGCCTGACGGTGGGAGATGTGCAAGCGGTGATTACCACAGCCATCGGCGGCGAGACCGTGACAACCACAGTCGAGGGACGCGAGCGCTATCCGGTCAATGTCCGCTACAAGCGAGAACTGCGCGATGACCCGGACCGGCTCAAACGGGTGCTGATTCCCACGCCGAGCGGGGCGCAAATTCCACTCGGGCAAATCGCAGAGATGAACATCACTCAAGGACCGCCGTCGATCGCGGATGAGGCGGGCGCGCTGGCCGGTTTGGTCTCGGTCGCGGTCAGTGGACGCGACCTGCGCGGTTATGTCCAAGATGCACAACGCGCGGTGCAAGATCGGGTGACATTGCCCTCCGGCTACCGGCTCGTCTGGACCGGGCAATACGAGCATCTGGTGCGGGCCGAAGAGCGGTTAAAGCTGGTCGTCCCCGTCACCATTGGAATCATTCTCTTGCTGCTCTATGTCAACTTCGGTTCGTTGGCGAAATCGCTGATCGTGCTCCTGTCCGTTCCCTTCGCCGCAATCGGGGCCATCTGGTATCTCGATTATCTGGGCTACAACTTGAGCGTGGCGGTGTGGGTGGGCATCATCGCTCTGGCCGGCGTGGCGGCAGAGACGGGCGTAGTCATGCTCGTCTATCTCGACGAGGCCTATGAGCGGCGGGTACGCGAAGGCCGCATGACGACGGCACAAGACCTGCGAGAAGCCATTATGGAAGGAGCGGTCCAGCGGGTACGTCCCAAGATGATGACGGTCGCCGCGATCATGGGCGGGTTACTCCCCATTATGTGGACCACTGGCACGGGCGCCGACGTCATGAAACGGATCGCGGCACCAATGATCGGTGGCATGGTGTCGTCCACTGTGTTGACGTTGTTGGTGATTCCGATTCTGTACGCCTTGTGGCGAAGCCGATCCATTCCAGCAGTGGACCGACAGCTGGATGTGTCCTCTCATCACAGAGGCCAATCGGAGCCGCCTTACTAGACCAGTAAGCTTTGATGGGCCCTAGCTACGATTTCTCCTTTTTCGGTTAGCGACAAGTTTTTTAGCGTCTAGCGTAATGTTGCTGGAATGGGCAGGATCGATCATGTGAGTGGGCTTGAGCGATGTGACGCGCTTCGCCACAGAAATCGATATGAAGACTGACCCGAAATGCCTCACCGGCATCGAACTATGAGGTTCCTCCCGGTCTTTCCGATATCACTGTTGCTGAACAAGGCAGGGGTGAGTCGAGCCACATTGACATGCTCGCTCCAGATAGAGCAAGGAGTCCATATCGAACACAAGCGCGAAACGGACAACGCGGGTGCGATGAAGTCCAAGGCAAACATTGCCTTGATCATTTTCTTGCTCATCGGCGCGTATTTCACGGCGGCCATGGACATGGAGGTCACGGGTCGAGTGACGGATCAAACGAAACGAACAATAAGAAAGACAATGGACCACACCACTGAACCGTCTATGGACTATGGTCGCTGGTGATCATCAATTCTTTGGTGATCATGAGCGGCTTTTTATTTCAATGGCCGACGCTGGTCACACTCGCAATGTACCCGATTCTCGTGCTTATGTATGTGCATCTTGCATGGCGTGAAGAGCGGGATGCGCGTACGGAATTCGGGGATGCGTACACACGCTACGAAGCGAATACGCCTGCGTTCGTTCCCAGGTTTGGCGTAGGGAATGGGATAACGGAGTCAAGGTAAGGCGATGGCAACTGATCCGGTCTGTGGCATGCAGGTTGACGAAGCATCTGCGGGAGACAGCAGTCTGTTGGAGGGTCGTAAATATTCCTTCTGCTCCGCTCGTTGCAAACAGAAATTCGAGGCAAACCCGTCCGCGTATGTTGGCGCGCCGCTTCCCGCTGGGGATTCGGGGCACGCCGGACACGCGTACCACCCCGCTCACACCACACGGGAATCTCCGGGTCACGTACACCACAGGCCTGTCGTCGCGGGTGCGGTGCCAGCGAGAACGATCTATACCTGCCCGATGCACCCGGAAATCGTGCGCAACGCACCGGGTGATTGCCCGCTCTGCGGCATGGCGCTGGTGCCGCTCGCCGGTACGGGAGAGGGTGATGATGCCGAACTGCGGAATCTTCAACGGCGGCTGTGGATCGGAGTCGCGCTGTCACTCCCGCTCGTGGTGCTCGCGATGTCGCCGATGATCGGTATCCAAGACCTGTTCGGCCTTCAGCCACGGCCACGCGGCTGGGTCGAGTTTGTGCTGGGCACGCCGGTCGTACTGTGGGTCGGATGGCCGATCCTGCGCAAGTTTTGGCTGTCGCTCACCCATCATGCGTTGAACATGTACAGCTTGATCGGGCTGGGGGTGGGGCTCGCCTACATGTTCAGCCTAGCCGCGGTGTTGGTGCCTGACCTGTTCCCGCAAGAGTTCCGCGAACACGACGGTGCTGTCGGGACGTATTTCGAAGCCGCTGCGGTGATCGTGACACTGGTGATACTCGGCGACTTTCTGCAGGTGCGCGCGATGGGACAGACCAGCCAGGCTATCCAACAATTGTTGAAGCTCGCGCCGAATCTCGCCTGGCGTGTGCGCGACGACGGTACCGAGGAACAAGTGCCGTTGGAGACAGTCACGGTTGGTAATCGGCTCCGTGTGAAGCCGGGCGAGAAGGTGCCGGTGGATGGCACAGTCCTCGAAGGTACCAGTCGAGTGGACGAATCGATGATCACGGGCGAGCCCATGCCGGTGGCCAAGGCAGTGGGCGAGAAGGTCACCGGGGCTACAGTGAACGGCAACGGCCCGCTGGTCATCCGGGCCGAGCGTGTGGGAACGGATACGCTGCTGGCGCGTATTGTTCACATGGTCGGAGAGGCGCAACGAACACGCGCGCCGATCCAGCGCCTCGCCGATAGCATCGCGGCGTACTTTGTACAAATCGTCGTGGGCATCGCGATCGCGACGGCAGTTACGTGGTGGTTCTTGGGCCCCGAGCCGAAATTTGCGTACGCGTTTCTGAATGCGATTGCCGTGTTGATCATTGCCTGCCCCTGTGCCGTCGGTCTGGCGACGCCCATTTCGATGACTGTCGCCATGGGGCAAGGTGCTGGCGCAGGTATCCTATTCCGGAATGCCGAGGCGATCGAGCGCATGCGTGACATCGACACATTGGTGGTCGACAAGACTGGTACACTGACGCTCGGTCATCCCGCGCTGACTGATTTTGTCGCTGAGGGCATTCCAGAAGATGACGCGCTTGCGCTCGTTGCAGGAGTGGAACAGCTTTCCGAGCATCCTATAGGGCTCGCGATCGTCGAGGGTGCCAAGGCACGCGGCCTGAGACCACCGTCGGCTAAAGCATTCGACGCCCTGAATGGCCTCGGCGTGCAGGCCGATATCGATGGCAAGACCGTCCTCGTAGGAAGCCACAGCTTTCTCACCCAGCGCGGCATCGAGACACAAGCGTGGGAAGCGCGCGCTGAACTCTGGCGTGCGGAGGCCAAGACGGTGGTGTTCTTCGCCGTGAACGGTGTCGCAGCAGGCATTGCGGCGGTCGCGGATCCTATTAAGGAAAGCACATCGGAAGCGATTGCGACGCTCAAGCGTTCTGGCATACGAATTGTGATGCTGACCGGCGATTCGCGCCGTACGGCTGAGACAGTTGCACGGCAACTCGGTATCCACGAGGCACTGGCCGAAGTGCTGCCAGAGGACAAGGCTGGTCACGTGAAGCGGTTGCAGGCCGAAGGGCACAAGGTCGCCATGGCGGGCGACGGCATCAACGATGCCCCGGCGCTTGCGCAAGCCGACGTCGGCATCGCCATGGGAACCGGCACCGATGTCGCTATGGAAAGCGCCGGAGTGACCCTCGTCAAGGGCGATCTGCGTGGCATCGCGCGCGCCGCAGTGCTGTCGCGCGCCACGATGCGCAACATCCGAGAGAACCTTGTCTTTGCATTCGGCTACAACGCGTTGGGCATTCCCGTTGCCGCCGGCATGCTGTATCCGGCGTTCGGACTGCTGCTGTCACCTATCTTTGCAGGTGCCGCGATGGCGTTGAGCTCGGTTTCTGTGGTCATGAATGCATTGCGGCTCAACCGTGTCAAATTATGAAGGCAGGGACGGCCGCTCCGATGCGGATCGGTCGTGGGGTCGGCGCTAGGCAAGTGAGTACTGTTGGCCAAGGAGAGGTCAGGTCATGGTGAGGCGGAGTGAGACGGTGAGACTGGTTCTTCGATCATGAACCCGCACACGAAAGGTTATGCACAGATGAAACTCGGCCGCATTTCTAGACGTTCCCTACTGAAGTGCACGGCAGCACTGGGACTACTCGTTTCGTTCGAACTGCTCGCCCTCGCCTATGCCCCGACAAACGCTACCGCCAATTCCGGCTCACAGACCGCGCTAAGCGGAGATGTCATTGATCTGACGATCGACGAGCAGTTGCTCCTCCTCGATGGGCGAACCGCAACTGCCATGACGATCAACGGGACCATTCCAGGTCCCATCATTCGTCTGAAAGAAGGGCAACTGGCAACGCTGCGCGTCACGAACCGCCTGGAAGAAAGTACGTCGATTCACTGGCATGGCCTGCTGCTTCCACCCGTCATGGACGGCGTGCCGGGCGTGAGCTTCCACGGCATCGAGACAGGCGCGACTTTTACCTATCGCTTTCCGGTCAAGCAGAGCGGGACCTACTGGCTTCATAGCCATTCTGGCGGCCAAGAGCTCTTGGGGATGTATGCGCCGATGATCATTGATCCCATCGACCCGGATCCGTTTGGTTACGAGCGGGATTATGTGGTGATGCTCTCGGATTGGAGTTTTGAATCGCCAGAAGCGCTGCTCTCCAATCTGAAGAAACAAGGAGGCTACTACAATTTTCAGAAACGTGCCGCGGGTGAGTTCCTGACCGATGTCAGGCGGATAGGTTTATGGATGGCGATCCAGAACTACTTGAATTGGGACCAAATGAGGATGGACCCGACGGACTTCGCGGACGTCACCGGCTACACCTTCACCTATCTGATGAACGGCTTGTCGCCAGAGGGCAACTGGACGGGGCTGTTTCGTCCCGGCGAGCGGGTGCGCCTGCGATTTATCAACGCGGCCGGTATGACCTTCTACGATGTACGCATTCCGGGTCTCATGATGACGGTCGTGCAGGTGGACGGACAGAGCGTCCAGCCCGTCGTGGTGGATGAGTTCCGCATGGGAGTGGCGGAGACCTACGATGTGATCGTCGAACCTGCCGAGGACCGCGCATACACCATCTTTGCCGAGACGATAGACCGTAGCGGCTATGCTCGCGGCACGCTTGCGCCACGCCAGGGAATGGCGGCGGTGATCCCTGAACGTCGGCCTCGACCGCTCCGCACGATGGAGGATATGGGCATGAGTATGGCGGGCATGGACATGGGAGGCAGGACGGACTCCCATGGTGACATGCCAGTGCCCGGGATGGAGCCCGCCGGCGACATTCAGACGATGAAACCTTCTGACGACAATCCGCACAGAGAGCATAGCCCTGGCGTGCAGCCCATCCCAGGCCCGCACACAATGCCTGCCAGGGGTGCGAGCGATCAAGGCCACTCGAAGATTCCCGGCGCTGAGCTGGTGAAGCATGGCCCCGACGATCATGGTTCCGGTAATCAAATGGTGGCCGAGTATTCACAGAACCGTATGGGGGAACCAGGGAGAGGACTGGAAGGCAGTGGGCGGCGGGTGCTGCTCTACACCGATTTGAAAAGTCTTGCGCCGTATCCCGACCAACGGGAACCGGAGCGCGAGATTGAACTCCATCTCACGGGCCACATGAACCGATACATATGGTCGTTCGACGGCAAGAAGTATTCAGAAGCCAAAGATCCAATTCGCTTTCGCTATGGCGAGCGTCTGCGCTTGACCTTCGTGAACGACACGATGATGGAGCATCCTCTCCATCTGCACGGCATGTGGATGTACCTCGAAAACGGCGCGGGGGCATATCTTCCTAGAAAGCACACGATCATCGTCAAGCCGGCCGAACGGCTGTCCGTTGCCATCACTGCGGACGCCCCGGGACGCTGGGCATTCCATTGCCACTTGCTTCTCCATATGGAGGCGGGAATGTTTCGGGTCGTCGAAGTATCGGAACGATGAACAGAACATGGTCTCCTGCCAAGATCGCTGCAAGCTTCCTTGCGGCCGCGTTGGCTTTCCTGTGGGAGGACGGCTTTGCCGTGACGGTCATCGCTGCGCAACCTTCGATCGAGCCCCCCACGACTTCAATCACGTCCAAGGTGACTGATTCGGTCTCAAGCGGGAAAATCTCAGTCGGTTCTCCCGGGTCCAAAGCCTCTGGGACCGTCAGTCCTTCCGCCAGGCAGGAAGACACGCTATCTCGCCCCTCTTCGCCAAGCGACTGGCCTGCTCCTGTGAACGACCAGGAGAATCATCTATTCACCCTCGTCGATGTTCTCGAATATCGTCCGAGCACAAGGAGCGGTGAAAGTAGGAATGACTACCGATGGGATATCGAGGGCTGGTATGGCGGTGATTACAACCGACTCTGGTTCAAAACCGAAGGGCAGCAGGACACCGCGTTTAAAGCGGACTACGACGTCGACTTTCAGCTCCTGTATGGGCGGTTCATTCAGAAGCATTACGATCTACAAATGGGTGGACGTGTCGAAACGCAGTCCTTCAGAGGGCGCAATGTGACGCGGAGCCTGGGGGTGATTGGCATCCAAGGACTGGTCCCATACAACTACGAATTCGAGTCGGCCCTGTTCATTGATCGGAATGGCGAGGTGTCTGCTCGGCTGTCGTTCACGAAGGACATGTTGGTAACGCAACGACTGATTCTCCAGACCCGCTTTGAGACCAACGCCGCCTTACAACGAGTGGAGGAATTCACGACCGGTTCCGGGCTCAACAACCTGGAGTTCGGGGTTCGGCTGCGCTATGAAATCCGACGCAAGTTTGCTCCCTATGTCGGTATTTCTCTCGACAGAAGTTTTGGCGAGACCGCCACACTCGTGCGCCAGGAAGGCGGCGACCCGAGTCAAGTTCGATTCGTGGCAGGCGTGCGCATGTGGTTTTAACCGAGTTGGAATGCTGGAGGCTTCCCCTGTGGTGCTCTCCGTGTTTGAGTGTTCTGCCCCACTTAAAAGGTGTGAGCCCACTGTTTATTAGGGGGGAATAACGGAGGGGATGCTGTGGGTAGGCTCCCGAGCGAAGCCGGCGGTATAACCCCGGCACGACCGGATTCGGCTCTGCCCAGTAGGCGCTGCACCGGTGTAACAACATTCCGAACGCGGTGAGTGTACCCGAGGGTGTAGCCAAGCCTAGGCTGCTAGGTGGATAATCTAATATATCCATAGAACTATACGAGTAGGCAGAGCTCATGCAAAACGATGACGTTCAATCGAGCAGGCCAGATTGAACGGTAGGAGAACCAAGAAATTCTTCCTCAGCGACGCTATCCTCCCTACCGATCCGGCATTCCGACTCAAGAGGAACGACCCTATTTAGAGGCGTTGGGCCACGTCCTACGGCACGCGCGAATGGCGCGGGGATGGAGTTATCGAATCCAGGCCAAGCATATTGGGAAAGATGCAGGCACGTGGTGTCAGCTTGAACACGGCCACCAGCGACCGAGACCAGAGACCTTGCGACTGGCTGCGGACGGCCTTGGCCTCAATTATCAGAGGTTAGTTCAGCTCGTTGGGCCAGCTTTGGCATTACCAAGGCTGCCTCCACGGAAGGGAGGACGGAAGCGTCCTCCATTTATAGTGGATTCATAGCGGTTTCTCTATGTAGAAGCGACGATCGATCGCCATCCCGGCCCTTCCTCTGCATTTAGCTCGGAGAGCCTCCAAGGCCTAGGGCGGGATCGTAGCCGTAATGAAATGCTCGGATACGGGAGGGCGAGGAGTCCCATGGTGAAGCCAAAGAATCTTTCACGAGCAGACGTCAAAAAGATTGAAGAAGGGCTGAATACAAACGACCTGGAAGTGATGATTGCCTATGTAGACCAAATTGTCAGCAAGGCGATACGACGAGTCAAGCGGATCATGACTGGCCATGAGGATGAAGTGTAGAATACGTGTCCCGCACAGCCTAGCCGTTTACTTTACTCCTCAAAATCGCCTCTATCGGCCTCGCATAAAACCAGGCGTTGACTCGTACATCCGAATCGGGTGAATTACTTTAGTGATCGAAACGGCCAAGGAGAGGCCACGCCGTGCCGCAACCCACACAGCGAAGCGACCAGCGAATGACGCTAAAAGCGGTAGCAGCGCTCTACTTTCGCGTTTCAAGCTCAGATCAATCAACGGGAATGCAAGAGACTGACCTGAGACGCTATGCAGAGGCACGAGGGCTGACCGTCTTCAAAGAGTACCGAGACCATGCCGTGAGTGGGGGGAAGGAGCGACGCCCAGCTTTGGACAAGCTCATGGACGATGCAAGAAAGCGCCGGTTTGACGTGATAGTAGTCTGGCGATTTGATCGGTTTGCCAGATCGACCACCCACCTACACGTGGCCTTGGATGAGTTTAAGGCGCTTGGAATTGGGTTTGTTTCCTACAACGAGAACCTCGATACGAGCACCGCGATGGGCAAGGCGATGTTTTCCATGATCGCCGCCATGTCGGAATTGGAGCGCAGCATGATTCGAGAGCGAGTCACCGCAGGAGTACGGAGAGCGATCAAGACGCGAGCGAAGATTGGGAAGTCGTGGGGGCGTGCGAAGGTGGAACAGGTAGACCCAAAGAAGGTCGAGCGTATTACCAAGCTACGAGGTGAAGGCTTCAGTTACCATGCAATAGCGAAGCGAGAGAAGGTGAGTAGCCGGACGGTCTGGAGGTTACTGCAACGAAGGAAACCAGAAAAAGAAGGCTAGGGAGTGATCGAGGCCGGCCTTCAATCTGCAGCAGGCCAGGAGGCAAGGATCTTTCAGGAGTATCGCTGCCGTGGGGTAACCGATGACAAATCAGGCTACGGCCCGCTGATTAAGAGTGGCAGAAGACCAATAACTCGAACCGCTCAATGTTGTGAAGGTTCCCCCGTTTATCGTTAAAAAGCATGGGCTTGTTTGGTTTCTACTGATTCTATGGCTTCTACTGAATTCGGTTGTTTGTGTGGATTTTTAGCACAAATTTATATATGGACCCAGCCTTCGCGGCAACGACGGCGTGTCACGTGATGCACTGGAGAAAAACAGGGCTGCGTCTATATATCCGGCCTCTTGGTGGACCACAGATGTGTCCGGGCCTTGATGAAATACGCGC
>JBGTCI010000058.1:0-80855 GCA_041748925.1 Nitrospiraceae bacterium | reverse complement strand
ATTCTGTTAGTGGCGACCGTACGCAGTCGCAGCCTGATGCTCGTGACGGTGGTGGCCTGTATAGTGGCGACCTACATGGGGTTGATGCAACCGACGAAGCCAGGGCGATTGCAATCGGCGGTGATCAACCGTAGTGTGGTCGCAGGCGTACTCCTGGTCGTCGCCTATATCGGCATGACGTGGGAAGAGCGCAAAACGAGAGAGGCGGCGGCGCGTGCCGCGCTCGCCCAGGAAACGGACAACCTTCTGAAGGCCAACACGCAGCTGGTTGATGCAAAAGACCGGTTGAATCGTTCGGAAC
Source organism: Nitrospiraceae bacterium (assembly GCA_041748925.1). Classification (GTDB taxonomy): domain Bacteria; phylum Nitrospirota; class Nitrospiria; order Nitrospirales; family Nitrospiraceae; genus Palsa-1315. The sequence goes on along the minus strand of JBGTCI010000058.1, from coordinate 80,554 downwards.
GGTTAGCGGCGGTGGGGCAGCTGGTGGCGTCCGTCGCGCATGAAATCGGGACGCCGCTCCACTCGATTGCCTGGCACGTGCAAGCGTTGGCTGAAGAGCCGGGCGTCACGCCTGAGATGAAGAAGCGGGTGACCGTGATCGACGAACAACTCACACGGGTGGTTCGGATCATTCAGGATTTGCTGTCCTCAACCAGACAGCGCCAGCCTGAACCAACATGGTTGCCCGTGGAACAGGTGGTCAGCCCGGCGGCCGTGCTCATGGAACCGGCCTTTCATGCGAAAGAGATTACCCTGACGGTTGAGATTCCCGAAGGCCTCCCGCTCGTCTGGGCCGATGCAGAAAAAATCCATCAAGTGCTGGTGAATGTGTTCGCCAATGCCTTGGCGGCTACCCCGCCACAGGGAGCGGTGACGCTATCAGTCGGAACCCGTGCCGCCTCGCCAGATGAACTCGACTGCGGCCGCCAGATGGCCGACTCGATGTCGCCTCTGGTCCTCACCATCGAGGTTGGGGATACAGGATGCGGCATGCCGGAGGCCGATGTGCAGAAAGCCTTTGAACCGTTTTTTACGACCAAAGCGGTTGGCACGGGCACCGGGTTAGGGCTATTCTTGAGCCGCGAAACGGTCCTAGCCCATGGAGGCAGTCTTGTGCTCGAGAGCGAGACTGGACAGGGCACAACCGTGACCGTCACTTTACCTGGATTGAAGCGCGAGCCGACGCACGTAACAGGGTAGCACTGATGCAACCAGCGAGTATTCTCGTAGCCGATGACGACGCGGTCGCGCGCGACCTTTTGGCTGAGGCCTTAAAGAAGGAAGGCTATACCGTTGAAGCCTTTGCCAGCGGAGAAGAGATTATTGCTCGTGGACGTCAGGGGCGAGTGGATCTGGTGCTGACGGATATTCGCATGGGCGCGGTCGATGGACTCACGGTCTTGCGTGAATTTAAACGTATGAGTCCTGACACCGCGGTCGTGGTGCTGACCTCGTTCGGGTCCCTGGAAGGCGCGATCGAAGCGATCAAGCAAGGCGCCTACGACTATCTCGCCAAGCCGTTTAAGAAAGAGGATATCACGCTGGTAGTCAAGCGGAGTCTCGATCATTGCCGACTCATCCGAGAGAATGCCCGGTATCGTGAAGAGTTGAAGAGCAAAGATGAATGGTCTCCGCTGGTGGGAAGCAGTCCCGCGATGTTGGAAGTGTACAAGCTGGTGGCGCGAGTGACCGGGAGCAAGAGCACGGTGCTTCTGCAAGGGGAAAGCGGGACCGGCAAGGAACTGATCGCGCGGGCGATCCACGCGAATGGCCCACGTCGAGACAAGCCGTTTATTCCGGTGAATTGTGGGGCACTGCCGGATACCCTCCTGGAGTCGGAAATGTTCGGGTATGAGAAGGGAGCCTTTACCGGCGCGGTGGGAAACAAAGTCGGCCTCTTCGAGTCCGCGAGCGGGGGAACACTGTTCCTCGACGAAATCGGCGAGATGGGCCAGGCCGTGCAAGTAAAATTATTGCGGGTCATGCAAGATCACGAGGTCCGCCGTGTCGGAAGCACGACATCGACGAAGCTCGATGTCCGTATCATCGCTGCGACCAATCGAGACCTCGAGCAGCTCGTCAAGGAGGGGAAGTATCGGGACGACTTATTTTATCGGCTCAATGTCGTGCGTATCACCTTGCCATCGCTGGTGGAGCGGCGGGAAGATATTCCGATGTTGGTCCATCACTTCTTGCAGAAATGCGCGGCAGGGGCAGCGCATGCGGTGCGCGGGGTGCTGCCTGAAACCATGGCGCTGTTGATGCAGTACCGGTGGCCCGGCAATGTGCGCGAGCTGGAAAATGCCATTGAGCGAGCCGTCTCACTGAGTCATGGTCCCCTCCTTACGCCGGAGGATCTGCCTGCATCGCTGTCTCGGACGGAGCTGCCGCCGAAAGACATCGCCGGAACGATCAGTCATAGCGATGAAGGATGTTTGTCGCTTGAAGAGGTCGAAAAACGTCATCTCGTCCGCGTGCTGAAAGAAACCAAGGGGAATAAGGTCAAAGCCGCAAAGATTCTCGGCATCGATCGGCGTACGCTGTATCGGATGGCTGACCGGTTTGGATTGGATCTTGGCGATGATGCCGACAACGGAGAGTCAGAGTAAAAAGGAGCGCAGGAAGACAGGTCCAGCGGAGTCGGAGCGCGTCCTTGGTTAATCGGGCTGATTCTTGGCGCTCAGTATGGAAGCGTGCGGATCACTTTACTTTACCAGTCTTCAATCGATAGACGAGATGGGTGTCGGTCTGCATCACACCATCGATTTCATGAATCCGGCTCAGCACCAACTGGGTCAGAGCATCCTGGTCTGACACTTCCACCACGACAATAATATCCGGTTTGCCCCAACAAGGGTCGATGGTCTTGATCTGTTTGATTCCGGACAGAGCCCGAACCACATCGCTCGTGCGTCCCGGCTGTACATTGATGAGCACGTAGGCCCGATCCGACATGATTCTCCCGCCATCGACTGGAGCGTGAATCGTACAAGGCACCGCAGAAATAGCGGAATCCTCGCCAACGTAGCGGATGCCTGTCTCCTGTGTCAATGCAAGTGAGCCCTCAGACGATACAGGGAACGCGGCGACGGCAGGTTTAGACTTTTTCATGTTTGACCTCATTTCGGAGCGACGAGTACGTCGATGGTCAAGGAATCGCTCACCGTGGTGAGACTGGTTTCGAGGGCTCGCGGATTGCCAATCCGGCCTTCAGGGTCGTAAATAAAGCACAAGAGCGACGTGCAGCGACTCTTGGATCGATACCGCTCGGTATCGATCCGGAGCTGCTCGGTGAGGTCTTTCGCAGTGAGGCCGTTGCGCGTTTTTTTGACGAGTACCGCAAGTCGATTGTCGTTCAGCAAAAATGTTGTGCGCGACGCTCCTTCCGCATAACTCGGCGTCCATTCCTCCGTGCCAATATCGTCGAACTGGATTCGCAGCAACGCATGCAGAAGATCCTGCACATCGAGCTCGTCTTCCACACTTAACGTGGCTCGATACTCCCCACGGAGTCGCAACTGCCGAGCGACGGAATGAAACCGGCGGCACAATACCCTCACGAGTTCGACAGGATCTGATCCGGCCTGAAAAGACTGAGGTGCAGGCTCCTGGTGCGTGGCGGGACCAACCGGCACTGAAGGACGCGGGAGCACATGCGGAGGGACGGGAGACGCCTCCGGCATCTGTTGCTGGGGGCCGGCGGAGGGAATTGGATTCATGATGGGCGTTGGTTCCTGGCGCGGCGGCGACGGTGGCACGGCTGCATGGGATACATCTGCTTGCGCAGGCTGCTGTGTTGTTTCTGACGACAACTGCTGCTGGGGCTCCGGATCGACTCGAACCACAGGCTTGGGCGGCGGAGGCGACATCGCTGCCGGGGTTGAGGCCAGTGAACCCATTGGTGGTTTAGGTGGAACAGCTGATGGTTTCAGAGGCTCCGGCTCTCGCGAAGAATCTGAAGGGGGCACGGAGGGCGGAGGCGGATTTGGTACGGCGATAGGTGCAGCCACATCGAGATGTGTGGTTAGAGGGACGGCCATGGCCACCGGTGGAGGAGGGATCGGGCATGTTTGTGTCACGGTCATCTGAACCGTCGAGATCGAAGCCGGCACGATGGTCATCTGTGGGGGCTTTGGCGCTGGTGGAGTCGGCGGCGGTACTGAAACTTGTTGGGGAGACGGTCCTCCTTGCAGCTCAAGCTTCTTCTGTTCCAGTGTGGCAATGAGGGACTTAATCAGGGCGATGCTCTGCCGCGTCTCCTCAGAGCTGCCCATGAGAAGTTTGCGATGACGATGTTCTTGGAATTCCGGGGATTTCTCGCCAAATGTGCGGCGAATACATTCACGGAATTGCAGCTCAGTTCTGGCTCTGCCCGCGTCGAGATAGGGAAAGCCTTCCCGGCCCAGGTCTTCCACCTGTGCAAGAAATTCCCGGAGCTCTCCTGCGCCACGGGAGAGGTCTTCAATCATGGAGAGTTTGGAGCGAGCGCGGAGCTGCTCTGATGTTTTTGCCCGTGCCATAGAGTGTGGGAAAAGTGTAGCCCGACCTCTACAACGTGGCAAGAAAACATGAGAAAGCCAACAGGGACTCTGGCGGCTGCGAAAAATTAATGCAGCGCGGTGGAAATTCAAGCCCGGTCTGTCTAGTTCATCTGGTTGATCTGGTTTATTTGGTGACTTCGTTCAACCAAAAACCAGATGAACTAGACAGACCAGATATGCGCGTGAAGACATCAGGTTGACATGTCAGGACCTGACCTGGAACCAGAGGTTCTTAGAATTGTCGCAAGTCGAAGGGAAGGTCTTGCATAGAAGTGGTGGGCTGTATACCATATCCGTTCGCACAACACTGTGGCTAAGGAGGCGCCGTCCATCGCTACTGCCCAAAGGAGACGGAGAACGACAGTACTGTTTGAGAATTTCATTATGCACGGTTAAGAAAGGAGCGATGAATCGCGATGAGAAACGAATTCTGGCTGAGTCGAAAATTTGGGAGATCCTGGATCTGGGTGATCGGCCTTGCGATGCTGGCCGTCTGTTGGGGAACCGACGTTGCGGTTGCCGCGACAGCCAAGGAGATCGACGTGAGCGTAGACGTCGTACTGGAGAACTTCGAGAAAGAGGTGGACGGGGCCAAGAAATTTCTGGCCGAAGCCAAGGGCCTGCTGGTGTTCCCGAAGGTCATCAAGGCCGGGGTAGGCGTTGGCGGAGAAATGGGTGAAGGCGCCTTGCGCATCAACGGCAAGACAGTGGATTATTACAATACCCTGGCCGGATCGTTCGGATTACAGTTCGGTGCCCAGGTCAAAACCATCATGCTCGTGTTTCTGGATGAGGAGGCTCTGAAGCGGTTTCGGAAGAGTGAGGGATGGAAGGTCGGGGTCGATGGCTCAGTGGCAGTCATTGCAATCGGCGCAGGGACATCGCTCGACAGCTCCAAGGTGAACCAACCCATCGTAGGTTTCGTCCTAGACCAGAAGGGCCTGATGTACAACCTCACCCTCGAAGGATCCAAAATTACAAAGATCAACAAGTAGTCCGGGCACAGATCTTCGGATCACACGAGCCGGACAGGCTCCTCGACACGGTTGTCGAACCTGAGCGCCTCCTCACCAATGGTCGGATCATCCCTCCGGATGCCGATGAGCGTGGGATACCGTGAACGCGTCACTCGGTATTGGGGGGCTTCGCCTTCGTAGCCGTAGCGGATGAGGCCAACGAGGCCTACTATGGAAGACCGGTGAGACCGACTGACATTGCGATCACACAGAGTGCCTACAACCCTCAATCGCTTGATCTGCGTAACACCGCGACGGCGGTAATGAAGTAGCCCGGGCCATGTGACGAAGAGCCCCAATAGAAACTCTCGGGGTATTGAAACACTCTAGCCGCAGGAAAATTAGAACAGCCCTCCGTCTTCTCGGGCGAGTAACAACGCTTCTGTCGTATTCTTTCCCTTCGAAAATCCATTGCGTCTACTTCACTGTGTATCCTTTCCCTTCCATACAGGCTCCAAACGCTCGTTGGTAGCCCTCTACACTTGCCTCTTGCTGTTTTACAGCTTGCTCCTGAGCAGCCGCTTGCTGTTTTTCGCCTTTTCGTCGTTTGTGAGCGCCGGCTACCGCGCCGACCCCAGCGCCGACCGCCGCGCCTTTGCCGGCGTCTCCACCGATCGCCCCACCGATGGCCCCGACCGCCGCGCCCTTGGCAGCTCCGGAGACAGCTCCACCTTTGGGGGCTGCTGGCGCGCTGGCCTGTTCGACCAGCTTGTTTGGATCGAAACCTGTCTGCTCCTTAGCCCATTTATAGCAGCTAAACTCGTCCTGCTCCTGCTGCTCCTTGGTCTGCGCATTCTTGGGAAAGACGAAAACCTCTGCTGCTTCCGCGAGACCTGTGCCGACTGCAGAGAAGGTACCCAACACCACTGCTACGATGATGCGTTTCATGTCACACCTCCATTGAGAATGTTGAGGGTGATCTGGACACACGCGAGCGTGACGCACCTACTGATTGAGATGCGCAAGTGTGTAGCGCAACGGCTCTGCGGAGACCTTGAGCACGCCGTCGAACGGCCCGTCCATCTCCGCAATGAGGAATACGGCGCCACCGACCGACAGGGCACACACGAAGAGCACAGTGATGACCGTGGCGTTTCGCGGGGCAAACAACCCGAAGCTCGCGAATGTGAGCGTGAGCCAAAATAGAAGGACGACAAGGAATGGCAGAGGGATTGACGATCCGCCGCTGGCATACACGAGCCACCTGGTTCGCAACACCGACTCGACGAGTGCCAGCGCATGGGATTGCAGCGCCCGCTGGGAGTCATCACGCGGCGTGAGACCGCGAATTCGGTCCGCGATTCCCTCGGCAGTCGCAGCAGTTCCCAACGGATCCACCACGGTGGGCCGGGATGATGATCCCTCCGGCCAAATCATGTCGACCCGGTTCGTAATCACGTCCTGCAACGTCCCTCGAATCTCGTGGGTCTCAGACCCATAGCGAGCAAGGAAGCGGTCGAGCGTAAGGATGTCGACGGCGGTGGTTTTCACCGTTGCGCTCATCGTATCAAATGAGCTTTTGGCAGAGGCAGTGACGAGACCAAGAACAAGTGCGGTCATGGTAGCGATGAGGCCGGCGCCAAGCCTCACGGTGTCTCTCGACTCATTGGTGAGGTGCTGTTCTGGCAACATGGCTCGCAACCACATTCCGAGCAGCACGCCCCCCAGCGTGCATGCAAAAACGATGGTGCCGACAAGAGTGGGATTCATGGTGGGACTTCCGACTCCGCTCAACTATGTATACTAGACGAAATGAGTTGCGCGGTGGATTTGTGACGTAACTGGCTCTCCCCGACCATTGCCTGATCCAAGGCGAGACAATATCGCAGGCACTATCTACACTAATGGAATCTTTGTCAATATACTGCCACTCGCACAGCCTAGATCCGCTCGCCCTGTCCCTGGAACAGTCCCACGTCGTACGTGACAGCGCATGGCACAGGAAAGTGACGATAGGGACGAAGCGAGAAGGGCATGAGGCATTCTTTCCGCCAACCCTAACTCAGGAAGTGGACAGCGGAGCAGTGACACTCCCTCGTGAGCGGGGCATTCTGCCCTCTTGCCGGTCAATCCGCTGTTGTGTTTGTCCACAGCCGGGTGCACACTCGCCTCCGTCGTCGAGTGACTTGTAATCGAATTCATTGAATTAACCCGCTCTGTATTTGCACGACCTACCCTCTTTCGTGACCGCAATCGTGTGACACGGCTATTGCATTCTCGTGTTTCACCCTTTTAGGATAAACACCCTATAATCAGGGGAGAAACTGGAGAGAGAGAGCATAGCCAAAGGCCTTCGCAATTATCCGTGAGTATTATTCTCTTGTCACATAAGGGAGGAGTACCATGAAGACGGCTGAACATTTGCGGCTCGAAGAAGCCCGCCAGAATGAAAAACTTTGGAAGAAATGGGGTCCCTACCTGAGCGAGCGGCAATGGGGCACCGTGCGGGAGGATTACAGCGAAAACGGAGACGCCTGGAATTTCTTCACCCACGATCACGCCCGCTCACGCGCCTATCGCTGGGGCGAGGACGGGCTGGCCGGAATTTCGGATGACCAGCAAGGGCTCTGTTTTGCGCTGGCCCTCTGGAATGGGAAAGACGCGATCCTCAAGGAGCGTCTCTTCGGGCTGACGAACAGCGAAGGCAACCACGGCGAGGACGTCAAGGAATATTACTTCTACCTCGACAGCACGCCGACTCATTCTTACATGAAATATCTCTACAAGTATCCGCAGGCGGCCTACCCCTATGATGACCTGGTCAAGACAAACCGGGGCCGCAGCCGCGACGAGATGGAGTATGAACTGCTTGATACCGGTGTGTTTGATCAAGATCGTTACTTTGATGTCTTCGTGGAGTACGCCAAAGATGGCCCGGACGACATCCTGGTGCAGATCACGGCGGTCAACCGGGGCCCGGAGCAGGCCGAGCTACATCTATTGCCGACCCTGTGGTTTCGGAACGACTGGGCGTCGTGGATTGCCCCCTCCAACCGAGCGGCCGAGAAACCAAGCCTCAAGCAGATCAAGGGCTCGGCAGGCATGCGTGCAATTGAGGCGCAGCATTCTATACTGGGCAAGTACTATCTGTACTGCGACGGCGAGGCGCCGCTGCTCTTTTGCGAGAACACCACGAACAACGACCGGCTGTTTCCCGGCCAGCCCAATGCCTTCCCGTACGCCAAGGACGGGATCAATGACGCGGTGGTGCAGGGCCGCCAGACGGCAGTGAATCCAGCCCACGAGGGGACGAAGGCCTCGGCGCACTATCGGCAGATGGTGGCTCCCGGCCAGTCGATGACCGTCCACCTGCGCCTCACCAATCAGTCCCTCGCCGCCCCTTTCGGGCCCTGGATTGACGAAACTCTCGCGGCCCGCCTCAAGGAGGCGGACGAGTTCTACCGTTCCGTCACCCCGCCGTCCGTCTCCCCCGACGCGGCCAATGTGATGCGCCAGGCCATCGCCGGCATGCTGTGGAGCAAGCAGTTCTTCTTCTTCGACGGGGACAGCTGGCTGGAGGAGCATCACTCCAACCCACTCCATTCCGGCTATCGGAACTCTCGAAACTCCGACTGGTTCCACATGGTCAACAAGGACATCATCTCGATGCCGGACAAGTGGGAGTACCCCTGGTACGCGGCTTGGGACCTGGCCTTCCATACGCTGCCGCTCTCGATTGTGGACCCCGACTTCGCGAAGCAGCAGATGCACCTGATGCTGCATGGGCTCTACCTGCACCCCAACGGGCAGATGCCCGCCTACGAATGGAACTTCAGCGACGTGAACCCGCCAGTCCACGCCTTCGCCACCCTGTTCCTGCATCGCACGGAGCAGGCCCTGCGCGGCGAAACGGACGTGCCATTCCTCAAATCGGCCTTCAACAAGCTCTTGCTGAACTTCACCTGGTGGGTGAACCGCAAGGACCGGTTCGGCAAGAACGTGTTCGAGGGGGGCTTTCTCGGACTCGATAACATCGGCATCTTCGACCGCAGTGCCCCCTTGCCCACCGGCGGCCACCTGGAGCAAGCGGACGGCACAGCCTGGATGGCCCTGTTCAGCCAGAACATGATGGAGCTCGCGGGGGAGCTGGTGGCCCACGACCCCACCTACGGGGACATGGTCACAAAATTTCTCGAACACTTCCTCTATATCGCTGGAGGCATGAACAAGCCCGGGCCGGAGGGCATGTGGGACGAGGAGGACGGCTTCTACTACGACCTGCTGCGGCTCCCGGACGGCAGTGCCCAACGGCTCAAAGTGCGTTCCATGGTGGGGCTGCTGCCCCTGTGCGCCACCACGGTGATCGAGCCGTGGCAGCGGGAACTCGTTCCGCAGCAGACCGCTGCAATGCTGGCCCGCGTACGCCAGATGCCTGAATTGTTCAAGTCCATGCACCCCACCGGCCCCGGGCATTTTGGCGTGAACGAGCGCGGAATGATTGCCTTGGTCAATCCAGAACGGCTCCGACGGATCCTCTCGAAGATGCTCGACGAGAATGAATTCTTGGGTCCCTACGGGCTCCGGGCGCTCTCCAAGTTTCACGAACAGCACCCGTACATCTTCCACGTGGGGGGCCAGGAGTATCGAGTGGACTACCTGCCGGCGGAATCCAACACCGGCATGTTCGGCGGCAACTCCAACTGGCGAGGCCCGGTCTGGATGCCGGTGAATGTCATGATTATTCGGGCGCTCCTGAATTTCTATCTCTATTACGGCGACAATTTTAGAATTGAATGTCCCACGGGGTCCGGCAAGATGATGAACCTCTTCGAGGTCTCCAAGGAGATTGCGGATCGGCTGTGCCGGACCTTCCTGCGGAATGAACAGGGCAAGCGTCCAGTGTATGGGGGCACGGAAAAGTTCCAATCTGATCCCCATTGGAGGGATCTCATCCTGTTCTATGAATACTTTCACGGCGACAACGGGGCGGGCCTGGGCGCGAGCCACCAGACCGGCTGGACCGGGGATGTGGCGAAACTCATCCAGCTCTACGGCCTCCTGGATGCCAAGCGGGTATTGGAAGGGGGCAAGAAGGCTGCGTTCAAGAAAGTCAACGCATGACCGCCTGGCGGAAATATCCGGTCATCTACGAGATCAACACCTGGGTCTGGCTGAGTGAGTTGAGCTGGACCCAGCGTGTGGGTGTATGACGGTGTATTGATCGCGTTAAGGCCGGTGATTGCCTGGAACGGTCATCGCGCCGGTCGTTAATTTCTTCATGGTGGGCGCGTTTTTTTACTTTGTCCGCAAGGAGAAAATGGGCAGACTTGAGGCAAGAAGGTAACGGTGTAGAGCCGATGACACCTGCCGAATTTCTGAACGACCCTCTCGACTTATTCGCCCTCCATCTCTAGAATAGCCCCGTTGCCGATGAGTCTTGCCGTGCGTACTCTCATCTCGGGTAGGTGGCGCCGCTTTTACGGCCTCTCCAGCACGTCATGCCGGTCGATGCCAGATCCCAAGAAATTCTGAGTCATGGGCTCTTTGATCAGAGCAACCGGGCGAGCCAGGTATCCACACTGTCTATGAGGAGGATTTATGATGGTGCGTAGGGGAAATCGCCGGATGTGTCGGCTCCATGGGCGCCGCTGGCTCTTTTCCTGTCTACTGCTGATAGGTTTGCAGGCCACGGCCTGCTCAATGAACCCCGTCAGTGGACTTCCCGAGGTCACGCTCGTCTCGGTTGAGCAGGAAAAGAAGATCGGAGCCGAAGAGGCCACGAAGGTCGAAGCGCAGATGGGCTTGCTCGACGACCCGCAATTCCTCCCGTACCTCGATGCGCTCGGCCAGCGGCTGGCGAAGGAGTCTCCCCGCCAGGATCTGACGCACCAGTTTCATGTCGTGGATATGGCGGAGCCCAACGCCTTCGCCATTCCAGGCGGCTACGTCTATGTCAGTCGAGGACTGCTCGCTCTCGTGAATTCCGAGGATGAACTGGCCGGCGTGGTAGGACATGAGATCGGTCACGTCGCGGCGCGGCACACCGTACAAAAGATTTCCAGGCAAGGCCCCTTTGCTGTGGTGTTCGGGATCGCGTCGGGGCTCGCGGGGCTGGTCGTTCCGCTCGCCGGGAATATCATCGAGGGAGTCGGCGATCTGACCCAAGGCCTGCTCTTTTCACCATACAGCCGCGGCCAGGAAACTGAGGCGGATCGAGTGGGACAGGAAATGGCGGCGAAGGCCGGCTGGGACCCGGGCGCCTTGTCTGTCTTCTTGCATAGCCTCGAGCGCGAAGTCGAGCTCATGAGCAAAGAGTCCAGGAAGCCAGGGTTTTTTGACTCTCATCCCGCGACACCCGATCGAGTAAAAAAGACCGCAGAGCATGCCAAAGAACTGACGCGCGCCAACCGAGCGCCGATCAGCGCTACGCACGAAGTATTTCTCGCTCGCCTGGACGGTATGGTATACGGCCAGCGGGCCGCCAACGGCATCTTTGAAGGGCGCACGTTCCTCCATCCCGACATGAATTTCCTCGTGCAGTTTCCGGAAACATGGCAGCACGAAAACACTCCACAGAGGCTTGTGTCGGCAGCGCCAAATGGAGAGGGGGCCGTGCTCGTGGCGGCCGTAGCGGAAGGGACCGATCCCATGGATGGCGCGCGCGAGGTCGAGAAGAAGACCAAGTCCGACGTGGTTTCAAAGACGGAAAAGCTCACCATTGGAGGTCTCCCTGCTGCTCACACTCAAATCAAGGCGGACGGCAAGGTGACGCTCGACATCACTTGGATTGCGCATGGCGGACTCATCTATCAGGTGGCCGGCATGGCTCCAACTAAACAGTTCGACACTTTACAGCCACTATTCCACTCAGTTGCCCACAGTTTCAGACCGTTGTCGGCATCCGAACGCGCCGGGATCAAGGAAAAACGTATCCGTTTGGTGAAGGCCCGAGGAGGAGAGTCGATCGAGGCCCTGGCAGCTCGCACTACCTCAGCCTGGAAGAAGGAACAGATTGCGGTCATGAATAATCTTGCGGTGGGTGAGCAGCTCAAGGAAGGGCAAGTCATCAAGGTGGCCATCGCCGAACCATATGAATCGAAAAAACCCAAGTAGTATGCAGGGCGCGTTGCCTGGGAGATGTTCGATGGCGGGCAAGAGGCTCTTCAGCTTGTTCGCCATGGTGGTCCTTCTAGCCATCCTCCAGGGCTGTTCCTACGTAAAACCTACCCCAAACGAGCCGCTGACTCAGTGGGATCCAGCAACCGGTTACCGATTCCGCAACCTCATGCCACCGGATAGCGCGAATACGGACGGTCTCCTGATTCTGGCAGCCTTTTCCGGTGGAGGCACGCGGGCATCCACGCTGGCCTTCGGGGTGTTACGGGAACTCGCCCAGCAGCAGATCACCTGGGAAGGCAAGCAGAAGCGGCTGCTCGACGAACTGGACGTCATCTTCGCCTTGTCAGGAGGCACCTTCACCGCGGGGTACTACGCGCTCCGCGGCGATCAGATTTTTCATGACTTCGAAGCGCGATTTTTGCGGAAGGACTGGGAAAGCGAACTCAAAGCCAGAGTGCTCAAGTCTCCCAGTAATTGGATCAGGCTCTGGTCTCCCTATTTTGGTCGCGCACATCTGATGGCCGAGCTATTGGATGAGTCGCTCTTCGAGGGAGCCACCTATGCAGACCTGAGCAAGCGCAATGAACGTCCTTGGCTTGCGATTCACGCGTCCGACATGGCAACCCTCTCCCGCTTCGAATTCAATCAAGCACAATTCGACATGATTTGTTCCGATCTGAGCCGCCTGCCGATCGCCTGGGCCTCCGCGTCCTCCGCGGCGCTGCCATTGGTACTCAGTCCCATCAGCCTGAAAAATTATGCCGGACAGTGCGGGTATCAGGTGCCGCCCTGGCTCATGGAAGAGAAAAAGAAGGGCACGGTTGGCACTCGACGAGTGGGCGCTCAACGAGCGAACGAGTTGCTGTCCTACCTGGATATCAAGAAACGTCCCAACATCCATCTGCTAGACGGCGGCCTGTCGGACAATATGGCCTTGCGCTCTCTGATCGAAGGAGCCAGCGTCATGGGCGGACTGGAGAACTTCTTAAAGGAAGGAAACCTGAAGGGCGTTCGGAAGTTCGTGGTGCTGGCGGTGAATGCAGAAACCAGTCCCGATGTGCTCGAGTACCGGAGCGATCACATCCCGGTTGTCTCCCGGGCGATGGGCGCCATGGTCGATCTGCCGATCAATCGCTACTCCTTTGATTCGGTCACCCTGCTGCGTCAGGGCGTGGAAAACGCACGGCTGAAGCTTCGCACCACACCGCGACCGGCCGACAGCCCATTTGCCCCAGACGCCGACATTTATTTCATCAATGCCAGTTTGAGCGAAGTGGCCGATCCGGACGAACGGCAGGCGCTCATGAAGATACCAACCACGTTGTATTTGACGGACTCACATATCGACCGCCTTCTCCTGGCCGCCTCGCGGCTGATGCGTAACGACCCGGAATTTCAGCGGCTGATGCGGGACCTAGACACAGCACGAGCACCTCAGAAGAACTGAACCACGCGTGAGGGACGCTCGATTACCATGGGCGCACCTCTATACCAATCCACTAGGAGATGAAGAAGGTCGCATTCATCATTCACAATCACACGTACTAGATAAGGAGGCTGCCGAGACAATCACTTTCGATCAACGAGTAAGAGTAAATAGCCGATTCCATGTTCACCATTACATCACACCAAGGAGGATTCTGATGAAATCAGTTGTAGGCTTAATCATGGCGGGGATGATCTTCTGTGCCGTGCCGGCATTCGCCCAAACTGCGGGCAGCGCCGATACCAACATGGAAATTTTCATGCAGAAGATCAAGGCGGATAAGAAGCTGTTGGTCGCGAGCAACATGGGGCTGACCGACGCGGAAGGCAAGGACTTTTGGCCGTTGTACGACGCCTACCAGAAAGACCTTCAGCAAGTAAATGAGCGGCTCGGCAAAACGATCAATGCGTACGCCGAAGCCTATAACGAAGGCAAGGGCACGGTTTCAAACGACACCGCGAAGAAGCTGCTCGATGAGGCGATTTCGGTTGAGGAGCAAGAAGTGAAGCTGAAACGCGCCTATGCGGACAAGATCGGTAAGGTGCTGCCTGCAGCCAAAACGGCCCGCTATGTTCAAATCGAAAACAAAATCCGTGCGGTGATCAAGTTTGAACTCGCGCGACAGATTCCGTTGGTGGATTAAGTCGGAGCCATGACGGCGCGCGAGCGCTGAAACTCCCCCGCGCGAGATGGTGCCAATTGAGGAACTCACGAGACAATCTCGCCGGGGGACGCGCCTGGCTGATGGGAGCACTGGCACTGCTCACCATGTGCCCCGTGACAGCGCTGGGACAGGAGACGCTGCCCGAGAGATCTCCCGGGAGCGAGCCGGCAGCGTCTCCTCATGTAGAGATGGACGAGCCTGCGGAAGAGTCCGATGTCGCACCGGAGAAACGACGCTTCATCAAACGGTTAGGGCCTCAGCCTGTAACGCCGGAGCAACAAGAGGAAGCGGAGCGTCTCAGAAAACTGGCTGCCAAGTACGGAACCGACCCCACTGCCATCGTAGGACGAATACAGCTATCTTCTGCATACTTTGATCTCCCTCAGGGAGCCCAGGCTGTCGACAACATCGTCCGTGTCGATCTGCCGTATCGGAGAAATTTCTTGCTCCGCATGGATGCGCCGTTCTTGAAATGGACCGATCCAAATCGTTCCGGCGCCACCAGCACGCAAGGCTTCAGCGATCTCGCCGTCACGCTCGGGTGGCGGGCCTATAACACGCCCGAATATGCCGTACTCGTCGGCGTGGTCACGACGATGCCCACCGCCGCCGAAACTGGATTGGGCCTCGGCAAATATACGGTCGGCCCAACCATCGCCACGGCCAGGTTTATTCCCCAATGGGAGTCCTTCCTGGTAGGGTTGTTTACGCAACAAATCTCCGTCGGTGGCGATCCCAGTCGAAACTCCATCAATCGTTCGAAGGTACAAGTGCAAGTCAATTCATTCTGGGCTGAGCGGTGGTGGACCGTCGGACAAGCGGCGTGGCAGGTCGATTGGGAACGGAGCGCGAAAAGCAGTATGACTTTTGAACTCGAAGTCGGTCGAAGCGTGGTAGGACGATTGGGCATGTTTGTACGTCCGGGTATCGGAATTTGGGGGCATGACCTTGGCGGGGCCTATGAGTGGAATGTGGAGGGGGGGGTGCGCTACATGTTCCCGAGTTTTTAGCACGACGCTGAAAAAGACCGCCAGCGGCGTTCTCGGTTCATCGAAATCCTCAACGTACCCCCGGAGGGTACGCCTCCGGTTTCGACTCGCCTGCGGCCTTGCTGGACGGTCTTTTTGAGCATCGTGCGAGAATAGTTTTCCCGCATCCTGCTAGGTCGAGGGGGGCAAGGCGTGATGGAAAACTTGGCGCTGGATTGATAGAGTGGCCGAGCCGCACACCATCGTTCCTGCATTTGTCGAGAGTGTTCCACTGATGCCTGATGTCATTACCGGGAAGCATGTCTTTTTAAGCAACTCGCGCCTGTGGACGATCGGGCTCCTGCTTTGCGCCGTGACGGCGACCGGATGTCCTCGCATGGTGTCCCTCGATTATCAGCCGACCAATCCGCTCAGAGGGCAAGGCACGGTCGGGACCGCGCCGTTCCAGTATCAGGCGTCCGATGAGCACCGTGTCCGTCCGCGGCAAGTCGAAACCGACCCATCCGCCAAGACCGATTTATTTCTGAGCCAGGAAATCGGCGTCTTCTTCTCAAACGCGCTCCGGCTGGAACTGAGCCGGTCCGGGTACACCATGAACGATTCGAGCGACCGCATCGTATCCGGCACCATCACGCGATTCTATCTCGACTGGAGAAGCGGAAAGGACCGATCATTCGAACTGGACGCGGACTATACGGTTCAGTCGGGCGAGCGTACCCTCTTCTCCTGGCACTGCTCATCGGTTCAGAAAGGACCGAATATACTGGCCGAGGATGGAATCTTGATTCGCAAGGGAACAGCCGATTGCATGCGCCGATTTATTGAAGCCGCGCAGGATGCGAAAGTCCTCTGATCGTAAGGCCTGCCCCCCTGACATGTCCGGAGACAGAACCCCATGAGCACACCGCGCACGAACCAGACTGGTAAGGTTGGCTCGGCTGATCACGTGTTGCTCGAACTGCGGGAAAGCATGAAGTAATGGACCCAAAAGCGATCGGCGATTCACGCACCAGGTGGTGTTGCGCCACGCGAGGCCTCGTGGCATTCACGCTACTCTTGCTCCCCATCGCTGCACCGTTCGGAAACACGACGGCATGGGCGGAAAGTGGGCTTCGCGAGAGTCTTCGTAACATGACCTATCCATCCGAATGGACAAGCAGCGGCCAGGCACCACTCGTCGGGGGGGTCTACAAGGAACCGGCGGCGCCGGACTCGGCCGCTGACATTGTGATCCGCTTGACCGATTCCGTGGCGGTCGGAACGATCGGCGATCAGACAATGGCGGCGCTCGTGATCGCGACTGATCCCGGTGGAAGCGGGGTATTTTTCGACTTGTATCTTGTGCAGCAGCGGGAGAATCGCTGGAGCGCCGTGGACCGTGCACGCCTCGGCGACCGCATCCGCGTGAACGGGATCGAGATCGAGCGGGGGCTCGTAGAGGTCGATCTGGTCGCCCACGGTCCTGGCGATAGGACTTGTTGCCCGACCGAGCGCAGGAAGGTTCACTACGCGCTGCAGAGCGGGCGGCTGGTGAAAGTCACGGCTCCTGCAGAAAACACTTCGAGTCCCATTGAAGGACCTGTCTGGACATGGCAATATGCCGACCGCGTCGACGGGACCAGAACGTCACCGACGGAACCAGGACTCTATACCCTCAGTCTCGGGCCAAACAGACAACTCAAGGTGCGAGCCGACTGCAACCAGGCCGGAGGGCACTATCGATTGGACGGTGCGAGCCTGACGTTATCTGTGACGCATTCAACCAGGGCCGCCTGTCCGCCCGAGTCGCTGGACAGAGAGTTTCTTGCTGGTTTAGCAGCAGTCATGGAATGGCATGTGGAGGAAAATCGCCTGCGCATGAATCTCACTGGCGGCGGAACGATGGTCTTCACGGCAGCGAGTCGGTAAGCAAGTCTTTATGGAGAGCATGTGCCACATGGTGAGAGATTCAAGATGAAACGATTCCGGCATGTACGCATATCAACCGTCGCGAGCCTTGTTTTGCTGATCATCTGTATGGCGGGGTGCGGCAAATCATTGTACGGCTGGCAGGTTCGCACGAATTCCACCCCAGTCGCTCCGTCGTTTGATCAAACACCGATCGACGGGAAGCGAGTGGCAATTTTCCCGACACTGTCGACAGGCCCTCTGCAGGGGACAGCGGTGGGGATGTCACAGTATTTGGGCCAAACTCTCCAGACTCTCACCCCGACCTGGAAAGTACTGACTGAACAAGAGACCCTCACGAAGATCAATAAGCAAGGCTTGGGAATGGAATATATTCGAATGCGAGGGGATGCTGAGCAAAGTCATCTCCTGGATCGCCACTCGCTCGCGAAAATCGGCGCTGCGCTCGGAGTACGATACGTTCTCCAGCCTCGCTTGGCAGCCTTCACGCAAACCATGACAGAGCGTGCAAAAATTCCTGGATTCGATGTCCGAATCATGGAGACTCGTTCCAGTCTGCTGCGGGTGTCGATGCAAATGTGGGAAGTAGAGAGCGGCGAATTAATTTGGTCTTCTGTGGCCGAAACGGTCATGGAAAGCGAGACGGTCACGCAGGACCCGGTATTCCTTGAGGATGCCATACGCCTGACGTTCGGCAGCCTCATGTCGGACTTCCTCAACAGGCGGACAGCCTCAAAATATACTCCTCTGAATGAGGTCCTCAACACCTTGGTTCAAGCCGCCATCCCGGAGGAGGAGCCAACCGGCAGTAGCGGGAAACCGGACAAAGAGAAATAGTCTCCCGCGGGACTGACCTGGCTTCGCGGCGCACCAGCCGGCCAAAAAATACGAATTTCTGGATCGGCCCACTATGGCCAATGATAGACAAAAGCCGGTTGGCCTAACGGGAAGAACGCGTGCGTCTCTGATTAGTCTCGGATTGGCTGTGTGCGCGAGCCTCGCACTCGCCGGTTGGTGGTTCGGTTCAGGCAACAATCCACCGTCGGTCGCAGCAACGCCGGTGTCCGGCATGACCTGCGACATGGGTATTTCTGCGGCAAAAGCGGCACGCAGTGCGCCCTCCATCACCGTGCAACCGGTCGCGGCGAACACTCAAACAGCACAGCCTGTCACCGACTCCCCTCGCACGAAAGCTCCACCGCCACCTGGCCCCGCCCCGGAAGGCATGGTTTGGATTACCGGCGGAGAATTCTGGATGGGCGCGGAGGAGTTTCCCGATGCCCAACCGTGGCATCGTGTCTCGGTGGATGGATTCTGGATGGATAAAACAGAAATCACGAACGACCAGTTCGCGAAGTTCGTGAAGGCGACCAAATATGTAACGCTCGCCGAACAGGCGCCACGCGCCGAGGATTTTCCCGGCGCGCCGCCGGAAAATCTCGTGGCTGGGTCGGTCGTCTTCTCGCCTCCTGACCATCCTGTGAAATTGAACGACCACTTTCAATGGTGGAGCTACGTGAAGGGCGCCAACTGGCGGCACCCGGAGGGACCGAACAGCACGATTAAAGATCGCGGGAACTATCCCGTCGTCCACATCGCATTGGAAGACGCGCTGGCCTACGCGAAATGGGCCGGTAAACGCCTGCCGACGGAAGCTGAATTCGAATTCGCGGCGCGTGGCGGGCTTGATCGCAAGCCATACCCCTGGGGTGATGAGTTGAAACCAGGCGGCAAGTTTATGACCAACACGTTTCAGGGGCACTTCCCGGAGAAGAATACAAAGGAAGATGGCCACGAGCGCGCTGCGCCGGTGGCCTCGTTTCCACCCAACAGCTATGGACTCTATGACATGGCCGGCAACGTCTGGGAATGGACGAGCGATTGGTATCGGCATGATTACTATCAGACGCTGGTTGCGCAGGGACCGCTCACGCGTAATCCGCAAGGGCCGGTAGACAGTTTCGATCCCAGCGAGCCTGGTGTGAAGAAAAAGGTACATAGAGGCGGCTCGTTCCTCTGCACCGACCAGTATTGCGCACGCTACATTGCGGGTGGCCGCGGCAAGGGCGAACCCGATACGGGCACGAACCATGTGGGGTTTCGCCTCGTGCGGGATTCGGCCAGGGAAAAGGGATGACGCAACTCAATGAAATTGGACCGGGAGCATAAGAAAAGAGTAAACCAATCATGATTCGAAGCAGCCATGGAGGGGCATACATGAGCAGGAAATTATCCAGGAGTCGACGCCACACCGTCGGGTGTGTAGTAGCAAGTCTCACCCTCGCTGTTCTCACGATGGGATGTCAGATTTTTTTGCTTGCGCAAGCTCAGGCGGCGGATAAGCTTGACCGGACGGTGCTGCCGATTCCAGAACCCAAGCGCCCGGCGATCACCGCGCTTGATGCCCGGAAGGCGATGGCCCCGCCACCGAGGTTCGAGGTCAAGGCCCCCAAAGGTGCACCCAACGTGGTGATCGTCCTGCTCGACGACATCGGCTTCGGCCACTCCAGCACGTTCGGCGGACCGATCCACATGCCCACACTGGAGAAACTGGCAGGCAACGGATTGAAATACAACCGCTTCCACACCACCGCGCTGTGCAGTCCTACGCGCGTCGCCTTGCTCACCGGCCGCAACCATCACGTGAACAATGCCGGAGCCATTATGGAACTGGCCACCGCCTATCCCGGCAATACCGGCGTGCGGCCTCTAAGCGTGACGCCGCTGGCCGAGATTCTGCGCCAGAACGGATTCAGCACCGCGGCCTTCGGCAAATACCACGAGACCGCGCCGTGGGAAGTCTCCGTGTCCGGCCCGTTTGATCGCTGGCCGACACGTTCTGGATTCGACAAATTCTACGGCTTCATCGGCGGCGAGACCAACCAGTGGGCGCCGGGCATCTTTGACGGCACAGTGCGCATCGAGACACCGCACACGCCGAGCTATCACTTCACCACGGACATGACGGATCAAGCGATCAAATGGGTGAGTGCGCAGCAGACCCTCACTCCCGACAAACCTTTCTATATGTACTTCGCGACCGGCGCCACGCACGCCCCGCACCATGCGCCCAAGGAGTGGATCGAGAAATACAAGGGCCAGTTCGCAGGCGGCTGGGACAAGTTGCGCGAGGAGACCTTCGCCCGCCAGAAGAAACTGGGAGTGATCCCTGCTGATGCCAAACTTACCCCCCGACCCAAGGAAATTCCCGCTTGGGATGACATGAGCGCCGACCAGAAGCGGCTCTTCGAGCGCCAGATGGAAACGTTTGCCGGCTTCGCCGAACACACTGATCATGAAGTGGGCCGGCTGGTCTCGCAATTAGAAGCGATCGGCGAACTGGACAACACGATCTTCTTCTACATCGTGGGCGACAACGGATCCAGTGCGGAAGGCGGACCGGAAGGCACCTACAACGAAATGATGGCACTGAACGGCATCGTGGGCAAGGCCGAACAGATGATGGAACACATCGATGAGTGGGGCGGCCCCAACACCTTCCCGCACTTCGCCATCGGCTGGGCCTGGGCGGGCGATACACCGTTCCAATGGACTAAGCAGGTCGCCAGCCACTTCGGCGGCACACGCAACGGCATGGTGTTGCACTGGCCCAACGGGATCAAGGCCAAGGGCGAGATCCGCTCGCAGTTCAGCCACGTGATCGACGTGGCGCCGACAGTGCTGGAAGCCACAAAACTGCCGGAACCCAAGACGGTGAACGGCATCAAGCAGCGGCCCATGGACGGAGTCTCGATGCTCTATTCGGCCGACCATGCCCAGGCCAAGGACCGCCACACCACGCAGTATTTCGAAATGTTCGGCAACCGCGGCATCTATCATGATGGCTGGGTCGCCTGCACACGTCATTCGATTCCCTGGTTGATGGTACAGAACCCGCCGCTGACCTCGGACGTCTGGGAACTGTACAACGTGGACAAGGACTTCAGCGAAGCCGACAACCTCGCCGCACAGTACCCTGAGAAGTTGAAGAAGTTGCAGAAGGTTTTCTTCAAAGAAGCCGTCAAGAACAATGTGCTGCCCATCGACGACCGGCGATCCGAGCGCTTTAACCCCGCAATAGCCGGCAGGCCTGACCTGATGGGCGTGCGGAAATCCCTCACGGTCTATGAGGGCATGACCGGCATGATGGAAAACGCGTTTATCAACGTGAAAGGCGTCCATCACACCATCACCGCTGAGATCGAGGTAAAGGAGGCGGCGGCAAGCGGCGTGATCATCGCACAGGCCGGCTACTTCGGCGGCTGGACCTTGTATATGAAGGACGGCAGGGTGCATCACGAGTACAACTGGTTCGCCCTGGAACGCACCAATATCGCCGCGCCTTCTGCACTCGCGCCCGGGAAGCACACGATCGTGTACGAGTTCATCCCCGATGAAGCCAAGCCGGGAACAGGCGGCAAGTCCTCCCTTACGATCGATGGACAAAGGGCCGCGGAAGGACACATCCCCAAAACCCAGCCGTTCGTGTTCTCGGCGGATGAAGGAACGGATGTGGGTGAGGATGGCGAAACCAATGTGTCGCTGGACTACAAACAGCACGACAATAAATTCAACGGAAAAATCTACACGGTGACGATCGACTTGAAAGACATAAAAGCCGCGAACAACGAAGCAGCGCAGCAGGCCCTGCGCGAGGCTCACGTACGCAAGATGATGGCGGACTAATCATGGGTTGGTGAATAAGGACGGGGTGTTCCCGCCGATGACAAATGCTTCACCTGGCCGGGGAATGAGATCCGAAGATCGCAGTTCATCATGCAAGGCACGACAAACGAACGCGCTAACTATGGAGGAATAATCATGAGTCGCATTCTCCAATGGTCTCTCCTCATAGGAGCGATGGCACTGGTCACCGGCGCGCTCCCTGCAGTCGCCGCCGACAAAAAACCCAACATCGTCATCATCTGGGGCGACGACATCGGCTACTGGAACGTCAGCGCCTACAACCAGGGCATGATGGGCTACAAAACGCCGAACATTGACCGCATCGCCAAGGAAGGTGCTTTGTTCACCGACTGGTACGGCGAGCAGAGCTGTACCGCTGGACGCTCAGCGTTCATCACGGGGCAGAGCGGCTTCCGCACCGGTAACCTCAAGGTCGGCCTGCCCGGCGCCAAGGAAGGGCTCCAGGCGCGCGACGTAACGCTCGCCCAATTGCTCAAGGGGCAGGGTTACATGACCGCGCAGTTCGGCAAGAACCACCTGGGCGACGCCGACGAGACTCTGCCAACCGCGCACGGCTTTGACGAGTTCATGGGTTCGCTCTACCACTTGAACGCCGAGGAAGAGTTCGAGAGTGCGGACTACTTCAAAGATCCTGCCCTGATCAAGAAGTTTCAAACGCGCGGCGTGATCCACACCTGGGCGAACCCGGACGGCACGCAGAAGATCGAGAGCATCGGCCCGCTCGGCAAGAAGCGCATGGAGACGATCGACGAAGAGGTCACCACTGCCTCGCTAGCGTATCTTGACAAAGCCGCAAAGTCGGACAAACCGTTCTTCCTCTGGTGGAACTCCACCCGCATGCACATCCATACGCACCTCAAGAAGGAAAGTGAAGGCAAGACTGGACTGGGTGTCTATCCAGACGGCATGCTTGAGCACGACGCGATGGTCGGCCAGTTGCTCGATAAGCTCAAGTCACTCGGTCTCGATGAAAACACCATCGTCATGTATTCCACCGACAACGGTGCCGAGGTGGCCAGTTGGCCCGATGGCGGTACCACGCCCTTCCGCGGCGAGAAGAACACCAACTGGGAGGGCGGCTACCGCGTGCCAACTGTGATTCGATGGCCCGGTGTCATTAAACCCGGCACGGTTAACAACGAGATCTACTCACACATGGATATGATCCCGACGATGATGGCCGCCGCCGGCGTGCCGGACGTGAAGGAGCAGCTCCTGAAAGGCATGAATGTCGGCGACAAGACCTTCAAAGTCCATCTCGACGGCTACAACATCACCGACTCGCTCGCAGGCCGCGGGCCCGATCCGCGTCACGAGTTTTTCTACTTCAACGACGACGGCTCGCTCGTAGGGCTGCGCTACAATCAGTGGAAGATCGTCTTTGCCGAGCAACGCGCCCATGGATTTGACGTCTGGCAGGAGCCGTTCGTGCCGCTGCGCGTCCCCAGAATATTCAACATCCGTACTGACCCGTTCGAACAGGCAGAGCATAGCTGGGAATATTGGCGCTGGAGGGCGGACCGCCTCTTCCTGCTCGTGCCGGCGCAACAATACATCGGGCAATTTTTGATGTCGTTCAAAGAATTCCCGCCGAGCCAGAAAGTCGGCAGCTTCAGCCTCGACCAGGTGCTGGAGTCGCTTCAGCAGAGCGGCAGCAAGTAACGCGCGCTGGATGAAAGCTGGACTAACGTGACGGGCTGCACCCGTCGCAGCTACATATCTCAATAAGGGGAAGACGCTTTGAGGCTTCCTCTTCGATAGCGTATGTTCGTGGGGGCGATGGCGGCTTCCTGTATTGGCTCACAGCCGCCTGGGCATCCTTCGCCTGACAGCCAACCCTCCACTCAGTTTCTTGACCTCATAAACCGGCGAATGCTAGCATCGCCTCCCTCTGTGGTTTCTTTGGTTCATCTGGTTTGTCTCGTTTGTTTGGTTTATTTGGTTGAACCAGATGAATTAGACAAACCAAACAAACAAGATAGACCAGATAAACCAGAACAACTGGGGCAATTCCATGAGGTATGTTCTTCTGGGAATTCTGTGCATCTGTACTGCTCTGTCCCTGCCCGCCTTCGCGCAAGATCAACAATCGCAGACAAAGCAGGAGCTGATACAGAATCCTGTCTTTGAGCCTTGGACGGGAGACCTCGATGGCATGGTCAAGCGGCGCGTCATTCGCGTGCTGGTTGCGCCATCCCGCACGTCGTATTGGCTCAATGGGGCCCGGCAGACCGGCGCCGAATACGAGCTGCTCAAAGCGTTCGAGGAAGATGTCAACAACCATCACCAGTCGCAAAAAGGCAAACACATCCGCATTATTGTGGCCTTCATTCCGACCTCACGAGACCAGCTGATTCCTGGGCTATTGGAGGGACGCGGCGATATTGCGGCCGGCATCTTGACTGTCACACCGGAACGCCTAGAACAAGTCGATTTCGGCGAGCCTTTCTTCCGTGGCGTTAAGGAAATCGCGGTGACAGGACCGAACTCTCCCGAGTTGGCCTCCGTCGACGATCTCTCGGGCAAGGAAGTGTTTGTCCGCAAATCATCGAGTTACTGGACCCACCTGGAACATCTCAACGAGCGCTTCGCGAATGAGCAGAAGCCCCCGGTCACGCTCAAGGCCGCGCCGGAGGATCTGCAGGACGACGACCTGCTGGAAATGGTCCATGCCGGACTGGTCGGCATTGTCGTCGTCGACCGGTATCAGGCGCGGCTGTGGGCAACGGTCTTCAAGAAGATCAAGCCACTCGAACGCGTCGTGGTCAACAAGGGAGGCAACATCGCCTGGATGATCCGCAAGAACAGCCCGAAACTGAAAGCGAACATTGCGGAGTTCGCCAAGCAGTACGGCCAGAAGTCGGACTTCGGAAAGGCACTCGTCAAGAAATACACTGGCAGCCCGCGGATTGTGAAGCCTGCGACATCTGCCGGCGAGATCAAGAAGTACCATACGACGGTCGAGTTCTTTCGAAAATACGGAGCCCAGTACGACATGGACTATCTCCTCATGATCGCACAAGGCTATCAAGAGTCTCTCCTCGATCAGAACGCGGTGAGTGAAGTGGGGGCCGTCGGCGTGATGCAACTCATGCCGGCCACCGGCAAGGAGATGAACACCGGCGACATTTCGAAAGTTGAGCCGAACATCCATGGCGGCATTAAGTACATCAGCTTGATGCGAAACGAATTTTTCAAGAACGAGCCGATGGATACGCGCAACAAGATCCTCTTCTCATTTGCCGCGTACAACGCCGGACCAGGCCGTGTCCAGAAGCTCCGGAAGGAGGCGGAACAGCGCGGGCTCGATCCGAACGTCTGGTTCAATAACGTCGAGATCATCGCCGGGCGACGAATCGGGGAGGAGACGGTGACCTACGTCGCCAATATTTACAAATACTACGTCGCATACACGCTGATCGAGGAACAGCGGGCCGCGGAGGTACGGGCACGAAACGAAATATTGCAGCCCGTGCCCGCGCAATAGAACTCGATGGTGGACTGTTCAATCGTACGAATACTGACAGCGTGTCCCCTTCACGCAGCCCCGCTCATCGGTCACGAACCGGCATAGCATCGGTTTCGTCGCCGTGACCGTCACAGAAAGAGTTCCGTCACGCTGACGATTGCATCGCACAGCAAAGGAGGACCACATGCCCAGCCTTCAATCCGTCAGACGAAAGATCGCCTCCGTGAAGAAAACCCAGAAAATCACGAAAGCCATGAAAATGGTCGCGGCAGCGAAACTCAAACGCATGCAAAACCGCATCCTCGCGGCACGACCCTATGCCCTGAAGATGCGGGAAACCATCCGCAACCTCAGCCGACGCGTCAATCGAGAGTCCCACCCGTTGCTCCGTAAACGGGAAGGCGAGCACCGTCATGTTGCCGTGACGGTCGTGACGAGCGACCGCGGATTATGCGGCGCGTTTAACACAAACATTCTTCGTTCGGCGACCACCGCACTGAAGGAATTTGAGTCCCGCGGTGTGCAGGTTGAGGTGGCGGTGGTCGGGCGGAAAGGCCGTGACTTTTTTCGAAGACGCGCCTGGACGGTGCGCCGGGAGGTGGTGGACGTCTTCGACAAATTGACGTTCGAGCACGGGATGGTGATGGGAGAAGAATTCCCGGCCATCGACGACTACGTGGCCGGGCGTATCGATGCGGTGTATGTCATCTATAATGAGTTTAAAAACGTCATGCAGCAACGGGTCGTGATCGAACAGCTCTTACCAATCGACTGGATCGTGGAGATCTCCAGCGTGAAAGATCTGGATCAACCAACGGAGACCACCCCGGGGGCCTATCTGTATGAGCCGAGTGAAGATGAGTTGCTCAAACACCTTCTGCACCGGAATTTTCATGTCCAAGCGTACCGTATGCTACTGGAATCCTCGGCCGCCGAACAGGCTGCCCGCATGGCGGCAATGGATGGCGCCACGAGAAACGCAGGTGAACTCATCAAGAAACTGACAACCTACTTTAATAAGACCAGACAAGGTGTCATCACCAAGGAACTCATGGATATTGTCGGCGGAGCCGAAGCCCTCAAGTAAAATCCAAGCCGTAATCCCGCGGACTCGAACTTCAGTAGACTTCTGGGATAAAGCCTCTCTTCTTCATCGTCGCGTGGTCGTCGTACCTCCCCTTGTTCGATCGCTTTGGAATCTTCACTTTGTGAACCGGCAGTTTTTTGTAGGGAATCATCGACAACAAATGGGTAATACAGTTTAATCGCGCGCGCTTCTTGTCATCCGACCGCACGATGTGCCACGGCGCATGCTTCGAATCCGTGGCCTCGAGCATCCGGTCGCGTGCGCGGGAGTAGTCGTACCACCTCGCGCGTGACGGGAGGTCCATGGGGCTGAGTTTCCACTGGCGCCGCGGATCCTCGACGCGGGCTTCGAAACGCTGCTCCTGTTCCTCGTTGCTCACCTCAAGCCAGTACTTGATCAGGACGATCCCGCTCTTCGTGATATATCCTTCGACGGTCGGACAGAGCTCGAAGAAGTTTTCATACTGCTCCTTGGTGCAAAAGCCCATGACATATTCGACTCCGGCACGGTTGTACCAACTACGGTCGAAGATGACGATTTCCCCGGCCGCCGGGAAATGTGCCATGTACCGCTGAATGTACATTTGGGTCTTCTCGCGGTCTGTGGGCGCCGGGAGCGCCACGACGCGAAACACGCGAGGACTCACGCGCTCAGTAATGGCGCGAATGGTGCCGCCCTTTCCGGCCCCATCGCGGCCCTCGAATACCACCATAATGCGTAGGCCTTTGTGTTTCACCCAGGCCTGAAGGTGGCAGAGCTCGGCCTGGAGCTTACATAGCTCCTTCTCGTATTCTTTGCGCTTCAGTTTGGTCGTATCGTGGTCTTTCTGCCGTTTGTCTTTTGCCATCATCTTCCCCCTCTATGCTCGTATCAGAACAGCGGACTGAATACCTTCCAGCGTATCAAGACGTCATCTCCATCGCTCATCCTGACCCCTCTGCCAAACCGACGAACAGCACGACCACGGAGTGCGCGGCGGCCCGATAGGTGCGGTCGGGAATTGAGGGGGCGGCTTGCCATGGAGCGATATCCAAGGGAGAGTCGAGCGCTGTGTCGATCCACCGACGCCAGGAATTATCGCTGCCATTGTGCAGCGGAGGCAACTCGAAATGAAGCGGCTCCCGATACGCGTTCAGGATCATGTAAAAGAAGATTCGGTCTTTCCGTAACTCGGCGTTGAGCGCCACGCTGTGCGAATGCGGACTCCAGTCCGGTTGTCCGAGCTTGACGCCGTGCCAGGCTTTATTTGCCTGCTCGATGAACCGGGTGAGGCTGATACGTTGGCGCTCATGCTCCACGTTCCGCATGACCCGTCGTGCATTGAGCAGGGTCACAAACCGGTGCACGTCGGCATGCTTGGCGAGCAACGTCCAGTCAAACCAATTGGTCTCATCGTCATGACAGTAGGCGTTGTTGTTGCCCCGCTGGGTGCGCCGGACTTCGTCGCCCATTAGAATCATAGGTAGCCCTATGGACAGCAAGGTAATGGCCAGGAAGTTTTTCACCTGCCGGTTCCGAAGCTTCTCCACCGCCGGGTCATCCGTGGAACCCTCGATGCCGCAGTTCCAGCTTCGGTTGTCGTCGGCCCCATCCCGATTGTTTTCGCCGTTCTCCTCGTTGTGCTTGTGGTCATAAGAAACAAGATCGTTCAGAGTAAACCCGTCGTGACAGGTCACAAAGTTGATGCTCTGTTCGGGTTCGCGCTGCTTGTGTCCATAGACTTCTGGGCTGCCAACCAGGCGATCGGCAAAACGCGCAACCGATCCGTCTTCGCCGCGAAAGAAGCTTCGGGCATCGTCGCGGAACCGCCCGTTCCATTCCTTCCAACTGTCCCCGACGAAGCTGCCCACCTGGTAGAGCCCGGCCGCATCCCACGCCTCGGCAATGAATTTCACGCCGGCCAATGACGGGTCCGAC
This sequence comes from Nitrospiraceae bacterium, assembly GCA_041748925.1. Taxonomy (GTDB): domain Bacteria; phylum Nitrospirota; class Nitrospiria; order Nitrospirales; family Nitrospiraceae; genus Palsa-1315. Next base: position 52,171 of record JBGTCI010000058.1, on the reverse strand, counting down.
TCGATATCCCACAGCACCGGCGGATTCGCCATCACCCCACCAGACTCGTCCCGTGCGAGGATTGACGCGAGATCGAACCGAAACCCGTCCACATGCATTTCCTCAACCCAATAGCGGAGACTGTCCACAATCATGCGGCGCACGATGGGCTGGTTGGCGTTCAGCGTATTGCCCGTGCCGGTGTAGTTGGCGTACCGGGCGCGGTCATGCTCGAGAATATAGTACGTCCTGTTGTCCAGACCACGGAAGCTCAGTGTCGGCCCGCCGTGGTCGCCTTCCGCCGTGTGGTTGAACACGACATCGAGGATGACCTCGATGCCGGCCCGGTGCAGCGCCTTGACCATATCTCGAAATTCATCCACAGGGCCAAGCGGATCCTGACGCGAGCTGTAGGCCTGGTGAGGCGCAAAGAACGAGACCGGGGCATAGCCCCAGTAATTGATTTTTCCCGGCGGGCAGTCCTGAGCGTCGAACTGGAACACCGGCAGCAGTTCGACGGCCGTGATGCCGAGTTGCTGCAGGTAGGGAATTTTCTCAACCAGACCGGCATAGGTGCCACGTGTATTCTCAGCGACGCCGGAACTGGAATGGCGGGTGAATCCGCGCACGTGCATCTCATAGACGATGGTCTGCGAGGAGGGCCGCTTCAGCGGCGCATCACCTTCCCAATCGTACGCCGACGGGTCCACCACCACGCTCTTCATTGCCACCGCAGTATTGTTGCCTTCTCGCTTCGCAGCGTCGCGGCTGTAGCCTTCCGGCACAACGACGCCGCGGCCGTATGGGTCAAGCAGAATTTTGGTCGGATCAAAGCGCAACCCCTCAGCAGGATCACAGGCGCCTTGAGCGCGATAGCCGTATATCTGTCCCGGCCGTACACCCGGTACAAAAACGTGCCAGTAGTGATAGGTACGGTTGGATGCGGGATCGAGGTCGATCACGCGTCCCGGCTTTGCGTCATCCGGCCTGTCAAAGAGCAGTAGCTCCACGCCCGCCGCGTCACGCGAGAACAGGCTGAAATTGACGCCGTCATGACAGACGGTCGCGCCGAGAGGAGCGCTGTTTCCCATCATCTGCAGGCTCGACCTCACTGTTGTCCCTTCAAACACGGGTCCACTTCCATTTGTGAGTAGTCGAGCCGCTCATCATCGACTACCTCGCTTGTCCCAGTTGCTGCATAGCGGCTTCGACAACACGCTCCTTCGTGAAGCCAAACTCCTTCTACAATACTTTCAGCGGAGCCGACGCCCCGAACGTCGTCATGCCGATGATGGTGCCGGTGGGACCGGCGTAGTGTGTCCACCAGAAAGTTGTCGGCGGAACGATGTCTCAGCCCGGCAGGCGAAGCCGGCGGTATCGCCGGATCAACGCATTGGTCGAGCTATCGTGCCGGAGATCGTGGTCCGTTCCACTCGTCAATTCCGGCGTGATCCGTTTGGCCAGCACTTTGCCCAGCTCTACGCCCCACTGATCGAACGAGTTGATGCGCCAGATCATGCCCTGGACAAAGACTTTGTGCTCGTAGAGCGCGATCAGCTTGCCGAGTATCTCTGGCGTCAGTTGCTCGATCAGGATGGTGTTTGTCGGGTGGTTGCCTGGAAACGTGCGATGCGGCACCAGGGCCGGAGGCACTCCTTCAGCCTCCACTTCCGGGGCGGTTTTTCCGAAAGCCAGCGCCTCCGTCTGCGCGAACAGATTGGACGCCAGAAGATCGTGATGCTGTCCTATGGGATTGAGCGACCGGCAGAAGCCGATGAAGTCGCAGGGGATCAACCGCGTGCCCTGATGGATCAACTGGTAGTACGCATGTTGGCCGTTAGTGCCAGGCTGCCCCCAAATGACTGGACCCGTGTGGTAATTCACCACGTTCCCATCCCGGTCCACGCGCTTCCCGTTGCTCTCCATGTCGAGCTGCTGCAGATAGGCGCTCAGCCGGCCGAGGTAATGATCATAGGGCAGAATCGCCTGGGACTCGGCGCCGAAGAAATCCACGTACCAGAGTCCGATGAGTCCCAGCAGCACGGGCAGGTTCTTGTCGAACGGGGCGGTCCGAAAATGCTCGTCCATTGCGTGGTACCCGGCCAGCATCTCGCGGAATCGCTCGGGTCCGATGGCGACCATCAGTGAGAGGCCGACGGCCGAGGGCAACGAGTAACGGCCTCCGACCCAGTCCCAGAATACGAACATGTTGGCGAGGTCGATGCCGAATTTCTCGACTTCATCCGCGTTCGTGGACACGGCCACGAAGTGGCGGGCCACCGCCTTGTCGTTCTTGAGCGCCTGCAGGCACCACGCACGCGCGGTCTGCGCGTTGACAAGGGTCTCCTGCGTGGTAAAGGTCTTCGAGCAGATAATGAACAACGTCTCCGCCGGATCGAGGCCCCGCGTCGACTCCGCGACGTCGGTCCCATCAACGTTCGAGACGAAACGTACCGTCAATGCGCGATCGCTGTACGCCCGTAGCGCCTCGTAGGCCATGACGGGCCCCAGGTCCGAGCCCCCGATGCCGATGTTGACGACATTGAGGATGCGCTTGCCGGTATGGCCTTTCCACTCGCCACTGCGGACGCGGTTGGCGAAGCCGGACATTTTCTCGATCACCGCATGGACCTTCGGCACCACATTTTCGCCGTCCACTTTGATGGTGGCGCCGGCGGGAGCGCGTAGCGCGACGTGGAGAACCGCCCGATCCTCCGTCACATTGAGCTTGTCGCCGCGGAACATCGCGTCGATGCCGGCCCGCAAGCCTGCGGCGCCGGCGAGCTCGAGTAGCAAACGCAGCGTGTCGTCCGTGAGACGGCTTTTCGAATAGTCGAGATAGATTCCCTGCTCGTCGCACACCAAGCGCGTGCCACGCCCGGGATCGTTCGCAAACAGATCCCGCATGTGCGCGGCTTTGATCGCCTCGTAATGCTCACGAAGAGCATTCCAGGCAGCGCTTTGCGTGAGTGGAACTGCGCCGCTCGTCATCGCTTCACCTCCTTAGGAATTCCGGCTATTCAGTAGATCTTTTCTCGTGGATGCAGTCGCGGCCGTTCTCGTCAGAACTGAACCGGCGCGTTCCATCGCTTGATCGCCGGAATGCCACGGTAGTAGCTCAGGATGTTCATCGTGGCCGTATCGAGCAAAAAGTGTTGGCCTTCCGAAGAAGGAAGTCCCACCCAGCGAGCCGCAAAGACTCTCAGCACGTGCCCATGGGCGAATAATATGACATCGCCCGTGACAGCCCGCGCCTTCTCGATCACGCGATCGACGCGTGCGCCGATTTCCTCTGGCTGTTCTCCGCCCGGGGCGCCATCTCGAAAGAGTAGCCAGCCCGGAGCCGTCGCATGGATCTCGGCGGGCGTCAATCCCTCATAACGCCCGTAGTTCCACTCCATCAGATCAGGCTCTATCTGTGCCACGTCCTCGAAACCGGCCAGCCGGCAGGTCTCCTTGGCTCTCTGGAGAGGACTGGTCAGGGTCAGCGTGAACGACTCCTTCGCCAGAATCGGCCGCAATAACCTGGCCACCTGCCGGCCGTGTTCAGTCAGGGGAATATCGGTGGTCCCGGTGTGTCGTCCGTTGAGACTCCACTCGGTTTCACCGTGACGCACGAGAAATACCTGATTCGTTGGAATCTTCATAGTAAGTCCGCCGAAGATAGGCACCAGTCCAGCGCCGTTCGAGTGACATACGAAACGCGCCCGTTATCGATTGCGGCTCCCGGATGCAGCCAGAGCATCGTCCACGATCTGTTGGGCCTCCGTCACGATCATGTTCAGATGTCGCTCGTCCCTAAAGCTCTCCGCGTAGATCTTGTAGATATTCTCAGTGCCGGAGGGCCGGGCCGCGAACCAGCCGTTGGCGGTGATGACTTTCAATCCACCGATCGAGGCGTTGTTGCCCGGCGCCTTGGTTAGCTTGGCAGTGATCTGGTCACCGGCGAGCGTCGATGCCGTGACGGCATCGGGCGACAACTTCCCCAGCCTTTGCTTCTGCTCCGGCGTGGCCGCCGCATCGATGCGCGTATAGAGCGGACTTCCAAATTCAGCCGTCAGTTCGCGGTAGTGCTCCCCCGGATCTTTGCCGGTACAGGCGGTGATTTCTGCCGCAAGCAGGTTCATGATCGGGCCATCCTTATCGGTCGTCCACACGGTGCCGTCCTGACGGAGAAAGCTTGCTCCGGCGCTCTCTTCACCGCCGAAGCAGCAAGAGCCATCGAACAGGCCCGGCACAAACCACTTGAATCCGACCGGTACTTCGCACAGCCGGCGGCCGAGTTTGGCGACGACACGATCGATCATGCCGCTCGACACCAACGTCTTGCCGACCAACGCATCGGCAGGCCACTGGGGTCGATGCGTGAGCAAATAGCGAATCGCGACGGCGAGATAGTGATTGGGATTCATCAGTCCGGCGGACGGTGTCACGATTCCATGGCGGTCCGAGTCCGGGTCGTTGGCGAAGGCGAGGCGAAACCGATTCTTCAGGCCGACGAGGCCGGCCATCGCATAGGGACTCGAACAGTCCATTCGGATCTTGCCGTCGTGATCAACTGTCATGAAGGAGAAGGTCGGATCGACTGTCGGATTCACAACGGTAATGTTCAGTTTATAGACCCTATTGATCGGTTCCCAGTAATGGACCGCGGCGCCGCCAAGCGGATCCACGCCAAGCACAAGACCCGCCTCGCGGATGCTCTCCATGTCGATCACGTTCCGAAGGTCTTGAACATAGGGCAGGATGAAATCTTCCTGTTTCGTGGTTGCCACCTTGAACGCCTTTTCGAAGGGCACGCGTTTGACACCGGCATTACCTTCCCGTAGCAACGCATTCGCGCGATCCTGCATCCATTTCGTCACGTCGGTATCTGCCGGTCCGCCGTTGGGCGGGTTGTACTTGATACCCCCTGCTTCCGGCGGGTTATGCGAGGGCGTGACAACGATGCCGTCCGCGAACTGCGCTTTGCGGCCGCGGTTGTATACCAGGATGGCGCGTGAGATGACCGGCGTGGGCGTCACATCGTCGTCCTGCTGAATGACGGTATGCACGCCGTTCGCCGCAAGGACTTCGAGCGCCGTGCGCTGAGCCGGTCCGGACAGCGCGTGCGTATCCTTGCCCATATAGAGCGGGCCGTCGGTGCCCTGCCCGCGCCGGTAGTCGCAAATGGCCTGTGTAATGGCAAGAATATGCGCCTCGTTGAACGAGCCGTGGAACGACGATCCGCGATGTCCGCTCGTGCCGAAGGCAACCGACTGGTTAGGATCTCCCATATCCGGCCTGCGCGCGTAATACTCCCCTTCGAGCTTGGCTAAGTCCACCAGCATCTCTTTCGGAGCCGGCTTGCCTGCTAAGGGTGAGAGCGCCATCAGTTTCAATCCTTCCCGGTGATATATCGTCGTTCTACTACGGAACCGGGCATGGCTTCACATTCCAAATGTCGGCTGCATATTCGGCGATGGTGCGGTCGCTGGAGAACTTCCCTGAGCCGGCGACATTCAAGATCGCTTTGCGTGTCCATCCATCCGGGTCGGCATATAGGTCGCAGAGCCGGCGGTCAGCATCGAGATAAGAAGACAGGTCCGCCAGGTGCATATAGTGGTCCCCGCCTGTCAGCAACGCGTACCGCAGCGATTCGAAGACGCCCGGTACATCGTGGCGGCTGAAGTAGCCGGAGAAGATCTGGTCCAGCGCCGCGCGGGTTTCCGCCTCATTGTCATAATGCCAGCTCGGACGATACCAGCCCTTACTGCCGGCCACCTGGTCCGCCGTGAGGCCGAAGAGAAAGAAGTTCTCCTCGCCCGCTTCTTCCGCCATCTCGATGGTTGCGCCGTCGCGTGTCCCCAGCGTCAACGCTCCGTTCATCATAAACTTCATGTTGCTCGTCCCGCTGGCCTCATACCCGGCCGTCGAGATCTGGTTGGAGACATCGGTAGCCGGAATCAGTCGCTCCGCAAGCGACACACAATACTCGGGTAGAAAGACAACCTTCAACCTTCCGCGGACGAGAGAATCTCCGTCGATTGTCCCGGCCAGATTATTGATGAACTTGATGATCACCTTGGCCAAATGGTAGGCCGGCGCTGCCTTGCCGGAAAAGAAAAATGTCCGCGGGGCCATCTTGAGGCTCGGATTCTCCCACAACCGGTTGTACAGCACGACGATGCGCAGCGCGTTGAGCAGTTGCCGCTTGTATTCGTGAATGCGTTTTACCTGGCAATCGAAGATCGTGTCCGGATCGACCGTCTGTCCCGATGTCATCTTGAGCCACTGGGCAAACTGTGATTTCGCCTCGCGCTTGGCTTTGCGTACTGCGTCGCGAAAGCTCTTGTCGCCGGCCAACTTCTTGAGCTTGGTCAATTGACCGAGATCGGTAATCCACCCTTCACCAATGGCTTCGGTGATCGCGCGCGCGAGCGCGGGGTTCGCCAGGAGCAACCAGCGACGGGGCGTCACGCCGTTGGTCTTGTTGTTGAACCGTTCCGGAAACATCTCGGCCAGATCCTTGACTGTCATCGTCCGCAGCAATCCGGAGTGAATGGCGGCCACGCCGTTGGTGCTATGCGATCCGACGATGGCCAGGTTGGCCATCCGGACTTTACGCGTCGCGCCCTCCTCGATGAGACTCACGTTGGCGAGACGGTTGTCGTCGCCGGCGAAGCGCGCGCGCGCTTGGTCAAGATGCCGGCGATTGATCTCGTAGATAATTTCCAAATGACGCGGCAACACCTGCGCGAACCATTCGAGCGGCCATTTTTCCAGCGCCTCGGGCAGCAGGGTGTGGTTTGTGTACGCCAGAGTCCGTTGCGTCAGCTCCCAGGCCTGGTCCCAACCGAAATGTGCGTCGTCCAGCAGAATCCGCATCAATTCGGGTACGGCCATCGTCGGGTGCGTATCGTTCAACTGGATGGCGACTTTCTCGGGCAGGGCGTTCCAGTCGAGATTGCCGCGCCGGAAGCGCCCCACGAGATCGCCCAGCGAGCAGGCAACGAGGAAATATTCCTGCAGGAACCGCAACCCCTGGCCTCGAACTGTGGAGTCGTCGGGATAGAGCACACGCGTCAGCGACTCGGCTGCAAGCGTCCCAGCCAATGCGGCCACGAAATCACCGCCGCTGAATCGCTGGAAATCGAAGTAATCCGGCACGGCCGCGGCCCAGAGCCTGAGCGTGTTGATGGTCTTCCCGCCATATCCGACGACGGGGCGGTCGAACGGAATCCCGATGATGGTGGACGGCTGTCCGGGGACCATGCGCAACACGCCGTCATGCAGCTCGAACGAACAGTTTAATTTCACTTCAACCGACTCCTCGATCCGTGCCACTTCCCAAGGATCGGGGCGGCGCAGCCAATTGTCCGGCTGCTCGCACTGCCAGCCTTCCTTGATCGTTTGCTTGAAGATTCCGTACTCGTAACGGAGTCCATAGCCCATTCCGGGAATCTGCATCGTCGCCATCGAATCGATGAAACAAGCCGCCAGTCTACCGAGCCCTCCGTTCCCCAATCCCGCATCCGGCTCCATTTCTGCCAGGGCCAACGCATCGAGTCCTTTTTTTTTCATGGCCTCAAACGCCAATGATCCCAACAATGCGTTGGTGACATTGTTGGCGAGCGACCGTCCCAGCAGAAATTCCATCGACAGGTAATACACCCGCTTGGGATTCTTTTGCTCGTAGGTTTTTTCTGTTTGAAGCCAGCGTTGTGACACAATGTCGCGGATTGAATGGGCCGCTGCTTCAAACTGTTCACGCAAATCGGCCTTCTTGACATCAACCACGTGATCGAACGTCAGATGTCGTTCATAGAGCGCTTCGTTCGTGCCGGTAAATTGGATGGGCCCAACTCCATATTGTTGAAGAATTTCTTTCGGGCGCTCCTGTTCCATAACACCCTCCCCCACAGGATTCACGTATTCAGGTTCTCAACCGAAGTGCCGCTGCCCAATTTCCCATAGCTACTCAGACGTTGTCTCCCTCCGTCGTGGTCTTCCGCCTCGTCTGCGCTTTCACCCGGCCCCATTGCCAGTCGGTGATCTCGGGCATGTCTTCGCCGTGCGTGGCGATATATTCTTTGTGCTCAAGGAGTTTGTCGCGAACCGCCTGCTTGGCATAGGCGGCGCGGGATCCGAGTTGCGGCAGCCGATCAATCACGTCGCCGAAGAGATGAAACCGGTCGAGGTCGTTCATCACCACCATGTCGAACGGCGTGCTCGTCGTCCCTTCCTCTTTGTAACCGCGCACGTGCAAGTTGTTGTGGTTCGTCCGCCGATACGTCAGCCGATGGATGAGCCACGGGTAGCCGTGGAAGGCGAACACGATCGGCTTGTCCTTGGTGAACAGCGCATCGAAGTCCATGTCTGACAGGCCATGCGGGTGTTCGCTCCGCGGTTGCAGCTTCATCAAGTTGACGACGTTGACGACGCGGATCTTCAGCGCGGGGAGATGTTGACGAAACAGATCCACGGCGGCCAGCGTCTCCAGCGTAGGCACGTCTCCGCAACAGGCCATGACGACATCTGGCTCTCCCCCCTTGTCGTTGCTGGCCCATTCCCAGATTCCGATGCCCGCATTGCAGTGTTTGATCGCCTGGTCCATCGTCAACCATTGCGGAGCAGGCTGCTTGCCCGCGACGATGACGTTCACATAGTTACGGCTCCGCAGGCAATGATCGGTCACCGACAGAAGCGTGTTGGCATCCGGCGGAAGATAGACGCGTACGACCTCCGCTTTCTTGTTCACGACGTGATCGATGAAGCCGGGATCCTGATGACTGAACCCGTTGTGATCCTGCCGCCAGACGTGGGAGGACAACAGATAATTGAGCGAGGCGATCGGCCGCCGCCAAGGGATGTGGTTGCAAACCTTCAGCCACTTCGCATGCTGATTGAACATCGAGTCGATGATGTGAATGAACGCCTCGTAGCAGGAAAAAAACCCGTGCCGCCCGCTCAAGAGATATCCCTCCAGCCACCCCTGGCACTGGTGCTCACTGAGCATTTCCATCACGCGGCCGTCAGGAGCCAAATGATCGTCGTAGGGAAAGCGATCCGCCATCCACGCGCGATTGGTGATCTCCAGCACATCTTGCCAGCGGTTTGAATTGTTCTCATCCGGACTGAACAAACGGAAATTGCGGCTCTCCATGTTCAGCTTCATCGTGTCGCGCAGGAATTTTCCCATGAGACGGGTGGATTCTGCCGAAATGGCTCCCGGTGTCGTGACCTTGACGGCATAGTCGCGGAAGTCCGGCAGACGCAGGTCCCTGAGCAGAAGGCCACCGTTGGCGTGCGGATTGTCGCTCATGCGGCGCTCGCCCTTCGGCGCGAGCTCAGCCAGTTCGGACTTTAACCGCCCGGTTTTATCGAACAACTCTCCCGGCTTGTAGCTCTTCATCCACTTTTCGAGAATTTTCACGTGCCCGGGCTTTTCGTGCATTTCACCCATCGGCACCTGGTGGCTGCGCCAGTAGTCCTCGGTCCGTTTGCCGTCGATTTCCTTCGGACAGGTCCACCCTTTGGGCGAACGGAGGATAATCATCGGCCAGCGCGGCCGTTCCTTCACACCCTGCTTCCGCGCCTTGGTCTGGATGCTGCGAATTTCCTCCATGCAGGTGTCGACGGTTCCGGCCATGAGCTGGTGCATCTTGGCCGGATCGCTGCCTTCGACAAAATGGGGCGTGTAGCCGTAGCCGCGGAAGAGCTGATCCAATTCTTCGTGGCTGATACGAGCCAGCACGCAGGGATTGGCGATCTTGTATCCGTTCAGGTGCAGGATCGGCAGCACAGCTCCGTCAGTCGCCGGGTTGAGGAACTTGTTCGAATGCCAGGAGGTGGCCAATGGTCCGGTTTCAGCCTCGCCGTCGCCGACGACGCAGGTCACGATCAGGTCGGGATTATCATACGCAGCCCCGTACGCGTGAGAGACCGCATACCCCAATTCGCCGCCTTCGTGTATTGAGCCGGGCGTCTCGGGCGCCACGTGGCTGGGAATGCCTCCAGGGAACGAGAACTGCTTGAACAGCCGCTTCAAGCCCTCTTCGTCCTGTGAGATGTTCGGATAGACCTCCGAGTAGGTCCCTTCCATGTAGGCATTGGCGACGATGCCGGGACCGCCGTGGCCAGGACCGATAATGTAGATCATGTTGAGGTCCCGTGACGTGATCGCCCGATTCATATGGGCATAGATGAAATTCAGGCCCGGGGTGGTGCCCCAGTGACCCAGCAGCCTTGGTTTCACATGTTCTTTGCGCAACGGCGTCTTCAGAAGCGGGTTATCGTAAAGATAGATCTGCCCCACCGAGAGATAGTTCGCCGCTCTCCAGTAGGCATCGATCAATTTCAGTTCCTTGTCCGATAACGGGTTACCCATAGCCTCTCCTTTCTCGCTGATATAGCCGGCTCTGTTGACTTATGGACGTACGCCTCGCACGCACCGAACCGTCTCCCTGGCGATCCAGTCTTCCTCATCCGCCGCGACCACATAGGCCGCCAACCGCGATCCATCCACACTGATTTGTGCTGCGCGGCCCGGCGCAAGTCCAACCGTCGCCCGGTTGAAGTCACGGTTGAGCTCCAGGCCGCACCACTTCAAGTTCCGGCAGATCCGTTCTCGAATCTCCGGCGAGTTTTCACCGATCCCGCCTCCGAAGACGACGGCATTCGCGCCACCCAACACGGCAAGGTAGGCGCCGAGATACTTGCGTACCCGATAGCAGAACAGATCGATCGCAAACTCCGCCCGCTTGTCATGCTCCTGCTCCGCCAGGCGAAGCAACTCCCGCATGTCGTTTGACCGGCCGGACAGTCCGAGGAGACCCGACCGCTCGTTGAGCCACCGCTCGACTTCAGCAGGCTCCACCTTCTCCCGCTCGGACAGATAGCTGACAATTGAGGCATCCACATCGCCCGAGCGTGTCCCCATCACCAATCCCTCCAGCGGCGTAAATCCCATAGAGGTATCGATCGACCGGCCTTGTGCGATCGCGGCGACGGAGCAACCATTACCCAACTGCAGGGTGATCAGACGCACCTGTTCCAGGGAGTTACCCATGTGGGCCGCGTACCCGTTCGCGAGCGAGGCATGCGCAATTCCATGAAAACCATAGCGGCGGATCCGATGCCGCTCGGCCAGCTCGAAAGGGAGCGCATACTGCCTGGCAACATCCGGCATTGTTTGGTGAAATGCCGTGTCAAAGACGGCTACCATCGGTAACGATGTACCAAACGTCGCGCGCGCTCCGCGAATCCCTGCCAGGCACGAGGGATTGTGCAGAGGAGCCAATTCGGACAGCGCATCGATCCCGGCCTCTACCTGCTCCGTAATCAAGGTAGACTCCACGTACTGGTCTCCTCCATGCACCACCCGATGTCCGACCGCTTCGATCTTGCAGAGAGAGCCGGCCAGGCGATCGAGCAGAACACGCAACGCCTGTGCATGGTCCCGAATCTCGAACGGCGCCGGCGAACGGTCCATAGTCTTGCCCAGCACCTCAACAACGCTTGCGACGCTCCCGATGCCTTTTACGGCGCCTTGGAACAATGCAGGCTGAGTTGTCAGTACGCCTCCCGGCTCCTCAATCACGTGAACGAGCCGAAATTTGATCGACGAACTCCCGCTGTTGATCACTAGAACGAGCATGTTACCGCTGAAGCCTCACGGCATGTGCCCGGCAGATCTCAGTCATCTGGCCAGTCCGAGCGACGCACGGTTGCCTCCGAACCGGACTTTTTGCCTTCCAAGGCGCTGGTGTATGTGCCGATGGCGGCTGCGCCGTTACATTTCGCCCGGTGGTAGAACGCGTGCTGTGCGGTTTTCAGGTTCTGTTGCTTGCCACGCCAGGCTTCTATCGCGGGATCCTGAAGCGCCCGCCCGTAGGAGAAACTGATCTTCCACGGTTTCGGCAAATCAAGCTTGTTGATCGCATTCAGATGAGACGTCGCGAGGACGCCGCTTTGCCCGCCCGACAGAAATACTATGCCTGGGACCGCCGCCGGCACATGACGGCGCAGGCAGCGCAACGTGGCCGTGGCAACCTCCTCCACGGAGGCCTTCTTGGGACAGTCTTTTCCGGCGATCACCATGTTGGGTTTCAGGAGCATCCCTTCCAGCCCGACACACTGCTCGAAGAGCGAGTGGAAGACGGCATGGAGTATCGAACTGGTCACGTCCTCGCAGCGTTCGATGGTATGAGACCCATCCATCAGAACCTCGGGCTCCACAATAGGCACAATGCCTTGCTCCTGGCACAGAGCGGCATACCGGGCCAGCGCATGGGCGTTGACGTTCACACACATTGGGCTGGGTAGCCGGTCGGTGATACGAATAACCGCACGCCACTTGGCAAATCGCGCGCCCATGGCCGCATAGTCCTTCAGGCGGTCCCGAAGTCCATCGAGGCCTTCGGTTATTTTTTCCTCCGGCGAACCGGCAAGCACCTTTGCACCGGTATCCACTTTGATCCCCGGAATGATCCCTTGCTCGGACAACACTTTGGTCAACGGTATGCCCGCATCGTTCTTTTGTCGGATGGTTTCGTCTTGCAGAATCACACCGCTGATGAACGCAGAGACATCCGGCGTGGTAAAGAACATCTCGCGATAGGTACGGCGGCTATTCTCGGTGGAGGTAATCTTGAGGGCGTCGAATCGCTTGGTCAGGGTCGGAACTGTCTCGTCGGCAGCCAGAATGCCCTTCCCTTCAACAACCAACGCTTTTGCCGTCTGCTCCAGTTCTTGTCGTCCCATTATGGGTGTCTCCCCTAACTTCTGGATTCCTTGCTGCCAACGATTTATTTTTCCCCGACCCTGTCCGTACACTTTCCGAAGGATTCATCCAGTGTCTCTCATATGCATCCCGGCTTATAGAAACCGCGGAGACGCCTGCTGTTACTGCATGAACTTCGCCGCCGCGTTGCGTAAGTCGGCAGATTTCGGATTGCTGACGCTCTGCTTGACGATGATGTCCGTCGGTCTGACGGGTTTGCCGTAATAGGCAGCATTGGAATCATCCGACACCGCAATGATGGAGCCATCCACTGCCATCCCGGCAAAGGCCCCTTTCTTCTTGGCATAGGAGATGAGGTCAGCCGTGATCCCTTTCACATGCGCCCCTTCGCCCGCCGGTCCCACCGCCATGCTGACGTCAGCCCCGAGTTTGAAATCGGTGCGATAGAACTCTTCCAGCCCCTTCTGGCTCCGCACCACAAAGATCATCTCCGACACATCGCCACCGATTTGCAGACCGAAGCTGGCCGAGCCAATGGTGTAAAAGGCGGGCTCTGACCACTTCTTCGTTTTCTCGTCGCGGACGAGCAGTACGCCGCTGCCACCAGCCCCGCCAAACACAAACGCGCCCCGCAAGAATTGCGGCACGATGAACAAGGCTCTGGTCTCTCCTTTTAACTCGCGAGTCGCAGGCCCCACGCCGGGATCAGCGGCAAAGGCCTCGATCGTCATCTTCGCCTTGTCCACAAGCTGCTGCTGTTCCAGAGTGTCGGCTGCCAAGACGGATGTAGCGCTGAGGGTGGCTATCGTTCCAAACAGGACCGCGGCCACCAGCGGCAGGCGTGTTGTGCTGAATGGGTGCTTTGATAATAAGTGAATCATGGATTCCTCCTTGCGAATAAAATAATCGTCCGTCTTCTTCCCTCCGCATAGGGGGTCAGGGGGAAGAGGCCGCTCTAAAAAATCCAGCTATACCACGAAGCAAAAACCCTACCATTTATACGTAGTCGAAAGAAAGGCGCGGCTTTGTTCCGATCCGGAATTCCTCAGACGTTTAGAAGAAACAGGTTCAGGTGCAAGACGGTGCTGTGTAGAAGATCGGGACAGACGCCGCAAGGAGATTGTCCCAATTCGCCTCAACCACACCTGTTCGAACTTTCACGCCGGCATCACCGGCAGATTCCACTTGTGTCGGCACACCTATCCCCGATATTCATTGCTGCGAAGAAGCGGAGATTTCGATCAACTTGGTTCATCTGTCGCAGGAGTTTGCTGATATACTCCGGGCTCACAATTCAAGGGACGATTGTTTTGTCTGTGCATCGAGGGCGAATCACCCGGCTTCTTTAAGGAGAATGTCGACACTCAATTTTGTTGCGTGCATCGACAGCAGAGCCGTGTGATTTGGAGTTGGAGGCCGCTTTGGCAGAACGACAGTTTGAGCTCACCCGCGACACGCTCGCGGTCGTGTTCCTATTTGCTCTGATCGCGGCCTCTGTCTGGATCCTCCTGCCATTCCTCGGCGCGATCGTGTGGGCGACCATGATCGTGGTCGCCACCTGGCCCATGCTCCTGATGCTCCAACGCTGGCTGCTGGGCCGGCGGTGGCTCGCCGTGACGGTCATGACGCTCCTTTTACTGGCGATCTTCCTTCTGCCTTTCTCGTTCGCCATTGGCGCCTTCATAGAGAATTTCAAGGATATTACCGCTTGGACGACCTCGCTCTCTACGTTCAAACTGCCTCCCCCTCCCGACTGGTTGGGAAAGATCCCTCTGGTCGGCGCGCGGGCGGCGTCGCAGTGGCAGCAAATCGCCGAGCTGAGTCGTGAGGAACTGGCGACGCACCTGTCCCCTTACCTGGGCGGTTTCGTGCGATGGGTAGCCGAGCAGATCGGGGGTCTCGGGCTATTGCTTGGCCAAATCGTCTTGACTGTGCTCGTCTCGGCCGTCCTCTACTCCACGGGAGAGTCTGCCGCTGCGATGGCCCTGCGGTTCGGCTCTCGACTGGCAGGGGAGCAGGGGGAGCAGGCCATCCGCCTGGCCGGACAGGCAATCTACGGAGTGGCGCTGGGGGTGGTGTTGACCGCATTTGTGCATGCCGTGCTCGGTGGGATCGGTCTGGCGGTCGCTGGTGTGCCGTTTCCCGTGATGTTGACGGTGGTGATGTTCATCTCAGCGACTGTACAAGTCGGTGTGATCCCAGTCATGTTGTGTGCAGTGGCCTGGCTCTACTGGACCGGCGACACCACGTGGGGGACCGTGCTGCTCGTGTGGACCCTGATCATTTCCCCAGTGGATAATATTCTGCGGCCCATTCTGATTAAACAAGGGGCGGATCTCCCGCTGCTGCTGATCATTGCCGGTGTGCTCGGAGGGTTGCTCGCCTTCGGCATCATTGGACTATTTGTAGGTCCGGTGGTGCTTGCGGTTGCCTACACGCTGTTCACGGCATGGATCGACGAGGGTGGGGCAGTCACCCGGACAGAGAAAACATCCAGTAAGGAGTCTTTATAGCCGTCTCAAAGAAATTGTGGTGACAACCGCCTATTTAGTTTTCTCCGTGCATATAGTATAAAGCCTCTGTAACCGGCCAGGAAACCAGGCCCAAGTATAAGAAGACCGTTACTTGGTTTGTTTCGTTCGTCTGGCTCGCCTGGTTGTACCAAATCAACCAGATAAACAAAATAAACCAGATCAACCAGCAAACTGACGACTGTGCTCTATTTTATTTAAACAAAGGAGAATGTAGATGAAGACGAAAACTACGGCTCTTTGGATACTGTGCGGAATGCTCACGCTCGTAGCCGGTTGCAGCAATTACTACCGGGTGAATGATCCAGCCGGCGACAAGCAATACTACACCACGGATATCGATCAAACCAGGGCAGGGGCGATTACCTTCAAAGATGAGAAGAGCGGCAGCAAGGTGACGCTGCAATCGTCGGAGATCAAGGAGATTTCCAAGGATGAGTTCAAGGCGGCGGTGAAGCCCGAGGAAAAAAAGAGCAACTAACTCTGGTCACAACGAGGAATGGGCAGCACGCCTAATTGACTCGGTGCTCCAAGAAGGACTGTCAGGATCGTGGCGAGCTTATCTTAGGCATCGCCACACTGCCCTGGTTTATTTACTGCTCCTGACCGGACAACCGATCCCGAACATGATCGGGATGTCCGGCAAGCTATTGTAGTTGTACCTGGCCTGAGTTACTGTCCGTCGCCCTTCCTGTCGAAAGTCAAAAATGGCGCTGGAATCTGCTGGCCGCAAGCCTCATCCAAAATCGTGTCCCTGCGGCTCGGCGAGGCGGGAGCGTTCCGCGCAGGACGTTTGCCGGAATCGCGCTGCATAGGACATCCTCCCCCGATGCGAAAGTGTACCGAGGTCGTCCGCGCGGACACCGCCTCGAGCAGGTAGACAGGACGGATCCGCACACCTTCTTCTCGCTGTTTCAGCCAGCCGCGAAGAGCCCCCGGGAATCGTTCCTGTGATTCAATGACGACCAGCAAACGACCAGCCTACAGTACGATAACCGGACATTCGTGTTCATGGAACAGCTGGAAGAAACATCATCGAAGTACGGTATGTCACTTCCGACGATAACCTTCTATTTTGTGGTCAGCCGCAGCATAGGGAAAGAGATTCAGTGTCAGCAGCCGACGTTGAGGTGATAAAGAGATTCTGGGAGAACGGCAGCAGGTACCGTGGACCGGATGAGACGCTGAGAATGGATTCGTCGGACTGCATCCGTCATCACGGCGGGGGCAGCGGCCGTCTAGGCTACACACTCGGCATAGGGAGCCCGTCATGAAAATCGCACGCAGACACAACCTCAGCGTCTCCGCCCTCCTGTGCGCGCTGGCGCTGACCACAACCACATCCCACGCCGCTGACTCACTCCCCTCCTGGAACGATGGAGCAGCCAAGAAGTCGGTCGTTGAATTCGTGGAGAAAGTCACCAAGGAAGGCGGAGCGGATTTTGTCCCGCCTGCCGAGCGCATCGCCGTGTTCGACAACGACGGCACGCTCTGGGCTGAGCAGCCGATGTATTTTCAGTTTCTCTTCGCGCTCGACCGTGTAAAGGCGCTCGCCCCGCAGCACCCCGAGTGGAAGACAAAGGAACCGTTCGCTTCGTTGCTCAAAGGTGACGTGAAAGGCGCGCTGGCGGGTGGCGAACGAGCGATGCTGCAGATTGTCATGGCTACGCACGCGGGCAACACCACCGAGGAATTTGAGCAGATCGTGAAGGATTGGATCGCCACCGCGAGACATCCCAAGACCAAGCGCCCTTACACCGAAATGGTGTATCAGCCGATGCTCGAACTGCTTGCCCATCTGCAGGCGAACGGATTTAAGACTTTCATTGCCTCAGGCGGTGGCATCGAATTCATGCGCCCGTGGACGGAAGCAGTCTATGGCATTCCACCGGAGCAGGTTGTGGGGAGCAGCGCGAAGACGAAGTTCGAACTGCGCGACGGCAAGCCGGTGATCGTACGATTGCCCGAACTGAACTTCATCGATGACAACGTGGGCAAACCTATCGGCATCCACCAGCACATCGGCAGGCGCCCGATCGCCGCCTTCGGCAACTCGGACGGCGATCTGCAAATGCTCCAATGGACCGCCGCCGGGTCCGGCCCGCGCTTCTGTCTCTACGTTCACCATACCGACGCCGAACGCGAATGGGCTTACGACCGCGAGTCGCACATCGGCCGTCTCGACAAAGGTCTCGACGAGGCAAACGCGAAAGGCTGGACGGTCGTGAGCATAAAGAACGATTGGAAGAGCATTTTCCCGTTTGAAAAGAGATAATGCGTGCAATTGGCGCGAGATTCATCCCTATTCAATGAACGAATGCACCAACGGCCGCAGACTTTTCGAAACGCTGCCGCGAACCGCGAAGTGAACGACGAAATCACATATATGACACCCGAAGAGGACTCCTCGCCCGGGAATCGGTTCATGTTAATCCGGTGGCTGCTCGGCGCGTTTCTGGCGTTGCCGATGTTACTCCCGTCCCACGCTCGCGCCTCGATGTTTGAGGGTGAAGCGCTCGACACGGTGGCTGACGTGATGTCCTGGGTGGTGCTCGTCCTCGCGCCCATCATCGGCATCACCGTCTTCTGGCTCGTTCACATCCTGCCGGAGAAAATCGCCCTGCAGAAACAGCACCCGCAGGCCAAGGCCATCCAGGTATTGTGTCTGCTCTCCCTGTTTTTCGGCGGCCTGCTCTGGCCGTTGGCCTGGCTCTGGGCCTACTCCAAGCCGGTTCTCCACAAGCTGGCTTACGGAACCGACAAAGAACCTCACGACCACGACGATTCCCGCGCGCTCCCGGACAATGATGAGACTGAAGAGCTCCGGCAACTTCGCCTGCGCGTGTACGAACTGGAAAGCAAGCGGGCCGGCAACTCGCCCGCTGCAGGAGACGGAGCCTGACCTATGGAACTCCTGCTGCTGACCATCTACTCGTTCTTCGTCTGGCTGATCTTCTTCAAATTCAAGTGGCTGCCCTGGAACACCATCAGCCAGGTCATCGTCGTCACTATCCCCGTCATCTCCATCGCCGCGCTCATTCTTATCCTCAACGTGGTTGCGCCGTCCTCAAATGACGTGCGTGTCATCAACTATGTCGTTCCCGTGGTGCCACGCGTCACCGGCCGTGTCACGGAGGTACCTATCGAGCCGAATCGCCCGATCAAGAAGGGTGATGTGTTGTTCAAGATCGATCCCGTGCCATTCGAGTTGGAAGTGCAGGCTGCCGAGGCCAATCTCACTATGCTGCATGCCAAGTTGCTCACGGCCCAGGCCAATCAACGCACGCTGGGCGAGCAATTGAAGGCCGGCACCGGTCAGGTCGAGGCGCTCACCGCGAAGCTGGGGCTCCTTCGTCTCCGGTTGAAGCAGTTCAAGGAACTCGCCAAATCCGGCGCGGGCAACAAGTTCGACTTCGAACAGGCCCAGGCCGAGGTCGCCGAACTCGATGGCCAACTCGCCTCGAGCGTCGCCAATGCGGCGCAGGTTAAGGAAAAGCTCGCGGCCAAAACCGCCGAAGGCGAGCAAGATGAGGTCGCGCAGGTCAAGGCGCAGATCGCGCAGGCGGAGTCGCAACTGGCAAATGCGAAATGGCGGCTCGATCAGACTGTCTACTATGCGCCGGCCAACGGCACGGTGGTGTCACTGGCCCTGCGTCCCGGCTCGGTAGCCAGCATCATGGTGACACAACCAGTGCTGACCTTCGTCGAAGACGAGCAATGGATCCTGGCCGTCTATCATCAGAACGAAGTCCGCTCTGTGAAACCGGGCCAAGAGGCGGAGATTGCGATGAAGATGTATCCGGGCCGCATCATCAAGTGCACGGTGGACTCGATCATGTGGGCCACGGCGCAGGGGCAGTTGCCCATCGGCGGGGCGAGCACCTCCGCCGGCGTGGCTCCGATCCCACCGAATGCGCTCGCCGTGCGGCTGCTCGTGGACGCGAAGGACAAGGATCTCTTCCTCGCTTCCGGCGCGCATGGTGCGGGCGCCATCTATACCGACGAGGGCCACATGCTTCATATCATCCGCAAGGTTGTGATCCGGGTCGGCTCCAAGCTCGACTGGCTTATTCTCAAGTTGCATTGAGGCGCATATGCAACACGCGAACATGTTAGGTGCTCCGCCCTCACCTTGGCCCCTTCCAGGGGGAGACTGCCAAGGTGAGGGCAAGCGTCTTACCAATTTCTCTGTCATGCTTTGCGCGCTGTTCCTGGCTTTCATCTCCGGTTGCGCCACCAAATCACCTCCCTCGACAGCCGAGATTCGTCAGCAATCCGGCACGCTCAGCAACTTTGCTCTGACCAATGCCTGGACGGCCGGCGCTGCCGACGGCCCCATTGCGGACAACTGGATTGCTTCCTACAACGACGCTCAACTCAACGCCCTGGTCGCGGAGGCGATGGCCAACAATCCCGACCTGCGCGTCGCTGCACAGCGAGTGGAGCTCGCCGCGCAATACATCGAGCTGGCCAAAGCCGCGATGCGCCCTGCGGTGAATCTGCTCGGCAGCGGCGGCCTCAACATGGGAGGCGGCGATATCACCTCCGCCCTGCAAGGCATTTCACTCGGGGTGTCCTGGGAGCCGGACCTCTGGGGCCGGATGCGCTACGGGCGAAATGCGTATCAGGCTCTTTACGCCTCGGCACAGGCCGATTTCGAGTTTGGCCGGCAATCCCTGGCCGCCACGATGGCGAAAAGTTGGTTCACTGCCAGCGAGACCTGGCTCCAGATCCAGATTGCCGAGGACATGGTCAAGGCCGCGGAAGAGCTGGTGACGCTGGCGGAGAAACGCCGGCAGGTCGGCCCCGGCAGCGAACACGACGTTGCGTTGACGCGCGCCAACCTTGGCACCATGCAGGATACGTCCAAGCAGGTGCGATTCGCGCATGCGCAAACCTTGCGCGCATTGGAATTGCTGCTCGGACGTTACCCCGCCGCTGAACTTCAAGCTCGCCGCGACCTTCCCGCGTTCCCCGGCCCTATCCCCGCCGGCCTGCCCCTTGAAATGCTAGAACGTCGTCCCGACATGGTCGCCGCCGAGCGTCGGGTTGCCGCTGCCTTCAATCGCATCGGCGAGGCGAAGGCCGCGCGCCTGCCGAGGATTATCCTCAACGCTAGCGTCGCGGCCATTTCCAGCGACATTCTCCAGTTGAAGAGTGATTTCGAGAATCCGACCGGCGGCGTGGGCGCGAGATTGATTGCTCCGATTTACCAGGGCGGCGCGTTGCAGACGCAGGTCGCCATCCGCACGATCGAACAGCAAGAGGCTGTGGCACAATACGCCCGCCTGGCGTTGCGCGCGCTCGGCGATGTAGAAAACGCCCTCGCCTCTGGAAAGTCGTTGGCTGAGCGCAATCAACTCCTCCAACGCAACGTGGCCGACAACCAGCGCGCGCTGGAACTGGCCCAAACGAGTTACCGCATCGGCAAGGTTAGTATGCGCGACGTCCAGCAACAGCAGTTGAGCGTGTATTCCGCACGGCTGGCGCTCCTCCGACTGGAGAGTGAGCAGTTGAGTCAGCGGGCGAACTTACACCTCGCGCTGGGAGGAAGTTTTGAAAGCTCGACGACCATCGCCGCGACAGAAACGAAGTAAGGCCAATGGATAAACATCCTTCAGCCCTGCATAAACTCATAAACTATAGTCTTGAATTTCCCTGCCACCTGATGTCGGCGACAACTCTATGAGTGTGTGGCACGCCACTGACTTATCGATCGTTCTTATGTTACAACTTACTGACTTAGCCGGAGAAACCCCATGAGCCAGACGTCTTTGAACGTACCGATTCTGCAGCATGTGTTTCATCCTTCCGACTTTAGCCCAGCCAGCGAAGTCGCCTTCGCTCACGCGCTCAAGGCCGCGCTGATTGCCAAGGCCGCGTTCACTGTGCTCCACGTGTCGCCCGAAGGAGAAGAGAATTGGACGGAGTTCCCCGGGGTAAGGCAGACACTGGAGCGGTGGGGAATGCTTCCGAAGAATAGCCCTCGGTCTGCCGTGCCTGAGTTGGGCATCAATGTCCGGAAGGTTATCGCCGAGCACAAGGATCCGGTGAAATCGGTGCTGGGGTTTCTTGAGCACCATCCCAGCGACCTGATTGTTCTCGCCACGCAACAGAACAAAGGGCAGGGCCTGTGGCAGGAAAAATCCGTCGCCCAACCGATTGCCAGGAAATCGCGTCAGATGACGCTCTTCATTCCCGCGGGCGTGAAAGGGTTCGTCTCGCTCCAGGACGGCGCCGTGTCGCTCAAGAACATCTTGATCCCTGTCGCCTCGGTTCCGGATGCGCAGCCTGCGATTCAGGCCGCCGTCCGGATCGCGCATCAGCTCAACTGTCCCACCGGCCGCTTCACCATCCTCCATGTGGGCGACGGCACTGCGATGCCGGAGGTCAACTGTCCTGAGTTCCCGGGATGGGAATGGACGAAGTTGTCACAGGAAGGTGACATCATTGAGGTCATTCTGCAGACTGCTCGCGCGACAGAAGCCGATCTCATCGTCATGGCCACCGAAGGCCACAACGGCTTCCTCGACGCCCTGCGAGGCAGCCATAGTGAACAAGTGCTCCAGCAGTGCGCTTGCCCCTTGCTGGCTATTCCGGCTCAAAGTTGGGTCTCGTCCGTGCTGTAAACGACATTGGATTGAGCGCGTCCGAGATCAGGGAATGCCTGATTGAAGTTCGAGGGGTGGTAGTTTCTGTTCATGGTGCGGCCAGGGATCGGCGAGAACGGAGCGATTACCCGAGCGACATCAGCAGTGGCAACCGGAGAGGTCTTGCCCTACCCAAACTGCAGTTCGATGCGGCCTCGGTCGCGAACGGACGGACCGATGAGGGGGAGGAAGAAACCCTCCAGGAAGACCGTCGGTAGGATCATGACAACCCGCAGACCGGATAATGCGAGCGCCTGCCCGCTGAGCCAGTGCTGCCGCTGCTGAGGCTCGTGGCTGTATGCCAGACTGTGAATCCGCTGATGGGGCTGGTTTATCCTATCCTGGTATTAGCAAGGTAGCTGAGGGGCGCGAGATCTGAAGCCTCGACAGCCCCACAGACTATAGGTCCTGATACTTCCTCATTGTTGCGTTCTCAATCAATTACACAAGAGTCAGAGGCAGTTGAAGGACAGATCAAACCTGATCAGACAGGATAGTCCCGCCACAATTTGGCCACAGATTTCGATGGTTAGGGTGTAGGGAGAGCGTTTGACCCACCTACACCCCAGAACTGAGGTACCAATTCGCGGAGTAAAAATTATTTCTTCTGCTTGGTAAATTTCGTTCCCTCGAACGACAGGTTGTACATCAGCCCTTTCTGCCCCAAGACGAATCCGACGATCGGATCTTTCAGTGTCTGCGTATCGATGGTACCCCCAGTTCCCAAGGTGGCTAGGGAGACGGAGCCGTCCACCCCTGCCTTCCAGCCTTCGCTTTCCTGGAACTGTTTTAGGGCCCCCTCATTCAGAAACACGATGACGACGGTTTTGACTTCCCCTCCGAGTTGTAATCCGAATGAACCCTGTAACATGCTGTAGTAATCGGCCGTCTTGCCTGCGACCCGGAGTGCACCTTCTCCGTACTCTCCTCCGAAGCCAGCCCCTCCCTTTATTACTCTCGGGAACACCAGCATGCCTTTGCTGCTGGCGAGGAAACTCTTGCCGTCTTTCACTTCTTTTTCGAACAGCACGATAGCTTCGTCGGCGCCAGTGTCAATTTCTTTCGCCGAGGCGGCCAACGCCGAGTTGGATAGCCACAGACTACCCACCATCAGTGTCCCGACCACCGCTGCTGCCAAACGCATCCCCTGCACACACTCAAAGATTCTTCGCATCATAAATCCCCCCCTTTTGAGAAGAACCGACGTTGACACGCCGACTAGATGTAAATATTACACGCACCTAGCACCTGAGAATTTATAGAAGATTACCTAGGCCAGATCATGTACCAGCACACGATGCGCTATTGAACGTATCCTGATAGATTCGACAGGCCACAGCCTAAGTATTTCACCGCTCGTTGATGATTGCAACATGTGAACTGACGTGTCTTGCTTATAACGCGTTTCTCAACACGGGCTCCCATGCAACCTGCTGTAGGCCGAATACAATGAGCCCGTTGGCGTCCCCCCGCATTCAGAACGCTGGCAGGGTGACAGAGAATTGCATACTCGCAGCATCAGCCCAACTTCGTTGCCACGGGTGCCCCAAGTCATCGTGTTGACCTGCGGTTTGTTTGTTCGCATGGTGAGGAGCCTCGGTGGATAATCAAGACGTTAAGTGAGGATACTCGAATAGTATAAAATTCATCACGCTGATTAAAAGCCCAGACGAAGACCTAATCTCTGGACAACCAGCAAGAATAAACATCAGCCAAAGGGCGGATTCGCGATGGCTCAGATCATCATGGATCCTGGTGCATCATGGTGCTTTGGCGCCAGGATTGAACTCTCTCTTCAATACTGATCCGCATTCATGCCACCGCGCACACACCAGGCATGGAAGGTAATGGTCTTAAAGCCGTTGAGCACCTTGCCGGTGTCGAAGAACACGAGCCACGCGCTGTTCGGAGTGCCTGCGACCGTCGTCGCCGACCAATACACGTCCAACTGAACGTTGGTGAAGGGATGGCCCAGGGGCAGGGTGTTCCCTGTTCTCATGGAAGGATCCACCAGACTCGCCAGTTCAGAAATCGACGGCAGCCTCCAGCCTTTCCGGCCACCCACATCCTTATTGGCGCAGGCAGCACGAGCATCGGTCCAGGACACCTCGGTCGTTTCCAGAGTCTTTTCCCACACAAGCCCGGTTTCATCGTCCCGCACCGCCGCATCCCCGAAGGCACTCAAGATAGTAAACCGCGAGGCGCTCGGCAGCTTCTTGTCCCAATTCTGGGTGAGTCCGGAGACATCCGTGGTGGGATTGGGATTCGATGGGGGAGCCGCAAATCCACTGCTCACCCCCGCCCCAATAGTGAAACAACTCCCGACCAAGACACAGAGTCCTAGCATCAGCAGGGAACGGTTAGACAGCTGCATCGAACTTCTCATGCGATCCCTCCTGTCGTTGTGGGGGCGAAATTGTGGGCCATTTTCCGCCTGGAGACACAGCGCGTCAATACCTTCAGTTGAACAGCAATGGGTACAGGGGGGGGAGTTGTGAAGTACCTGCTCTTTGCAGTTCACTTTGCACTTTCCTCTGAGCGATCCTCGCGACAGCCCCGGAGCAGGTTCTTCATCGCGCCTACCAGGGATGTGAACCCGCCTTTGGCGTTGTCCCACGCCGCCGTGTCGGGGATGAATGTGGGGTTCTTCATCGTGCCGCTGACTTGGACGGCAAACGGGAGAGCCGTAAATCCGTCGGACGTTTTGAGCAGCGCCGTCATGCAGGGGATCTTGATTCTGTTCGCAAGCGATGGACCGATTTTCACAAAAATCCGTCCATCGACTGCGTCGTCTGACGAGACCGACACGTTGCCATCGAGTGAGGCGAGAGGTCCCGTGGCTGCCAGGGAGTCGGCGTAGATCCATCCACCTTCCAAACGCACCTTGCCCTGCAAGGCATCAAATCCCATCTGCTCCAGTTCCTTAATATGCGTGTACTTTGACAGGAACTGAAGCATTGGAGAGCGGAGGAATTGGCCGTCCGCAATGGTGAAATTAAAGGTTCCCGAGGCATGCGTTCTGAGAGGCTCTTCGTTCAGAAGGCCTGATCCGGAAGTCATAAACGCCCCTGTTCCTTTCATGACGGCTTCCCGGCCTGGTTGCGCTGCTTGCATGATGGATTCGACGTTCAACCCCTGGCCTTTGCCGGACCAAGTGAGTTGCGTCTGGCTCCCCTGTCGCGCAAGGGTCGCGATTGCATCCACCCGGCCATCAGCAATGACCGTTGGTTCCAGTTTGACCTCCAGTCGCTCGCCGGTTCCTTTCGCGATCACACGACCTGGTCCGATCATCAGTGTGTTGTAGGAGACGGACCCAATCGACATGTCCACATCGAGATTCGTGAGAAGCGCGAGGCTGTTCGACTGTTCCGGTCTATTTCGTCGATCCTTCTCCACAACTGGATTCGTACCGGCTTGAGGCATGGGTTCAGGTCTCGAGAACAACGCCTCATGCCAGGCGGCATCAAGCGAGGCAATCTCCACCTTGAGTTGTGCGCCTGGCTGCCCGCCGATCCTCACGGTGCCGCCGGCAGTCATGCGATCAGGCCGTCCGACAGGACGGTCGGCGGTCACCGTGAGAGTTGTGACGCGGATCTCGTCATGCTGTCGGTTCAGGTCGTGCTCAATATGAACGGTGGCATCATTCTGCTTTCCGTTTTCACCTTTGCGTGCAACGCGAATCGGTCCCAGTTTTTCCTGACCGCGAACGACAAGCTTCCCGGTGGCAGAATCCCGAACGATGGAGACATCGGCGCTGACCGGTAAGGGGCCATGCTCTCGACCTGGGAACACTCCGAATACGTCCACGAGTGGTGCGATATCCAGGTCTTTGGTCACGACGGTAATGGCACCGCCCTGTTTGGACGCCGCGATCGGCCATGTTCCTGCAAGGGTCAGCGTCCCAGCCGGCCTCTCTTTGGACTCCAGTGTCATACCGATCTTATTCATCTCGATGTCCGTTCGGGCCGCGTTCAGTTCCGCGGTTCCTTCCGCGAGAAGCGAATACGTGAGGAATCGACCCTGCACCGGCTGGAACAGAAGTTGACTCGCGTGAATCGTCGCCTGTGCTGAAACGGGGTGATGCTGTCCACGACCTCTCAGACGTCCTTTAACTGACACGGCGCCGCCGGTGAACACGGTGCGTTGCCGTTCGTCGAGTAATCCGATCCGGTCGAGAAGTTTCGCCACGCTGTCGGTATTGAACGCGAGTGCGAGATCCGTGGAACCGTCGGCGGCACTGGTGTGACCACTGAGTCTCGCCTTCGCAATCAGGTTCGCTTCAGCTAGGGCTTCTATGTTCAGCTCGTCCACACGAACATGGGAGAACTCCGTGATCGTGGCAGCGATCCTGCTGCGAAGACCTATGGGGGTGCTGATGTGTATGGCTCCCACATCAAGACGCAGGTCCGTGACGTCGAGCGTACCGGCAACAGACAGGGCGTCTCTGCCCTCTTGCCCCTGAATAGTCCAACGTCCGTCAATGATGCCGGTCTTCACTCCGTTCAAGGCTGAGACTCCCAAGACCGCCAGTCGCGGTCTTAGCTGGTTCATTCCAATATGGTGGGCCTGCATGGTGACGGTGCCGACTTGGCCCTCCGGCGATTGAAGCGTCTTCCCGTCTGCTCCCTTGCCCGAAAGGGTGAAGCGAATGGGTTTGTCCAATGCCGCAGTGATGACAGGGCGAGACCGCTCGAGTTCTCGTAGAATCCCTTTGTCCAGACGAAGGACCCTGGTCGTGCGGTCGAAGCTACCGGACTGTGCCACGACCAGATCAAGGGGAGCAGTCGGTTGATGCATCTCGGGAAGCTGTAGACGGATCTGATCGCCACGGAGATTGACATCCCAGCTGAGAAGGTCTCCGGTCATCTTGATCCCGATCGTCCCGTTGAAGAGGGCTCGATCGATACGTGCATCGCTCCAGAGTGCAAGCAATGGATTACACACTCCCCCGGGTAAGCCTGTCAGCGTAAGCGACCCCTCCAGCCTCGGGTCTCTCGTGGGCGTTCTTAGGTCTAGGGCTCCAGACAACCGTAGTGCCCCCACAGATCGGTCGTCTACTGAGGCCGTCATGATCCAAGAATGCAGTCGAAACAAGGTCAGATTGGTGACTGTTCCTTGGATCTCATGAGCGAACTTCAACGGTGCTCTGTCGGTCTTGTTCTCTGCACTGGCCACCCTGACATTCGAAATCATGAGGCGAGTGTTCAGATCTATTGCGTTGCCGTTGTCTCGGCTGGAAAGAATCACCGTACCATCCAACTGTCCTGTGCGGACGCCTCGCAATCCCTTCCAGCCGAATGCGTCACACCATTGGCGCAATTCCGCAACGCCGATATCGTTGATCGTGAGCATCCAGTCGGCCTGAGGGGCATTCTGAGTGGAGACGCCCTTGTGTTCTGCGCCTTCATTGCCGAGGTTGATCGTCAAAGCATGTTTCAGTTCTCCCGCCAGTAGGACGTAATCGCGCTTCGCCACACGCAGATCGAATACGTCCAACGTGACATTGCGGGCGCCGATATTGAATATCCCCGCTTGTGCCACATTGATATCCACCGGTGGAGTCGCACCCTTCTCGGAAACGGACTGCAGTTGCTGCCCTGTGAATACGGATCGAATATCGTACCGCTCCCCTATTGCATGAATAGTCACGTCTCCGCTCATGTGAGATGAACGAAAACGGAACGCTCCATCGTTGCCGAGCATAAGATTCAGCGCGTCATCAGTCATTTCTTGAAGCTGCACCCCAAGGTCCATCACCGTACCATCGGGTGACTCGGTTCGCGTGAACGTAAGAGACACGTCGCCGAGGGAGGTCTTGCCTTGCCGAAGAGTCAATGATGAGTCGCCGTGTACAGCCGCTTGCGTGAAGTCATAGCGACCTGACATCGTCTGATCGAGCGTGATCTGGCTGGAATCGGTTACGGCTCCCTGCCCAGGCCACTCCCGAACCGCCAGACTATTTGACACAGTCCACTTCAACTGCTCGCCGCCAGGGCTCTCCTCAAGCGTGCCGGTCAAGCGGAATGCCCCGGCCCAGCGGCTCTGGCTTGCAGAGCGGTTCAAGGCCACTTCACTATGCAGATCGATGGTTCCAGTCCGACCAGCCACGACATCATCGATGGCCAACTTCAGGTCTTGCACCGTGAACTCATCACTGCCTCTTTGGATCGAAAGCGTGAAGTGCTCCAGCCGCGCGCGTTGAACGACGAAGGGAATCATCGCCGCCGTCTTGCCGGGCGTTGCCACTGCCGTGTGGCCTTCTTGCGAAGATGGTGTCACCTCAAAAGCCATGTGCAGATTGCCGTTCTCAAGATCGAGTTCATCCACAAAGAGGAGGTGTTCACGTAGCCATGTCCACACGGAAATCCGACAGAGAAGCCGGTCGATCTGCAATGAAAGCTTCCCCTCCGGTTGTTGGTAGGAGAGTCCTGTCACTTCGAGTGTGGCGGGGAAGGTGAGCGACCCGTTGTCCACTCGAAGTTCGCCGGGCACCGCTGCCGCTACAAGCGGAATAATGATGTGCCGGAATGCGTGCTGTGTTTGGAGGTACCACAGGAATGCGGCGAGGAATAGAATCATCCCGAACAGGAAAAGACTCAACTTGCGAAATAGAGGATGAGGGTAGCTGGAGTCGGTATCTGTCATAGTGCCGGTTCGACGAATGGAAGGACGATCACGACTCGGTTATCACGAGGGAAGGAGTTCTCTTAGGTGAGCCGACCTGTCCACACAATTTCCGGAGCCGTTCTAGGAGGCAGGTTCTCGCTTGTCTCCACGCACGATTCTTCACATTTCGTTGGTCGGCGGCGGGTCTCATCCTATACTGAGCCCATCTCGTGAGCAAGCTCGGCGCTCGCGCTATCCCTAACGAGGAAAGGCACGGCCTTGTAATTAGCCACGGACCAAGATGCCAAGGAGTCTGAACCTTCTGCTGCTCGAAGACTCTCCGAATGATGCGGAGCTGATTCTTGCCGTGCTCCAAGAGGCCGGGTTTGAGCTGATCTCCCGCCGCGTCGATTCTCAAGCCGACTACCTGCGCGAACTCAATCAGCCGCCGGACTTCATTCTGTCGGATTTCTCCATGCCGCAATTTACGGCGCGCGATGCGCTACGGCTTATGCAAGAGCGCGGGCTCGAGATTCCGTTCATTGTCGTGTCGGGTTGCATCGGGGAGGAGATGGCGGTGGAATGCATGAAGGCCGGGGCCACCGACTATCTGATGAAAGACCGACTGGGCCGCTTGGGTCACTCCGTGACACAGGCGCTCGATCGAAAACGGTTGATCGAGGACAAGCGCCAGGCCGAGCAGCGACTGTTTCTGGAAACGTTTCACGACTCGCTCACCGGCCTGCCGAATCGCGCGCTGTTTCTGGACCGGTTGGACCGGGTCTATCAGCAAAGCCGGCGTCAATCCAGCCATCTGTTCGCCGTGCTCTCGCTCAATCTGGACGGGTTCCGCGTGATTCGCGACAGCTTGGGTCCCGCGGCGGCAGATCGCCTGCTGATTGAAGTCAGCCAACGAATGCTGCGTCGCGTGCGCTCGGCCGACACAGTGGCCCGGATGGAAGGGGACGAATTCGCGTTCCTGCTGGACAATCTGAAAGCCCTCAGCAATGCGACGCGTGTGGCCGATCGGCTCCAGCAGGAATTCGCCGCGCCGTTTACCGTGCAGGACC
Organism: Nitrospiraceae bacterium; assembly: GCA_041748925.1. Classification (GTDB taxonomy): domain Bacteria; phylum Nitrospirota; class Nitrospiria; order Nitrospirales; family Nitrospiraceae; genus Palsa-1315. Next base: position 22,611 of record JBGTCI010000058.1, on the reverse strand, counting down.
AGCAGATTGTGCTCACGGCCAGCATGGGCCTCACGTGCTGCAACGCCGAGTATGAGAGCGGCGAAGAACTCTTACGTGATGCGACGACGGCGATGCATCGGGCCAAAGCCTCCGGTCGGACGGGGTTTGTGATTTTCGATCCGGCTATGCACGCGCAGGTGATGGGCCGCTTGAAGCTGGAAGCCGATCTTCGGCGGGCGCTGGAGCGCCAGGAGTTCCGGCTGGAGTATCAGCCGATCGTGGCCTTGACGTCAGATCAAGTCGCCGGATTCGAAGCGTTGCTGCGTTGGGAACATCCTGAGCATGGGCTCACCAGGCCGGATGCGTTCCTGGAGATGGCGACGGAATTGGGGTTGATGCCGAAGATCGGGGAGTGGAGCCTGCGCGAGGCCTGCCGACAGCTCACGGTGTGGCACGCTGAATTCCCACAGATACGTCCGCTGACCATGAGCGTCAATTTCTCGCTCCGCCATTTCGCTGACGCCGATGTGGCGGCGCTCGTGAACGAGGTGCTGCTGGCCACCGGCGTCAATCCGTCGAGCCTCAAGATCGAAATCACGGAATCGGACATGATGCAGAACCCCGATGCGGTCACCGGGGTCCTAAAGCAACTCGCATCGCAACGGGTGCAAACCTGCCTGGACGATTTCGGCACGGGCTATTCGTCCTTGAGCTATCTGCAGCAGCTGCCAATTGCGTTTCTCAAGATCGATCAGTCCTTCGTGCGGAGGCTGGGGGCCGACGACGATGCGCTCGCCATTGTGAAGACGATCATCGTCCTCGCCCATCAGCTGGGGCGGCAGGTGATCGCCGAGGGGGTGGAAACGCCCGAACAACTGACGATCCTCCGTGCGATGGGATGCGAGTATGGGCAAGGCTATCTGTTTGCTAAGCCTATGCCTTGTGCCAATGTGTCTACGTTCCTTGCCTCAGGCCGCCGCTGATAACTACCCCGATCCATACCCTTTGCGAGCCGATAGCGTCGTCGTGATCGTATATTCGCTGGTCTCAGACCAAGGCGATCCGACCGCCTCCATCATTTTTTCATTCTTCCAAACAGAGCAATAATGAACAGATTTGGATGATCGTTTGCGGCATAAGGTATTTTCGTGCATAGGCCGGCCTCGTAGTAGGCCAGGAAACCGAGTCACATTTCTGGTAGGAATATTCTGAAGGAGAGCGCCTCGTTGAAGGTCGTTCTCTCGTTTGAACAAGGGAGGACCAAGATGAAGACAGCCTATACATATATAGCCATTGGGATACTTTGTGGAATGCTCGGACCTCTAGCTGGCTGCAGCGGCAATTACTATAAGGTCAACGATCCGGCTGGTGCCAGGCAGTACTACACCAAAGACATCGATCAAACCAAAGCAGGCGCCATTACCTTCAAAGATGAAAAGAGCGGCAGCAAAGTGACGCTGCAGTCGTCTGAAGTAAAAGATATTTCCAAAGACGAATTCGAGGCGGGTGTTAAGGGGCTGGCGGCAGGGCCAGCCATCGCAACTCCAGCCCCTGCGCCAGCTCAGGTACCGGTACCTGCTCCAGCGGCTGCAACTGCGGCTCCGATTGAGGCCCCGGCGCAGCCGGCCGATCCGAAGTAGCACTAGACCTGAAACCGCCAAAGAGCGGCATGAGAGCCTTCTGCGCTATCCTCAAAGTCGAGACCTATCCTCGTTCGTCTCAGGAACCGGGTTGACGCTTTTAAGAAGGCTCGGTGTTTCAAATGGTTTCCCCGTTTTTCTCTTTGTATCGGGCTCTTAGGTGGTTTCCACTGTCTCCTTTGACGTATCCTTCCGCGTGTTCCAAAACAAATATTAATGCGCTACTGCAAAACAAATCGCTGAACGAACAACCAGCAGAGGTCAGCCATGGGAAAAATGCGAGCCACGGTGTTCCACGGTGTCAATGATATACGCGTAGAAGAGGTCCAACGCCCGCATGCCGGTGTCGGCGAGGCCGTCATCCGGGTAACATTGACAACAATCTGTGGCACGGATCTCCACATCGTTCGGGGTGAATATCCGGTGAAGCCCGGCCTTATCATTGGCCACGAACCTGTGGGCGTAATTGAGGAACTTGGCCCCGGCGTCACAGGTTATAAAATTGGTGAACGGGTCTTGGTCGGGGCGATCACACCGTGCGGCCAATGTCGTGCGTGCCTAGCTGGACACCATTCACAATGCGGTCATGGAACAGGCTTTGAGGCCATTGGCGGTTGGCGCTTCGGCAATACTCTCAATGGAGCGCAGGCTGAATACTTGCTTGTGCCGTACGCGCAAGCGAACCTGGCAAAGATTCCCGATGAACTGTCAGATGATCAGGTTGTGCTGCTGGCCGACATCGCCTCAACTGGTTTCAGCGGTGCAGAGTCCGGAGGGGTACGCATAGGGGATTCTGTAGCCGTTTTCGCTCAGGGTCCTGTTGGCCTTTGCGCGACCGCTGGTGCAAAGTTAATGGGTGCCTCGCTTATTATCGGGATCGATGGCGACGAGACCCGGCTCGGGATGGCGAAACGCATGGGAGCAGATGTGGTGCTCGACTATCGGGGTGTAGACGTCGTGGCTGAAATAAAACGTTTAACAGATGGAGGCGTCGATGTAGCGATTGAGGCGCTGGGAACCCAACAAACCTTTGAGAACGCCCTGCGCTGCTTGAGGCCGGGCGGTACGCTCTCTAGCCTCGGTGTGTATTCGGGAAAACTTCAGATGCCTTACGACGCGTTCGCGGCGGGGATCGGTGATCACCGCATTGTGACGACTCTTTGCCCAGGCGGAAAAGAGCGGATGCGGCGACTTATGGAAACGGTGAGACGAGGGCGTGTTGATCTTCGACCACTCCTCACGCATACGTTTACGCTTGATCAAATTGCAGAAGGGTATGGGATTTTTGGTGATCGGCGCGATGGGGTATTGAAGGTGGCTATTAGGCCCTGAAGAATTCCCGTGGAAGGCAGGTAGAGTCAGGACACCTCTCCGTATACGATGAAGGACATTTTTGCTGCCCATTCAAATCTCTGTCGGTAATACAGAAGTCAAAAATAGTTGACTTTGAACCCTACGATTGATGTCCAGTCTTGATCCTGAAGGAAATCACAAAGATACCCGCTAGAGATTTCACAAGCCTATTGATCCCTCATGTCCCCCACTTAGAACCGCTCAAACCAAGAAGACCCTTGACGATCAGGGCTCACACCTCCTCACATTCCAAGCCCGAACCTCTCGCCTCGTGCCTATGGCTTAAAGGCTTAAACCGTCTCCACGCTGAGCAAGAGCAGTTCACCCGCCATGTTTGGATGGATTGAGCAGCGAAACTCAAGCCGTCCAGGTCGCGTCAGGTTGAACCGAATGGAGGCATCCCGTTTGGGATCGAGAAATACTCCGCCCAAGCCTCGTCCATAGACGATCACCCCGTCCTTCTCGATCTGAGTGGGAATGCCCTCAAACATGGTCGTACCAAAGTCATGCCGTTCGGCATCTTCATTCCTGACCTTAATTACCGCAGGAGACCCGAGGCGGAGCAGCCCCTGCTTGGTCACAAACTTGAAATCCTTGATCGTGACCTCGACGACTTGATCCGATTGCGAGAACACCGGCCCCGCCGTCTCCCACCAGAACCCGCATGTGATGGCAAGAACAAGAACCCATCCCCACTGCTGCACCTTCAGACGTCTCATACACACCTCCCTTTCAACGATTCACGAGTTATCGATTCGCCGTGGATGACAGCAGAAGGGTGAGAATTGGGCACCCGCCGTCCGCACCACTGCTTTTGCCGTGCTGCCGAAAAAGATCTTGCCCACGTTACCTGAACGCCCGCCATAACTTCCCGTCATTACCAGGTCCACCCGCCCTTCCGACACGATACACGGCCGGTCTCGCCTCTGAGTCGACTCGGATTCGAGGAAACCTGGACGCCCTACTCGCCCCAGGTCGAGCGCGTTACTTCTTGACGTGATGTTCGAGATGGGACTTGGTCGCCTCCGCAGAATGATGGGCGACATGCAGATGGTGGGCATGCGCGAGGTGGGCATAGTGCGCAGCTTTCTCGTGATTGCCGGCTTCATGGTACTTTGCCGCTTCTTTGTGATTCTGCGCGGCGTGCTCGTGATGTTCGGCTGCTTTCTTGTGATGGTCTGCTGCTTGTTTTGACATGGGTCTCCTCCTGTGAATTTCCACTTGGAGTGTGCCTAGAAGACAACGTACGGTCTGGTCATAATTGCTCATCTTTGAGATATTAGCTGGCAGACTGGATCACAGCCAGAGAGTCCTCGTGACCCTACAACAAGGAGGCAGACGTACGACCATCAACCGAGAGTTGGCGACCCTGAAAAAGGCGTTCAATCCCGCCCGTCGAGAGTGGGAATGGTGCGAGGATAATCCCGTGTGCCGAGTGTCGATGGAACAGGAACACAACAGCCGGGATCGGTGGCTGATCGCCGATGAGGAAACACGGATCATGAGCGCGGCGCCAGCGAGGACAGAGCGTCTTGAGTATTTAGTTTCCATGATCGGCCTCCACCGTGTGTTCTTCGGCGTTCGATTGCATTGCTCACTTCATCAGACGGAAAGGTCACTCTATTTGCCAGCTAGAACAGATAGAGGGTCGCATACACATAGGCGAGGTTATAGCTGAAATTGATGTTAAATCCTTGATCTCCGTCTCCTCTCAAGCCGGCCTGCAAGCGGTCGTACGCGGCGCCCATCGCGAAATGTCGGAAGAGCCGATACTCAAGGCCGGCATAGAACTCAAACATCGCTCCTGAGTAATCGCCGATGGACAGATAGAAGAAGTCGTAACGGTTCTGAAACTGGAGCTTCGGCGTGATGTTGTAGTTCCCCACAAAGCCGATTGACGGAAGTGGAAGTGTCACTTCCTCATTCACGACCGTCGAATTCCCTGGCGTCCCGTTAATGATGCCTTGTCCCGCAAAGTTAAAATTTGTTTTCATCACGTAGAGTCCAGGTGAGATCGCGACCTCCAATTTTTCGTTCCGGTAAAACGAGTAATCGTAGAGCAACCGGTAGACATTGAAGCTCAAGCCAGTCTGCGTCGATGCCCCCGCTCCAACGACGTCGTCGCCCACTTGAATTTGCTGATTGAGAGCTTTCTCTCCGCTGAATCCAACCCGATACCAGGAGAATCCGACAGCATGTCGGTCGTTGAACCGATAGAGGGTATCGACCCGGAACGCGTCGGTACTCGAGTCCCCACCGAGCGTGTTTGTGAAGTCCACGCTTGTGCCCAATCCCAACACGGGCCCGGAGACTGCCGCATTGGCCGTTGCCCCAAAGGCATAGGCCCACCCGCCGCGGATCATGAGCTTATCAGCCAACGGTGGATCCGACGATTGCTTTTCAGGCACCGGTGGATCCGACGATTCTTGACCCCACACAAGCGGAGAGTACCCAGACACGATAATCATGACCGCAACGATGCGTGCGGCGCTCCACATGTGACGATGCATGATGCAATTCCTCCTTATTTAAGGGTTACTCAGGGGACATCGTGATAGCCGGGGAAGCAGCCTGCCTCCTCAGTCACCGGGAACGATGACCGACTCGCACGCACAGCCAGAGACATGTTTCTATGTACCTCCCGAGCCCGCTGCCGGGTGGTGGCTCGCTGCGTCCTCGTCGACATTGCCCGGTCCAATCAGTGAATCAAGCAGGTTGTTCGCAGGGTTGTACCGGGAGGCCGTTTTGCCATGCGCGAAATCTGAGATGATGCTGCCCCAGGTAATCCGTCCCGCCTCTCTGAGATACACCGGTTCGTCTGTGAACGCTTCTTCTTGGAAGGCTCCTTCCACCGTGGAGGACCAGACCAAATCGCCGGTTTCCGTATCCCACACCTGCAGGGCCAATCGAAGAATGCTCACCCGAGTCCGCAGGACATTGATTTGCAACGCTGGCACCTCCCAACGGTCGTACAGCGTTTGTGTGAATGCCGCCAGGCGGGGTTGAAAGACGTTTGTTTTTGGAATAGGCGGGAGGATACGCCAAAGCCCTAGAAAAATCGACTCTTGATGTGGGGAGGGGTTTTTGAACAACCGTGTGGCAGAACTACTCTCCGGTCCCTCTGTCTCCACTCCGAATTACTCAGCAATGGCCCAAAGCCTCTTGAGGATCATGATTGATACTGTGAATTCCGCGCCACTGTAGGAGAAGCGGAAATAGCCCAAGATCAAACCCAACTTGCTCAGGTTTGCATAATGGATGAAGATTGTTATACTGCGCCTCCTTACACAAATCGGCCGGCACTGTGGCAGGGAGGATACATGGCAACTCGAAATAGGTGCTTCATTAACATGGATGCACCACGTGAGGTAACAGCGTGGTGCATGGGCGGGATGGTCCTGGCCGTGCTATCCGGGTGTGTCACGTCTCCAGTGTATACACTGCCGGTGGCAAAACCGGACCAGACCTCCTGCAGCCAGGGCATGAAGCCGAGTAACACCCTAATCGGGGTCGCCATATCGGGAGGGGGGAGTCGAGCCGCCTTGTTTGGGGCGGCCAGCCTGGAAGCCCTCGCGAAGTTGCAAGTCGGGCCCAATGCCCATTCCCTGTTGGAGGACGTCTCGGTGATTTCTAGTGTCTCGGGCGGCAGCATGGCGACGTCCTACTTTGCCGCAGTGAAACCGAGAAAAGATGTGCCGATGCTGACGGCTTCAGGCGAACTGACTGCGGAATACCAGACATTCTTCGCGCAGTACAAAGAGACCATGAACCAGGATTATGAGAAGCCCCTTCTCTGGCATAACCTGCTGCGATTGCGCTGGTTCAATCCGGCCTGGACGGCGAGGTCCCTTGCTGAACATTTAAATAGCCATTTTTTGCATGACATGACCTTTCAGCGCGTGCGCGAGCGGGAATCGAGCGGCGAGATTCCCAGACTCCTCATCAACACCACCTTATACAACGACGGGCGTCGTTTGGTGATCACGACGTTGCCGCATGAGCAGACCCAATACGACTTATTGAAAGATGTGCGTCGATCGGTCGTGGCGGGCCAGCTGTCGAAGGAATCCGTCGAAGTGATGCAAGTGAATTGGGCGTCGCTGCAGTCTGTGACGCCACAGGCGCTGAACCTCGACCTGTGCCCCCTTCAATTAGCCGGGGCTGTTGCCGCGTCCATGTCGTTCCCGCCGGTGGTCGGCCCGATCACGTTCAAGGTGGAGGGAGAGGAAAAGTACTGGCATGCGGGGGACGGGGGATTGTCCGATAATATGGGAATGGAGTCGTTGGCGACGGTGGCGTTACACGCGCTCCAACAGAAGACGGTCCGTCGGGTACTCATCATCGCCTTCGACAGTTCGTTTCCGTTTGCGGTGGGATCGGATCGACTGGATCATTTCCCCGAGGGCTTTACGCTCTTCAACTACGACTTTGGCAGAATTCCTGGGATCATGGAAGAACGGGCGTTAGCCTACCGGAGACTCTATTTTCGCACGATGACGGCGCAGGGAGTGCTACCGGACGAGCGACGATTGAAATTCTTGCAACTGAGACACATTGACTCGGTGTGGAAGGACGATATGAGTGATCTGCCAGACTCATGCAAGAGCGAGGAGATACAGCTTACGAACCCACCGATGGTCACGAAGCGCCTCGCGAGCGTCGTCACCCGCCTCTGGCTCCAATCCCCTTGCGATCGTGATTTGGTGGCCATGGCCGCGGCAAAGCTGGTGGAAGGACACAAAGACGAGATCCTGAAATTCTTGCAGCAGCCGCTTCCATAGCTGACCACAACTCATTGTTTTTGAATCTGCTTGGGTCGCAGTTACCATCACACAAGATTGATTGGTCGGGCGCCAAGGACTCATCCTTCCGCGACTGACGCAGGGGACATCCGATCACTTCATTTGGACGGGGGATAGTCTTTGAATGCCTTGACGAGTCCCTTGTTGACCATTTCAAAATTTTTCTCCAAGTCGTCTCCCACCGTTTCCCTGATCACGGCCCGCCACACCACCTTCTTTTTCGACGATTCAGCCAGATTCACGATCACGGTGGCTTCCTGATACGTATCGGCATAGACATCATTCACGCCGAATGACAGGTGTACCAGCAGGTCTGGACGGTCTTCCAAGCCGACTTGGCGGAGCCCCTTGGCAGCGATTTGCTCATTGACCATATCCTTGATCCGCATCCTCAAGGGCGACTTGTTGTCAGACGCCCCGATCTCTAGCCCTCTGTCCGTCATCCCCGAATAGGCAAACGTGTGAAATGCAGAGAACTCGGCGGACGGATTGAAATTTGTGAGCACGTCAGTCTCATACGATCTCGACTTTGTGCAGCCTCCAGCAGCGAGGAGCCCCAGCGCCAACCACGGGATCAGGAACCTAGTGTTCATCGTATGTCTCCCTCCCATTATGGGGTCTTGTGCAGAACCCACAGGCCCAGAATATACCAAGCCAACTTGTGGACGCCAGTCACCGGCTGCCGAAACGCCTGTGCGACAAATTGGACCCAACTAGCGATTCGGCGAATCGGAGAAACGGGCTATCAGCTTGAAAAATTGGTGCCCCCGATACGAATTGAACGACGACAAACGGTTTAGGCTGTTCAGGGCGGTAAGCATCTCACCGTTCTCAAGTTTCTTATTAATTCGAAAAGCTTCATCCACTAGGTAGAGATTGGAAATGACATTTTCTCGATTCTCTCGCTCAGGTCTTTCATATCAAATTCCAGAGATCCTTCGTAGACCCGCGCCTCGAGATCACGGAAGGTGGCAGTGCGGTATCGGCCTCAATGGGAGCATAACAACTTCGCCTAACCGGAGTGTAACTAATTCCTCTTACACACAAGTCAAGACCCACTTTGGTCCCTACGTGTACCATCAACGGCTCTGAGGTCTTGACCAAGACCAAACACGAATTATCTGTCGCTCGTAACAATGTTGGACAGGCTCTAACAAGGCTGCCTATACCGGTTGGGCAGATAGAAGCTGATAGAACCGGCACATGTTCCATCTCAAATACATAGAGGGGGTGTATTATGAAACACACAGTAAAACATTCTCTCCTGTGTGTCAGTGTAATTAGTTTAGGGGGACTGGCTCTGTCTGCCCCCAGCTTTGCCGTAGATTCGGCGCTGCCGGCCAAGCCACAGGCCCAATCCGAAGCCAGTCAATCAGTACAGCCAAAGGTCGACAAACAAACTGCGGATGCGGCGGAAGAAAAGCGCAAGAAGTTGTTTGCTGACGCCACCGCTGCACTGGCTGAAACGCAGAAAGCACTCAAGGCCCTGGAGAGCAAGAATAACGACGCGGCGCTGAAGGCCCTTGCGGAGGTCACGGGTAAGCTCGATCTGATCGTCGCGCGTGATCCTAAGCTGGCACAGACACCTGTGGCAACGGAAGTCGTCACCTACGACCTGTTGGCGAATCTTGACACCATGAAGTCGGTCATCAAGGAAGCCAAAGGGTATTTGAACGACGGCGAGATCCAAAAGGCGCGTCCGTTGGTGGCCAATCTGGCGAGCGAGATTCAGTATCGCACCCACCATATTCCACTGGCGACGTATCCGGCGGCGATCAAGGCCATCGCACCGCTTATCGATGCCGGTAAGATCGATGAGGCCAAGGCGAGACTGCAGGCCGCGCTCAATACCCTGGTGGTTACCACGGACGATGTGATTCCGCTGCCCAAGCTGCGCGCCGAGCACTTGCTCAAACAGGCGCAAGAGTTGACGGAGAAGAAGGATCGCAGCAAAGAGGAGAACGACAAGTTGGCCAAACATCTTCAGGCCGCACGGGAACAGTTGCAGATGGCCGAGCTGCTGGGTTATGGCAAAAAAACAGATTTTAACCCCATGTACGAGCAGATTAGTGAGATCGAGAACAACTCAGCTGGCGGCAAGAGTGGCACTGGCTGGTTCGAGAAGCTCAAGCAGCAACTTGCCGGTTTGTTCTGAGGTCAAGCGGCGCGTGGCGGGGTGAGTATCCCGCCCCGCGCAATCCACAAAGGAGGTGCTTCATGAACCCGTTAGGATGGAATCCCTCTCGAGAGCTCGCGGAGATGTCAGACCGTTTGAATCGTGTCTTCGCTCGTGTACCGCGGGGAGGCAATGAGAACGAGGCCATGACCGTGGCCGATTGGACCCCATCGGTGGACATTAGCGAGACGACTGCAGAGTACGTGATTAAGGCCGAGATCCCCGAGGTCAAGAAAGAAGACGTCAAGGTCACGCTGGAACACGGCGTGCTCACGGTTCAAGGGATTCGACGGCAGGAGCCGGAAGAGAAAGGCAGAAAGTATCACCGGGTCGAGCGATCCTATGGGACCTTCGTACGGAGCTTTTCGCTGCCCGATCTGGTGGACGACACGAAGGTTCAAGCTGTCTTTAAAGAGGGCATTCTCATCCTCCATCTCCCCAAATCGGAGAAGGCGAAGCCCAAAGCCATCGAGGTAAAGGTCGCCTAAGAAATTCCACTTATTGATTAAGGGGCCCGGCCATGGGCGAGCGCTTGCAGTCAAGGTCTGGGAGAACCACATTTTGACTGGCGTCCGCTGGAACGGGTGAAAGTGAGGGGGGCACCCTCCCCCCTCTGAGCCACGAGGAATGTGAAGACGCGGGGAGCCACTAATTGGGGCAGGTAGAGTCGTCGAACATTCATGGGGCACCTCTGAATTGCCACCCGATAAAGAAGCCCATCGGCTGGCTCAATGTCCTGGGCTGCGGTGTGGGCCGATTCGGGTGCCGGCGTCACTTCAATTACAGGCATACCAGAGGAGGTACATCGTGAGCCTTCGAATTGATATTAATACCATCGCGCGTCTGCTGTTACAGGATGGCGTGTGGTACGAAGTTCTGCCTGGCTCCTTCACCGTTGATTCGTTTGACTGGACGGACAGTGAAGGTCTCGTGGTCGACGGGGGAGACGTTGCCGGTGTGCCGACGCTGGGGGTACGGTTTAAGGCGCGCGGCATGAACGGATGGATTTCGTGCCTCCTCACATCAATCGTGGCCGTTCACTACGAACCAATTGAAATAGATGAACCGATACCGATAGATATCCCGAAAGCGTTGGCTGAGGAGATCGACACACACCTCGGCTAAACAGAATGTGGTGCCTGATCATGCTGAGTGGTGGCCACCTTTCTCATCATATCGCTGTCAATCGGGTGGTTAGCACAATTGCGGGTCGTGCCAGATTGTGGTCCCGCAAGTGTTGAAACATTGGTGCCCCCGATACGAATTGAACGTACGACAAACGGTTTAGGAATGGGAAATAGAGACTTTTGAAAAGACTCGGTGTTTCAAATGGTTTCCCCGTTTTACTCATTATTGGGCTCTTAGGTGGTTTTCACTGTCTCCATTGATTCTGAGGAATCTTGGGCTTAAGAGATTTTTTAGCACAAATCTAGCACAACTTCTGGAGTGTACTTTCGTATCGGTGTGTACGCGGCTTTCATAATCAGTCCTTTCGTTTTGTGTGGTGTGCTGAACGGGCTAGCCCACCGCTAGTTGTGATGCCCCCCCGGCATCGGAAGGGCCGCGACGTTCATCGCCCAGGGAAACCGGTACTCTTCGAAGCCGGAAATCATTGGCGGCGGAAACGTCGGGTCGGTGAAGGCTTCACAGGTCCCTGTCTTTGCCATTCATAGAACCCCGTGGCAATCACCAGGCATCGGCGTTTCTTGAAGGCAGACCGGAACGCGGGTTTCTCTGCAACCGTCTCAGCCTTCGCATTGATACATTGATTCCCGATCTTGGGGTCTTTCGCCCACGAGGGGATCAGCCCCCAACTAAGCTGAACGAGTTTGCGCGTCGTGGTATCAAGGTCAATCCGAATGGCCAGAACAGGTTGAGACGGAGCGATGTTGTAGCGAGGCTTGAAGAGCAGCAGAGGTTCCTGGACCGCGAATTCTTCGGCAACGATTTCGGGCGTAGCTGTTTGGGAGAACCGCCCACACGTGCCAGAATGAGTTACAGAAAACCGGAATATGAGTCAAGGAGAGGTTGAGGGGCGTATATGCTGGTCAACAATCGGTCTGAATGGACCGCCCCGTTGACGGTGCAGGCACTGTCAGAGATGCTACGCGGCTAGTAATCAGTGAACCTATGGACTTCCTCATAGCCTGAGCCAGGACACTTAGGGCTTTCCCTAGCTTTCTTCGTCTAACCTATGAGAGAAAATCTGGAACATAATTTGGATATGGTGCTAGCAACACCTAGAAGGAGGCCTCATGTTGACTACGAAGGTCAGTCTTTCGACCGTCCTATTGCTGAACTGTCTGCTCGTCTGGGGATGTCAGTCGGCAGGACATCAAGGTGCGGAGAAACCGGACACATCAGGGAGTCAGACTCAACGTCTGCATAGAGACGATTCAACTCTGCCAAAGGGCGTCATTGGCGTGTCGATGTCTATTGGAGCGGAACGTGTGGGCGATTCAGCCTTGCTCTATGTGGCCCAGGTGCATTCAGACGGTCCTGCGCGGCAAGCGGGAATCAAGCACGGAGATGAAGTGGTGACGGTTAACGGTGTACCCGTGATGGGTAAGACGTACGGCGAGGTGATTCAGATGGTGCGCGGCCAAGCAGGAAGCGAGGTGAAACTGGGAGTACGGAGAGGAGAGGAAGTGCGCGATATTGCGATTACTCGAGTGGCTTCCGAAACATTATTTCAGCGATAAATGTAACCTGCGACATCTGGCGAGGGGGATCATCACCTGTGAAACCGATCCCTCGTGACCGGCTGTATGGTCCGGTCAGGTGACGCAGAGACTAACTAGGGATCCAACCATTTCACTCCCATCCATACTGGATCAACAAACTCGACTGCATGGATTCCTCCAGCTATTCAGCACGCCCCCTCTACGCCCTGGACCGGGAGAGTAGGAGCACCAACTCAACACCGCCGCCTACGGCCCGCTGATTAAGAGTGGCAGAAACTGTTTTCTCCAACCCTTCGAGCACCGTACATACCTACGTATACTTCCCATACCACACATGTAGGAACACAAAAAATAATTGCGAGTCTACATTAATGGGCTATGCTAAACGAATCGCACCATCGAGTGCGACGTGCTGACAAGGCCGCTCCACAAGGGGTTACACACATGCTGTCTGACACCAAAGATCACGAACTCGGACTCTTTCGAACCCACGTGCGCGTGGATCGCTATCGAGCACAGGTCGTCATTTTGCAGAGCCTTGTTTCCATCGTGCTTTCGTATCAAGTTTTGTATACCCCGGAAATGATCCTTGCTCGCCCGGTCCAGGAAATTCTTGTTTTAGGGCTATTGTCGCTGATCGGAGCCGCGTTCCTCCTTCCCATCAGGCTTGTCGAGAGCCGCGCCTTCACAATCATACTGCTTCTGATCGATACAGCGGTGACCTCCAGCATTATCTATGCGACTAATCAAATGGGGTCCGACCTCTACCTAGCCTATTTCGTAATCATACTCATCTCTGCATCGATGAGTACTCTCCGGCTGAAGATCGTCTGTTCGGCGATCATTGCGGCTCTCTATGGAGCCATGCTCTACCTATCGGTGGGACCTGGGCTATTTCTAGAAGGCCATCTCATTCGGATCTCGATTCTCCTCATCATCGGCGTGGTGTATAGCGTCATGAGTGAGAGTTTGGAACGAGAGCGCAAGGGCAAGCTGACGCTCATTGATGAGGTGAACGAGCGCCGCCGGGCTGAGGATGCGCTCAAGGCAAGTGAGACCCTCCTACGCGCACTCCATGACATCACCGTGGATACCGCCAACTGGGAGCAACGACTCCGTCGAATGTTAACCTTAGGGTGCAGCACCTTGGAGTTGTCGACGGGCATGGTGACACGGATTGATGGCGACCATTATGAGATTCAGCAGGCCGTGAACCATGAGTCGAATGATCCACCGAAAGGCCGGTATCAGTTGCGAGGAAGTTACTGTGAATGGACAATCCAATCCCGAGAGGCGATCACCTTCACTTCTCCCGATCAGTCAGACTGGAGTCCCCCGGCCGATGATCCACTCGGTACTCCACAAGCCTTCGCGGCCATCGCGATTCACATGAATGGCGCAGTATATGGAACGTTGAGTTTTTCGAACAAGACATCACGGGCAAGAGCATTCGCTGGGTATGAGAAAACATTCTTGCAACTCACGGCTCAGTGGATCGGGCATGAATTAGAGCGAAAGGATTCCCTCGCATGCCTCCAGCAAGCGAAGGAGCGGGCTGAAGCTGCCAGCCGAGCCAAGAGTAATTTCTTAGCCACCATGAGTCACGAAATCCGAACGCCGATGAATGCCATCATCGGAATGTCCGATCTCCTCTCCGAAGGTTCATTATCTCTTGAGCAGCAAGAGCAACTGGGCATATTGCGGAGATCAAGTACCAATCTGCTTGACATCATCAATGACATTCTGGACCTCGCAAAAGTCGAGTCAGGGAGTATTGGATTAGAACAGATCAGATTTGACCTGCATGAGGTACTAGACAAGGCGACTGAGCTTATGGCCCTCAGGGCACAAGAAAAGGGGCTTGAAATACTTGTTTCGGTCGCACCTGATGTGCCTATCTGGTTGATTGGCGATCCCCATCGCCTTCGACAGGTCATGGTGAATTTAGTCGGAAATGCCATTAAATTTACAGAGCGAGGTGAAGTTGCTGTCAGAGTTACGAGTGAAGCCGGTGCGAATCAACCAGGCGCGTTACGCTTTACTGTTTCAGATACGGGCATTGGCATTCCACCTGAAAAGCTCGGCGCGATCTTTGAACGATTCACCCAAGCCGATGGGTCTACGACGAGGCTCTACGGTGGTACCGGCTTGGGCTTGGCCATTTCGAAGCAGTTGACCGAGCTTATGGGAGGGGAAATAGGGGTCGAGAGCTCCTTGGGGAAAGGCAGTGTCTTTTCTTTTACCGCTCGTTTCGGCATCCCACAAGACCAGAGTGTCCCTGTGGCATCGCCTGACATGATCGGGGTGCAAACACTGTTGGTGAGTAGCAACGAAGGGAGTCGCAGGCTTGTGGAAGAGGCACTACAATCCTGGGGAGCAACCGTCTCCGAGACAAGAGATGAAGAATCGGCGTTGATGGTACTTATCGAGGCCGTCGCTGGTGTTACCCCCCACCGCATGTTGTTTCTTGATCTGGGCGACATAGATTTAGATCGAACTCCGAACCGTACGAAGTTAATCAAGACGGCAAAAGACCATGGAGTCGCGGTGATTGTCTTTGTTTCCAATGTTCGAAGCTCTAATATTCGGCACACATATAGCCTGGGGTTAGACGGCTACGTAACCAAGCCACTGACGAAAAGGAAGCTGAAGAGTGTCATTGATGCGGCAATGAAAAGAAGCGCGAGTGCCACCAGTTACGATTCACCACACCCTCCGACTGAACTGGATCACAATGTGGCGATTCTCCTAGCAGACGATTCATCTGACAACTTGTTTCTCATTCAGTCCTATCTCAAACATTCCGGCTACCAGCTAGACACGGCTGAAACCGGAAAAGTGGCGTTCGAGATGTACCAAGCCCGGAAATATGATCTGGTGCTGATGGACGTGCAAATGCCCGTGATGGATGGGCATACTGCCACCAGGATGATCAGAGAATGGGAAACGCAGTCCAATGTAAACCCCATTCCCATTATTGCCCTGACGGCTCATGCCTACCAGGAAGAAATGCAAACGAGTTTTGCTGCCGGCTGCTCAGACCATTTGACGAAACCCATCAAAAAAAATACTCTGCTGAATGCAATCCAGAAATGGATCAAGCAGGGTTCACGACAGGCTGAGGACACCAGGGACCTAACCGGTAGTATTACTACGATTGCGTCAAACTTCTAGAATTCGTTTCCCAAGCCTCAGTGGATACACAGGCCCGTATTCAGGCCGAGGTCAGTTGTCTGTCTTTCTCTCCTCACCTTCGGTTGTCTCCTGTGAATGCATTTGCCTCCGAATCTCTTGGAGGTTAGCCACTTCAGAGTCTACGAGAAATAGTTGGACTCGTAGCATTTTGAGATCCACATCGTGGAGCGTTTCCCTCTCCCAGGGTGTACGGAGCCGCTCCAACAGCTCTTGTGCATCGATCACAAACTCGCCAATGGTGTGACGAAGATCCATCGGGGCGAGAGCATACACCTACTTGCATATTAGACACTTAGGAAAGACCCTAGTGCAGGGCCGTACCAAAGGTGGCTTTGGCCTCTATAAAGGCTTGTGGTGGGTGCATTCGTTTTGTGTGGAGGCGGATGGGACGCTTATAGATTCCTCGGAGTCGCCTAACACAGAGGAGCCTGCGGTATATTTCGGGGTGGAATGGAAACACGTCTACCCGCTTATCCCGAAGCGCAACGCAGTACGGTGTGAGGACTTACCCCCAGTGTTGCGGGACGAGGATTGTGGAGGGATTGTTCATTCACCGCCCATCCCCGGAAACTTGCCTTGAGCCAATTTCTGCATCATCTCCATGAGTTGCTGCGTGGCTTCATTGCCTTGGATATTGTGCATCTGTGCTGTACGCGCCGTCTCCTGATCGCAGGCGCTGATATGCACAGCGCGTCCACCAATCTTCTCCTCTGTGCGAATGTCTGTTACCACCAATGTCTTCCCATCCACAACGATGAGACTCCCTGTCTTTATTTCCACGTTCTCCATGGCTGTACTCCCTCTCTGTGATATTGGACATGACGGATAATAAGCAACACTGGGAATGTGGTTCAAGCGAAGGAAGTTTGGTACGTTTCCTTCCGTTATCGTTTCACCTTTCCTCTCAAGGTAGTCGTCCTTCCCTCACTTTTACCATGAGCCGAACGGGATTGCGTGTGGGGCGCAGAAGCAAATAAAGAAAGGTGGCACATGCCATCAGGTAAACACCCAAGCCAAGATGTTCCATAATTCACCCTCCCTTTCGCTAAACAAGCTAACCCACCAACATTAGTCACGCATTAGTAGAAGATTAAACGGAACTTATGCATCGGTAAAAGACGAAGGAACCGCGCCGTTGACGGTAGAGGCACTTGTGGGGATGTTGCGGGGCTAGTCATTCAACGGTGGTCTTGGTCCATCAAGGTCGGAACTTCTCAGAAGGCTTGTGAGCAAGGGCGTGGGGGCATTGCTGGTGAGGATGTATTGTCTTAAGTCATGCTTGGTAAGTATTTCTTGTTTTTTATAAAGACGGTTGCCATCTTTTGTAACAAATGCTTTTTGAATTTTATCTGCTTCCTCAGTCAAGCCCTGTTTGAGAAGCCATTTACTGACCACGGAAACTTGTTTATAGGTGCCTCTCCCTCGCCATGGCAGTACGAATGGATCGGCCCAGGCCCGCAACCCTCCCTGAAAAGCATGGCCCAGGACAAAGCAGCCTGCGTGCACGAGGCCGAACAGAAGGTATCTAGGAGTGCCGGCGAGGCGTGGCAAACCCACGTGAATCTCTGCATGCGGACGAAGGATTGGGGACAGAAAGCCATTGACTAGTTCACGGGCGGCAACGGTATGCAACTTATGTGTAACTTTCGTACCACCATCTATGTGCACATCCCGCTCAAAACCCACAGAAATTCTCGCCCTCAAACCCGCGAAAATCTAGTCTGCTGAAACTAGACTTTCTCGGGCCCAAAGTCAGATGATTGGTAGACAGTTTAGACGTAGGAGAAAAGGCGTTTTGGGTGCGTCCTAATGGTATGAGCATACAGAAATGACCGCATTTTTGATGGCTTCCGTCAAATCCCGAGCCGAGCTATGTTGCTTGACCAAACAGGCATGAACGCCATGATACAACGCTACCTCATGCAGGTTAGGATTTTGAAGATGCGTGAGGCCAATCACCGCGATCTTTGGGTGTTGTCGGTCCGGAATCACTTCCAGCAACGCCTCATACGAATCAGACAGATCAAGATCCAAAAGGAGACAATCGATTTTGTGGTTCCGGTACACCTCAAGACCGTCTCTGACGTTCGTCGCTTTCAGTATCAAAGAGTGGGGGAAGGACTCCCTCAATTCTGTGGGCCAAATCTCCAGGTCATGTGAAGAGTCGGTTATCATCAGGAGCGTCGTCACTGGTTGAGCGATCGCTGTGCTCCCTCGTTGCCGCGCAGACAGACGTTCCAAGGCTCTCGCACGTGTCTCGATAATGGTGGGAATAGAGGCCTTCAAGCAGGCCAAGCCTTGGTCTATTGCTGCAAGAGTTTGTTGGAAGAGAGCCTCAGTTCTCTTGTCTTTCGGGTACTTTTCCATGTGCTTCCGGTGTTTGGCAATCACAGACTCTTTGTGGTTTATTAGGCGCGGCAACTTGTGGTGCCAGAGGGCTACACGGACGGTGGTCACGGTCTGAACGGGGTCCAGCGGATGGGTGATGAGGTCAAACGCACCCTGCTGCAGCGCTCGACGAGCCAGTTCTTCCTCTGAGGTTCCAGCAGTGATGATCAACGGCACGCCCGATTGAACGGCTGTGTGTCGCGCGAGGAAACGGTCATCCGATCCGGCGAGGTGTACGCTGCTAATGACCGTGTGATACTGGAACTTGGTGAGGTACTTCGTGCCCTGATCCCGAGAGGTACAGACATCGAGACGTAACTCAGGCATGCGGTCATACAGTACCGCCGGGAGGGCTTCAAGTAGGGATGGATTGTTCTCGGCGATGAGAATGGGAATGGGTTCGTGGGGAACTATGTCGAATGTTTTGAAGGTCACTAGAGGACTCTTACTGTGTCGTCGGTATGAGCGAGAAAGTTTAATATATCTACTTAAAGTGAGTCAATTAACAAAATGATGCTCCCAGCTTTGTAATAGCTGACGAGGCACTGTACAGGGAAGCGGCGACAGGGACGACCCCCCACACGTAAAGGCGGTGTGCCACCAATACTCTTGCTACACGTCGCTGGAATTGGCTGAATCAGAAAGCGTCTTCAAGAGATCTCTGTAGGACAAGTCGTATCTCTGTACTCCTCCATACTCTGTTGTTATCACGACAGAGAAGGATTTCCCGTCATTGCTGAGTGTGCCGATGGCGTCCACCGCTACGGGGTTGTCGTCGAGACGCACAATCACTCGAATCCCTTCACCAGGCTTGGCCATCGCTATGTTTACAGAGTTTGATGGGTCTCGAAGATCAAGAGCACATGTGGGTGATTCGACTTTGGCCATGGAAGTTCCTCCAGATCGGATTGTTGAAGATGATTGCCAGGCTACGCTCCGGAACGAGGGGATGGCGGAGGTCATGGCTCCGACCATACCATCAGGGTTACTCGCACGATGCCCAACGCGAGGGCTAACGCAAAGATGAGCCGCGGATACCATTGGACCTCTGAGACAGACTCACGCACCCGGCGATTGAAGCTAGTCCTATACACTTGAGACGTTCGGTTAGCACAAACTTACGGACATCTGTATGCCGTCTGAAGAATTGTCGAAGCTAGGAAACGCCCTAGTTTTGAACGTGTCCTAATGTGGCGTTGCTTCACTCGTCAGGCAGCCACTTGAGAAGTCGGCTGGCTGAATGCTGAGCTTGAGCATGCAACTTGTGGACGGAGTTCAATCTGATAGGTTGAGCCACCCAGTTGGCGCAGCAACAATCGTCCGTCCCGTGACATCCGATCAACCGCGAGGAACACCTCTCCCCAACTGAAATTGGGAAGGGTCGTGACGACATCCTCGAGGCAGCACGGGCCGCTTCGTTGCAGACTTTCAACAATAGCTGCTTCGATGGGTTTCATGGCGGTAGACCTCCGGTTGAAGTGAGGTGCAGGGGTGTCGCGCATGTTGACAGAATTGCGCCACAGGGGAGCTTAGGAAATCCCCTAGTTTTGTCAGAAAACGCTGACCGTGCACAAAGAGACGGGGCGGGAGCTGTCCAGCAACGCTTCCTTTTCAGGATTCTGTGAGTTCCTCACTCCCAGAACGCTTCGCTCACTCACACTCTCCCGATAATCAATCACACCTCGCCCCACAGTGCGCGGGCAAGGAAGGGTGCTTATACTTCTCCGTTTGGTCCAGCATCTTTGCTACCTCAGTCGCGTAATACTTCACAATTTCCTTTTCATCTGGAGAGAACGGCGGATCGTGGGAGACAGCGGACACAGATAACAGGTGCTCGCATGTCCGGAGATAGTTCACAATTTCCTCGCGGAACCGCAAAACTGGAGACTTCGACATGATGCGACCTCCTTTCTCAATCAATCCTTACAGCGATAATTGACGGTATGATCACTTCCTCTACCTGGATCAGATGCGCACAGGCCGGATGTTATCACTCATTCAGAGGGGTACTAGCCTAGAAATATCCCTAGCGGAAATCAGCCTCGCATTCACGTACTAACTGAGTTTCCAGCCCACACAGGTGCGGGTCGCCGAGCCGTCACACGCTTGGTATCCGGAACGGTAGTGGGTCTTTGTGCGTGCTGGACCGGTAGTACACTGAGCCCAGACAAGTGACGTGAGGGCCCAGACGCATACTCCCTTCGGGGATGGCGTCTGGGTCTTTTTTTTGGCCCTAAGCCTCAATCAAAGGATTGTGCAAGTAGTTATTTTATGATGGCGGGAAATTTTGCAAGCATGGCGGCCAGATAAAATTGAAGTATCTGGTTCTCTTTTACGGTGAGACTAGCCGCGGCGATATTATCGCTCAGGAGCCTGGTGCATGCATCCACAAACGCATTTATGTCTCGGCTGTACGGACTCATAGGGCCACCGCCTTTCTGCCACAGTGTCGGCGGTCGGGGCTTCCAAGATGCCGTCGGCCTGAAGCGTTAGACGTGGAGTTTATGTTCGCCAGCGTGGCGAAACTCATGGGTAGTGATTCGCCTACCTCATGTTCCGCTCTTATCAGAGAGAGACGCATGGGGGAGATCCCTAGTTCCGACATGCCAACTGGCGAGCGCCTCGTCCTTTTGGCCCTAGCCAGATATTTCGGGTGTAGCCTACTGTAATACATCTAGGGTATACTTTTGTACCATGGAACTCCGCTGGATGGGAGAAGGCTTTCGAGGGGGTTGCGAAATCAGTAGATCTGCCTCCCCGCACTTGTTAACACACTCCGTAAATTTGCCCTCACTTAAATACCTCTCCGCGTCTTTTAGTCTGTCTCTGACACTTGAATTAGTAATGAGATCTGCGAATGATATCGAATCAAAGTCAACTGAGAAGAAGAGCTTGGTACCTTCACGCAAAGACTCTTCGGCGTAGGTGAGGAGTTTTGCAGCGTCTTCCGCAATGGGTAAGTTTCCAAAGTGCTTGAATTTCACTCGCATTGCATTTAGTTCAAGCACCTTGGCCTCGAAAGGGAATTTTTGCGCTGTGGCGTTCTCAATTTTTTCCATAAGACCAGGAAAGGGTTCTTTCTCTTTGACCGAAATGTTTTTCTCTTTGACTACTGTCCAAGCAAGAATCTCGACAGCATCTTGAGCTAAAGAAATCGCAAGACCATAGGACATTGGATCATGCGTACCAATGAGATCTTTTCCAGTCTCAAATAAGTACTTCGCCAATTCCAATTGTCTTAGATCCATAGGGGGCCAGGGGCTCTCTCTGTGAGTATGGTGATGAGAATAGACCAAGAGCAGCTAAACATCGACTAGTGGTCAACCGCTATACAGCATGGCTTCGCCATCTGTTGAATGGTGTCGTGCGTGACGGAAAGCTGGCCAGCAATCCAGCTCTGAAGCTGACGATGTATAAAGAGCCGAAGGGCAAGACGCGATTCCTGTCGATGGAAGATGAGAAGCGATTGCTGGAGAAGCTCGGACCAGTATATGGGCCATGGGCACGGCTGGCGATTCTCACTGGGCTGCGCCAGTCTGAACAATTCCAATTGCAATGGAAAAATGTGGATTTGGAACGTGGCATGCTGACATTGTTGGTGACGAAAGCAGGGGGAGTGCAATACGTTCACTTGAACGAAGAAGCCACTACCCTCCTGCGAGGCATGGATTCTTGGCAACGGTCGAAGTGGGTCTTTCCTTCCGAAAATCCAGCCACAGCTTTGGATGTGAGGAACTTCTATAACCGTGTGTGGTTGCCTGCATTGGCCGATGCAGGAATTGAGTGGACCACCTGGCATGACCTCCGCCATACCTTTGCGAGTCGATTGGCGATGAACGGCCAGAACGAAGGCACCATTGCCGCCTTGTTGCGGCATTCGACCACGGCCTTGGTCAAACGGTATGCCCACCTGAGTCCCTCGCACCTGAAGGCAGCTGTTGAGGGAGTTGCAGGCTTTGGAAAGGCTCAGGCAGCGGTGGGAGAAAAGCTGGCTTCTGCTAAAGAAGCCAAGCCAGTTTCCAGTGGAACCGTGACAGGAACCGGAACCGTGGGTCTGACTCCAGAAGGTAGCAGTGCTGAAGTAGTTGAAAAAATTGGTGCCCCCGATACGAATTGAACGTACGACAAACGGTTTAGGAATGGAAGCAAGACGTTTTTGAAAAGGCTCGGTGTTTCAAATGGTTTCCCCGTTTCTTATTTGAACACCGAGACTTAGGAATATTACAGCCGTTCCACTGATTCCATGGATTCTCACCAATTCAGGCAGCTTATAGCACAAATTTATATATGGACCCAGCCTTCGCGGCAACGACGGCGTGTCACGTGATGCACTGGAGAAAAACAGGGCTGCGTCTATATATCCGGCCTCTTGGTGGACCACAGATGTGTCCGGGCCTTGATGAAATACGCGC
>JBGTCI010000057.1:0-21709 GCA_041748925.1 Nitrospiraceae bacterium | reverse complement strand
TCTTGACCATTGCAGCAATCGAGGCACTTCAGCCGGATGGCCCGTAGTGGCTTCGGGATACCGAGCGTTTGAGCCCGTCCTTCACGTTTTAGCCCCTCACGTGTCGCGTGTATCACAACAATCCCTCTAGTCCGTCCCTTTGGGCTAGGGACGGTCACATCGACTCCTGGGGACCGTCCTAGCTCCTGACGGCTCTCGTGTCTGAGAGCATGAGCCATGCGACACGTATCTGACCCAGCGGATTCTCCCACCTATCCACACCGCCCTGGGTGTCTCCATCGATACGTGACGATTAAACGCATTGATCTCACGCGAGGTGTCGAAATCGCTCAGTGTCATGGGTGTCGACTGCGGATCATCCGCCCCTCTTCGATGCAAAAAACCTTGCCCTGGTGAAGCATGCGACCAGAAATTAAAGACTTTGTGCGCGCCGTTCACAATCTCACCGGATCTGCGCATGACAACAATGGCGCACTCACAAATGAGGAGTGCGGGATCGTGAATGACTGCATCCAAACTCTCCAAACGAGCGTGCTCCTGAAACAATCCGTTGATGAGGCAGCCCTTGCGGCGTCGCTCGCGGGGCTCCCGCCTGTCATCGACTGACCACCAAAACCAGCTCCACTCGGGTATTTCCTAGTTGTTGCCGTTTGCCCAGATAGGGCACAACTAGGAAGCTTTTCACCTGGGGGCGGGTGATGTCGCTGGTGTCAATCCCTCCGTCGTTCAACGAAGCGCTGGCCTTCGGCACTGTGGTGCTCATGATGTGGGCATTCCGTTGGTTCACACGGGTGGTGCGCCCGCAGCCAGTGGATCTGGCGAAAGCGCACGCGGAATGGCAGCGGCACCGAGCGCGCTTCGCCTCGCGGGGCGTTCCCGCGAAAGACATTCCATCTGACACCCAGACCCCCCTCACACCGAGGCCACCTCACGGCCGCCCGGAGTCGCCTAGTACCGCTCCCGTCATCTGCTCACTGCCATAGCACGCGCCTGTTCGTCCCGTTCGCCGATCCGTATTCTCCTCCCCAATCGTGTGTGAATGCATACGCCGCTTTCCACAAACTAGGGTTCTTTCTAGTCCCATCTTTTTCATCCCGTGCTACCCTACGCCAAATTTTCCTGGAGGAGGCGAAGATGCTTTGTCCAAAATGTCGGACCCATCATGCCGAACCGACCATGAGCTGGACGATATCGGGCCGCAAACTGACCATCCCGTCAGTGTATCTGTGGGCCTGTGTGAATCAGGACTGTCGGTACCAGTGGCCGAGAGAACTGAGTAGTCCCATCCAAGACGTGGCCTACACTCCGCTCTCCTTGGACCGGACGCCATCGGCTACGTCTCCACCTGAATCTCGTTGACCAGGGAGGAGATCGCGCCATCAATCGTCACCGGCACGATCAGCCGGTTCCCGTCATCGACTCGCAGGCCGTGGGGCTGGATGTTTTTCCGTGTCAGGTAGGGATGTTCATCTGGTGCAGGTGCCGCCTGATCCCAAATTGCTTGTGCCCGATCGCGGCCTCCTCATGCCGTAGCCGTTCATCCTGTTCGCGCTGGCGTCGAGCTTCATCAAGGCGCGTCCGTTGCCGCTCACGCTCAGCTGGCGTCAGCGTCGAGTCCGCCTTGCCACTCCATGTCTGCTTAAAGTTTTTCCGCCAGCACCCGAACGCGCCAGCGGGAGTGTCATCGGGGAAATAGGTGTACCAGCCGGCATCGTCGGCACGATCTCCGTTACTCGCAAACCGATGAAGCTTGCCGTCCGCGATGATGGTTTCCGGAGGAGTGAGCCCAGCCTTTTCGATCTCCTGGCGAAAGGCGTCCGTTCGCGTCGTGGCCGTTAGCATGACCGGCCCTCCTCGAGGGCTTGTTCCATCGCGAGGCAGCAATCCAAGCAACGGGACAGGCCCAAGGAAAACTCGTCCGTCATCACAGCTTCCCCTTCACAGCGCGTTCGCCGTAGGATCTCACCAATATGTTCAAATTCGCTCGATCGATTGGGCGGCGTCTCCTCGACATGCCGCTTGACTCCCAACCAGGGGCCCGTTACGGTTTCATGTGATCTCACGCCGAGACTCCCTCCCGCGGCTGCCGAAGCGCCGCCAGCACTTCACTGATTCGAAACTTCACGCCACGCTTTTTGCAGCCGACTTTGTATGAAGGGATCAACCCGAGCGCCGACATTTTGTACGCCGTACCTTTCGAAAGAATTTGTCTCGCGTCCAGTTCAGACGCACTGACAAGTTCTTCCACTGGCTCTCCGTTTTCGCTTTTCATAGTTCCTCCTTTTGCATGCGCACAAAATAAAAAAGCCCCCTCCAATCGCTGCATTCGCAGGATCAAAGGGGGCCGCCGAAAATAGACTTTTCGGGAAGGGTGCCTTTTCAGCAGGGAGGAAGACCTAGGTCATTCCCTGAAGATATTCTTTACTCTTATACGCTTGGTCACGGGACAAGTCAATAGGCTACACAGGAGCCATCTTATCGCTAGCCAATTTCCGGACAAGCTTATGGATACGAAAGGGGAGTTTCATAAACCGGCCGGATGGTAGCCAGTTAGGTTGCCCGCGTGCGTGTCGCAAAGATACTGTCTAATCGATCGCTTTCTGCCCCCAACCCTTCGTCCGCATACAGAGATTCACGTGGGTTTGCCACGCCTCGCCGGCACTCCTAGATACCTTCTGTTCGGCCTCGTGCACGCAGGCGGCTTTGTCCTGGGCCAGGCTTGTCAGGGAGGGTTGCGGGCCAGAGCCGATCCATTCGTACACAGTCGGCTTAGAGAGCGGGGCCGAAGGAATCGGCTGAGACGCCACACAGGCAGTCATCGCGAAGCAGAACATTCCTATAAGAATGGATCGCGCTATGAGTGCCATCGCGCCTTCGCCGCCCGCCGTGCAATGTCCGTTCGCCGCTTCGGGGAGAGCTTCTCTGCCCTGGCCTTCCCTCCTTTGAGCCCTCCAAGCCGCCCGAGGGCGACCGCGGCAGGGTTCTTCACGGGTAGTTTCTTCTTGGCAGGATCTCTCTGAACTGAGGTAGTACCGGCAGGCTCACCTGTGAGCGCTTGCAGGATCTCGTGCGTGGTAACGCTGACATCGCTGGATCTTTTAGATTTTGGCATGCTTCCTCTTCCAGTTGTCAATATCTGTCTGAAGGCCCTTGACGGTCAAGGAGAGTGATACGATCTGAACGTCGGTGAGTGGGCCTTGTCGCTGAAGATAACTCTCCAACGGAGAGCAGGAACACATGAAGTTGGTAAGTAGCCTGGAAGTCTCTAATTTCTCATTAGCCATGCCCCATGATACATGAGCGCTTAAGCAGAGGCAAGGGAGAAGGGAACCCTTGAGTTGGATGACGGGCTGGCACAAGGGCCGCCGTTCTGGCATGATGAGGCATGGCTGTGAAGAACCTCCTCAAAGATGTGAAAGACGCCTTCGCGATCGCGCAAGCTGGCATCACTGGTACCTTGAAGGCCCTGAAGCAGACACGCTCACAAACCAAGACACGAAAGAAAAAACCGCGCGCCTCGAAGAAAATCGTCGTGGCTCGCGGCAAGACGAAATCAGCCGCAACACGGAAGAAGAAACGACCTGTCAAAACTCCCACCGATCTCGTCATCAAGTCTCGTGACGTGGTACCACGAAAGCCCACTACGCAACAGCCTGCCAAGAAGTCTAAGTCGAAATATTGGCCCTAAGCGGTCGGCTACGTCGTCAGATACAGCTTGAGACGCATGCGCGCGCCTGCGTTCGGACTCCCTTTTCTAAGACATAAAATTTATGTGAAGGGAGCTGCGCCTGAAATTGAGAGGACCCGTTTATCTTGGAATTCATGCCGGTGTGACCTACGTGGACGTTTGAGCTCAAATTTCCCCCCTGCCGGCCCCAAAATCAGAAATGAAACCGGAGGCTCATTTCCATCTCATCCACTGTCAAGTAATTGTCAAGTGATTGCCCTGTCCCGTTGTGTCCTCCTGTGTTGCGCTGTATCATGGACACCAATAAACAAAGGGAATTTGCAACGGTACGACACGGTGGGATACACTAGGCAACAATCTGCGCTCCCTTCAGGGTCTTGCGCCCGCAAGGGTGTGCGGGTTCAAATCCCGCCTTCGGCACCACACGAGACCTCCATGCCATTCATGTTTCTTCCCTTCCGCCGCTTTCCTGTGCAATGCGCGGTCAGCGATCTACCCACGCGACCAGGAGAAACTTTCTCGCTGACCGATGCGCTCCCAAACGAGCAATGTATCGAGATCCCTGACGCTGTTGTCCTGTGGTCACGAGGACAGGAGTTTGCGATAGAGGACCTTGAGATCAAACCGCACACACGTGCCCACTTTCAGCATGACATCAATCGACTGCTACAGAAACCGGCGGAGACCGTTCATGAGTAACAATCACTCTCAGTCGCTTCGATTCGCCATTGCCCTTGTGCTGGTGATGATCTGTTTCGTCGTGCCTGCATGGGCAGACTATCAAACCGGCATGGATGCCTATAGCCGACAAGACTACGCCAAAGCCTTGCGTGAATGGCAACCGCTCGCCGAGCAAGGGGACGCAAGCGCTCAGTTCTGCCTCGGTTTGCTGTATGAAAATGGGGACGGCGTTCCGCGGGATTACGCCAAAGCGCGCCAGTGGTACGAGAAAGCCGCCGCTCAGGGGGAAGCGAAGGCGCAGTTCTATCTCGGTATGCAGTCTGCCTTCGGTCAGGGCGGCCCCGTGGACCTAGTTCAGGCCCACATGTGGTACAGCCTGGCGGCCGGAAATGGAAATGCGCACGCGCCTGGATACCGCGATGATCTCACCAGACAGATGACGCCCACACAGATTGCCGAGGCGCACAAGCGGGCGCGGGAATGGAAGCCGAAAGGAAAATGAGTACCCATGAATGACCGAAGGATTCACATACGACTCTTCCTGATCACACTCCTGTTACTGAGTAGTGGATCTGCCTATGCGGCGTGGGTAAAGGTGAGTGACGGCGACGAAGCAGGAAGGACTGTCTATGTCGATCCAGCCACCATACGCCGCAACAGCAATCTGGTGAAAATGTGGCAATTCTATGACTACAAAACCGTGCAAACCGTGGGGGGCGTCAGGTTTTTAACTGCCGAGGAACAATGGGAATTCGATTGCGCAGAAGAGCGCGGTCGGGTGGTGGCGCTGAAGGAATTCTCGGGTAATATGGGAAGCGGAACAGTGGTGTATACCAACTCACAAATCGGTAAGTGGATACCAGTCATACCGGGCAGTATGGGTCACACTGTGTGGAAAGTTGCGTGCGGTAAGGACTGATCAAGATGGTGTTCATCACCATCCGCTTGTGCATGCTTTCGCTGGATAAACGTCATGCATCACGCCGCTACGCGAGTTCTTTATTAGGAGCGAGCGGCGAGCATACGGGTTGAAACAAGAATCATCAGGCGGCTGTGGAGTGCGGTGAGATCATCGAGCAGTTCGATCTTGGTATCACGAAGACGATCTCCAATGGCGAGGGCGCCCTGGCCACCCACGGCAACAGACCAGCGGGTGGCCAGTTTCTCAAGCTCCTTGAGTTGTTGGAGCGCAGCGGCCTCTGTCTTTATCTCCGTGAGAGAGAGAAGCACGAGGTCGGGTTTGATCTTCTCGCAGAAGGTGGCGAGGTCTGAACTGGGAAGGTCAGGGCCGAGGTAATACACGTGGCAACCTTTTGTCGCGGCAATGTAGGCCACGGCTTGAGCGCCGATCTCATGTGTTTCACCTTCCGGGCAGGCAATTAGGACCCGCGGACCGAATTCATTCACCGGAAGTTGATTCATGACGGAAAACAACTTCTGTTGAATGATCTTCGTCACATAGTGCTCGATGGCCGTATCCAATCGACCTTGGTGCCACAGCTCGCCGATTCGTCGCTGCAGTGGAAGCAGAATCCGCTGAACGGCTTCATCAAACGGTATGACGGCCACCGCGCCGTTGAGTCTGCGCTCAAATCCTGCCTTATCGAGCGGGTCGAGCGATCCAATCAAATCATCTAAGAGGCGGTCATGAGGTTTCTGCTCCTCTGCAGAAATTGGAGTCGCGACTCGCATGCGTGCAACAAGCGAATCGTGTCCCTCCGCTGCAAGTGAACCGATCGTTCCCCCTTGCTCCATCTGGGCCTTCACAAAGCGGAGGAGGGCGACCTCTTCGTCGCTATATTCGCGATAGCGATTGGAGCTTCGTGAAGGTTTGACAAGTCCATATCGCCTCTCCCAGACGCGGATGACATCCTTCGAGAGACCGGTCAGTTTCGCAACCCTATGAATTCTATGAGTATTCATTTATTAAATTTCATTGTATTACGATGTCCAATGTTTGTCAAATAAATATTGATATAACACTTGACACATTGGACAACATGGTTTATACATTAGACGTACATGCTACAAACATTAAACATAAAACCTATGGAGGAAATCATGGCAAGCGCATTGACGGAGAAATCAAAAGCTGAACAGCGCGGGAGCCACAGGGTCTCTTCTTCAGTCCCGTATGAATCGACATGCATCAGATGCGGCGGGCTCATGGTAACCGATTTCTGTATGGATTTACTCTTCTGCATCGGCGAGACGGAGTTTGCTGCAAAGCGTTGCGTGCAATGCGGTGAGATTGTCGACCCTGTCATTCTGAGCAATCGACAGCTTCGACAAGATTCGGTGGCAATTCGGCTTGCAGGGAAGCTGTTGCCAAACAATTGTGCCATGAAAGCTCGATAGAAATGTGTCCAACCAACCAGGGTCGTTCTGGTGTTTAAAAACCAAGGGGGTGTCCTATGCGGAGTCACAGAGTGCTTCAGATCGGATTGGGAATGGCATTGATGGCAGGAGGCATCTCCGTCGCAACAGCGGCAGACATGGTGCTGATCCCAAAGGGTGAGTTCACCATGGGGAGCAACGAACATTCAGATGAAGCCAAGCACCAGGTCGTACTCGATGCCTATCTGATCGACAAATTTGAAGCATCGAACGCACGGTACAAAGAATTTATGAAAGCCACTGGTTACCCGGCACCGGCCTATTGGGACGACCCTCGGCTCAACAAGGCCACTCTGCCAGTCGTCGGCGTGAGTTGGACTGACGCAAACGCATTTTGCCAATGGGATGGCAAACGGCTTCCGACGGAAGCGGAATGGGAGCGAGCGGCCAAGGGTCCGCAAGGAGACACCCATTATCCCTGGGGCCATACACTCGACCTGAAGAAGGCCAACTATGGGCAGAATGTCGGCCGGACCATGCCTGTGGATTCCTACCCAGAAGGAGTCAGTGGGTTTGGGGTCTATAACATGGCAGGGAACGTCTTCGAATGGGTCGAGGATTGGTATGACCTGAAATATTATAAGGAGAGCCCTGCCCTGAATCCGCGTGGTGCCGAGAAGGGCTACAACTTTGCCAATCAAGGCCCGGTGAAGGTACTGCGAGGCGGTTCTTGGCTCGCGCCGGAAACCTCCCTCCATACAAGCCATCGGTTTTGGAATCAGCCGGACAATAACTCCTATGGAGTCGGCCTCGGGTTCCGTTGCGCGAAGTCGGTCCAGACGGTTTCCGATGAGGCCGTGCAAGCAGGCCGAGATGCGTTCTTTCAGACATTAATTGCGATGGGTGTAGAGAAGCACGCCGAGGCGATGGCCTCCATCGAAAAGGCTTTGGCTGCGGACCCGGACAACAAGGAATACCTAGCAACACGCGATCTGATCAAGAAAGGCATGAAGAAAAACTAGTTGAAGGATGGGCAGGAAGGGGGCGGCATCGCCCCCTCGAGGGCCCAAAGTGTGACGGGAGGTCTGACGTGAATGAGTCTGAAACCATAGAGACGAGCAAATCGACAGCCGGCCCCGCGCCAGTTCCGAAGAGGTCCCTTATTCTCCTCACAGGGGCCAGCGGATACATCGGCGGGCGCCTCATGCCGTCATTGGAGAATCAGGGGTACCGTTTGCGCTGCGTGGCCAGGCATCCAGAAATTCTCAAACCCAAGGTCGGTCTGTCAACGGAAGTGGTCGCGGGTGATGTTCTTGATCGACCGAGTCTCGACTCCGCATTGCGCGGAGTCGACATAGCCTACTACCTGGTTCACTCCATGAGTTCGACTGGCTCATTTGAAGAGACGGATCGGCAAGCGGCGCAGAACTTTAGCGAAGCGGCGAAGGCCGCGGGTGTCAAGGGCCTCATCTATGTGGGAGGCTTGGGCAGCGACGAAGAGGAGCTCTCGACACATCTGCGCAGTCGGCACGAGGTTGGAGATATCTTGCGGCGGTCTGGCCTGCCCGTGTGTGAGTTTCGCGCATCGGCCGTGATCGGTTCCGGCAGCGCCTCGTTCGAGCTGATTCGCGCGCTGGTGGAACGCCTACCGATCATGCTCACACCGAGATGGGTTAAGGGAAAGGCCCAGCCAATCGCGATCGACGACTTGCTGGACTATCTGATGGAGGCGCTTCGGATTCCCATTTCTACATACCGCATATACGAGATAGGCGGCGCAGACCAAGTATCCTACGCGGACATGATGCGCGCGTACGGGCGTCAACGCGGCCTCGCGCCGCGGATCATTCCCGTACCGGTTCTCACCCCTTGGTTGTCTGCTCTGTGGCTTGGATTGGTTACGCCGCTCTACGCCCGCATCGGGCGAGCGATTATTGAGAGCATCGTCCATGTCACGGTGGTGCGCGACCATGCCGCGCTCGCAACCTTCTCCGTGCGTCCGATGGGAGTCGATCAGGCCATTCACCGAGCCTTAGCCCGTGAAGAGACACATTTCGGAGCCACGCGTTGGTCCGATGCGCTCTCCTCATCGGGCAAGTTGCGGTCGTGGGGTGGCGTGCGGTTCGGCACGCGTCTGGTGGATTCGCGGACATTGAATGTCAACGCACCGCCTGAAGTCGCCTTCAAATGCATCGAGAGAATCGGTGGTGACAATGGTTGGTACGCCTGTAACTGGCTCTGGCTGTTGCGCGGCTTCATCGACCTGCTTCAAGGGGGCGTGGGCATGAGACGAGGCCGTCCTTCTACTACGAGCCTTCACGTCGGTGACACAGTCGACTCATTTCGCGTTGAATCGATTGAGCCGAACCGCCGCCTGCGGCTCAAATCAGAAATGAATTTGCCCGGGCGGGCGTGGCTGGAGTTTGAGGTGACGGAGGCCGGCTCTTCAACAATGATCCGGCAGACCGCGATCTTTGATCCGCTGGGACTCACCGGGCAGATGTATTGGTATTCGCTCTACGTACCGCACGAGTTTGTGTTTAGTGGGATGCTACAGGGAATTGCAGAAGCCGCGTTGGGTGAGATGAGGGATCTCGATAGGCCTAAGATACCTCACGGGCAGACGGCGGCGCCGCACCGACGCTAACCATTATGATCATGGCACGGGCGGCAGGACTCACACACTCTTGATTTCACCAGTCCGTGTGGTGGACCCTTGATCCATCAGGAGATGGTGTACATCGAACAGGGGCCATCGGTGATGGGGCTCGACAAAGCCAAATATGGCAAGAGTCGCGAGGCCACTATGTCGGTGGGTTTCTATCCAGAAGGAGCCAGTTATTACGGCCTGTACAACATGGCCCGCAATGTCTTTGAGTGGGTCTCCGACAGTGGCTCGAACAATCGATGATGCGGCCGTGAAGGAATGTTGAAACGGGTGTTGTCAATGGTTTGATCGTCACGGAGGCGCAACGATGATACATGGCAAGATTCTTCTTCTAGGGATTGTTCTCAGCGCACTACTCGGAGCCTCGCCCCTCCACGCTGATCCCATCGATCCGGCTCGGCATCCACAACCAGATAAGGCCCCGACGGTGCATGAGGCCGAGCATGATGTTGACCAGGCGTGGGAAATCTACCATCACGCGGCCTTAGGTGGAACGGTCGCGTCCCCTGCCCTACAGGCCGAGATCGAGCAGCATCTGCATGAAGCCAGAACCCTGGTCACCCAGGCACAGGAGGCGGCCGAGCAGGGAGACGAACGTCAGGTGCAGCGTCTCGTAAACCAAGTGAAAGCCCATACCACTAAGGCCATCGAGGGAAGCAAGGAGCAGAAGAAATGACACAAGGCCTGAGGAGAATAGAAGCTCGCATGAGCGCTATGGTTGCGATGATGGCTATCGTCGCTGCCATTGCAATCACGCCTGTCGCAGCAGCGCCGCCAGCCTCCAAAGAGCTCGACCCAGTTCCCATGGTGACGATTCCTGCTGG
This sequence comes from Nitrospiraceae bacterium, assembly GCA_041748925.1. Lineage (GTDB taxonomy): Bacteria > Nitrospirota > Nitrospiria > Nitrospirales > Nitrospiraceae > Palsa-1315. Next base: position 11,511 of record JBGTCI010000057.1, on the reverse strand, counting down.
AGAATTCTTGATGGGGAATCCGGAAGGAACGGGCCGGGCCCATGAGTGGCCGCAGCGATCTGTGTACCTCGACGAGTTTGCAATTGATCAAGTTGAAGTCACGAATGCACGGTATCTCGCCTTCGTTGCGACCACAGGCCATCGAAGCCCTCCGAATCCCTATGGCGCCGGCCCGCTCCTATCCATGAATGGAATCGAACAACTTCCCGTCGTTCAGACGACCTGGTACGACGCCAAGGCGTATTGCAGTTGGGCCAAGAAGCGGCTCCCGACGGAAGCGGAATGGGAGAAGGCCGCTCGTGGCACGGATGGCCGGCTCTTTCCTTGGGGCAATGAACCAGCGACATCGAAGCGGGCGAATTTTGACCGTGAGTGGGAAGAGGAGCACACATTGCACCCGGTCGGGTCCTTACCAGATGGAGACTCACCCTACGGGGTGAAAGATCTGTCCGGTAATGCTCGGGAATGGGTACAGGATTGGTACGACGCTGAGTACTACCAGCATGCGCCGGATCGGAATCCGCAAGGTCCTGAGAAAAAGGGCGTGGTCCGATCGATTCGCGGTGGGTCTTGGCATAGCCCGATCTCGGACATCACGACGACGGCTCGCGGGCGCGGTGGATTCGCATTGCAGACTCATGGGACAGGCTTTCGTTGTGCTCGTAGTTTGGAGGCCCAGACCCAGCAGCCTTAGACAGTCGATGTGGGATGCGATGAGACCAGATGGTCCAGCAAAGAGACGGAGGCCGGTTTATTTTCCCGTTTGAGTGACGCCGTAACACCCCCGGCGTCTCTCGCTGAGGTAGATAGGCCTCTCTATCCGAGGGGCCTGTCTTCTCGGTGAGCAACTGATTGCGGTGACATGATGGATGAGTGGGATGGGGTGAGGGTGGGTCTCAATACGCAGTGGTTTTCAATTCCTCAACAAGGAGGTTTCTTATGGCGAGTACAACCACATGGGGGGGCGGGAGTGACAAGGGCTACGATATGTCGCTCTGGTACGATTCCCGGCCCCTCAAGATCGGCTGGTTTGCGATGTTGGGGGCAGTGGGGGCCGAAGTCGTCTTTCAGCGCGTCTTCGGGTATTCCCACGGCTTGGACTCCATGACGCCGGAGTTCGAGAATGTGTGGATGGGTCTGTGGCGGTTTAACGTGATTTCCAACATCATATTCTCGGCGGCGACCTTGGGCTGGATCTGGCAAACCCGGGATCGCAACATCGCGAACATAGACCCGAAGACGGAGCTCAAGCGGTATTTTTATTGGATGATGTGGCTGGCGATCTATGTGTTCGGCGTGTACTGGGCGGGTAGCTATACCCTGGAGCAGGATGCGTCCTGGCATCAGGTGATCATCCGGGATACGAGCTTCACGGCCAGCCATATCATTGCGTTTTATTTCACCTTCCCGCTCTATATCACGTGCGGCGTGGCGAGCTACCTGTACGCCATGACCCGGTTGCCGCAGTTCAGCAAGGCCGTGTCGTTCCCGTTGGTGGGGGCGATCGTGGGGCCGATGATGATTCTGCCGAATGTGGGCCTCAACGAGTGGGGCCATGCCTTCTGGTTTGTCGATGAACTGTTTGCCGCGCCGTTGCACTGGGGCTTTGTGACCCTGGGCTGGTGTGGGCTGTTCGGCGGCACCGGCGGCGTGGCGGCGCAGATTGTGGCCCGCATGTCCAACCTGTGTGATGTGGTGTGGAACAACGAGAGCAAGGACTGCTTGCATGTCATTCCGTACTAATCCTGGGATTAACATCGGGCGGCTGGCCCTGCGCGTGGGAACCCGGAGTGCAGGGCTGGCCAAGCGATCAACTAGCATAAGAGGGAGGACGATATGGATCTGATCATCTTGGTGATAATGGCGATTGTGACGCTGCTCTGGTGGGCGGACGCCGCGCGATGGAGAACGGCTGTAGCGGTACGACGGAAGGTCGAATCGGGTCAGCCTCGAAACAGGTAATGCGTAGTGTGATCGGCATCGAGGGGTTCCAGTGAAATCGAATGGAAGACTGGACAATCGTCCACCCTCCACTTCACAAGCCGGCGCTAGGTTTCGTTGGCGGCGCGAACAACGGTTCATCGCACAGGTTTACACAGGAGAGTTTCAGCCATGATGACACACATGAGAGGGGTTGGTGCGACGGGGCTCCTGCTTCTTGCTGTCCTGTCTCAACCCGGCATCGCCAATGCCCATGGCTCAGTGAGCGGGGAAGACGATCCCTGCCTGCGCCGGGTCGGGGAGCAGGTGGTGCATTTCAACGCGTATCAGCCGCAATATCAGTTGAGAGAGCAATACTGCACGGACATTCCGAAAGAAGGCGATACATTTCTGGTCGTCGACCTTGTGGATCCGGCCTTGCGCAACGAGCCGGTCGGAATGCGAGTCGTGAAGGGGACCGGGAGCAAAGAGGGCGACAATCAGATTGTGGCGGACATCCGGCCGAGCCTTCACCCGGATGGCATATTGAGAGGCGAAGTCCGGCTAGACGAAGGCCTGTATACGGTCACCATTGCGACGGAGAAGCAGAATCTGATGAAGCGCCCTCAATACCTCTTGCGAGTTCACATGACCGATTATCAGCAGCTAGTACAAACCGTGGTCGTCCCGCTGCTGGGTCTGCTGCTTGCCGCATGGCTTATGTACAAGTTGCTACGCTCGACGTGGCTGCGGAGCTGGTGGGCTGTCCTCCGATCTTAGCAAGCTGGCCTACCGGCTCGTAGGTGCAGGGTTGAGAAATTGGGAAAGGGCTGAATACCAACGGACCAGCAGTCATTGTAAGTGTATTCGAGGCATGATTGGCCTCTTTCGCTTAAGGGACGATGGCAGGACTCAACGTACCTTGGAGAACGATCGACACGTACTAAGGATCAGCCAAGAAGTGTGTAGACCATGGAGTCGGATGGGAGATTAGATACACCTCCAGGGCCCATTCCGGAAGACGACGGAGGCAGTTGCACGCGTTGTGGAGGGTTGATGATCACGGAGTATTACCTGGACCTCGAAGACGATACTGGTGAAATCGGCATCACAGGTTTTCGTTGTACTAGTTGTGGGAACGTCATCGACCCGGTCATTCTCCAGAACCGATTGAATCCGACTCCGGATCTGTTTTGCGGCACGAAGCGGAGAAAGTATGCTCAACGGATCGGTCATGCTGAGGGTAAGAGCTAGGATCGTATCGGCCATGGGACTGACATGCGGTCTGAAGACTATCCATTTGTCGGCCCCCCGTGATGGGCCTAGTGCGCAGGTGAAACCATGCAGATTGTTGTAACAGGCGGAACGGGATTTATCGGTCGCCCCCTGTGTGCCTCGCTTTGTCAGGAGGGACATACAGTTATGCTCCTCACAAGAAGGATAGAAGCTCAACGGTCCTCTCACTCGACTGTGACGGCCGTCGAATGGAATGGCCGGAAGCCGGGAGCTTGGGAGCACTGTCTCGAAGGCGCCGATGCTGTGATCAATCTGGCCGGCGCGCCGATTGCCGATGGACGCTGGACCGAAGCCCGCAAGCAGCACCTCTTGGAAAGCCGGGTCTTCACCACTCGTCTGCTGGTCGAAGCGATGTCGCGCCGCTCTTCGAAACCCCAAACGCTGATCAGCGCCTCTGGTATCGGCTACTACGGGGCCAGCGACGATCGTGTGCTGGGCGAGGGCGCCGCGCGTGGCCAAGGTTTTCTCGCTGATCTCTGTCTGGCATGGGAAGCGGAAGCGCTGCAGGCTGCGGAGTTCGGTGCGCGAGTCGTGATATTGAGAACCGGGATGGTGCTCGAACGAGATGGCGGCGCCTTGCCGAAGATGCTGTTGCCGTTCAAGATTTTCGCCGGCGGTCCAATCATGCCGGGAACTCAGTGGGTGTCGTGGATTCACCGGCGCGATCACATCGGATTGATCCAGTGGCTGCTGACAACGCCGAACATCTCTGGTCCCGTCAATGCGGTGGCTCCCGAGCCTGTGACGATGAACCAGTTCTGCAACGCGCTCGGCCGAGCGCTCCATCGACCGTCCTGGCTTCCTGTCCCGGGTTTCGCATTAGGCATGGCGTTGGGTGAACTGGGAACACTCATGACCACGGGCCAGCGGGTCACTCCGGCGAAGGCGCTCTCCCTGGGATATGTCTTTCAATACCCGAAATTGCAACCAGCCCTGCGGGCGATCCTGACGAAACAGTAGAAGAGGCGCATCATGACTCCGGTGATCGATTTAATTGAATCCACTCTGCTCGCGGGACTTAATGCACTTGTACTCCCATAACCCATGTCATTCACAAGGAGGTATTCACATGATGACCAAGAAAATGAACGTCACGACCACCGTATTGCTGAGCGCGCTGACTATTGTTCTGTGTCAGATCCTAGGAAATACAAGTGAGGTGAGGGCTGCCGAGGGACAGGACAAGCAAGAGGGTCAGGCCCAGCGACCGAGCGGGGACGATGCTACCATGCCGAAGGGTGTGATCGGCGTGTCGCTGCATGTCGGAGCGGAACGGATCGGCGATCCAGCGTCGCTGTACGTGGCCCATGTGTATCCGGTGGGTCCTGCACAACAAGCAGGCCTCAAGCACGGGGATGAAATCGTGACGGTGAACGGTGAGGCAGTCACCGGCAAGACCTATGAGCAGGTGATACAGATGGTGCGCGGGGAAGCGGGAGCAGCGGTAAAACTCGGCATCAAGGGCGAGGGCAGCATCCGTGAACTGTCCATCACCCGTGTCGAAGGCGAGACGCTCTATAAGGACCAAAAGGGCAAGATGGGACCACATGGCAATCCAGCACGATAGAAGGCAGTCATGAAGCCGAGCGGAACTGGTCGAGATATTCAGCTACTGGGTGGATTACTCCTGATCGTCGGCACGGTCGATCTCGTCATCATCGCGCTGTTCCCCGCCTATGCGGGGTTCGGTTTGGTCAGCGAAGCCATGAACCAAATGACGTTCGGCTTCAGTCAGATCCGGTCCGGTTTCATGGCAGCGACGCTCCTGTTTGCTTCCTATCTTGTCTGGCGACGCGCCGCTTTCATCGATGAGTCCGTGCCCGAGAACAGACCGAAGCCGGAACCACAGGAGTTACTCTGATGCGGGGAATCGTCTGGTTCAGGCGGGATCTTCGGCTCAACGATCAGCCCGCGTTGACGGCGGCTTGCGGCGAGTGCGATGAGGTCATCCCGTTGTTTGTGTTCGATGAGCCGCTGTTACAATCCCTTGTGTTCGGCTCCGCCTGTGTGAACTTCATGCTCGGCTGCCTCCAAGATGTCGCTGCATCGTTGGCGAGCCGAGGGATCACGCTTCAGTGGTGTCGCGGCATGCCGGCAGAAGAAGTCGTTCGCGCTGTGCGCGAATGGAAAGCCGATGTGGTCTACTGGAATCGTGACTATGAGCCAGGAGCCATCGAACGGGACCGTGTCGTTCAACAGCAATTGGCGCAGATCGGCGTCATCGTGCGGACCTTCAAAGACCATGTGGTTTTCGAGACAGAAGAAGTTCGGGGCGCGACCGGCGAGCCGCTGCAGCGGTACAGCGCCTATCGCGCACGCTGGTGGACAAAGTGGCAGGCGGTAAAACCGACCGCTCTTCCTATTCCTCGATTGTTGACGGCAGAGAAGGCTGCTTCGTTGCCCATTCCGCCTCCGTTGCCCTCGGCAAGCGACTTAGGGTATGAGTCCGTGACCTTGTCGATTGAACCGGGGGAGCGAAGCGCTCAGAAACGATTGCGGCGGTTTGTCGAAGGTCCCATTCACACCTACATCACGGGACGAAATCTTCCGGCCGTCGACGGCAGTTCGATCCTCTCCCCTCACTTTCGATTCGGGACCCTGTCGGCCCTTACAGCGGTGCATGCAGCCCTGGCCTCGCTTGCACAGGGCAGACGCGTCTCCCGTCCCGATGTCTTCACCTGGATCGACGAATTAATCTGGCGGGAATTTTTTCAGCAGGTTCTAGCCGCCTTCCCTCGCGTCGTCGACGGACCATTTCGCCAGGTTCCGACAACAGCTCCACGTGCGCCTGGCGGCGAACGCGATCGATTGTACCGGGCTTGGTGCGAGGGCAAGACCGGCTTTCCGATCGTGGACGCGGGCATGCGCCAGTTGAACCAGGCCGGGTGGATGCACAACCGTGTGCGAATGATCGTGGCTTCGTTCCTCGTCAAAGACCTCCGAATTGACTGGCAGAGCGGTGAGCGATATTTCATGCAGCGCCTGATCGATGCCGACGTCGCGGCAAATAACGGCAACTGGCAATGGTGTGCCTCGACCGGCACGGATGCGATGCAGGGCTATCGGATTTTCAATCCTCTCCTGCAGAGTAAGAAATTCGATCCCAAGGGAGACTACATCCGACGCTTTGTACCGGAATTGGCCAAGGTCCCGCTGGCCGTTATTCGTGAGCCCCATACGATGACCGACGAAGATCAGGAACGGTCAAGCTGTCGGATCGGTCTGGACTATCCCGCGCCGATCATCGATCACCAGCGGGCTCGACAGGAATATCTCGATCTGGGAAAAGCAGCGAAGGTGAGCCGACAATGAAAAAGGTGAACACACATCTCTTGCAGCCGGTCTTGCCGACCCGCATTGGAGTGAGTCGGTGCCTGTTGGGCGAGGAAGTCCGATACGACGGTGGGCACAAGCGCGACCGGTTTTTGACCGATGTGCTCGGCCGCTATGTCGAATGGATCCCGATCTGTCCGGAGGTCGAGGCAGGATTGGGTACTCCGCGCGAGGCGATGCGGCTGGTTGGTAACCCCCAACACCCCAGACTCGTCACAATCAAGAGCGGGACAGATCACACGCGTGCACTGGAGACGATGACCACGAATCGTATCGAAGAACTCAAGGAGCTTGATTTATCAGGGTACGTCTTTAAGAAGGGTTCGCCGAGCTGCGGGATCGAGCGAGTTCGGATCTACAATGAGCAGGGGGTGTCCAGCCGGAACGGGGTCGGACTCTTTGCGCGGGCTTTTATCGAGCAATTCCCGCTGATTCCTGTCGAGGAAGAAGGACGGCTCTGCGATTCTACGCTCAGGGAGAATTTTATCGAACGGGTCTTCTGTTACCACCGCTGGCAGGACCTCATTCAAAAGGGAGTCACGAGACAAGCCCTGGTACGATTCCACACGATCCACAAATACGTACTACTGGCCCATCACCCTCAGCAATACAAGGTGCTCGGACGGCTGATTGGCCAGGCGGAGCAGTACAGACCGAAGGAACTCGCCCACCGGTATGGGGAGCTATTCATGAACACACTCGCCGTAAAGGCGACGGTGCGTAAGCACGTGAACGTGCTCCAACACATTATTGGACATTTCAAGGACCGGCTCAGCGTCCACGAAAAGACCGAGCTGGCAGGTGTGATCAGCGATTATCATCAGCAGCATACGCCCCTGATTGTTCCCCTCACGCTGATCAAACACTACGTCCAGATTTTCGATGTGAGCTACATTCGGGACCAGGTCTATCTCAACCCGCATCCAAAAGAGCTCATGCTACGCAATCATGTGTAGAAAGGAAGAAGCATGCCGCATGTTGTGATAGAAGGGGCTGGAGATCTGCAGGTCTTATATCAGGCCTTCACACCATTAATTCAGCGGGCTGGGAACGACATTCTGAAAGTTCGTGAATTCTACCTGGCACGAAGCGGCAAAGAGGCGCTGTTGGAGTCGATTACGATCGAACAGGGTGCTGTGTGCAATTACTTTGTCCAGCTCAAGCTGCACGAGAAGGCTATCACTGTGCGTCTCTTGCCTGCCACAGATCCTGAGAAAACCCCCACAGTGAAGAAGGTGATGGCCATGGTGGCAGGATTCATTCGACAAGTGTACCCGGACAGTCGCTATGGCAAGACCAATTTACAGGAATATCTAGAGGCAGTGCCGGGTTTAAAGTGAGTGAGATCGGACGCGAATATCAACAAGGAGAGCGATGAGATGGCGACCACGACACGAGGAGTGATTCTAGTTGGTCATGGTGGTATCCCTAAAGGGTGTCCGCAGGAATTGATCACAAAGCTGAAACGGTTGGAAGGACAGCGGCGGGCGGCGGGCACGCCGATGTCGACAGAAGAACACGAGTTGGACACAAGAATTCGCCGATGGCCTAGGACGCCGGAAACGGACCCCTATCAATCAGGACTTGAAGCGGTGGCTGCTCAATTGCAGGCCAACCTGGGCAATGTGTTCTTTGCCGTGGCCTACAACGAGTTCTGTGCGCCGACCTTGGAGGAATCGGTGGAAGAGCTGATAAAGAAAGGTGCGACGCACATTACCGTGACTACGACCATGTTTACGCCGGGCGGTTCTCATTCCGAGATTGAAATTCCGGAAATCCTCGCTCATTTGCGGCCGCAGCATCCCGGAGTCGAACTCCGTTACGCCTGGCCGTTCGATCTGAAGCTTGTCGCGAACACCTTGACGGAACAGGTGAATCGCTTTTCCTGAACAGGATCGTGAGGAGGAGAAGCATGGAGGTGAGGCAAAAGAGGCAGATATGGTTGTCTGTTCTGGGCCTGTGGATGGCCGTGGCGTTCGTCGCTTGGGTCTCAGACTCGGCGCAGGCGCAGCAGCAGGAGATCACTGGTAAAGATATGGCACCGATGGTGCTCGTGCCGGCTGGGGAATTTACGATGGGGAGCGACGACGGTCATGACGATGAAAAGCCCGTCCATCGGATCTTTCTCGATGCCTATTACATCGACAAGTATGAAGTGACGGTGGGGCAGTATGCGAAGTTTCTGGAGGCCAGGGGCGTGAATGGACCGCCGATGTGGACAACCATGGACCAGCCGCCGCATCAGAAGCGCCCGGTCGTGAATGTCGATTGGTCGGATGCGAGCACCTACTGCGAGTGGGCCGGCAAGCGTCTCCCGACAGAAGCGGAATGGGAGAAGGCGGCACGGGGGGCGGATGGGCGAATCTATCCATGGGGCAATGAGCCACCCGATGGGCTCCGGGCGAACTATGGGAAGGAGAAGTGGAACAACCATGACGCGCTGGTGCCGGTGGGACAATTGAAAGACGGCAAGAGCCCCTATGGGATCTATGATCTAGCGGGGAATGTCTGGGAATGGGTAAGCGACTGGTATGACCAGGACTATTACCCGACCAGTCCGGCGCAGAACCCGAAGGGGCCGGAAAATGGTAAATACAGAGTGTTGCGGGGCGGCTCGTGGGACCTCGCTCCGGAGAACCTGCGATCCTCGCGCCGGGACTTCAACCTACCGTTATCCCCCAGCTATGAGTCACCGTCGTACCGAAACTTCAACAGCGGGTTCCGCTGTGCAAAAAATCCTGTCCTGACTCCTTCAGGAAGGATGACGTCCTCGGGGGAACTAATGCCATTGTCTCCAGTTCTGACCGATTATGCCAACAAACATATGCCGGCTGGCTGGTGGACGGACCCGAATGTCATTGAGGAGGGAAAGCAGGTTTACTCCCAGGAGGGCTGCCGCAGTTGCCATAAGGACGGCAAGCCGGTAAAAAGTGGGGGAGGGCTTCGTGACCAGAAAAACACCAGCCGCTTCTCAGACAGCTACTGGTTCTGGCGAGTGGCCGAAGGGGTTCCAAAGACGACAATGAAAGCTTGGAAGTCGTACCTCTCAGAAGAGCAGATCTGGAAGGTGATCGCATACATTCATCAGTTCTCACATGGGGGTAAACCCTCCGAACACACGGATTACAAACCCTGAGGTTGTTCGTTCATCCGGATCGCCGGCTCCATCACATAACTTGCTCGACCTGGAGCGCTCTAACAGACTGTTAAAAAGCCCGTGACGATGTTCACTCCCGGCGGGTCACACGCTGAAATCCCCGAGAGTCTTAGAACAGCTCCGGATACAAAACCCGAATACTGTGCTGCGCTATGCCTAGCCGTTCGATCTGTTGAAGGTTGCCAAGCTGTTGCAGGAGCAGGTGGCACGGTTCAGTTGACGTCCACACCTACTGTACCTTGCAGGCAGCATCGAAGGATGCGGTCGCTCCCGGTTGACAACTCGCTCCAACCTCAGCCTTTGGTCCCATCGATTGGACCGCGGGGTTTTCGGACGAGAGCGACACCGATGATGGCTCCAAGAGGCTGCCCGGTATGTACACCGATGTGATGTCGGAGATGAGGACTGATTTTGAGGGCTGCGGATAGTATGTAGGAATGATCGTGTCGGGATTGAGATAGCCAAACGTGCTTTTCGCGAGACCTAACACAGGCGAGCTGACGACCGGACAGATGTTGAAGCAAACCAGCCCAGGTGGGACATTCAGCAGTGTCAGTACGTTGCCTGGCAGGACCGTTCCCGTCACGAATCCCGAGATCCCGCCGATCGCCGTAGTTGCCCGAATCCCCAAGGTTCCAGGATTTACCGCCACATTGATTGGCGCGGCTTGCGTGCCGACTACGCCGTTGAACGCCTGAAGCGTCGAATTGGCTCCCGCCGTCACATTCGTACCCGATCCAGCCGCGCTCAGAACAGAACCGCCGTTGGCCATGACATCGACGGCGCCCCCCGTCGCGAGTGATCCCAGGGTCACATTTGTGCCTGCGCTGTAGGTGATCGACCCACTCCCACTGCTTGTGGTTGCCGCGCCAGCCATCGTGATCGGACCGCTTGTTGCTGTGACGGTGACGGGATTCACACCACTGGCCGCCAGACTGGCGTTTTGATTGACGCTGTTGGCTGCCGTGAGCGTAATCGGACCGCCGGTGACCGAGACGGGTGCAGTCGCCAAGGTGATCGTGCCGGTCGTCAGCGTGAGATTACCACCCACAGTTGCGCCATTCAATGTGGTGGTGCCGGTTCCCGCAGATTGAAGAAGATTTCCTGTCACCGTCACGCTATTCCCGAACGTCACATTTCCACCGTTGGCGATCGTCAGGTTCGTGAGCGGCGTGAGTCCGCCGACGATACCGTTCATCGCGATGTTGCCGGTGCCGGCATTGAGCGTGAGACTCTGGGCTCCGTTAACGGTGTTGTTGAATGTCACGTTCCCGCCGGTACCTAGTCCTGCGCTCCCGCCGCTCGCGGTAATCGTTCTGTTCGCTAAGAGAAGCGTCGCGTCGGCCACGCTGACGTTGCCGCCGGCTCCTGCTGTCCCGGTCCCTGAACGGTTGCCTCCAGTCGTCGTGATATTTGCATGGGTGATCGCCGGTGTCCCGCCGCCCGCGTCCAGTGTCGCAGTCCCGCCATTCCCACCAGCTGCATTACCTGCTAAACCGTTCCCACCGATTACTGAAATGGCTCCGACCGTGACGTTCCCGCCGGTCGATGTCGCACTCACAATGCCGCCGTTGCCACCGGCTTGATCGGCACCGTTCCCGTTACTACCGTTTGCGGTGATTGTCGTGGTCACAAGATTGCCCGCACCGGTGAGCGAAATCGTTCCGGCATTGCGGCCGGCGGTGTCGACATTGGCCGTCCCGCCGGAGGTCGTGATGGTGGTGAGGGTGGTCGTGCCGCTGGTGGATGTGACAGACACGTTGCCGCCGGTCCCGTTGGCCAATCCAGATGTATTGATCGCTCCG
>JBGTCI010000056.1:0-62704 GCA_041748925.1 Nitrospiraceae bacterium | reverse complement strand
GTTGCAACGCGGTGAAACGGTGATGCCGAAGTTGGATCGGTTTCGCGAGGCCGGTGCCTTAGCGGGATACGACCTGGTCTCGCGGTACTTGCCCAGCCAGCGCATGCAACGGCAGCGGCAGCAGGCCTTGCCGGAGCCTGCCCTGTTGGAGGATCGGCTCCGCGAGGCGGTGAAAGGGTTGTCGTTTGCGCCAGGTCTATTCGCTCCATTTCTGGCCGGGATCGAGGAGGCCCGCAGCCAATCCTTGGTCGATCGCGAATCCTTCCGCGGCATGTCATTGGGGCTCAAGATCGAGGCGTTGATGGTGGAACATCACGGACGATGGCTGGCGGTCGCGCCGTTGCGAGGCGTCGTCGATCGACAGGCGTTGAAGGCGGCGGTCTCCGGCTGGGGAGAGGTGGCGGTCGCGTATGTGGATCTGAAGGAAGAGTCCAGCCGGCTGATGAGGGAGTATCGCGACAGGACCCTGCAGTTACTCGGGTGGGGAGGGGTGGCCATTGCGGTGGCCTTAGGAATCGGATTGAAATCTCTTCCGCAACTCTGGCGCGTGCTCGTCCCGATTGTCGCCGGTCTCATCGTTGTGACAGGCATTCTGAACCTAGCAGGCGAATCATTGTCGCTCTTTCATGTCGCAACCTTGCTTTTGGTGATCGGCCTGGGCCTCGACTACGCGCTGTTCCTTAATCGCCCAGAGGACCAGGGTGAGGAACGACGCCGGACGGTCTTCGGGTTGCTGGTCTGCAGCACCACGACCATTCTGGTGTTCGGAGTGCTCGCATTCTCGAAGATCCCTGTGCTGCACGCGATCGGCCTGACGGCGGGCTGTGGGTCGCTGTGCTGCCTCCTCTTTGCGGGTTGCTTAGCCGAACAGGATCCCCATGTTGCCTAACGTGCAGATGATCACTCCCTTGACCCTGACGGCCTCGACCCTCGTCACGGCCACCGGTCGCGGCCTGGGCCCTGTCCTCCAAGCCTTGCGCGAGCGGCGCTCGGGATTGAAACCCTGCGACTTCGAAGATGTCACACTCAAGACCTACATCGGACGAATCGAAGGACTGGAGGATTTTTCGCTCGGGAATGAATTGGAGCGATTCGATTGCCGCAATAACAGACTGGCCTGGCTCGGGCTGCAGCAGGATGGATTCATGGTCGCGGTGGCGGAAGCGAAGCAGCGGTACGGCTCCCACCGCATAGCCGTCGTCATGGGCACCAGTACCTCGGGTATTCTGGAAACGGAACGTGCCTATCAGGCGCGGGACGTCGCCGGCTCGCTGCCGGCCAGGTATCGCTCGCGGTATCGCTATACGCACAATATGTTTTCTTTGGGCCACTTCGTGCGGGCCTGTCTCGGTTTGCGCGGACCCGCGATGGTGGTCTCGACGGCCTGCTCATCGAGCGCGAAGGTATTTGCTTCCGCCGATCGCATGCTGCGCGCCGGTCTGTGCGACGCCGCCATTGTCGGCGGTGTCGATAGTCTCTGCTTGACCACCTTGTATGGGTTCTCGGCGCTTCAGCTGCTCTCGAATAGTCCCTGTCGTCCTTGCGACGAAGATCGCGATGGGCTCTCGCTGGGCGAGGCCGCGGGATTTGCGCTGCTGGAACCCAGCACGTGCGTCAGGCGGCGGGGCGCGGTCGCGCTGTTGGGGTATGGAGAAAGTACGGATGGCTACCATATGTCTCATCCGCATCCGGAAGGAGCCGGGGCGATCAGGGCGATTCGGGATGCGCTTGGTCGCGCCGGTCTGCAGCCCTCGGATATCGACTATGTCAATCTACATGGCACGGCGACCAGAGCCAACGACGCCGTGGAAGACAAAGCGGTCTCCGGCATTTTCGGGCGCACGACTCCCTGCAGTTCGACAAAGGGCTGGACTGGACATACGCTCGGCGCAGCGGGGATTACGGAAGCGCTGATCTCCGTGCTTTGCCTGAAGCACGGTTTTCTGCCGGGCACGCTCAACTGCGAACGGATCGATCCGACCTTGCACAGCCGGATTCTGCGTGACAATGACGTGCGGCCGGTTCGACGGATTCTCAGCAATATATTTGGATTCGGTGGCAACAATTGCAGCTTGATCCTGGGAACGCTTCGATGAAGGCGGGCATTCAAGGCATCGGTCTCCTGGCGGCAGGGCTCGAAGGGTGGCGTGCCGGTCGTGCGGTGCTGGCCGGTACCGAGCCATTTAAGCCTGTCGTCGTGCCCGATCCCGAAGCGGCGTTGTTGCCCCCGAACGAACGACGACGGAGCAGCGACTGTGTTCGATGGGCCGTGCACGTCGCGCAGGAAGCGATCGTGCAATCGGGCCTGGATCCGCGCGAGGTGCCCACAGTCTTTGCCTCCTCGGGCGGCGAAATGGGGGTGCTCGACACACTCTGTCGCACCCTGGCATTGCCGGATCGATTGATCTCGCCTACGCTGTTTCATCAATCTGTGCACAATACGGCTGCCGGCTATTGGGGTATTGCCACGACCTGTCAGCAGTCATCGACGGCGCTCTCTTGCTACGACGATTCGTTTGCTGCCGGCCTGCTCGAAGCCATCACCTTCGTGTGCGTGGAACAACGCCCGGTGTTGCTGGTCTCCTACGACTTGGCCGTGCCCGCTCCGCTCAACGAAGCCCGTCCGATTACGACAGGTTTTGCCGTTGCCCTCCTGCTCGCTCCGCCGTCGGACTCTTCTCTTGCAACCATGCAGCTGCGTCTTGAGGAGGCGGATCAAGAGGACATACGTGGCCTCCAAGACGCTGCGCTGGAGCGAGTGCGTCTGGACAATCCTGCCGCCCGATCGCTGCCGCTCTTGAGAGCCATTGCCACAGGCGGTTTGCAGAGGGTTATCTTGAGTCTGCTGGATAGTCAGCAGCTCGTCCTGGACCTCGATCCATGCCCCAACTGACCAAAGAAGAACTGGGCACATTCCTTCCCCATGCCGGGGCCATGCGTCTGATCGATCGGGTGGAGTTGTGGGACGCGACGGCCATTCGATGTCATGCGAGGTCGCATCACGACCAGGAGAATCCCCTGCGGCATGGCGCACGTCTCGAGGCGGTGACGGGACTTGAATATGCGGCACAGGCGATGGGTGTCCACGTGGGGCTTCTCAACCAGACGCGATCGACGGACGGACTGATCGGCTATGTCGGGGGGGTGAAGGATGTTGTGCTCTCGGTGGACCGACTCGACGACTGTCCAGCGGAACTCACGATCGATGCCTCGCGCCTGTTCGAAGGCGGCAATAGCTTCATGTATCAGTTTTCAATTTCATCGGGAGGCCGAGACGTGATGACAGGGCGGGCCTCGATTTTCCTGAAGCACGTGCAATCATGACGCAGAAACGCGCACTCGTGACAGGAGGCGGTGGCGCCATCGGGGCCGCCATCTGTAAACAGTTGGCGGCAAACGCATTTGCCGTGATCGTGCATGCCCATCGGCATCCTGAATCGGCTGAGCAAGTGGTAGAAAAGATTCTGGCTAATAGCGGGTCGGCTTCGAGTGTCAGCTTCGATATTACCGATGGGGGTGCTACGCGCCATGCACTCGAAACGCTGCTGAAGGATGGACCGATCCAAGTCGTCGTGAATAATGCTGGAGCCCATGACGATGCGCCGATGGCTGGTATGACTAGCGAGCAGTGGATGAGAGTCATCGATCTCTCGCTCAATGGATTCTTCAATGTGACGCAACCGCTGTTGCTGCCGATGATCGGTACGCGCTGGGGGCGGATCGTGTCGATTTCGTCCTTGGCCGGTGTGACGGGCAACCGTGGTCAGACGAACTATGCTGCAGCAAAGGCCGGGTTGCACGGGGCAAGCAAATCATTGGCGATCGAATTGGCTTCACGGGGCATCACCGTCAACGTTGTGGCCCCCGGTTTGATCGAATCGCCGGCCACAAGAGACGCGTTCAAGCCGGAGCAGATCGAAGCGCTGGTGCCGATGAAACGAGTGGGTACGCCGGATGAAGTCGCGGCGCTGGTCTCGTTCCTCGCCTCCCAGGAAGCTGGATACATTACAGGCCAGATCATCGGTGTCAACGGAGGCATCGCGTGACACAGCCGCGCGACCTTGCCCCCTCATACTGGGTCGTCATCCCGGCCTACAACGAAGCCGAGACGGTGCGCGAGGTGGTGATGCGCGCTCGGCAACAGTGCGCCAACGTGGTTGTGGTGGACGACGGATCCACCGATAGCACATTTCGTGCAGTTGCCGGCCTTGATGTGACTGTCCTGCGCAATGAAGAGAACTGTGGTAAGGCCGGGAGCCTCTCGCGTGGATTCGAGCATGCACTGGCGCATGGGGCCGTCGGTGTGATCACGCTGGATGCGGACGGGCAACATGCGCCGGAAGAGATTCCCTCCTTCGTGAAGCGGTTTCTGGATGATCCAAGCGCATTTCTCGTTGGCGCCCGTCGGCGCGATCAACGAAGAGCCTCGTTCTGGCGGTATGTGGCAAACCGAGTCGCCGATTTCTGGATCGGCTGGGCAGCAGGGCAGCCGATCGAAGACAGCCAATCAGGATTTCGCTTGTATCCAGCCAGGCTGCTGAGAGAAGTTACGCTCAAGCATGGTCGAGAGCAGAGTTTTGTCTACGAAAGTGAAATTGTAATTGAAGCTGCCAGGCGAGGATTTCAGTGTCGAAATGTTGCTGTCACCGTGGCGCCACGATTAGGCCCGCGTCCCAGCCATTTCCGGCCCGTGCTGGATATTGTGCGTATCACGAGGATGGTGGGGTGGAAAATTCTGTCGAAAGGCATGTATCTCGGTGGATTGTACCGGTCTTTGCTAATACCAGAAGGGACTAAATATTTAGCAGACAGGACAAACGAGCTAAGAACAGGAACAGGTATCAGTGAGCCTAGAGGAGGAGTAAAAGGGGTCCCTCACAATAAGCAATTAGACTGAAGACAGATTACGCGTCAGGATTCAACCGCGACAATCTGAGTTCGAATCGCATTGTTTAAGTTCTCTATCCAGCCATTGTAGTTTCTGGGAATTTCACGAGTTTCTTGTCCTGAAGTTTGATCTTCCTCACCGTACAGTAAACCCGTGCTGCTCTTGTAGCGAATATTATACGACTTAGTTTCGTGGGCAAAATCGACAACAGCCTAATGGACACGAAAGGTCAGTGTGCCAATAATGTGATCAAGTGTTGTCGCAACCATTTCCCATCCCAACCCCATCCCTGCATGTACGATCGCTTGTCATTTGATCTAGCTGGAGTTGTTTCCAGAAAGAGTCTTGACCGGGGCATTCTCAATATTTGTGATAGGGGGTAGTAACGCAGCCTATCAATAGCGCGAGGGCCATGATGATAAGAACTGAACTAATCGGTTAGGTTTTCATTTAGTGATCCTGGTTGGATATGCTAACGGCTGCGTTGAGAAGGCCAGTGCTTCGGAAGGAGGCTCAGTAAGCAAGCCGGGCCTCCTCCTTTAGTTCATTACATGCCGGCGGCGGTCAGACGCGAGCGAATGGCTCCATCTAATCGCTGAATCCAGCCGGTATAGTTTTCGTGGATGGTTTGTTTGTCGGCGTTATATTTGAGATTGTTACTGTCCTTGTACAGGATGCTGTATGTTTTGGTCGTGTAGGGAATGGTCACGACAGCCTGGTGGCTGCGGACATTGAGCGTACCCATGATTTCGTCTGGCTTCACCACAGCCATGGCCCACCCTAGTCCGGCTCCGGCCTGAATTATGGCCTTCTGCACATCTTCCATGCTCGGTTCTTTGCCGGTCGCCGTTTGAACGGGAGCATCTTTGACGTTGTAAATTTGTCCGCCGCCTCGGCAGCCTGCGACAACTGCCACCACTAAGCAGGCTACGGCCACGCCAGATAATATTCGCTTCATCGCTGTCCCTCCTCTCGATAAGTTCGATCCGACTGGAATCTGCCAGCTTTTAGTCCGATTGGCTGCTCCAAGTCAAGCCGACGCACTGCGGTCTCCATCATCTGTGTCGGCCTGTATTCGTGCTTCAGGACATAGTCGAGTAATGCCTCCAAGATCGACAGGTTTGCCGGACACATGCCTTTCTGATTCCACTTAGACATCGCGTCTGGAAACACCTGATCCTTCGCGTATACGAATTCAGAGGGATGACAGTAAAATACAAGGTGGCGCGATCGACGGCCGATCCAGCGGATCATGCGTTGGACTATCGGTAGACCGAGCGTTCGCAGCGTCGCCATGTTGATTGGAAAGAGGCACGAGGACGGGGGGACTTCGATCAATGGACTGTCCCCTGGTGTCGCCAAATTGTCTCGCGATGGCCGATACGGTTCAAGTGGGGACCAGAAGTATTTCAGATAGTGGACCCGTCCGAATCCCATGTCGAATCGCCTGGCCGGAATGGAGGAGTCATATCGATAACCTTCGTGTTCGAGGGCACGGAGGGTGGTCTCGCCAATCCAGAGATTGGGCGCCCGAAAGACGACGGGACGAATTCCGGCGGCCTTTTCTATTGCGTCGGTCGCCTGATGGATCCACCGGCGTTGTTCCTCATAGCCGGCACTACGGAAGTCCTCATCCTCCTCCAGCCCTCCGTGGGCCCATCCGTGTGTTCCCAACTGGTGCCCTCGGTCGTGACAGTTTCGGACTAAATGTGGATACGCTTCTGCGAAGCGGCCGGCAAAGAAGATTGTCCCCTTGAGGTGAATTCGATCACAGAAGGCTAACAGCATTTCGAGTCCGACCTGAGAACCGGGCACCCAATCACAGTCGATCGTGAAGTAAAACTGCAGGGGAACGGTCTTGCCATCCCTGTTCCCATTGGCGAGGTAATGACCGTTGCCGCTACGCGTGAACATGATGAATGATTCCTGGCATGACGGAGACACGCGGCACATGGTGAGAAGACAATGAATGAGGCTGCATGGATTGGGATCAGTCCGAAGTGATAAGCCCTTCGATTTCGACCAGCAGTTCCTTGCGACAGAGCTCTCCCTGCAGGAACAAGACCTGCTCTGAGGACAATGGGCCGCTGCGAAGGGCCGCACGGACCTTGGCCAGGTGGGCCGCATTCCGCACATAGACTTTGTAGAGGGCCTCGCTCTGCGCGCCGGTAAATTGTATGCGCGCCGCGCCCTCGGCATGACCGAGCAAGGTCCTGAGATTCTGCATCGTTTCGTGGGTCTGTTCCTCCGGAAGCCCCACATGCCGGCTGCTATGTCCTACCACGCTCGCCATTCCGGCAATATAGAGTTGTGAGCGGGTCTCAGATCGATAAAAGGTTGCGCGGGCAAACGACGGGCTGCGCGGTCCATAGATAGTTGGATACTCATAGGCGTTCAGTTGCCGAGGGTTGCCGAGATGCGTCGCCGGATGCTTGCCGGCGAGAATGTACACCTGAAGAGGACCAGATCTCGTTCCCACAGCGGTGCCGGCCGGAAGAGATTCTGGAAAGTCTTGGAGAAACTCCGTCAAGGCCTGGTACCGTCCGACACAGAATTGTCGATACCGCTCGAGACCCTGCGATTCCTCGTTGATGCGAGGAAAGTAATTCCATGCGCGCCAGAGGTGCGGGTAGCCGAACCCGCGCAGCTGGTGAAGTAATTTACGATACGCTGCGCAGGCGGTGGTTTCCAGAGGTGTGCCTGGTTGTTCGTCGAGGACGACCGAACCCATCAGAAGGTCTCCGCTCATGGCCACAGTCAGGCCGTTGATCTGCTGCGTCCGGACTGGCTGATCCGAACTCCAGACTTCGACCATCGGAGAGCCATCCAATTGTGGGAGGTCGAGTGTCACGAGAAGACATGCGTACGGTTCGGGAAGCGGCCGGCCAAACGAAATGAGAGCCAGGGGATGAGTATTCGCTGCGGCGAGCCACGAGTCGAGCGTAGCGGCCTCGACATACGTGACTGCAAGGCGAGCGGCCGTTTCCGAGACAAGGTGGCCGGACGGAACGGATCGTTGTGCCTGGCTGATTCCCACGGAGGACTCCTCGATCACAATCGGCTATGAGGGTCGGTGAACGGCATAGTCTTTCACCGCGGTGACAGTCTTAGGCACGCCACGGACGCGCCGCCGGTAGGCCACCCAATTCTCTCTGAAGTTGAACAGGTACACGAGATAATACGCAATCTTGAACAGAAAAATCGGGACACGAGTCGAGGACTTCCCAAAGGCGTCACCGGCCAAAATGGAGAGGATGGCCTCTTCCATTTTGAAAATGGAACCTTCTGACATGAACAGATTGCGAAAGGCGGGCTGGGTGAAGTGATAGATAAACCATGAGTAGGTTTTAACCCCTAAGCGAACAGTCCGCTCAAACTCCCGCAGGCAACGTTGGTACTCCGGCGACTTCCGCAAGTAGGCATCAACGACATCGGCGCCCAAGGTGGCGCTGTTGAGCGCCAGATGCACGCCGCTGGAGAAGACAGGGTCGATGAACGCAAATGCATCGCCGATCATGATGTAACCCTCGCCCCGCATCGTGGTCCGGCGATATGAATAGTTCGCCGCGGCGTAGGCTTGGCCGATCAGTTTGGCCTTGGCCATGCGTTCCGCCACAGGAGGACAGAGGGCGATCGTGTCCGAAAGGAACTGTTCAAGGGGGACTTTGCGAGTGCTGATGTATGAGGGCCAACAGACGGCGCCCACACTGGTGGTGCTGCCCTTAAACGGAATGATCCACCACCACCCGTAATCGAACCATATGATGCTGATGTTGCCTTCATCCGCCCCAGGAAGTCGCGTGACGCCCTCGAAATGTCCAAAGATCGCAGCGCTGTTGTGGTGTGGATTGCGATGCTTGCCGCCAAATTGTCCGGAGAGGAATGTATCTCGCCCGCTGGCATCCACTACGAACTTGGCTTCATAGGTTCGTGCCTGCCCTGCTCGGTCTTCAGCCTGAACCAGATGTGTGGAATGCGGGCGAAACTCGACGTGCTTGGCCCGGACGCCCTCATGTACATGAACGCCTTTGCCGACCGCGTTGTCGAACAGGATCTTGTCGAATTCTGCCCGCTTCACTTCATACGCAAACGGTTGTGAGCCATCAAGCGCTTTCGAGAAGTACAGCATGCGGGAGCGCCCGTGGTAGGGCGAGACCATTTCGGCTCCGTATTTGAGTATGCCGATCTTTTCGATGTCGGGCAACACGCCGAGCTGCTTGAGCACGGGAAGGGAATGTGGAAGGAGTGACTCCCCGATGTGAAAGCGCGGATGGCGGTCTTTTTCAAGGACCTGGACATTCCAGCCCCGTTCCGCCAATAAAGCTGAAATGGTCGAACCCGCCGGGCCACCTCCGACCACGAGGACGTCGCAGGTGGTGTACGTTGCAGCAGACGGCATGGAGCGGAGTATACCCAAGACGTCATACGGTTACTAGGTGAGGGATCTCGTGGAATTGAACGGAAGGTCCAGCCGATTTCTTGCAATTAGTTGGGCACTCATGACCTGTTCGGCGGTGTCCTCTCCTTAAGGCTAGGGAAAATGATGGCTAGCACGCACACAGTTGGTTTGTGGTATGGTTTTCAGGAGACTGAAGGTGGGCAATGCAATTGCGTCGACAAATGTGGCTGGCCGTCTGGCTGTTTCTTCCAATCTGCCTCGCTTCGAGTTCCGTAGCGCTGGCTGAACGCGCCCAACCGACCGGCGACCGCAGTGTCGTCGAGCGGATCGAGGGTACTGCCAAGAAAGTCGGGAACAAAATCGAACAAGGATTTTCCAAGGCTGCAAAGAAGATTGAGGAAAAACATATTGTAGACAAAGTTGAGCAGAAGTTGAAAAAGGCGGCTACGAAGACAGCAGAAGGGTTCAAAAAGGCTGGTGAGAAAATCGACCAAAAACTTCGATAGTTGGCATCGCAAACATCTGCCAGTACTGCCCGATCGCCCAAAATGCTCTACCAGAAGCATGAGAAGCCTACTCGATTAATTCTACATCTATACTCCCGAGCCACGGCAAGATCGAAGCCTGCGCTCGGTCCAGTGGATGCCGTTTGACGATGTGTGGTTTCAGGTTGCTGACGGGCGCGGTTGTTCGAGTGGTACGTTGAGGCGCCGGCAGATTGTCCGGTCACAGTTCAATTAAGATTTCTTGAAGCTATCCGGCAGCTCGGGTTGAGATGTCGGCGGCAGTCGAACCTGATCCGGACGGCACCAGTGCAACAGCGGTGTGGTCATGCACGTGGTGGCTAATGTCATGAGGAGCATCATCGCGAACATGGTGGACGAGATCACGCCCATGTCACGGCCGATGGTGAGAATGACGATTTCCATCAGGCCCCGTGTGTTCATCAGGATTCCGAGCGTGGTTGATTCTGCCCAGGACATGCCGGTGCAGCGAGCGGCGAGAGTCGTTCCACCCCACATCCCGACCACAGCTACCAGCAAGATGAGACCAAAATAGATCCACAAGTCTGTACCATAGATCAGGCCAACATTGGTCCGCAGTCCGGTAGAGGCAAAGAAAATAGGAAGGAGGATGACCGTGGTGACACCCTCAAGCTTGGCTGACACTTCGGACACAAGGTCCGACCCTTTTGATAGGGCCACGCCGGCCAGAAATGCTCCAAATAGCGCATGGACCCCAAACCATTCGGTCATCCATGCAGACCCGACCAGGGTAAGGAGTATGAGGGCCAACAGGGCATCTGTAAAACGCCTCGAGTGTCGATACCTCACTTCCAGAAAGTGAAAGGCGCGAGGAACGAGGCTCAACATCACGAACACGAAGAGGCTTGTTGCGACGAGCGTGAGAACCAACGCCCCCAATACAGCGGTGTGTGTGTGTAATGCCATGACTCCGGCAAGAAGACACCAAGCCATCACGTCCTTCAGAGCGGCAGTTACCAAGGCTACGGTTCCGATTGGGGTTTCAGACAATCGGCTCTTCTCCAGAATGCGAGCCAGGACCGGCAAGGCGGTGACACCCATGGCGACTCCAATGAACAAGGTGAACACAGTTGGCGTCACGCCCGTATCCGAGAGGGAGGGGTAGAGGTACATGGCGAGCCCAGTACCGAGAATCAACGGAACAGCCATGCTCGTAGACGCGATCACTAAAACAGCCCGGCCGCGTACCCACACGTTCGCGAGGTCGAGCTTCAGGCCGACCAAAGAAATAAATAATATGACCCCTATCTGCCCCAGCATGTTCAGTGGCCCGAGACTGTCGGCCGGGAAAAGGGAAGCCGAAATGTCGGGAAAAAGCCAGCCAAGGAGCGATGGTCCGAGGAGTATCCCGGCGACGATTTCTCCCATCACCTGAGGTTGATGTAATGTCCGAAGCCCCCAGCCGACCAGCCGTGACAGGATGAGAATGACACTAATCTGTGAGAGTAGAACCAACAGATTCGCGATCATCTTGTCCGGCCTGATTGCTGAGGACCTTCAATCACACGAGCCATCAGCAAGTTTGAGCTGGAGTCCTTACCGATGTGGGTATAGAAGGAAACTCAGTTGGAAGAACAGGAGTCGACTCCATTGAGACGAAGACGTCACATGGACAGATCAACGTGCCTTGAGTACTTTCGACAACGGTGGTCATCACTCGCAGTTGACAGCGCGAAGTATACCCAACCTCATTCTCGATGACTAGCTGCGATGAGCAGAGTCCGCGTGGCATGGTTTCGACATGGAAGGGACAGCGTCTGACCCAACACGCGGGTCATTCGGTGGTCAAAAGAGTCAATGAGATTCTAGGAAGAGGCCACTATCAGTATTCTTGATCAATTCTTCGTCTATCATCCAGAGCCGTGGCAAGATCGAGACTGGGCTCGGCTCAGTGGGTTGCCGTTGGAAGAAATTTGGTTTCAGGCTGCCGATGGGGCGCGCCTCTTTGGGTGGTACGTCGAATCTTCGGCGACGAACGCCGTGGTCCTTTGGTGTCATGGGAACGCGGGGAATATTATCAATCGGCTGGAAAACCTGCGCGAACTCTACCGGATGGGACTGTCCGTGTTCCTGTTCGACTATCGCGGCTATGGTCGAAGCCAGGGACGGCCATCGGAAGAGGGCCTGTATCAAGATGCGCTGGGGGCGCACGATTATCTGACGCGAACCAGAATGATTCGCCCCGAGCGCATCGTCCTATTCGGGCGTTCGCTCGGTGCGGCTGTCGCAGGAGAGCTTGCTACGAAAAAGCCTGCCACAGGGCTGATTCTCGAATCGTCGTTTCCATCGATCGGCGCGGTGGCCAAGTTCCATTATGGGGGGGTGCCGGTCCATTGGCTGCTCGGGGCAGAATTTACGTTGATCGATCGCCTTCCACACCTCTCGCTGCCTAAACTGATTATCCATGGCGATCAAGACGACATTATTCCTCTTGAACTCGGCCGGCAGATCTTCGACGCGGCCAAGCCGCCCAAATTCTTCTACGTCATTCCCGGGGCTGACCACAACAACACCTACCAGGTCGGGGGCGCGGCCTATTTCAGACGATGGGCCGAATTCATCCAGACGGTCCTCCAATCTTAGGGGACTGCGCTCAGGCAAGATGGACGAGACAGACGGGAAAGGCGCGATAGGGAGGGATAGGGTCCGCTCGTCATGCGAGTCGCGCTTCTCGCGTCCCACGCCAAGATATATATGAAGAATTGATTGGAGATTGCTCCGACATTTGCTACAGTGCGCGTCGGTTGAGGCCGAGGACCTGCTTGAGGTGCGACTTGACGGCGGTTGGAATAGAACTTTTCACGAGCGTTTTGAGCTAAGGAGGCCGTGGGTGGGAATTCCTTTTCGTCTGCTGACATTCAGTCTGCTGGGTGTCGCGATGATGCTAGCTACCGGCTGCGCCGGGAAAACCGGCACAGTACAGCCACAGGGGCTGAGCAGTGAGAGGCCAGCCGAAGATCAAACTTCTATATCGGCTCCCTCATCGCGGAAAGAGGCTGCGCTCAACGAACTGCTTGATCCCTTTGCCAAGGTCGAGGAGGGAGATGGTGACGAGTATGATCCCTGGGAGCCGATGAACACCAACATCTTTGAGTTCAACCGCCAGGTCGATCGATTCGTGCTCAAGCCCGTTGCGAAGGGGTATAATTTCGTCATGCCAGACCTCGTTCAGGTCGGCATCAGCAACATCTTTTACAATCTCCGGTTCGCTCCCCGTTTTCTCAACAATGTGTTTCAGGGCAAGGTCAAAGGCGCCGGCATCGAAGCAGGGCGGTTTCTGGTCAATAGCACAGTCGGATTGGCCGGGTTCTTCGATGTTGCGAAACATGTCAATCTCGTCACACCGGAAGAAGACCTGGGGCAGACTCTTGGCTTCTATGGTGTCAAACCAGGCCCCTATCTCATGTTGCCATTCCTCCAGCCCTTCACCGTTCGGGATTTTGTTGGGTATGTCGGTGATGTATTTCTCAATCCGATTAACTGGCTTGTGGTGCCGATCATCGAGGTCGAAGGCGTGCCCTCTCTGATCGACCACGAGGATCGTATGACGTCGAGCATCATCCAGCTTGGAGCCCGCGTGGGAGAGATCGTCAATGAACGGTCGCGAAATCTCGAAACGTACGAGGGAGTCGAGGAAGCGACGTTGGATCTTTATACCGCCGTCCGTAACGCCTATCTGCAGAAACGCGCTCAGGCTATTCGGGAATAGGGAAGCCCGGTCTGTCTGGTTTATCTGGTCCATCTGGTTTGTTTGGTTGTGAACGAGAGAAACCAGATGAACCAAATAGACCAGACAAACGCTTCACTGGATTACGCCCAGTTCCCGGCCGACTGCCGCGAAGGCTGCGCTGGCTCGCGCAAGTTGTTCGTGCGTGTGGGCTGCCGACATCTGGACGCGAATTCGCGCCTGTCCTTCCGGTACAACCGGATAACTGAACCCCACGACATAGATTCCTTCCTCTAACAGCCGCTCCGCCATTCTGGTGGCGAGTGAAGCGTCGCCCAACATGATCGGGATAATGGGATGCTCACCGGGAATGAGCCGGAATCCACTGGCAGTGAGTTGCGCGCGGAAAAACGCCGCGTTCTCGCGCAGCTTAGCCCGTAACCGGTCGCCTTGGGCTACGAGGATCACGGCCCGTCGCGCCCCTGCGGCGATGACCGGGGGCAGTGAATTCGAAAACAAATAGGGTCGCGACCGCTGCCGCAACAGCTCGACGATTTCCTTTCGTCCGGATGTAAACCCGCCTGCCGCGCCGCCCAAGGTCTTGCCCAGCGTGCTGGTGATGATCTCGATCCGGTCGGCCACGCCGAAATGGTCCGGCGTGCCGCGTCCGTTATGTCCAAGCACACCGGTCGCATGACTATCGTCTACGATCACCGCGGCATCGTACAGATCCGCCAGCTCGACGATCCGATCGAGTTTCGCGAGATCGCCATCCATGGAGAAGACCCCGTCCGTTGCGATCAGGCGAAGGCGGCAGGTTGCCGCGTCGCGCAGTTTAGCTTCCAGGTCCGCCATATCGGAGTGCGCATAGCGGAGTCTGGAGGCCTTGCAGAGTCGGATGCCGTCAATCAGGCTGGCGTGATTCAACGCGTCGCTGATGACCGCGTCTTGCTCGCCAAGCAGCACCTCAAAGAGCCCGCCGTTGGCGTCGAAGCAGGAACTATAGAGAACCGTGTCCTCGGTGCCCAGGAAGGCGGTGATCGCCTGTTCGAGTTGTGTATGGAGATCCTGTGTGCCGCAGATGAACCGGACGGAGGCCATGCCGTAGCCATGTTCTTGCAGCCCGGCTGCAGCGGCTTGTCTGATGTCCGGGTGGTTGGCGAGCCCCAGATAGTTGTTGGCGCAGAGATTGAGGACCTCACCCTGGGCCACGCGAATCTCAGCGCCCTGAGGGCCGAGGATCTGCCGCTCAGATTTGTAGAGGCCTGCCGCGCGAATTTCAGCCAGCCGCTCTGAAATGGTTTTTTTTAAGGAATGGTAGGCCATGAATCGTAGTCGCGAGACTTGCGTGACGGGCGAGACTTGCGCGAAATGGAGAGGATGCTAGTCGCGCGTTTCTCGCACGTCCCGCCAATCGCGCGTCGTTATGGGATCAAGACTACTTTTCCACATTGACCGGAATTGATCAACTCGAACCCCTGCGCGAATTCTTTCATGGGAAACGTATGGGTGATCACCGGCTTAATATTGAGTCCGGCCTGAAAGAGACCGGTCAAGCGATACCAGGTTTTGAAGAGTCGGCGGCCTGTAATGCCGTAGACGCGAATCCCCTTAAAAATAATCTCATTTGCGAGATCGCAATTCATCGGGCCGGTTGGAATGCCGAAGAGTGTCACACGACCGCCGTTCTTTACGGCATTGAA
Source organism: Nitrospiraceae bacterium (assembly GCA_041748925.1). Lineage (GTDB taxonomy): Bacteria > Nitrospirota > Nitrospiria > Nitrospirales > Nitrospiraceae > Palsa-1315. Next base: position 47,502 of record JBGTCI010000056.1, on the reverse strand, counting down.
GGCTTGATGCAAAGCGGTCGGGTTCCCCGACATTTCGAGCGAGGCGTCGACGCCTTCACCGGCGGTGATATCGCGAATGACGGCGGCGATGCGATCCGCTGTCTCGCCCTTGGCGTCGAGCATGTGATCGACGCCGACCTGTTTGGCAAGGTCCAGGCGGTACGCACTCACATCTGTGGCGATAATCATGGCGGCGCCGGCTGTCCGTGCGACGGCGGCTGCGAAGAGTCCGGTCGGACCGCAGCCGGTGATCAAGATCGTCTGTCCAGTGAGATCTTCGGCTAAGGCGGCATCGACGGCGTTGCCCAGCGGTTCTTGGAGGCAAGCAAGTTCTGGTGGAAGGGCGGGCGAAGTCTTCCAGAGCACCGCTTCAGGCAGAGCGACATACTCCGCGAATGACCCGTCGCGATCGACCCCGAGGATGCGATAGTTCTTGCACACATGTGCTTGCCCGGTACGACATTGAAAGCATTGACCACATGTGATGTGTGACTCGGCGGCGACGTAATCGCCCACTTTGACGAGCGTGACATCTGAGCCGACCTCCACGACCTCGCCACACATTTCATGGCCAATGATGCGCGGCGGGTGGATACGGCTGTGTGCCCAGGGATCCCAATTATAAATATGGGCATCCGTCCCGCAGAGAGAGGTGGCGGTGACGCGGATAATGGCATCGGTAGGACCCGGTTTCGGATCCGGCCTGTCGGTAGCGGTCAACCCTGGTTGTGCCGACATCTTGACAAGCGCACGCATCGACTCATTGTATACCACGAGTCCGATCCCGCCTACCCTTAGCCCACATTATTCATGAACGCTTCTGCTGCAATCGCGGATTCGCCGCTGCGACAAACCTGGACGCAGTTGGTACGGCGTCCAGGTAGGCGGGCTCGCCGTTCGGTCGGTCAACATACTGTTTCGAGTATGCCTCCCTCCCTCACGGCTCCGCACGCCTGTCTCGCTTGGCGACTACACGATTTCGCGACGAACCGTCATGAAAAATGCGGGCTACAGAAAAAAACGGGTTGCGCCAGGGTCTGCGAGATCGGTAGGATTGGACCGATGAAGACTCTACACCATCAGTGTTTTGTGCTGTTGGCCGGCATGTGTTGCGTGGCACTCTTTTGTCCAGGCCTCATCGCGCCGGCGCATTCTGCATCATCGCCACAGACGGCGCCTGCGTCAGGTCCCACGAAGCGGTGGGCGCAGTTCGAGTTGAGCCAAGCAGAGTCGATGGGAGATCCGCAAACCGGCAAGCCCGTCACGTTGACGATTGTTCTTGGAGGCGTGCCGGCGGGTACGACGTCGGTGGTGGCGACTTGTGAATCGATTGCGTTTCAAGCCCAAACGGTCACACTTGAGCCGGATGCAGATTCGATGGTGTTAAAGGGGACGGTGACGCTCGAACCGATCCTGATGAGTCGGACCTCTGTGCCACCCAGGGCGGCGCGAATCCAAGTGACGTTTGCTCGCTCCCGCCAGGACACACTTGAACCGTTCATGCGGCGGATCGTGTATGTGACCATGGATCGTTCGGAGCCGACCAATGAGCGTAGCGAATTGCCGCCCGTTCTTCCCGAGGAATCGCAGGGCGAGGATATCATCTTGGACGAAGTGCAACCGGCTGTGGAACCGGTCTCAACCGGCGCTGTTGCCGAGGAAGATCTGGTCCCGTTTGCTTCCCCGGGGGAGGGGAAGGCGTATTGGCAGCAGGTGAGTCACCTCATCAGCCGGAGTTGGGCCCGCCAGGTCCGCGGAATCCGGCGCGCGCCAAGCAGCGAAACGGTGAAGGTTCGTTTCAAGCTGTTTCCCAGCGGCCGCGCTCAGCTGATCGAGATTGAGAAAGGCTCAGGCACGCGTGAAATCGACGAAGCTGGAATCTATGCGGTGGTCAATGCTCAGCCGTTCTTGCCATTTCCCAGCGAGTTGAGGGAGGATGCAGTGGATGTGCATGTCCGGATGCGAACCGGTAGTCGGGGACGGTCTCGCGAGGTGCAGGCAGTCGGGAGTCAGTCACATCGCAAGCCCGATGCATCGGTCCAACCTTCGAAGAGATAGAGAAGGGCGCCACCTGTCAGGCCTCATCCGCGATACCTTTCATCCGGAGGAATCATTCATGCTGAAGAAGAGAGGGCAGAGTTGGCTCGTGCTCTTGCTGTTCGGAGTGACGGCCTGGTTCCCATTGGTGGCTCATGCAGAACCAGCCCATTGGAATCTGGATCCTGAACATTCAACGATCGAGTTTCGCGTGGCGCACATGATCGTCTCCAAGACCACAGGCCGGTTTATGGACTATACCGGGTTTATCGACATGGATGCCGAAGCTGGTACGGTGAAGGCGATTGAGGCGACGATCAAGACCGGGTCGGTGAATACAAATCACGAAAAACGGGATGCCCATTTGCGGAATGCCGACTTTCTCGACGTGGAACACTATCCGACGATCACCTTCAAGATGAAGACCTACAAGAAAACTGCAGAGAACTTTATTGCCGTGGGAGACCTCACGCTGCACGGGGTGACCAAAGAAGTTACCCTGATGGGCCAGTATAACGGAGCAACGAAGGATCCCTGGGGCAATACCAGAGCCGGCTTCAGCGCCGAGGGGAAACTCAACCGGAAAGATTTCGGCATGGTCTGGAACAAGACGTTGGATAGCGGCGGGCTCGTCGTCGGGGATGAGGTTCAGATACGACTCGATATAGAATGTATCAAAGCGAAGCCCTAACAGGCTGCTGAAAAAGGCCCCCAACTTCGTTCTCGGTTCGTCACAATCCTCAACGTACCCGAGAGGGTACGCCTCCGCTTGTGACTCCCCTGCGGCCTCGTTGGATGACCTTTTTGAGCAGCCTGTGTTGTGTTCGTCCGCTTGGGCGCGGTTCACCATCGGCCAATTTTCCTGAGAGGAATCAATGATGAAGGCGATGGTTTTGGACTGCACGGCGGATGTGGGAACTTCACCGCTGCAGCTTCGCGAGCTTCCGATACCAGAGCCGGGTTCCGGAGAAATCTTGGTTCGCCTCACTGTCTGCGGGATCTGCCGGACGGATCTTCACGTCATTGAAGGTGAGCTGGCCGACCCCTCTCTCCCGCTCATCCCCGGCCACCAAGCTGTCGGCGTCGTGAGTCAGGTCGGCACTGACGTGAGTGAGAGGACGGTCGGCGAGCGAGTCGGCATCGCCTGGCTGCAGCGCACGTGCAGCGTCTGCGAATTTTGCATGAGCGGGCGTGAGAACCTGTGCGAGCGAGCCAGATTTACCGGTTATCAAGTCGATGGCGGATATGCGGAGTATGCGCTCGTTCCTGCGGCATTTGTCTATCCGATCCCACCGGTCTTCAGTGATGCAGAAGCGGCCCCCCTCCTCTGTGCCGGGATCATTGGCTACCGCGCATTGCGTCTGAGTGGAATCCAGCCGGGTCAACGGCTTGGCCTCTATGGGTTTGGTGCGTCAGCTCACATTACCATTCAGATTGCTCGTCATTGGGGCTGCCAGGTCTATGTTAGTTCGTTGAGACCGGAGCACCAGCGTCTCGCACATGAATTGGGCGCCGCATGGGTGGGCGGGGCGACTGACCGGCCGCCGGACAAGCTCCACGGCTCGATCATCTTTGCGCCGGTCGGGGAATTGGTCCCGCTGGCCTTGCGCGCATTGGAACGCGGCGGCACGCTCGCCCTCGCCGGTATTCACATGACACCGATTCCCTCGCTCGACTACGATCGAGAAGTGTTTGGAGAGCGGGTCATTCGAAGCGTGACGGCCAACACGAAGCAGGACGGCCTTGATCTTCTGCGCGAGGCGGTTGCGATTCCGATCAAACCCCGCACCCTGTCGTTCCCTCTCGCCGATGCCAATCGCGCGCTGCAAGAGTTGAAAGCCGGGCGCTATTCGGGAGCCGGCGTGCTCGTCGTCTCGTAACCGATTTAGGCTCGGGAAGCCAAGCCAATACAAGTCAGCCTACGCTGACTGTTTCTGGTGAAGAAGGGCGTGAATCTGCTCGCTGGTTTCTTTGACCAGGACACCCATCTTCGCGTGTGAGGGTTCGAGGTCGATCGGCCATTCGTAGTGGCGGAGGCGTTCGCTGGCGGTGGGGCCGATGGAGGCGACGACCATCTTCTTGAGTGCCGCACGAAAGGGCTCCAACTTTCCGTCTTTTTCCAGCACCTCCATCACATGATCCACTTGGGCGGCATTGGTGATGAGGAGCACGGGCACCTTCCCAGTGATGACTTCGTCAAGCGCCTGTCTGAGCGGCTCAAGATTCTCGGGAAGCGCCCAACGATAGATGGGAACTTGGAAGACCTCGGCCCCGCGTTGCCGTAAGGCTCCCAGCAAATCCGGATTGGATGTTCCGTATTCCTGCACGGCGACGCGGAGCCCCTTGACGGGACGATACTCGTCGAGTGTGGAGACGACCTCTATCCATGTGTTCGGTTCGGGTACCGTCAGAGTCGGTTGGAGACCGAATGCCTTGAGGGCTGCGACCGGTTTGGGTCCTCGGGCAACGAGGGCCGTCTGTTTGAGAGCTGCTGCAATCGACGACCAGGGAAAGCGCGTTTTGAGGAGATCGAACAGCGCGGTGGTGCCGACACCGGTAAGCAGGATGAGAAGATCGACTCGCTCGGTTGTGAGCTTGACCCCAAACTTCAGCGCCGCGGAATTGTCATCGAGCGGGATCTCGCGAAGGGCAGGAGTGACGAGCGGGTTTCCTCCATGGCGCTCAATGAGCCGGGTGATCTCAGCCGCCATGCGGCTCTCGAAAGCAGCGACGGTCAGGCCATTGAAACCGATGGTAGCCATGAGGTCTTTCGAAGGGAAAAGTAATTCTTCGCGATCGGGAGCGTGGGTATCGTACCATAGCTGTAAGAGAAGCCGCAGCATGGGCCCGATTGAGACAGGTCAACAGCAGAAGACTACTGCCGGATGCTCAAAATGGCCGTTCAGCACGGGCCGCAGCGAGCGAAGAGGTGAGGCGTACCCTTTGGGGTACGTTGAACCTCTGAGCGATGCGAGAACAAAGCTGGCGGACATTTTCAGCATCCGGCCAGGGATTTTCAATTGACGGAGCCAAGGTGTCTCCCTACTATACGAACACGATTGAGGAAAGCTATGAGTGCTCCGCTCCATCGAGGATTACGCCATGTGGCGCTGCGCGTTACAAATCTCGTGCGTGCGCGCATATTCTATGAACAGTTGTTGGGAATGAAGGTGGTATGGGAGCCGGACCCCGACAATGTGTATTTCAGCTCCGGATCGGATAATTTCGCCTTGCACCAGATTCCGACGTCCGAGCTTGCCGCGTATCAGCCCTTGACGGGGCAAGCGTTGGATCACATCGGTGTGATCCTTGAGAGTTCTGAGGCAGTCGACCGGATGTATCGGGAGGTTGAACCGCGTCTGCTTGAACTAGGCGGGCAGGTCGTGAAACCACCGAAGCAGCATCGCGACGGCAGCTATTCATTTTATTTCTCCGATCCCGATGGGAATGTCATTCAAGCATTGTACGAACCTTCAATCAGCGAACTGGAATTCACACGTAAGGGGTGAGGCGATGGTTGAGCATAATGAGGTCAAAGACGGATGGGCGATCCCCTTACGCCTCACGCCGCACGCCTTACGAGCATGAAGATCTGGGACAGGCTGCCGAAAAAGCAGTATCTCAGCCTCGCGCCTTGGACCTGGGTTCAGTTGGAGAGCGCGGACCCTCCAGGGCCTTTCCCCTTTATCGCAGGGGTGGCGCCCGAAGTTGTCGCGAGTCTTCATGAAGCCCATGGCCTCCTCTCCAGTGCGATCGATACGGCCATCAGCGATGTCTTTTCCAAGCGAGCTCCGCTCGACGATCCCAATCGTCAACGACGATTGGAGGATGCGTATGCAGAGGCGGTCAGCGCCCGCCCCCATCTGCAGCAGCACATTCGTTGTGGGCGGAGGCCGGATGGTATGTTTCAATGGGAGTTCCCGACCGATCTTACCAAATCCGCCACGATCACGAACGGCGGACTCCGGATCTTCCATTCCGTGAAGCGGCAGGCGATTCCGATCGGGTTCGACCAACGGCCGGTGGGACCACTGGTGGGAAAGTTCCTGGGGCTCTTGGACGGGACGCATCAGACCGATGAAATCAACACGATAGTGGCGACTTCGGGCCGAGATGGAGAACGCGTACTCACGCGATTAATTGAATCCCTCCACCAGTATGAGTGCTTGGTCAGTTCGAATACTTCCTCCGTCAGGTCCCGTTGGTTCGAGACGGTGGAAGATCAAGACATGGTCCATCTCGGCCATGCTGCGCTGCTATATCGGCAACGGGACCATGTGTTGATGTTCGATCCCTGGCTGCTCCCCTGGTTTGCGGAATCTTCCGTCCCGTCGCTCTGGGGATCGCTGCTGCCCAAACCGGCTGCTGTCTTTTTGACCCACGATCACGACGATCATGTGGATCCTCGCACGCTCCTGCACCTGCCCAAAGACACGCCGATCATCGTGCCGAGCCGGAGGAACCGGCGCGCGCTCTCCTACGATTATCTGTCGCTTTTACGAGAACTGGGGTTCGACCGCGTGATTGAATTGGCGCATGGAGACAGTTGGCCGTTCGAAGGAGGGGCCGTGTACTCCGTGCCGTTCTACGGCGAAGACCCTTGCGATCTGGAGATGCCGCGCAACTGCTATCTCATTGCCGATCGTGGCTACAACATGCTCGTGCACGCGGACAGCGGGCCGACAAATAGCGGGAAGTCCGCCCTCAAGGACGGAGTGATCCAGTCACTCGCGCAGAAGCATGGGCCGATCCCGCTGGTATTTGCCTCGCAACAACAACTGCTCGAAGTCCGAGGTCATGCAGCTCACGCGCCCCTGTCTCATCCTGGGAAATGGCTCGACGTGGGAGAAAACGGCTATCTGACGAATGCGTATCTTGCCGAGGTGTGCGCGGCAGCGCAGGCCAAGCTGTTTGTGTCGTATGCCACCGGCGGCGCAGATTGGTATCCGGACCATCTCTCGTTCATGTTCAGCCAACGGAATCCTGCCCGCACCGCACTGCTGACGGCTCACTGGGAACGTCCTGAAACGCTCAAAGAACTTCTCGTTACGCAGGGATGCGGGTATCATTACGGCCATGCTTTGGATCTGTTTCGTCGCACGACCGAGAGGCTGGTGAAACCGCTGACGACTGGGGAAGCCCTCACGCCTCTGTCACTGTATCGGGTTGACCACGGCGATCCTCCGTTTATGAAAGCGATCAGCCGCACCACTCCATCTCGATAAATCGAAAGGACCGACTATGACCGTGCGCAGGAAGCAGCAAGACCCAATCCTCGTCACCGGTGTCGCCGGATTCATTGGCTTTCATACCGCGACCAGATTGCTGGAGCGAGGTGAGCAGGTGATCGGGCTGGATAACGTCAACGACTACTACGACGTGCGACTGAAGAAGGCACGGTTGGCGAAGCTCAAACCGTTCAAGTCGTTTTCATTTACGAAACTCGATCTGGCCAATCGGGTTGGGATGAAGAAGCTGTTCGCGAAACAACCGGTCCGGCGCGTGGTCCATCTGGCGGCGCAAGCGGGTGTGCGCTATTCGTTGGTGAACCCGCATGCCTATACGGACAGCAATATTGAAGGGTTTCTCAACATTCTGGAAGGTTGCCGGCACGCGAAGGTCGAGCACCTCGTCTATGCCTCGTCAAGTTCCGTCTACGGCGGCAATACCCAGATGCCATTTTCGATTCACGACAACGTCGATCATCCGGTCTCTCTCTACGCGGCCAGCAAGAAGGCCAATGAGCTCATGGCCCATTGTTATGCACATCTCTATCGGATTCCCTGTACCGGTCTGCGGTTTTTCACGGTCTACGGACCCTGGGGGCGGCCTGATATGGCCCTCTTCATTTTTACAAAGGCGATTCTGGAAGGAAAACCGATCGAGGTGTACAACCACGGAAAGATGCGCCGTGATTTCACCTATGTCGATGATATCGTCGAAGGCGTGATTCGGACCCTCGATCACCCGGCCATGCCGAACCAGGCCTGGTCCGGTGATAAACCGGACCCCGGAACCAGCTCAGCGCCGGCCCGGATCTACAACATCGGGAATCATCAGCCAGTCGAGCTGCTACGATTTATCGAGGTGTTGGAGAACGCGTTAGGAAAGAAGGCGGTGAAGAAATTGCTGCCGATTCAGCCGGGCGACGTGCCGGCAACCTATGCGGACGTTGCGGATCTGACACGAGATGTCGGGTTTGCCCCGGCCATGCCGATTGAAGAAGGCATCGCGCGGTTTGTGCGGTGGTATCGGGAGTTCTACAAAAAATGAAGGGCGCCAAGCCCTCCAAATAGCCTGGCACCCCCAGTCTCTCGCCCCAAATCGACTCGTTACGGACAGCCGATCGGCACAAATCCTCGCCCAAAAATGTTGGACAGTGCGACATAGCGGGCATTGTCGTAGAATGAATAGCTCGCCCCGCGTTGATTTCTCCCCGACAGATCTCCGCCATAAGACGGGTCTGTTCCGTAAAAGAACCCGCCTCGAGTTTTCTCGTTGAGATGCAGCCATTCTCCGTATTTCGAACAGACTTCAGCTTGAACGGATCCGGATGAGGCAATGCTGGCGTGCCAATCTTTGGCCCAATCTGGGACGGTCTGTCCCCCGCCGGTCATACCGGTCTGATGTCGGTCGACGTACGGCGGAATATCATAGTGAGGAGCCGCAGCCACGGTAGGGCGATAAGTTGGCATGTCGTCCAGCGAAGGCACAACCGACAGTTCTTTCAGTGTCATCAGCTTGCAGCCTGGCACATCCTTGTTCGTGTAGAGGACGGTCCCATCGGCTTGAGGGCACTCCCGCATTAGTAACGGATCGAACCCGGTCGTGGTATCGGAAAATACCGGCGTTGAGGACAGGATAAGGCTTGTTGCGGCGATCATGAGCAGATGGGCGGGCTGCATAGTGCACCTCCCCCGTGACAGTGGAGCAGACAGGGTTTGCGTCATCGTTCACCTCTTTTATTCATTATACACACCGGTAATATTGACAAGCTATGCCACCAGAGAGAAAGCCGTCTATTCATCTTTCGAGGGGGGTCTTGCTACTGATGGGGGACACACCAGATGGCTCAGCTGGCCGACTAGCCGAGACCGATGGCTCAATTGATTCGGGACCTGCGCCTTCTAAATTCTAGCGGACGAGATCAGCCCATGCGTGTTGAAAGCAACGCAGATGTGACGTCTCGTCGTCGGCGATGACGCCGTTGAACAAGCAGCTTTGCCTTGTTCCCTCCTCGCTGCTGGGGTATTCTCCGCCTTGATCCCGTGAAACGTGGGGCATTCGAGCAGTCTCCCTCGCCTGGACGATTTCCGTCATGACTGACTATGGTGTGCTTGCAAACCTGCTCGTGATTTTCACGGCGTCGATCGCTGTCGTCTTTATATTTCATCAGTTCAAGCTTCCCTCGATCGCCGGATTCTTGGTTGCCGGCGCACTCATAGGCCCTAACGGGTTGAACGTCATCTCGGATGTCGGCACAGTTCAAGTATTGGCGGAGATCGGGATCGTCCTGCTCCTCTTCACCATCGGCATCGAATTTTCGTTGGTACAATTGGCTTCCATGCGCCGCCTCATGCTCCTGGCCGCACCGCTCCAGGTCGGAGGCGTGCTGTTGATCGCATGGCTCGGGGCGATGCTCATCGGACTATCCTGGCAACAGGGGGTGTTCTGGGGATTTCTCTTTTCCCTGAGCAGCACGGCGATCGTGTTGAAGACCTTGGCTGAACGAGGGGACAGTGACTCGGTCCATGGCCGAGCCACGATCGGCATTCTCATCTTTCAGGACTTGGCCGTCGTGCCCATGATGCTGCTGACGCCGATTCTTGCCAGCCAATCAGAAGGAGGCGGGTTGGCGATCCTTCTTGCCTTGGGGAAGTCGGTTCTCGTCGTCGCACTCGTCATTGCAGCCGCCTGGTATCTGGTTCCCATGCTGTTGGGACATATCGTCCGCAGCCGCAGCCGCGAGCTGTTCTTTCTGACGATCATCGTCTCTTGTCTCGGTATCGCGTGGCTCACCTCGCTCGGCGGTATTTCGTTGGCGTTGGGCGCGTTCATCGCCGGGTTAGTCATTTCCGAATCGGAGTATAGCCATCAAGCTGTGGCCGAAGTACTGCCGTTCCGCGACAGTTTTAACAGTCTTTTTTTCGTGTCGATCGGCATCCTCATGGACTGGCGGATATTATTCGCGCATCCGCTGCCCGTGGTCGGGCTACTTGTCACGATTCTGTTGGTGAAGTTTTTCGCAGGGGCCGGTGCTGTCTTGCTGGCGCAGATTCCCCCACGTTCTGCGATTATGGTGGGCATTGCCCTGGCTCAGGTCGGAGAGTTCAGCTTTTTGCTGGCGCAGCAAGGGCAAGAGAGCGGTTTCTTGCAGGGGGATCCGTATCAGGTCTTTCTCGCAGTATCAGTGCTCTCCATGATTGTCACGCCTTTTCTCATGCAATGGTCGCCGCACCTGGCTCGCCGTGCGGAGGCGTGGCAGCGGCTTCGTCATTGGCTGCCTAGTCGCACCACTGCCCACGTCCTGCATGCCCCAGGGAAGCAGATTCGGATGAAGGACCACGTCATTATTGTGGGGTATGGGTTGAACGGGAGGAATCTCGCCCGCGTCCTCGGTGAGACGGAGATTCCGTATCTCGCCTTAGATCTTGACGGCGATACCGTCAGCCGCGAATCGAAACACGGAGTGCCCGTCTACTACGGCGATGCCACGAATCCGAATGTGCTGCGGCACATGAAGATCGAGGACGCGAAAGTGTTGGTGGTCGCCATTTCGGATCCGTTTACCACCAGGCGGGCCGTGCAGGTTGCCAAGGGGCTCAACCCCAAACTTCACGTCGTCGTGCGGACTCGCTACTTGCGGGAATTAGAGGAGCTGCACCAACTCGGCGCGGATGACGTGGTGCCGGAGGAGTTTGAAACCTCCATCGAGATATTCTCCCTGGTGCTTCGTACCTACAAGCTGCCGCAGAGTTTTGTGCTGCAAAAGGTCAAACAGGTTCGCCGTGAAGGATATGCCTTGCTTCGTCGTAGCGAATTGCCGGAACTTGCCCATCATCTTCGTGACGGAACCTCGAGCGATGCGGAAGTCGAAACCTGCCGCATCGATGACGATTCGCCTGCGCAGGGGAAGACGTTGGCTGATATTGCTCTTCGCTCACGCACGGGCGCTTCGGTGATTGCTTGGACGCATGTCGGGGTGACGCAAGCCAATCCGTCTGACACTGCCCGGTTAACGACGGGCGATATTGTGGTGTTACTCGGTACACGTCCCCAGATTCAGCAGGCGATGGGGCTGTTAGTGCAGAAGGGTGCGAAATGAGTTGCTAGCTGGATGCGGAACAACTATCAGGGCACTACGATAATTCAACGACCAACATATCTAGGACTACTTGAGAGTGCCGCGCAGGATGCTCAAAAAGTCCGTCCAGCAAGGCCGCAGGCGAATCGAAACCGGAGGCGTACCCTTGGGGTACGTTGAGGATTTCGATGAACCGAGAACGAAGCTGGCGGGCTTTTTCAGCATCCTGCTAGCGTGCTGGCGTCGTCATGAGCGGATAAGCCTCCTCCAGCGTTGCCACTTCAATGACGTTGATGTTCCATTTGGTTGCCAGCTGGGAGAGGTCCCAGTCAGCTGTGTATAGTTGCCCTCGAGGTACCAGTATGGTTTTAAACCGTGCGCGTGCAGCCGCTTCAGCTTTGATGACAAGTGCGTCCACGGACTCGATCTGACCGTCCGGCATGATTTTCCCGGTCAGGGCGACGTCTGATTTGATGTGGTCGCCTCGCCAGGCTGCCACGAGCCCGACCGCGACGGCGCTGCTGGCACTCGTTCCTTCGGTCAACGCATTGTATGACCGGTTCTTGATCGTGATCACCCACTCTCGTCCGTCCTCTCCCACCGCCTTTGTGGCAGCCACAACTGCTTGCCTAACGCCTTCTTTCCAATCCTCGCTGACGATTGAACCGCCGCCGAGGTTAATCTCATTGAATTGGACCGTCGGGCCCTCTCGTCGAGGGTCTTTGTCGAGTTGGAGCACGATGTAGTGAATAATTCCGGTCTGCCCGCCGGCGAGCACACCCAGTGCAGGCACGGTTGCGACATGACGGCTGTCGGCTGACCAGAGTGGGACGGCTTGCGTGCAAAAAACGACCGCCGCGAAGGGAAGAACAAGGTGAAGCGTGATCCGTTTCGCGCGTCTGTTTGCCATAGTGTTCACTGCGCGTAATTCCTCCAGCAAAGCGTGACTCGATCTTTGAACGGATGGTCGAGCAGCGGTCCGGATTGCGCTGATGCAAGATGCGTGGCTCTCAGCTCCTAGTACCACTTCGCCACCATTATGGACTGGAGCAGCTTGATCGATCGTGAACATAGCGAGTGGGTCATGGAACGTCAAGCCAGCCAGCACCAATTGCCGATCGTTCCATGATCCTTGAGCTAACTGTGCCGGTCCAACTGGGATCGTCAAGCTAGGTTTTACCAATTCCCTACACTCCCTATACCCCTTAAAAGGAGTGGCCGAGGCTGCCCTTTACTGCGCGCCTCGAGCGAGCACGTTTTTATTGCGCGCTCTGCGAGGAAGAAGGGCACCTGGCCGCTCCTCCCCCTTCCTTGACAAGAAAAAGAAGCGGAGACTATAGTCAAAATTGGATTGAAATCGCCGCATTCTTGCAGATCTGATAGGAAAGAGGGCGTCATGACAATCGCACAGATGGATCCAGCGGTGGCGTTGGCAGATTTGCAGGCCTCCAAGCCCGAGAAGGTGACCATTGTGCTGTTGAGCGGCGACATGGATCGGGCGATGGCGGCATTCATCATCGCTACCGGGGCCGCTGCCATGGGGATGAAGGTCACCGTTTTTTTCACCTTCTGGGGTCTCAACGCCATTCGCCGGAAAGGTGCGAGCAGTTCGGCCAAGGACTGGCTTCGTCAGATGTTCGGTCTGCTGAATAAAGGGGGCGCAGACAGTCTTCCTCTCTCGCGGTTCCATATGTGGGGGTTGGGCACGAAGATGATGCAAAAGGTGATGAAGCAAAACCGGATGCCGGGTGTGCCGGAACTCATGGAGACGGCGTTGGATCTCGGGGTTCACTTTATTGCCTGCACGACCACCATGGGACTTATGGGGATCACCAAGGATACGCTGATCGAGGGCATCGATCAGTTCGCCGGAGTGACCACCTATCTTGCAGAAGCCAAGCAGGGCAGCGTGAATCTCTTTATCTGAAGAGCGAGACAGGCGAGACAATCAAATACACGTCACGCAAGTCGCGCCGTTCTCGCGCTTCCCGCGCCTTTTTGTGGAGTAAAGAAATGATTCATGCCGATGTGAAGCTCGATACACTCGGATACTTTTGTCCGATGCCGATTATCATGACCGTGAAGAAAATCAGGGAACTCACGTTGGGCCAGGTCCTTGAAGTCGTCTCAGACGACGAAGGCATCAAGCAGGACATGCCGGCCTGGTGCGACACGACCGGTCATCTGATGGTCGGTCTCGAAGAAGAGCAGACGAAGTCGGGAACGATCTATAAAGCGTTTGTGAAAAAGACGAAGTAACTGCATAGGCAGAGGCTGAGTGGAGAGAGAAGCCGGAGGGATGATCAGACCTCCGGCTTCGCTGTTTTGATTCCTGATAGGGTATGGACGTGGATCGACTCATCGAATGCGTGCCAAACTTCAGTGAGGGGCGAAACCAGACGACGGTGCGCGCCCTGGTGAATGCCGTGGAATCCGTGCCGGGGGTCTGGCTGTTGGACCACACGATGGATCGGGACCACCATCGCTCCGTCTTGAGCTTTGCCGGTGAACCGGATGCGGTCGTTGAAGCGGCCTTTCGTACAATTCGCGTGGCGACCGACCTTATCGACCTTCGGAAACACAAAGGTGTCCATCCGCGGGTGGGGGCGACGGATGTCGTGCCGTTCGTGCCGTTGCGCGGCGTGACGATGCAGGACTGTATCCAGCTGGCGAAGCGATTGGGGCAATGGGTAGGAACAGAGCTGGAGATTCCAGTATTCCTCTACGAACAGGCCGCCATGCATCGCGATCATGCTCCGCTTGAATCAGTTCGTCGAGGAGGGCTTCAAGGCCTTGCCTTCCGCATGGCTTCCGATCCGGACTGGACACCGAACTTTGGTCCCGCTCGCCTTCACAAGACGGCCGGCGCCCTGGTGATCGGTGCGCGACCGCCCTTGATCGCCTTTAACGTGAATCTCCGCTCGACAGATCTGGCGCTGGCCCGATCCATCGCGAAAGACATTCGCCAATCGAACGGAGGGTTGCCCCATCTCAAAGCGATCGGCGTAGAGTTAGCCAGCCGACGGATGGTTCAGGTCGCCATGAATCTCACCGATTACATCATCACACCTCTCCATACTGCGTTTGAAGCGGTCCGAGCCCGTGCAGCCAAGCATGGTGTCGAGGTAGCGGGGAGCGAAGTGATCGGCCTAGTGCCTCAAGCCGCGCTGGTTCAGGCTGCCGGACATAGTCTCGCGCTTGAGCAGTTTGATTCAACGCAGGTATTGGAAATGAGATTGGAAACTCGGCTATTAGGTGAGCCGTCACGACAGGCTTCGTCTCGCGAACAGGAATCGGTTGATTGGCACGCGCAGTCGCTCGCGGATTTTTTGGACGCTGTCGCCGAAGCGACTCCGATACCGGCCGGCGGCACGGTCGCGGCCTTAGTGGGCGCGCTCGCGACCTCGCTTGGAATTATGGGCGCGCGTCTCAGCCGGCAGCAAGGAGTGGAACATCAGCTGGATGAGATTGGCCGGCGGCTTCGCGGGCTCATGCAAGCGGATGGCGATGCCTATCAGCGATTTACCCAGGCAACGAAGCTTGCGAAGACAGACCGGACTCGTCCCGCCGTCTTGTCGTCCGCGCTCCATCTGGCGACGGAGATCCCGCTTGAAATCGCCGAGCTCGCGACGAAGGCCGGAGCCCTTCTTCATGCATGCTCGTCAGGCGTGAAACCACGCGTTCGGTCTGATCTCACCGTTGGACTGATGCTGGCGATCGCTGCGGCAGACGCAGGACATCATACGGTCCTAGAAAACGTAAAGATCCAACACAATCAACGGTTTAAGCTGTCAATTCTCGATCGGATTCAGCAAATGACAAACCGTCTTGAGGAACTCAGGGGGGCATGTTACACTGCGGCCCTTAGTCAAGGTCAGGCTGGCACGAGAAAAAAACCTGTACAGGCATCGCCTGGGAAAGTACACAGTCGAAAAGAATGGAAATCAAAGTCTTCAATAATAACGTCGAGAAAGCTCTCAAAGTTGCCAAGAAGAAACTCGCTGGGGAAGGACTCTTCCGCGAACTGAAGCGTCGGCGGTTTTACGAGAAGCCGAGTGTCAGGAAGAAAGCCAAGCAGCGCGAGGCGCAGCGGCGGCGTCAAAAGTGGTTGTCGAAGCGTAAGCCAGAGTAAGCGTCTTTCCACGGGCTTCCCCGTTCGGTTGATCGCATTCCTCCCAAGGTCTGTATACTTCTCTCTCATCCATGCGCCAGGATCAGATCGCTGCTGCGCTTCGAATCGTGAAGCGCGAGATACGGCAGTGGCGGGAGCCGGTCCTCGGCGTGGTGTCGCGCGAGTCGAACCGAGATCCCTTTCGCATCCTCATCTCCTGTCTGCTCAGCCTCCGAACCAAAGATAAGACGACTAGTGAAGCCAGTGTCAGGCTATTCTCGCTGGCGCATCAGCCGGCTACGATGTTGACCCTCCCGCTTCAGAAGATCGAACGTGCCATCTATCCTGTCGGGTTCTACCGGACGAAAGCCAAATCCATTCATGCCATTTGCCGTCGTCTGCTGGACGTCTATGGAGGCACAGTTCCCAACTCCATCGATGAGCTGGTCACGCTGTCGGGGGTCGGTCGGAAAACGGCGAACTTGGTGGTGACGGTCGGTTATGGCAAGCCCGGCATCTGCGTAGACATCCACGTGCATCGAATCACCAACCGATGGGGTTACGTAAGGACGAAGACGCCGGAGGAAACTGAGCAAGCGCTACGCAGGAAATTGCCAAAGCCGCATTGGATCACCCTCAACGATTTGCTGGTCCCCTACGGGCAGAACCTCTGCCAACCAGTCTCGCCCTTCTGCAGCAAGTGCAAACTCACAGAATGCTGCGATCGGGTGGGAGTGACGCGCTCGCGATGAGCGAGCGCAAGCGAGACGTGCGGGACAAGCGAGAAAAGCGAGACACGCAGAATCAGGACTTGAGCGTCACGCCAGTCTCGCCTTTCGCGCGAGTCGCGCCCCGCTAAATGAACAGCTTTGTTTCCGCGTCCGAGGTCAACGCAATAATTGCGGGTAGTCCCATGACTTCATCAACGTTCTTTTCGACCGCCGCACTATCCACGCCCATGTATTCCAGACCGGCACTGCAGGCGACCAGACGAAACTTTCCGACGTGTTTTGCGTCCTGAAACATTTCAGAAATCTTCGGCACCTTCTTTTCTTTCAAGAGCCGCGCCACTTCACCGGCTGAGTCGGCATACTCAGGGGGAAAATCCACCTGGTCGATCTTTCCCTCGGCCAGTTTCTTGATCGTCCAGAACAATAAGATCACGATCACGTCCTTTCCCATCGCCGCGGCAGTGAGACCAAGGGTTGCGACCTGGTGCAGCGTATCGTAGGTGGCGTGATGGGCGAAGATGACAAACTTGGGTTGAGCCGGCATGGTCGGTGGCTACTCCTTCGTGGCGCGTGTCTTCACGCTATTCACATAATCGGAAATGGCCGCATCGACTTCGCCCGTGGTCATGGGACGGTCATGCGTTTCACTTTCGTCCACAAGATATCGATTGTGTTCTTTTTCCTGCCGCAGGATCACGGAATTCTCCGGCGTCACCTCGATCAGCATGAACCACTCGCGTGCTCCCTTCGTGATGACGACCTCCTTGCCCAAGCCTTTCTTCGTAATCTCGATATGAAGATTATCGGACGCGCTGACCGGGAAGGGGCAGGTCAGGAGTCCTGTGCCGAGGCCCGCAACCACTAGTACAGTGCCGATCCGAAGCGTGATGGGCGAACGAGGCGACATGGCATAAGATTATAGCCCGTGAGAAACGTGCCGTAAACACTCGTCAAGGCTTGGTTTGCCGGCTTGAGTGCCCCCAGGTCGCATGCTAGGATACGGAGCGCATGGAAGACTTATATGCAACAGTACAGCAATGGATTCCTGTCGATGTGCTTATCGGTCTCACCGTGGCCTCGGTCATTGGATTTGTCGTTTCTCTGATTGCCATCCCGCTGATTCTGGTTCGCCTGCCCTCCGACTATTTTGACACGCGTACTCCCCGCCATTGGATGAAAGATCACCATCCAATGCTGCGCCTGTTGGGGTTGGTCCTCAAAAACGTCATCGGCGTGGTATTCCTCTTGGCCGGTGTTGCCATGCTTTTCTTGCCCGGACAGGGTCTCCTGACGATGTTGATAGGAATCTCGCTCATGGATTTTCCAAAAAAGCGTGAGCTGGAGGCAAAAATGGTCGGCCAGCCGACCCTACTGAGTGTCATCAATGGCATGCGCCGCCAGTTTGATAAACCACCGCTGACACTGGCTCCCGGTCCTTAGCAGTCCCATGCCGAGCACAGAGGCCAGCCGTAAGACGCTCTACCTGATCGATGGGAGCGCCTATATCTATCGTGCGTTCTTTGCCCTGCCGGCCCTGAATAATTCCCAAGGCCTCCAAACCAACGCCATCCTCGGGTTCACGACGATGTTGCTGAAGATTATTCGTGAACGGAAGCCGGATGGCCTCGTCGTGGCGTTTGACGAAAAGGGTCCGACGATGCGCCACACGGAGTTCAATGCCTACAAGGCGCAGCGTCCGCCAATGCCGGAAGGCATGAGCGTTCAGATTCCCTACATCCATCGTGTGGTGGATGCTCTCAACATTCCCGCCGTCCGGCAAGCCGGCTACGAGGCGGACGATTTGATCGGTACGCTTGCGTACCAGGCCGAACAGGCCGGCTTCGACGTTGTCATCGTCACCGGCGACAAGGACATGTTTCAACTCCTGACGCCTCACGTGCGCATCTACGATCCGGTAAAGGACAAGTGGCTTGGCGAAGCGGAATGCCGCGAACGATTCGGTGTGGAGCCGGCGCGCGTCGTGGAGATCATGGGGCTCATGGGTGACGCGACGGACAATATTCCCGGCGTGAAGGGTATCGGCGAGAAGACGGCGATGAAGCTGATCGCCCAGTTCGGCACGATAGAGGAACTTTTACGTCGAGTGGAGGAGGTCACGCCTCCTCGAGTCAAGGTTCTGCTGATCGCCCAGGCGGACAATGCCCGCCTCAGCCGGCGGCTGGCGACCATTCAAGTGGATAGTCCCGTGGCATTCGATGCCGGGACCTATCACCTGAAGCCTCCGCATCAGGACCAGCTCACCGATCTGTTGCGCGAACTGGGGTTCACCACACTCCTCAAATCATTTCAGCCATCGTTCACGCAGGCTGAGGCGAATGTGGTTGAGACGGAGATCGTGCAGGATGAACCGTCCGCACAGCGATTTGTGGAGGAATTACCGAAGAGCGACGCCCTCGGCTTGCAATGTCTGCTCTCCCCTGGTTCAGGCGTGCAGGCGGATGTGCAGGGAATCGCACTGTCGATTGGAGAGAAGACCGCATTCATTCCGCTCGACGTTCGAACCTACATGCGGCCCATCATCGCGTTGCTGCACGATTCTACCAGAACCAAGGTGGTCCATGACATGAAGGCGACCTTACTGGCCTTTCACCGCATTGGAGTGACCCTCGCCGGCCCCTACCTGGATACCATGGTGGCGGACTATCTCCTTAATCCCAATCGCCGCGATCACCAGCTTGAAACCATCGCCTGGGAAGTATTGAATTATCGGCTTGGGACCGCGCAAACAACTACCGCCGCACCGCAATCCCTTTTCGACGAAGACACCGGATCACGAGAGAAGGCAGCGGAAGCCGCATCGGTGCTGTCCAAGCTCGCCAAGCCGATGACGGAACGACTGTCGGAGCAGGGAAGCCTTTCGCTCTTCACCGACGTTGAAATGCCGCTGGTGCCCGTGTTGGCCGAGATCGAGCGGAACGGATTCTTATTGGATGTCGAAGGTCTGCGCGCGCTCAGCAAAGAATTAGAACGGGAACTCGACAAGATCATGGAGACGATTGCCGTTGTGGCAGGAGGCGAATTCAACATCAATTCGCCCAAGCAGCTTGCCACAGTGCTCTTCGAGAAACTGGGGCTCAAACCGATCAGGAAAACCAAGACCGGCTACTCGACCGACGAAGACACGCTGACGCAGCTCGCCGCTCAGCACGAATTGCCTGCGCAGATCGTGAACTATCGGAGCCTCAGCAAACTCAAGTCCACCTACGTGGATGCGCTGCCGGAGTTGGTGAACCCAGAGACCAAGCGGCTCCATACGTCGCTCAATCAGACCGTCGCGGCGACCGGACGGCTCTCTTCTACCGATCCGAATCTGCAAAATATTCCCGTGAAGGGCGAGTACGGGTTACGAATCAGAGAAGCGTTTATCGCGCCGGCAGACCACACTCTACTCTGCGCCGACTACAGCCAGATCGAGCCGCGGATCCTGGCGCACTTGTCGCAAGATCCGCGCTTGCTCGCCGTGTTTGCCAAGGGCGAAGACATCCACATGGCGACGGCCATGGAGATTTTCGGTCTGCCGTCCAGTCAAATCACGCGAGACATGCGGCGCGTGGCCAAGACAGTCGTCTTCGGCATTGTGTATGGGATCAGTCCGTTCGGCCTGGCCTCGAATATCGGCGTGCCGCAGGCGGAGGCAAAGAAGTACATCGAGACGTTTTTCGAGAAGTTTTCGGCGGTGCGCGCGTTGATGGACCGAAATATCGAAGAAGGAAAAACGAAAGGCTACACCACCACGATCCTCGGCCGGCGGCGTCCGATTCCCGAGTTGCAGAGCGGCGATCCCGTGCAGCGTGGATTCGGCGAACGCATGGCCGTGAACAGTCCGATCCAGGGCTCAGCCGCGGATCTCATCAAAGTGGCGATGATCGATGTGAACCGGAGGCTGTGCCATGAGCTGCCGCATACGAAAATGATCCTACAAGTGCACGACGAATTGATCTTCGAAGTGCCGGAGAAGGAATTGGAAGAGGCGAAGCAACTTGTGAAGACAGAAATGGAAGCGACTGGGAAGAAAATGGAATTGTCAGTGCCCTTTAAAGTCGATCTAGGGACAGGTCATAACTGGCGGGTGGCGCATCCATAATATATACAACGCGAGGTGAGATATGCAGAACGTACGTCTTTCGGGGGCGTGGTTGATCGCAGGTGTCAGTCTTTGCGCGTTGGGGTTCCTGCTGTTCGTGGGGCAGCCGTTTTCGGCGAAGGCGCAAGAGCCCAAACGGTTCCAGTACAAAATCGTTGAAGTCCTTCCTGACACCCAGAATATGCAAACCATACTGAACGAGTTCGGAGCGAGTGGGTGGGAGCTGGTGGCGGTCTCGATGGGGAGCATGACGGAGCCGAGGTTGATCTTTAAGAAGTGAGAAGAGGGGGGATGGAGGCTGATGATCTTCTGTGCTCGCGCAACGCGCGGCCTGGGAAGGCCCTCGTTGGACGCGCGCAGTGGAAGATCAATCAGCCCCCATCCCTGAAGAGATAGCGAGCGAGCTTGGAGGGATCATTATTACTGATAAAAGCGTTGAGCTCGATGCGCGCAGTCAAGGACAGACTGGCTGCTCCCGATCAGAGATGAGGTAGGGTAGGACCAGTGAAAATGATGTCGTTCGACGGCCGCAGTTAAGATCGTCTTTGTTCTAAGAGTAAGGAGACATATGAAACGACTCTTTGTCTCTCAAAGCTTAGTTGAGGTTGAGTCGCTAAAGGAACTTCTGAGCACCGACGGTATTCTCTGCACGATAAGAAATCAGCAAGGATCCAGCCTGGCGGGTGAAGTTCCGTTCGTTGAAGTGTTCCCAGAATTGTGGGTGATAAACGATGCGGATTTTGATCGAGCCAAGGAGCTTCTGGAAGAACAGGGAAGTGGAGATGAAGTCGAGCGACCCACGTGGGTTTGCGCTGGATGTGGGGAGGGGCACGTTGGTCTGTTTACTGCCTGTTGGAAGTGTGGGCGTGAAAATGATGCAAAGTCAGAGGCACGCGCTGGAGAAAACAAAGGGGTCTGACCCAGTAGAATTGTTGCCGCCAGAATATGCAAACCGTGCTGAATGAGTTCGGAGGGAATGGGTGGGAATTGGTCGCGGTTTCGATGGGGAATATGACGGAGCCGAGACTGATCTTCAAGAAGTGAGAGAAGGGGGTGGCTGGCTGGGACGATCCCTTTGCTCGCGGAACGCGCACGATAAGAATGTGCTCGTCCGACGCGCGCAGTTGGGATCATCCCAGCCACCCCCAAATGGAAAGGTAGGGAAGAAGCGTATCAAATTCTAGGTATCGCTGTAAGGAGTTCCGGGAATGATAAAGAAAAGGAATGGGAAACGCGGTACAACAAGGAATGTTTCTATTACGGGTTGCGTGTACTCCTCGAATTGGCAAGAAAGGGCAAGACGAGAATGACCAAGGCCCCTCGTTCCTAGGTCTTATAGAGAGGGACTTGACCATGTTCAACAGGCGTTCCCGTCCTGCCTCGGAAATCTCGGTGAACTGGACTCCCACCCGGGAAAGAACACATAACGTTCCTCCCTAGGCCGGACCCAGGCCACTTTGCCTTGTGCATTGATCGGTGCGGTCGGATCGTCGGGCAAAGGACGAGTTCCAGCGAGAGGGTTGTCCCTAGCTGTGGCGGCAGGTGGGTCTCGATGAAGATTCCGCCTCCGCCGATCTCGCAGGTGACACTGTCGAAATGTTTGTGGTCCGGTGTCACGTAGCGTACCTTCGCCGCGAGACGACTGCGGGGGTAATTCCGAACTGCTTGATGGGAGCGAGCCTCTTTCACATAGCCCTGAATGAAATCGATGACCGCTTCCCACGACACCGTTCCCAGCGGTTCGCCTGTTGGACCAAGCAGCGTTATCGTTTCCGCCGCGCTGTCCAGCCCCAAGGATTTCCCCCGGTGCCGCAATGAGATTTCAATGGGCAGCTTCATCATGACCCCTCCTCTCGGTGGGAAACGAACACCCTCGTTTCTTCCCCTGAGGGTGTTGCTAGGATATGTCAAATTCCGCGAGAAATCGACCGTGCTTCCGGAAAGTTTTCCACAAAGATTGTGATGCCGAGAAAACGGTGCCGGTACCGTTTCTCAAGAAAGACCCACTCAGACTCAGTGACTCTCCTTCCTCATCGATGCTCCTATCCACCGGCGGTGCCCTCTCAATCGCCCACTTGACAGCGTCGGTTACGGTATGTAACATTTTGTGACATGACGGCTAAACAGTTCAGACAGGCGCGGGTTCGGTTGGGGTACACGCAGGCGAAGCTGGCGGAAGTGCTGCAACTGAGCCGGATGACGATCAGCCGTTATGAGGCCGGTACGTGGGAGGTGCCCTTGTCGGTCGAGATGGCGTTGGATCAGTTGGGGTCTGCGCAGATTCCGATGCTCGGGATGGTAGCAGCCGGAGTGCCGATCGAACCGATCACGCAAGCTGAATTGGTGGCGGTGCTGCCGCCAGTGTTGCGCGGAGGAGAGACTTTCGCGCTACGGGTGAAAGGCGAGTCGATGAAGGACGACGGCATTTTCCCCGGCGATTTGGTGGTGGTGCGGAAGCAGGGTACTGCGAGAAACGGACAGACGGTGGTGGCCTTGGTCAACAACGAAGCGACCATCAAGAAGTATTACCGAGAGGATGGCCGGATCGAACTGCATCCGGCGAATGCGGCAATGAAGCCGATCATCGTGTCGGCACAGGACGAGTTTTGTATTCAGGGAATTGTCGCGGGCGTGATCCGTCATTTCAACGAATCGTGAGGTGTTCTATGGCTCAGGTGCAGCAACAGGCGATTGAATTTCCATTTCGCACGGAGGATGGAGGCGAAATTATCGATGCGCCTCGCCATCTGTTGGCCGCGTTGCGGCGGAGTGCGGTGTCGACTGATCGGCCGAAGGGATTAGTGTTGTTGTCCGGCCCGCCGTCGGTCTATCGACTTGGTCTCTGTGCCGCGGTTGATTGCGCGTTGGCAGGCGAACCGGTGTTGTATCTGGCCGGCGCCAATGTCTTCGACCCATTCTTGGTGGGGCGGCTGGCTCGAGCAAGTCGCGTGAAGCCGGCTCGTGTGTTACAACAGATTCACGTCTCACGGGCCTTCACTT
Source organism: Nitrospiraceae bacterium (assembly GCA_041748925.1). Lineage (GTDB taxonomy): Bacteria > Nitrospirota > Nitrospiria > Nitrospirales > Nitrospiraceae > Palsa-1315. The sequence continues at coordinate 24,214 of JBGTCI010000056.1, read as the reverse complement.
CTCATCAGATGGTCCGGTTGGTCACAGATTGTCTCCCGTCGGCGTTGCGCACCTATGATGCGCGATGCGTCATTCTCGCCGGGCTGCTCGATACGTTGTACGATCAGTCGGTGCCGGAATTCGAAGCGATGCGCCTCTTTCGTGCCATGACAGAGGCCCTGCAGCACATGGCCGAACAGGGTGCGCAAGTACTATGCGTGAGCCCACTGGCGCCGCCTGAGTCAGGCGGACGCAGGCGATTTATGGAGATACTCCGTGCGCAGGCGCGCCGGGCGATCGACCTGTGCGAGGCCGAGGATGGACTGTGGCTTTATGAAAAAGGAGGGCCTGAGCCCAGACGCTGGATGATTCCGCGTCCGCTCTGGAATCGGTTGTAGACATGGGGCGCACGCTTGCCACGTTCACGCAATTGGTCCAAGAGGAAATCGACTTATGGCGTCGCTACCGGCGTGCGTTACGGCGCGAGGATCAGCAAGCGCTCGATGTGTTGTTCGCCGCCGCCCGCCACCATGCGTCGGCCGGCGCCTATCTCGCGCGTGAGACCCCGTTCGAGGTGATGCTGTTGTCCATGTTGATCGAGCAACAGAAACACGTCGTCACGTTGCAACAGAAAGTGATGACACTTGAAACCCGCATGCCCCACGACTCGACTCAAGGGATGGCTTCTTGATGTCTACCCGGCAGAAGAGGGTATGGTTGTCTGGCTCCTCGGCGAGGACGGTCGCCGCATCAGGGCCGTCGATCCCTTCGTGCCGACCTGTTATCTGGCGGCTCCACCGTCCATCCGTGAGCAGGTGTTCCGGCTACTCAGCCGTGCCTCCTGTCGTATCGGTACCAGAGAGGTAGAACGATACGAACTCGGCGCGCTTCGTCCGACCCCGGTGCTGGAAGTTTCGGTTCACGCTCCCGCGCAGTTTTCGTCCTTTACGCAACAACTGATCCGCGCCTGTCCCGACGCGCAGTTCTTTCAGGTGGATGTGTCGCTGCCGCAGCGCTACTTCTACGATAGGGAACTCTTTCCTCTCGTCCATTGTGAGGTTGAGCTTACCGCCGAAGGCCGGATTCAATCGATTCAGGCGCTGGAGTCACCGTGGGACACGGACTATGGTTTCCCACCGCTCACGATCATGGAGCTGTCGCCGGACAGTCCGTCACCCAATCCGAATCATGGTGGATGTAGCTCGCTTGTGGTGCGGATGGACGGGGAGGAGCGCGTGTTGGAAGGCGATGATGCCGACGTGATTCAGCGCCTCAACCAGCTGCTCGTGCGACAGGACCCCGACATTTTATTGACGGACTGGGGCGATTCCTATCTTCTTCCGCGTCTCATGGCCATGGTGGATCGGCTGCGCATGCCGCTCGCGCTCAATCGCGATACCCATCGACCCATCGGCGCGAGGAAACCCCATTCGTACTTTTCGTACGGGCGCATCCTGTCCCATGCCGGCGCCCGCACGTTGTCGGGACGATTGCACCTCGATCGGCACAATTCGTTTGCGCTGGCGGAGATGGGCCTGGCCGGCCTCGTCGAGCAGGCCCGCGTCGCGAAAGTCAATTTGCAACAGATGGCCCGCACGACAACGGGGACGGGGATTACCTCGATGCAACTCGAAACGGCTTGTCGCGATGGTCTGCTGATTCCCTACCGGAAGCAAGAGCCGGAAGCCTTCAAGTCCGCGCTCGAGTTGCTGCAGACCGATCAGGGCGGATTAGTGTTCGCGCCCATCGTCGGCTATCACGAACAGGTTGGCGAACTGGATTTCTCGTCGATGTATCCCTCCATTATGGTGCGATTCAACATCTCGCCCGAGACGGTCAATTGCCGGTGCTGCCGCAATGAGCCGACCGCGCGGGTGCCGGAGATCGGCCATCACACCTGCCGTCATCACAAAGGATTGGTACCTCGCACGTTGGCTCCGTTGCTCCACAAGCGCGTGAAGTACAGACAGCTCATGGCAGCGACAACACAGCCGGCAGCGAGGGCCGTGCTCGATCAACGGCAAACGGCGCTCAAGTGGCTGCTCGTCGTCTCGTTCGGATATTTGGGATACAAGAATGCCCGGTTCGGGCGGATCGAGGCGCATGAATCGGTCACAGCCCACAGTCGCGATATTTTGCTGCGGGCGAAAGAGATTGCAGAACGTCATGGCTATCGCATGCTGCACGCGATTGTGGATTCGCTCTGGCTCGTCAAGCCCGGCGCGGTCAGGGCAGACTATGACAGCCTTGCTCAGGCGATCTCCGAGCAGACGAAGCTTTCGATCGGTGTGGAAGGGCTCTATCACTGGATTGGGTTTCTTCCGTCACGGGTCAATCCGCTCATGCCGGTGCCGAATCAGTTCGTCGGGTTGTTCGACCATGGCGCCATGAAAATCCGCGGCATCGAAATCCGTCGCAGCGATACCCCATTCCTCGTCAAGCGGGCACAGGCGGAGGTGTTGCGTTGTCTGAGTGAGGTGCGAACGTTGGCCGAGTTGCGTGGACAGATTCCGAAGGCATTGGAGATTGTCCGTGCCTATCGGCGCTATCTCCTCGATGGGCATGCCACCGTTGAGGAGCTGGCCATTACCAAATCCCTCTCGAAAGAGCCGCAGGCCTATCGCCACCAGACCTTGTCGATGATTGTGGCGCAGGAGCTGCTCGCGCGCGGCGTGTCGCTCCAAGCCGGCGACACGATTCACTACATCATTACAGACGCCGATGCAGCCTATCCGCCGGACCGGGCGCGCGCGGTGGCCGGGCTCGATGGGGCCTGGAGCTATGATGTCTCGGCCTATGACGCCCTGCTTCTGAAGGCGGCCCTCGTGCTGTTGACGCCTTTGGGAGTCACGGCAACCGCACTAAGCGAATCCACTGATCCTCCCCGCCGCGCTGCAGATGGCTTTGACAGCTAAGCCAGCCTGTGAGGCCTAGCACGCTGAGTTCAAACCTGTCCTCACAGTCGGTCATTACCTTCGGTTACCCATATACAGAGCCAGTTTGCGTGTGGTTAGGAGGGCACCTATCTTGCGACCTCCTCCTGGTGTTCATGTACGGGAATAGAGGGTGTGACATGAGCGAAAAGAGCAGGGTACGATGGCCTCAGTGTTGGAACTCGACCGGCAAACAGCCTCGTTTGTGCGGCAACTCGAAGAACAACGGAACCTCGAAAAGAGTCTTTTGGTCGAACGGGTCCGCGGAACGAAAGAATGGCAGGAATCGACCTTCGGCGACATCAAGAGCCGCGTGGAGGTGCTGGAGAAGCTGAATGGATCGGCGAGTGCCGCCACAACGAGCGGGTGCCCCGAACGGTCATGCCTACCGTGACGGCATATTTTCATGGGAACCGCTGGCAGTGCATTCGTGAATGTTGACGAGGGAGCGTCGATGAAGCCGGCGTGCTAGGAGATTGGGTATAAAGCTCGCACGATTTCTGTTGTATTGAACAACATCGCGTTGAGACGAGTATAGGCCGCGTGGCCGTAGTAGTGGTCGGGCACGTTGGTTGACCCGGTGGAATCTTTGTAGTCAGCGAGAATCCCCAGTCCCTCGCTGGGGATTCGGACGGCGCGGCGGGCACATTCCAGCCATCGCTCGAATCCATCATACGGCTCCACGAGTTCCCATATGGCTTTATTGGCCGCCTTGGCTGCCTCGGTCGTCGGCACGGCATCGCTGCCGGCCACGGCCAATTCTTGGATGTAATCTCCGCCCCAGGCTATCGGCATCTCCATCGTGATCTGGGGCAACTCCATCTTTGAGAGCCAGGTCTTTCCATCAGTCCGCATGCTTCGATGATTCACGATGTGGAGCAGTTTCCCCAATCCGGACGGATCCCACCCATAGCGTATGGGCATGCCGAATGTGACGACGTCCAGCGTTGTTCCATTGAGGATGACGCCATTTGACAGCAGTGGAGCGATACGTTGAATCGTCGAGGCGATGTCTGGTCGATTGACCTGCGAGGAGAAAGCCGACAAGAGATCGAGCAATCGAGTTCGGCTGCTGTTTGAGGCCACACATAAGAGGTTCGAGATAAGGGCGAGAACTAACCCCGCCTGCCCATGAGCCTGCACGAGGATGCGATCTCCTTGGTCCAGCTTGAGGGTCTCAGCCCAGTCGCGCAGATGTTCGAGCATCGAGACAGCCGCCATGGCACGGCCCAGGTGATGGTGTTCAGAGGACCAGAGCTCGCGGGTGCAATGGATCGGACGATCCAGGCCTCGGTTGAGCGACTGTCTCATCAGTTCCAGGTAGGTGTTTGTGAAGTTTCCAGCATCCCCGATCTGGTCATCGAGTAGCTTCTTGGTGGCCTCATCATTTGCGAGCGGTGGTTTCAGCCCGCCGGGCAACGGCAAAATGCCACTACTGCTTTCCCGCATCAGGGCCAATAAGGCATCGAGGCCTGCCACGCCGCGCGAATAGCCACGTTTGAGGCCGCCCAGCTCATCCAATCGTTGCACCCCAAAGACGTCGGTTCCCATGATGGAGCCGTGCAGCAAGACAATCATACGGACACCAGCATGTGAGAGGCGCTTGCCGAAGGTTGCCATCGCGTCCTGAGCGGGAGGCGATTCAGACAAGGCAGTTGGGGTGACTTCACGAACGATGAGGCGCTCGCCGGGATTCTTTCGCGACATCTCGTCGTGTTGAAAGCTATTTTCGATCGGCATGGGGGAGTTACATACCGGAAGTTGGTGATGGACTGCAACGAAAGATCGGCAGGATCTCCCAAAGTCCGCTAGCATCGTACTCATTTCGCTCAAAGGCTCAACCTATTAGAAACGAGCCTCTCGGATATCGGAGTCACTGGATGCGCGGGAATGCCAGTTGGGCGATCATGTGAGGAGGAGAGATCAGTGCCTCACCCGCACCTTCTGGACAGGACTGACGCGCGAGGGGCCATCCCACCCGGATGAATTCTGATGGATCGTCTGGCCGAGTCCTTGCCTCGCTTGCCTTGGCGGAAAACGCCATGATAGCGTAGAAGTTCCCTTGGAACAGAAAAGAAAGAACGTATCTGTGCACATGCTGGTTAGCCTTGATCGCGGATGGTCGATTCGGATATTGGCCATGTCCCTTTGCGTCCTTTCTCTGGTCCTTCCGAGAGATACGGCGGTTGCCACTGTATCGGCGCCTGCTCCTGCCTCGACGGCTTCGACCGAGCACGTGATTCTCTTTGTTCTCGAAGGATTCGGCCAGGACTCTCTGAAAGGCGGCACGATGCCGACCCTCAGCCGGTTGATTAAGGAAGGGGCTGTCACCTGGTCCGCCACAGCGGTGAAGCCTGCGTTACGGCTGCCGACGATGGCGTCTTTGATTACGGGAATGCCGGTCGAGAAGCACGGCATTACCTGGAACACCTTTGAATTTAGCCGCGGTTATCCGCGGGCCCCGAGTGTGTTTGACTATCTCGATCTGAGCGGGGGCCGTGACAGTGCGATTTTCCTGATGGACGAGTCGCTCTATCAGTTGGCGAGACCCGAGCCCTACACGGATTATCAGATGTGCGGGCCGTTGAAGCCCGAATGCAGCACGGATCGAGTCGTGTCCTACATCCGTCAATACTTCAAGAAAGCCACGAGTGGTCATGGTTACGGGCATGCCATCCTTTCGCTGCCACATTTCCTGGTCGTGCATCTTCCTGAGGCGGGTCGAGTGGGCGTGTCCCATGGCTGGGCCTCGAAGGAGTATCGCGAAGCCCTTCGCACAGTGGATAAAGCCATACACTCCGTGTTGGACATCTATCAAGAGCAGGGGCTGACCAAGCGGACCACCCTGTTCGTGACATCGCTCAGTGCCGAAGGCAGGGATGCGAGCCAGGAACAGGCTGATGCGGGCGTTCCGACGGTTCCGTGGATAGCCTCGGGGGTGGGGATTAAATCTGGTCACGAGATTCACCAGCCGGTCTCCATTTTGGATACCGGTGCGACGGTGATGCGGACGTTGGGGTTACAGACACATACCGAATGGGAAAGTCACGCTGTGGAGGAAATCTTTCAGGCGGCTTTTGCCGCGGCCCCACGGGGATCCAGCCTGCAATAGGTCGCATGATGCAGCGTGTTACATGGCACATGGTTTGTGGTTTGGTTGGATGGTTACTCGGCTCTGTTGCAATCATCCAGACGGCCGTGGCTGGTCAGCCGGCTGCCTACACCCAAGAACATGCGATCACCATCGACGCCACGACCATTCATCCTCAGTCCTGGTGGCAAGTGCCCGGCGTTACACCATCCATCTATGCGTCGGACCCTGAGTCCATGGATGCCTACAAGACGACCGAGTCTCGTGCGCTTAAACTGAAGCCAGGGAAATATAAATTTGGAAGCTTCACGTTTGATTTTCCGTTCACGGTGAACTTGGAAGGGAAGCTGGAATTTGCCCAGTCGCTCGACCAATGTGTGGAGGGACGAGGGACCCAGACGTTAACCATCCGCTGCAGCAGGACCTATCCGCACGGCGGCCAGCGCGATTACCAGTATCAGTAGAGGAGCGATACCCATGGCCCAGGCGCTTGACGATCTGTTAGACGCACTCGAGGATGTCGACGACGCGACCCGAGAGGAAGCGTCCAAGGCTCTTGCCGAACTTGCCGATGCCACCACGTTGGACGCGCTTGTCGGTGCCTGTGGGGACGAGTACTGGACTGTGCGGGCGCATGCGGGCTGGGGCGTGGCCAGGATCGGCGGGGCGAAAGCGGTAGAAGCGCTCATCATCCTGTTTAACGACTCCATCATGGATGTGCGTAACGATGCTGTGGCGGCCATGACCTCGATGGGGACTGCAGTCGTTGATCGCCTGATCATTGCATTGAAGGATGAGCGGTGGCGTGTCCGCGAACATGCGGCGAAAACTTGTGGAGAGATAAAAGTTCGGAAAGCCGTCGAGGCTCTCATGCTCGTCTGTCGGGATCGCGATGGCGCCGTGAAGAGTGCAGCGGCAGAGGCGTTGGGCAAGATTGGCGATCCGAGAGCGATTCCGGTTTTGGTCAAACTATTTCATGACCCGTCAAAGACGGTGCGAGAAACAGCCGGGACCGCACTCATCTCTATCGGCCAGCCCTCTGTCGATCCGTTGATCGCCTGTCTGAGGGATAAAGATTTTGTGGTCCGGTGCCACGCGGCTCGCGCACTCGGTGGCATGACCACCGACTATCAGATTGGCCGAACCTGGGTGCGGGATGCGAAAGTTGTCGACATTCTGATCGCCGCGCTGAAAGATCCGGATCGGGCCGTCCGCGAAGATGCCACGATCGCCTTGGGCCAGATCGGCGATCCACGGGCCATCGATGCCTTGATCGAAGCGATGAAAGACGGAGTGGTGAAGCGGCATGCTATTGCGTCGCTCGGCATGATCGGCGATCCCCGTGCCTTGCCTCCGGTGCTGGACGCGTTGAAGGGCAAGGGTATTCGACAGGATGGGACCCCGACCCCAGGCTGTATCGTCAGCGAGGACGCCTTTATCAAGGAAGCGGCGGCGACGGCGCTCGGCCAGTTCCGTGATCCGCGCGTCATTCCCGACTTAATCATGCTGTTGAAGGACGGTGTGTTGCGCGAGAAGGCCAGTGCCGCCCTAGCTACCATCGGTGATACGGCAATCGAGCCGTTGATCGCCTTTCTCTATGACCCGAAAGCGTCCGAAGTCGTCGCGGAAGGGGAGCGGGTCTTGTCCTATGCGTCGGTCCGACTCACGGCGAAAGATGCCTTGCGCCAGCTGGCGCTTCAGACACTCGAAAAATTGGGTTGGATGCCGGCGCCGGAAGACGTGACCGTCAACTCGAGTGTGGTTGATAATGCCAGGGTGGACATGCCTCTTGGCGACACAGGCCGATTTGGTCCTTCGGGTGATTTTGCCCAGCGGGGCTAGCTGGATGCTGAAAAAGCCCGCCAGCGGCGTTCTCGCACCGCTCAGAGGCTCAACGTACCAGAGAGACTTTCGGAGGTCGGAAACATTGGGGGGCGGGCTTTTCCGTTCGCCAAGATCCATTGCAGGAGCGAACGGCTCACACGAAGTGCGGTGTGTACCTCCTTCGCCTCTTCGCTCGCTGCGGCCTTACTGAACGGACTTTTTGAGCATCCAGCTTACGGCAGTACTAAGTTTCACTTTTCACGTCTTACCTTTCACGTTTCTTGAGATTGAGGGGGCATGGCAGACGCAGTAGCTGAACAGATCGCTGCGCTCAAAGACGAGGATTGGGCGATTCGCGAAGAGGCCGCCACGATGCTGGGCACGCTTCGGGATCCCCGTGCGGTGGCGCCGTTGGTCTCGGTACTTCGTGACGACGATCGCGCAGTTCGCGATGCGGCGATCGGCGCCCTCCTGGCTATCGGGGAGCCCGCCGTGACAACGCTGGGTGCCTGCCTCTCCGATCCGGTGCTCACGGTTCAAGAACTGGCTTCGTCTGTGTTAGCCACTATTGCCGATGTGCGGGTGCTCGCGCCGCTCATGACTGCGCTCAAGAGTCCCGATTGGATTGTGCGGATGCATGCGGCCAAGGCGTTAGGTCGAATTCAAGACCCTGAAGCAGTGGCGCCGCTGGTACCGCTCCTACAAGATTCGGTGAAGGCCGTGCGCGAGGAGACGTCGACAGCCCTTGCGGCTATCGGGGAAGCGGCGCTCTCGTCGTTGCTCGTCGCGCTGACCCATGCTGAATGGCTGGTGCGGCTTCATGCGGTGGAAGCCTTGGGGAAAACGCGGTCGCCGGAGGCTGTGGACCCCCTGCTATCAGTGTTGTTTAACGATCGGGACAGGGCGGTTCGCGAGGACGCAGTTCGCGCGCTTGGCCAAATCGGCGACGCGCGCGCCGTGGAGTTCCTCGTGACGGCGATGAAAGAGCCGGGGCTACGACCGCTGGCGGTTGAGGCACTGGGCCGGATCGGCGATCGTTGTGCCGTGCCGGTGTTGATTGATGTGCTCGATGGAGTAGAGCGACCGGAAGTCTCGCGACCAATGGAAGGCTGCGGTGATCGTTGGAATGAAGAAATGCTGACGTTGGGCGCGGCTGCCAGAGCACTGGGTGCGATCCGAGACGAGGCGGCCATACCGTCGCTCATGAAGGCGCTCCGGTATACGGTAACGCGAGCGGACGCTGCCGATGCGCTGACTCGATTTGGAGGTGCAGTGATTGCGCCGTTGTTGGCTGTGCTGGCACGCGAGTCGGACGATAATATCCGTTACCATGTCAAAGACACGTTAACGAAGGTAGGCTGGCGGGCGGGCCGTATCTAGTGCGCCAATGCTCAATGTTGAAGATTGGATTTTGAATTTGTAACTCATCACACAGAGATCAGTACGCATCGCATCACTCATTGCGTGCCAGGTCGTAGTGTCATGCCAAAAGAAACGATTGATACACTGGTCTCTGAGCTCGTCCATGAAGAGGACTGGCGACGGATGCGCGCGACGGCAGCCTGCCTATCGAGGGGGCCACGGGCGGTACAGGCACTCATCCACGCGCTGGAGACAGGCTCGCCGGCGTTGAAAGCCGAGGCCGCAGCCATGCTCGCGCGTGTGAATGATCCTCAGGCCGGTGTGCCCTTGGTCGGCTTACTTCGCGACGAGGATGAGGCCGTCCGCAAGGCCGGCGCGTCAGCCTTGGAACATATGGCGGGGGTGCTTGATGAGACGACCGCTGCGGCGCTGGCCTCGTTGCTCTATGCGTCGAAAGATGAGGCAATTCGCGTGGCGGCCTCGCAGTTATTGGGGGTCATCCCGAATGCGATCGCGCCGCTCTGCGAGATGTTGACCCATCAAGATCCAGACGCGCAGATCATGGCCGCGAAGATGTTGGAACATCTGCTCGATCCCCGTTCGGCGGACGCGTTCATCAGCGCGATGGGGCAGCCGGCCGTTCGCGAGATTGCGGTGCGGACGCTCAAGAAGTTGAGCGCGATTCGTGAGCGCATCGACGAGGTGTTTGACGCGCTTCGCGCAATCGAAGAATTGAGCGAACGGGAAGAGGCTCGAATGAGTACCGTGATCAATCTTCTTGCCATCGGGCGTCCGAGCGTGGAGATTTTGATCGAGTACCTGGAAGATGACGATTGGCTGGTGCGTGAAGCCGCTGCCGACTTGCTGGGGAAGATCGGCGATGTTCGCGCGGTCGAGCCCTTGATGCAGCGGTTGCAGGTCGATAAGGATACGGGCGTGAAGGAACTGGCGATCAAATCATTGGGCTTGATCGGCGATGCCAGACCCGCCCAATTCTATATCGAGGCCATTCCCATTCGACCCCTGCGGGTCCATGCCATGGAAGCCTTGGCGAAAGTGAAAGATGTGGATGTGTTGCGGCCATACAAGGAACTGTTCGACCGATTGAGGACGGATCGAGATGGCCTCGTCGCCTACAACGCAGGTTTGATCGCAGACAAACTGGAAGCGCTCGATGGGACGCCTGTCGGGAGCCAGGGAGGGCAGGATGACGATGAGTGACGATGTGCAGGCTGAACGGATCGAACAATTGATCGAAGCCCTTCGGGATGATAATGAAGCGCTCCGCGATCATGCGATTGCCAGTTTGAGTCAAGTAGGTGAGGACGCGGTGGGGCCGTTGATCGGACTGATGGCGGACGAAGATGTTCTGATTCGGGAAGCGGCGACCAGCGCAATCGTGCGGATCGGTCCGTCCGTCGTCGATCCCTTGATCGAGGCGCTGGAGGACGATGAATGGGCGATACGCGAGCAGGCGGCGTCGGGATTAGGGAAGTTGAAGGACTCTCGGGGGGTCGATCCCCTCGTGAAGGCGCTCAAGGACAAAGACGGCGCGGTGCGGACCGCCGCTGTGTGGGCGCTGGAGCGCGTCGGTGATGCGCGCGCGGTGCCCGGATTGGTCGAGGCGCTAACCGATCATACAGTGCGTGAGGACGTGGCGCGTGTCCTGAAAAAGATCGGGGATGCGCGGGCCGTGGATGCCTTGATCGACGGATTGCTGGGTAGTAACTGGATGGTGCGGCGTCATGCGGCAGAGGCCTTGGGGAAAATCGGCGATGCCCGTGGAATCGATCCGTTGATCGAGTCGCTCAAGGATGAAGACTGGCTGGTGCGGCGGAATGCCGCGGAGTCGCTCGCGCGCCTCGGGGCGAAGCAGGCCATCGACCCCTTGCTTCCGCTGCTTGAAGATGAGAATACGATGGTGCAGGAAACGGTCGAAGGTGTGTTGGTCAGTCTCGGATGGACCGCAAAGCCGTAATCTTTATTTCGACGTAAAAGGATACATATCATGGCGGATGAAGCTCCTCCAAAGCTTATTCAGATCGGTCCGAAAGGCGGCGCGAAGAAGGACGGGTTCAATCTCGTAACGGAGCGAGTGGTCGCGGTGAACCCTGAGGGAAAACAACTTGAAGTCGAACTGTTGGCCTACGACGGGAAGACGGTCGTGTTGGACGTTGATGATGAGGCGCTTGAAGAGCTGAAAAAGATCAAGATAGGGGATGGCGCCACTATTCGCGTCGTTGAAGAAGGCGGGAAACGGATCGCCAAGAGCTTTCGGATTCGTGCGAAGGATCCCAATGCGGCGCGGGCCGACGCGATGCTCTTGGATCTACGAGATAGCCACTGGCTCAATCGAAAATATGCGGCTGAAGTGCTGGGTGAGCTAAAAGAGATCCGCGCGGTGCGGCCGCTGGTTGATGCGTTGGCGGATGAAGTCGGCGATGTCCGGCAGCGCGCCTATGATTCATTGATCAAGATCGGCGGACCGGCGGTGCCATCACTCGTGCCTTTGCTGGTTTCGGAGGAAGATGAGGTCAGACAATCCGTGACGGAAATCATCCGTAAAATCGGAAAGCCTGCTGTCGAGCCATTAGCCACGGCGCTCGCCGAGGCCGACGATCGTTTGAAGACACGGGTGATGAAGGTGTTGGACCGGATGGGCTACAAGCCGAAAGTCAAAGATGAGGCCAAGACCGTCGAAGCGCCGCGTCTCACGTAATGCCGGTGTTATGTGGCTGGGGAGGGAGCCTTACTGGGCCTCCCGACTGAAATGTGGCGGAAGCCGAAGGCTGCGACACGGTCCGGTTCATAGACGTTGCGTAAATCGAAGAAGATGGGTTGGCGCAATGCGGTTTTCATCCGGTCGAAATCGAGTGTTCGGAACTGGTTCCATTCGGTCATGAGAATTAACGCGTCTGCTCCCTGTGCCGCCTCGTAGGCGTCTCTGCAGGGAACGAGGCCGGAAAGAGTCTGACAGGCCTCCTCAAGCGCGGCGGGGTCGTACGCGCGAACCGCGGCGCCCTGTTTCATGAGTTCTTGCGCGATGGCCAGGGCCGGCGCATCCCGCAGGTCGTTCGTATTGGGTTTGAAGGACAGGCCCAACATCGCGAACGTCTTTCCCTTGAGTCCCCCAACCTCTTTCGTGATTTTTTCAATCATCCGGCCTCGTTGCTGCTCATTAATGAGCGCGGCGGCGCTTGCAATCTGCATGGGATAGCCGACTCGTTCCCCCGTCTGTACGAGGGCAGCCAGATCTTTCGGAAAGCACGATCCACCGAACCCCGGTCCTGCGTGGAGAAACTTGGATCCAATCCGGTTGTCGAGCCCCATCCCTTTGGCCACCAACTGCACATTGGCGCCGACCCGTTCGCAGACCGTCGCGATTTCGTTGATAAACGAGATTTTTGTGGCGAGGAAGGCATTGGAAGCGTATTTGATCATCTCGGCAGTCGGAATGTCGGTCACGACGAATGGTGTCTCGATCAGATACAGCGGCCGGTAGAGGTCTTTCATGATCGCAACCGCTTGTTCGCTGTCTGCGCCGATGACGACCCGGTTCGGTCGCATGAAATCTTCGATGGCGGACCCTTCGCGAAGAAACTCGGGATTGGAGACAATGTCGAACCGGAATTTTCCTGATTGATGGGCGGTGATCACTTCCCGCAGCTTTTCTCCGGTTCCCACCGGGACAGTCGACTTGGTGACGATGACCTTGTATCCAGTCATGGCTTTGGCGATGCCGCGGCCGACTTCTTCTACGTATGAGAGATCGGCTGATCCGTCCGGTCTCGGTGGGGTTCCAACTGCGATGAAGATGACGAGGGCCTTGTCGACGGCTTTGGCGATGTCGGTGGTAAAGTTGATCCGATTCTCTCGAATTCCTTTGGCGACGAGTTCCGAGATCCCCGGCTCATAGAAGGGGACATCGCCTTTTTCAAGCCTGGCGACCCGTTTGGCGTCGGTATCCATGCAGGTCACGTTGACGCCAAATTCAGAAAAACAGGCTCCGGTTACCAACCCGACATAGCCGGTTCCAATCACACTGATATGCATGGGCTCCTGTCCTCCTGTAACTAAAAATGACTTGGCCGAGTATAGCAATGGTATCTGGGGTGAGCAACGAAGTTATGAAAAGCCATGTTTCCAGAGAGGGGTTGTCTGGGCCGCTCGTTGACAGGTGCGCGAGGGCTGGGTACTATTTGTTCCCTCCAACGAACGGAATCTGTCGTATGGCGATCCAGACCAGCCCTGTTCAGCGACCTCTCGCCGTGATGATGCGCCGGACCTTGCGCACGATCAGTCCAAACGCAACGCTATTGGCGGCGGCCCAGCTGATGCGTGACGCAAAGGTCGGCGCATTGTTGGTGTACGAGGCCGGTCACTACAGTGGTATCGTCAGCGAATCGGACTTGGTTCGTAAGGGGATGGCTGAATCGTGTCCGACACAAGAGACTTTGGTCCGCGCTGTCATGAGCAGCCCGCTGCTATCCATTGAGATTACGAGCTCGGCCCACGAGGCGAGTGAGAAGATGGCAGAGCATGGCATTCGGCATCTGGCAATCTCCGAGGACGGACAGATTGTCGGGATCATTTCGGTCCGCGATCTCTTACACTACTTCAAAAACTGGGGCGGTCTGTGATCGTGCGGGCTCGCGGGGCAGCATCGGGTCGTCTTCCTGCCTTGTGTCATGTTTCTGCATGAATATTGTGAACCGGTCGGCTCATCCCCCTCAATGGTTTCTTCTGGTAACGGCGCCGGTGACCGGTGCGGTGGTGATGGCGCTCGAGATTTTGGGAAGCCGGCTGTTAGCTCCCGTCTTCGGAAACTCACTGTTTGTCTGGGGCGCATTGATTGGAGTCATTCTCGCTGCCATGAGCAGCGGGTATGCCTTTGGAGGTTGGCTCTCCGACCGGTACCCCGGCGCACAAGTGCTGGCCGGTCTGTTGCTGTTCTCCGGAGCCTGGACCTTTCTTATCGCGTGGCTTGGCCAGATGGTGCTCTTTAAGGTGGCGGGATTAGTCGAAGACCCTCGGTGGGGACCTTGCCTCGCCGCGGCGCTGCTTTTGGGTCCGCCAGCCTTTGGGTTGAGTGGGGTATTGCCGGCCTTATTACGATTGGCTGTGTCGGACCTCGAGTATTTCGGTCGGCATACTGGTCGGATGATCGCGCTTTCAACTGTGGGAAGCTTGGCGGGAACGTGGGGGACGGCATTTTTCTTTCTGTCCTGGATTGGCAGCCAGGCGCTTGTCGCGTGGCTCGGCGCGATTCAAGTGGGGCTTGGGCTCTGGTGGTTGATCAGCAGGACGACCGTGCGGCCCTTGATGATTGGCGCACTCTCATTATGCGTCGGAGGCTTGGGTGCCGGTGCATTGTCGCCAATCCATATGTTGAAGGCGCCGGTTTATCAGGAAGACAGCCCATACCAGCAAGTACGAATCCGCGATGACGATCTTTTTCGCTACCTTGTTTTGGATCGAACATTTCACGCGGTGATGTGGAAGGCGGATCCTGTCGCCCTGTTTCTCCCCTATAGTCAACTGATGGTCGCATCGCTGGCTTTGGTGTTCGAACCGAATCGAGGTCTGATCCTTGGTCACGGAGGTGGGTCGCTGGCAAAGTGGCTCGCCCATCGATGGCCGGAACTCGATCTGGACGTGGTTGAGTTCGATCCCGTGGTCGTCCGCATGGCCGAAGAATATTTCTCCTATCAGCCGCCTTCTCAGCATCATGTGCACGTTCGGGATGCCCGAGTCTTCTTGAATTCCACGGAGCAGATCTACGACCTCATTTGGGTCGATGCATTTGCGCGACACATGATTCCGTTTCACCTGACCACGGTAGAGTTCTTTGCAGAGCTGCGCGCCCATCTTGCGCCGAACGGGATCCTGGCAGTGAATTTGGCCTCGTCGGGGGAAGGCGGAGATCTGTTGCGGGCCAATGCGGTTGTGCAGACGATGAGACGATCGTTTCCCAACGTCGAGTCTTTTGCGGTCAAGGGACCCTGGAATTCTCCTCAGATGCGATCGGAGAATCTGATTTTTTTTGCCGGCGCGCCGCTCGAACGACATACACTTTCTACCATTGCGACCAATGTGAACAGATTAGTTGAGCAGCAGCGTCTTCCATTCGAAGCGATTGCCTTGCTGGGCACCCATCGTGTGCAACCTTGGGAGGCAGGCGTAATGTTAACTGACAACTATGCGCCATATGACCTCTTGATTGGGTCCAGGGTTCAAGACGCGCAGCCCGAGACGGACAAACTATTGAAATAATTATGGCGCCGCTTGTTGATACAGCGTCTGCATTGAAGGTGGTTTCTGAAAAGATCTCTATAAAACGCTCTTGCTTCCGATTTCGTCGCGGTGCTATCTATAAAGAACACGCTCGAAGCACAGCCATGCTGTGAGGGTAGGGATATGGATGGGGAGACTCAGGGCCGGTAGTGGTTGACGAGATCATGGTTCAGTGGGCTTGGCGAAGGTATTCACCAACCTAATCACATCTCTTCTTCTTTCTATATGGAGGTAGGTCATGGGCAAGACGGTGTTGGGGGTCTTCTTCGGCCTCATGATGGTTGTGGCTGGGGCATCTGCTTCATATGCGCTCCAGGCGGGCGGAGTCGAAGTCGGGGATTTAGAGACTGGCTCCGTTGTGGGTCAGTCATTCAAGGAATTAGACGTTGATGCTCAGCTGTTCGCGGTCGAGATTGGTGACCTCAAGACGTGGTATCCGCCTGTTACAATCATCGATTTCAAAGTTCGACCTGGACGTCCCGTCCTGCTCAAGGTCACGAACAAAGCCACTGCTGACCATGGCTTCCAGATGACCGATGCTGCGAACGCTGGTTCACCGTTTGTCATGAAAGCCGAAGTAGTGTTGAAGCCTGGCGAGACCAAGTATATCGGGGTTCCCACTAGCGACATGTTTTATGCCACGCAGGGGAATACGTTGACCTATCGCTGCCATTTGCATCCGGGACATGTCGGCGGCAAGATTCTTATGCTCAAGTAGTCATTCTTCACAGATGTGAGTGAACATCGCCCTCTTTGCGATACCGCGGAGAGGGCGATGGTTTTTCAGCAAGATGCTAGAAGTAGGAAGGCCCTGTTGCTCACATGAGCAACAGGGCCTTCCTTGTTGAGCGGGGAGCGGATGATTAATTGCGCACGCCGCTCCAGACTTTTGCTTCATCGATCGCCTTATCCGGATTAAGCGTTCTTGCTTTCTGGAGCAGGACGTCCGTCGTTTCCGGATACGCGGGATCAGCAATGCAGCAATTATCGACCGGGCAGACAGCGGAGCACTGGGGTTCGTCGAAATGTCCGACGCATTCGGTGCAGCGGTCGTGTGTAATCACATAAATACTATCGCCGACTCCCTGGCCATCGCCCACATGATTGCCCTTCGTTTCCGCATCGCTGCGAGTTTCAAAAATCGCCTCGTTCGGACATTCAGGCAGGCAGGCTCCACAGGAGATACATTCATCGGTAATCAGCAATGCCATGACCCTCGCCTCCTTCTCACTACAACAATAGAGACTCGCACGGTTGACAAGTCCGCCCCGTCACGACCATTATGTGTGCCGCGACGTGACCGCCATTCTAGTCTGCCGTTCTTTTCCAAGTCAACAGAGTGGCATTTGTTCAGAAGGCCTAGATTTCCTGTATTAATGGGCCTTTGGACCCAGAGATTTGTGACGAGTCGTGGCAGGAATTGTCTATGGCTACCGTGCCGGCAAGCGATCGGGGTCAGAAAAAGAAGCGTATCGTCACGCTCGCACTTATGGCGATTTTCTTGATGAGCGCGTCGTACTTTCTCATCGATCGAAAAGAGGAGACGATCATTATCGTCTCTTTCCCGAACGGCCGTGAACTCGAAGCGGAAGTGGCGGATACACCGGAGAAACTGCTCGTCGGTCTTGCCTTTCGAGAGGCGTTGCCGGCAAATGGCGGATTACTGTATATCTTTGAGTCGACCGGTCAGAACCACCTCTGGACAAAGGAATATCGGTTTCCAGTGGACATGATGTGGGTTGATGAAAGCCATCATATTGTGGGGCTAAAGGAAAATGTTGCTCCCTGTCTGGAAGCTGATTGCCCTAAGTATAGTTCTTCTCCCGAAGCGGTCCGCTATGCGATTCAAACAGAAGCGGGCTTCATCAAACGGGAAGGGATCACCGTAGGGCAGGAGTTGAAATATACGCTTCGAATGTAATGCGTGTGGGAGATGTGGTGAAACGCACGAGGAGAGGAGTCGGTGAGCATGCGAGAAGGGTTTCAATCCGTTGCCCTGGTCGCCGAGTTGCCGCCCGGGCAATCTAAAGCCGTCATGGTGAACAATCGGGAGATTGCGCTCTTCAACATCGAAGGGACGTATTTTGCGATCCATAATCGTTGTCCCCATGAAGGCGGTCCATTGTGTGAAGGGCGTGTGAAGGGCTTTGTCGTGGCCTGTCCGTGGCACGATCTGGCATTCGATGTTCGAAATGGGCAAGGGACGGACGGCGGTGGATATTGTGTGGGGAGTTATGATGTGCAGGTGGAGGGAGCGGAGATTTTTGTCGGACCTCGGCGAAAACCATAGCATGATGAGGCGGAGAAGAAGCGGGTTGCCGTTAACATGACGATGCGTATGACAACAAGCCACGACCATGATGGTGCCACACACTCGGACGGGGCCAAGGTCATTGAGACGACCCTTGGGCATCCCATCCAGATTCATCTCTGGGAAGACAGGACCCGAGGGGAACTCTGGGTCCCGACCTATGATCCTACGGGGCTCGAGTTGCTGGCCGACGACTACCTTCGCATCGCCGGGAATAATGCGGTGGATAATGGGCAGCGGACTTTCGAGTTTAACGTGGTCAGGCCGGGCACCCACCGGGTGCTGTTTGAAAAACGCATGGGGTGGAAATTCACCGCCGAAGATCGGCGCGTCTTTGACGTGACGGCCTCTGATTCCTCGTCTCGGAGCAGTGCGTAATCGTGCCGAATGTAGCCTTCATCAATGGAGCGTTCGTGCCGCTGGCCGAGGCGAAAGTCTCAATCGAAGATCGAGGCTTTCAGTTTGGCGATGGTATCTACGAAGTGATCCGCACATACAAGGGGCGTCCATTCGCACTCGATGCCCATCTGGCTCGACTGGATCGTAGCGCCACGGCTCTTGACCTGACGCAGCCCTATTCCCGTGCCGAGTGGACTCACCATGTCCTGGAAGGGATTAGTCGGGCTGCCTATCCTGAAGCCAAAATTTATGTTCAGATTACCAGGGGTGTCGCTCCCCGTGATCACGCCTACTCAGATGAACTGACGCCCACGGTCGTTATGACGGTTCGTGAGTTTCACCCGCTCGACAGGGCGGTACAAGCGGTTGGTGTGGAAGCGATAACGACCGAGGATATCCGATGGGGGCGCTGTGACATCAAGAGCGTGAATCTGTTGGCCAACGTTCTTGCGCGTCAGAAAGTTAAGCAGGCCCAGGTCTTCGAAACCATTTTGGTCAAAGCGGGATTGGTCACCGAAGGGGCAGTCAGCAATGTGATGGTGGTTCAG
Source organism: Nitrospiraceae bacterium (assembly GCA_041748925.1). Lineage (GTDB taxonomy): Bacteria > Nitrospirota > Nitrospiria > Nitrospirales > Nitrospiraceae > Palsa-1315. The sequence goes on along the minus strand of JBGTCI010000056.1, from coordinate 5,473 downwards.
GGCGGAACGGTGGTGACGGCTCCCGAAGGGTCGCGCATACTGTCTGGGGTCACGAGGTCTGTTGTGTTGGATCTGGCTCTAAGCGAGGGCCTGCCGATTCAAGAACGCTTTGTCTCTCAGGCGGATCTCTATGAGGCGGACGAAGTTTTTCTCACAGGGACCACGGTCGAGGTCTTGGCCGTCGTCCGTGTAGATGGGCAAGTCATTGGAGATGGAATGCCTGGCTCGATTACCCAACGACTTGCCGCAGGCTTCACGGATCGGGTCGGCTAGCCCCTTGCTTTGGCATAGGGGGCGTGCTATGGTCCCCGATTGGAAGTGGGCTCAGGCCCACTTTTTTGTTTGATCTCTTGAATGGGCCATCCAAAAATACGGGGCGAGGGGCGTCGGTGAGGGAGTCCCGACCGGTCGTTGATCGCATCAGCGAGGTGGTATCGCCCATCCTCTGGGCATTGGGCTTAGAATTGGTCGACGTCGCGTGTGTGGGGCAAGGTGCGCGGTCAGTCATTCGCGTGTATATCGATAAGGCGGGCGGCGTCACGGTAGAAGATTGTGGGCGTGCACACCTCGCGATCGGTCCAGCCTTGGATGTGGCTGATCCGTTTCCCCATGCCTATACGCTGGAAGTCTCCTCGCCTGGTCTGGATCGGGCCTTCAAACGGATTCAGGATTATCGCCGGGCATTGGGGAAGCCAGTGAGCGTGAAGCTCAGGCAGCCGATCGACGGACAGTGGCGTGTAGTCGGGCGGTTGACGGAAGTGAACGAACAGGGAGTCACGATCGTGGTGAACGATCCGCGTTCTGAGCGGGAGGTCATCCTTGAGTTCGACTCCATCGCTGAAGCGCGTCGCGTCGTCACGTTTTGAGGTCGTACCGGAGTCGATCACCGCGGTATGCGCATACTGCCGCATTGGAGTGTGGCTGCAGGGGCAGTCGCCGGAGAGTGAGCTATGAATCGAGAATTGATTTCAGTCATCGATGAACTTGGTCGGCAAAAGGGCATCGAGAAGAACCGAGTGATCGGGGCGATCGAAGCAGCCCTTCAAATGGCTGCCAAGAAGCGTTTCGGGCAGGCTGAGAATATTCAAGTCGAGATCGACTCCAAGACCGGTGAGATCTCCGTCGTGTCGAAGAAGACCATCGTCGAGGCGGTCGCCAATTCCAAAACCGAAGTGTCCCTTCAGGAAGCTCGCCAGTTCGACAGCGAAGCAGAGGTCGGGGACGAGATCGGCTCGGTCATCGAGATGAGTGATTTGGGTCGGATTGCCGCACAAACTGCCAAACAAGTCATTTTCCAGAAGGTTCGGGAGGCCGAGTGGGAGGCGGTTCAAAAGGAATACTCCACTCGGCAAGGAGATCTGGTCAACGGTATCATTCTCGGCGTGGAGCGTCGAAACTATTTAGTCGATCTGGGCAAGACGGAGGCGGTCTTGCCGATTCAGGAACAGATTCCACGGGAAACCTACCGCTCCGGCGATCGGGTGAAGGCGATGCTCTTGGAAGTGCGCCGGACTCCGAAAGATGTCCAGGTCATTTTGACGCGGAGCCATCCGCAGTTTGTGGCAAAACTCTTCGAGTTGGAAGTGCCCGAGGTGCTCGAAAAAATTGTGGAAATCAAGTCCATCGTGCGGGAGCCCGGTGATCGGACCAAGATTGCCGTGACGTCTCGCGAAAAAGCAGTCGATCCGGTGGGAGCTTGTGTGGGAATCAAGGGATCGCGGGTTCAAGCGGTGGTCCGTGAACTACGCGGAGAAAAAATCGACATCATTACTTGGACATCCGACCCGCGCGTCTTCATCGCCGAGGCGTTGAACCCCGCGAGTATTGAGAAGGTCGGCGTTGACGAGGAAAAGAAGTCCGCGTTGGTCGTCGTGGCAGATTCCCAGTTGTCGCTAGCGATCGGGAAGAATGGCCAGAACGTGCGATTGGCGGCTCGTCTGACCGGCTGGAAGATCGATATCATCAGCGCGTCGGAATACGAAAAAGAAAAGGCGGAGCGGGATAAAGAAATCAAAGCGGCGTTGGCGGAGGAAACCGAAGCGCTGCATCAGCAAGAAGAAGCCCGAGAGCAAGAATTCAAAGCCCGAGCAGAATCGGATGTCGGATAAACTGGATACAGAGGAGTAGGTGTTAATTTCTCATGCGTGTGTATGCCTTGGCTAAGCAACTCGGGATGGAAAACCGTGATCTTATCCCGGAATTGAAGCGGATAGGGATTACCGTTGCGTCGCACAGTAGCGTGTTGGATGACGATGTGGTGCAGAAGGTCTTGGAGAAGCTCGGCCCAAAAATCAAGGCGATGGCTCGGGATGCAGCGTCGGATGCTGGTCGGGGTGATCGGAGTAAGGCGGGTCTGGCGTCCGACCATGCCGCGGGAGCGAAGGCCGGATCGGCCCATGCCGCTTCGGCGGCGGAGGAGCCGTCCAGGTCCGACAAACGTCGCATTCTGATTAAGCGTAAGAGAGCTGATGATGTTCCAGGGGAAGAGGCCGTGTCTCTGTCTTCAGCTGAATCGACAGGCATAAGTGGAGCGCTCATCGATTCCCTCGTAAGCCCGCCGCAGGCGCATTCTCAAGCTGAGGCCCCCGCCATAGTTCAGATTGACCTGTCGGCGACGTCCGACCAGCCGAACGCGATAGGCACCGCGACTGCTCCAGCCCCCACAGCTGCCGTCGTGCCGAGTGTCGATGTGATTACAGGAAAAAAGAAAGCCCTCTCTTTGGAAGAGATGCAAGCCGAGGGTCTAAAAGAGAAGGCGAAGAAGGCTCGTAAGCCCGGCCGTACGCGCGAAGAAGAAGAGCTGCGGCTTCGTGAGGATGCGGCTCGCTGGCAGGATCTTCGAGCCATTCCTGTGCAGCAGCGCCGAGATGACCGCAACAAGCATGTGCATCACAGCACGCCGGGGGAAGTCACCAAGCCGCGGAGGAAGAGCTTCAAGCTGACGCCCGGCATGACGGTGAAGGAGTTCGCCGAGCTGATCGGACAACGCCCGGCCGACATCATGCGCAAGCTCATGGATATGGGCCAGATGCTGACATTCAATCAGACCATGAACGTTGAGGCAGCCGTGATGATTGCGGAGGAGAACGGGATCAAGATCGACGTGTCGACGGAGAAGGCCGGAGAAGAGTTGCTGGAGTCCGTCGTGCAGACGGAGGAAGGGGTTCAGCTCGAGCCCCGGCCGCCGGTTGTGACGATCATGGGCCATGTCGATCACGGCAAGACGTCGCTGCTCGACGCCATCAGGCAAACGAAAGTGGCGGAAGGCGAGGCTGGCGGAATTACGCAGCATATCGGCGCCTACACGGTTGCGGTACGCGGGAAACAGGTGACGTTCTTGGACACGCCAGGTCACGAAGCCTTCACCGCCATGCGGGGCCGCGGCGCCAAGATCACCGATATCGTCATCCTGGTCGTCGCAGCAGACGATGGAGTCATGCCGCAAACGATCGAAGCGATTCATCATGCTAAAGCGGCATCCGTTCAGATTATTGTGGCCATCAACAAGATCGACAAGCCCGGAGCCAATTCCGATCGTGTGAAGAATGCGTTGTCCGAACATGGGCTCATCTCCGAGTCCTGGGGCGGCGATACGATCATGGTGGAGGTCTCGGCCAAGGAGAAGATCGGCCTGGACACCTTGCTTGAAATGATTCTCTTGCAATCTGAAGTACTGGAGCTCAAGGCTGACCCGCATCGCATGGCGAAGGGTGTCGTGGTGGAAGCCAAGCTGGAGCGAGGACGTGGCCCGGTGGCGACGGTGCTGGTTCAGAGCGGGACGCTTCGTGTCGGCGATGTGTTCGTCGTTGGGATTTTTAGTGGGAAAGTTCGCGCGCTCATTACGCATACGGGCGCAAAAGTACTCGAGGCAGGTCCTTCTATCCCAGTCGAAGTGGCTGGACTTCCCGGTGTGCCGTCTGCGGGGGATGTATTTCAGGTCGTTGCTGACGAGCGGGTCGCGCGAGAGATCGCGGGAGATCGAGCCCATAAACAGCGAACGGCTGATTTATCCGGGTCGGCGAAGGTCACGTTGGACGATCTGTTTGCCAAGATTAAGGAAGGGTCGGTGAAGGAGCTGGCGCTGGTCATCAAGTCCGATGTGCAGGGGTCGGCTGAAGCGCTGACGGCAGGCGTCGAAAAGCTTGCGACCGCCGCGGTCAAGCTGCGTGTCATACACAGCGGCGTCGGCGGGGTCACGGAGTCCGATGTGTTGCTGGCTGCCGCGTCGAACGCCATTGTTGTCGGGTTCAATGTCAGGCCGGAGCCGAAGGCTGCTGCCCTAGCGGAACAGCAAGGCGTCGACATCCGCCCGTACACCATTATTTACGATGCGTTGGCTGAGATTAAAGCGGCGATGGAAGGGCTGCTCGAACCGACGCTCAAGGAACGGACGTTGGGGCGAGCCGAGGTGCGACAGGTCTTTACGGTGTCCAAAGCCGGCGTCATTGCAGGGTCCTATGTGGTAGACGGCACGATAACCCGTGCTGCTGTCGGAGTTCGGGTACTTCGCGACAACGTGGTCGTCTATGAAGGAAAGCTCGGATCATTGCGCCGCTTCAAGGATGACGTTCGTGAAGTGCAGCAGGGGTATGAATGCGGAATCAGCGTCGAGAACTTCAACGATATCAAGGCCGGGGACATCGTCGAAGCCTATGCGGTCGACAAGATTGCCGGAAAGCTCTGAAGCGCGAGTCTGTCCTGTGGGTATCATCGTCGGACTCTGTACGGTCGAGCTGTTCATTCCAGGGAGTCAATCGTTGAAGGACAAGCGACAGGTGCTCTTGAGTCTCAAGGATCGGCTACGAGAAAGGTTTAATCTTTCCGTCGCCGAGGTCGATGGACAGGATTTGTGGCAGAAGGCCGTCTTGGGGATGGCCTGTGTGGCCAACGAAGGACGGTATGTCAACCAAGTGTGCGATCAGGCGCTGAACTTGATTCGGAGCGCCCCGGCGGTGGAAATCGTCCAATCTCGAGTGGAATTGTTGTGACGGCGGCAGATTCAGCAGGGTGCTCAAAATGGCTGTCCAGCAAGACCGCAACAAGCGAAGAGGCGAGGCGTACGCTTCGGTACAGTGAGCTTCTGAGCGAAGCGAGAACGAAGCTTGGGAAAAGGCGCGTTTCGGCGTGCTGGGGCTGGGCGGGTGAGAAGGACGACTTTTTCAGCATCCTGAGTAGGTGGAGCGCGCGGTGGCCAAAACGGGATATCATCGTGCCGATCGTGTGGCCGATCAAATCCGCATGGAAGTGGCGGATATTCTCATGCGGAAGATCAAAGACCCGCGCGTGCAGTCCGTAACCGTGACCGATGTGAAATTGACCAGCGATTTGCGGATTGCGCGGGTATTCGTGACGACCATGGGGACGGAAGAGGAAGAGCGGAACGTCGTCGTCGGGTTGGCGCAAGCCAACGGATTTGTGCGTGGCGAGCTGGGACGTCGGCTTTCGCTCCGATATCTGCCGGAGATTGTATTTG
>JBGTCI010000055.1:0-67357 GCA_041748925.1 Nitrospiraceae bacterium | reverse complement strand
GCAACTGAAGCAATGCTCTCCCGACTATCAAATCATCGAAGCCGCAGATGGGCTAACAGGACTGGATGTCTACCGATCCCGGCGGATTGATTGTGTCGTGTTAGAAATCGAGTTGCCTGATCGATCGGGATTCGAAGTATTGAAGAACCTAATTCCGAACGCCAGCAAGCCGCAGGTCGCTGTGATTGCCCTCACGCAACTCAACAATCCAGCATTGGTGAAGTTAGCCGAGAAAAATGGTGCCTATGTCTCTTTCGTCAAACAGCGCACGTCAGGCGAGGATTTGTATCGCGCTATTCAGCGGGCGGTCGCATTTGTGAGGCAATTACCCAAGGAAGATTGATTCCGGCCTATTTAGCATCTGTGAGGGATTGCCAGCTTCCCGGTCCCGTTGATGGCGGGATCGGGCCACGCCAACTTGCTTCTTTAAACTTCTCGACTGGCTGATCGATGTTCGGCCACCAGACCGTCAACACTCCATCCGTGACACGCACATCTACCATGATTGCTCTCGATGAGGGCTCACGCCGAAACCAGTAGCAGCCAGGTTGGGTAGGCGGCTCTGTGCTCCAAGGGATATTCGCCGCTGGCGGAGAAGGCGCGTTGACCTTAGAAGATGACATGCGGGGAGGCTAGGCCGTCCGTGGGGAGGTGTCAAGGATGGTGTTGCCGATACCTACGCTTGCCTACTGTTCCCCGACAAGTGGCCGAGCAGTAGTCTTGTGGCCTGCCCTGTTTCTCGGTCTCTATGAATAGCCGCTTGCAATCCTCCCGCGCACACTGCCGGACAGAATCCTTCGCATTAACTAGAGTCTCCACCGCCTTGAGCATAAATTGGTCTGCCTGGTGGAGTGGGGTTATTCTTTTCACAACGACCAATTTGCCAGCGTTAAATCGGAAGGCAACCTGTAGCCCGGCTTGAGCGGGTTTCCACTCCTGACCTTGCTCCAGCGCCTTAAGCTCACGCTTCAGATCCCTCTGCCATTGCCTGACCTGGGTTATGTTCGGGGGTTGCGACAAATTCAACAACACAGCGGCCTCGCCACGCAATTGGGTAACCCCGTCCGGTCCTAAGTTCAGAAAGTCTAGCTGCGAGTATTTCAGAAGCCATTGAGCGCGCGATACTGGCGTGCTTCCTACGGCCTGACGAGCTAGGGGGGCAGGATCGCTTGGTGGAGTCACTGGTGCTTGCCCATTGTCAGACAAGTCTACAGAAAGTAATCTAATAAATCTAGACAGAAATCAGTGCCAGTTGCACGAAAATCGCAATTCGCTTTTTAGATTCAGGGGTTGGAAGCAGGGTAGGAAAAAAGATTGGAAGAGGCATAGTACGTAGAAAATTGTTTGATTAATATTTTTCACGCGGGGCGAAAACCACTGCATATTTTTGGCACTTCGAGGGGTAGTAAGCCATGAATGCAATTAAAAATTAGCCGGTGTTTCCGCCGACTCGCTGACGACGCCTTGGTATAGCCCTCCCGAGCCGGATAGCTCCCTGTAGATCAGCACCAGATAGTACATGATTGGTGAGGCGAACACCCTCACGTGGGAGAGGTGTCTTCGTGTGGGGCGGGGGCTTAATGCACCAGCCAAGGTCATAACAATATCAACCAAGGAGGGCACGTGAACCGAAGTGCTATGAGTGTAGATACAGTCCGAGGAGTCATTAGCGGATACTTTCCGCATCTCTGGCCTGCTGTGGAGGCAGGTCTTTCTACCTGTGCCACGCTATTGCTGGCCGACAATGTGAACCCTGTAGCCTTGATCTATGTTGGGGCTCCGAGTGCGGGGAAAACGACGGTGATTACCATGTTTGAGGGGGCGACCTTCAACGGACAGAATCTCTGCTATCGGTCAGACAAGTTCACCACAGCATCATTTGTTACCCAATCCGCGAAAGTTTCGGGAGAGGACCTGAAGAAGGTGGATCTACTGCCACGGATCAAACACAAGGTTCTCCTCACTCCCGAACTATCAACCATTTTCAGGGGCAAGCAGGATGAGTTGGCAGAACGCTTCTCCACCCTTACCAGAGTTCTCGATGGCCAAGGATACACCACAGACAGCGGGACCCACGGAAATCGGGGGTATACCGGGGACTATCTCTTTGCCTGGCTTGGGGCCACCACTCCCTTTGATCCCATTGTCTGGAAGGTGATGGCTCAACTTGGAAGCCGCATGTTCTTCCTGGTCATGGATGCCGCTGCGGACCCCACGGTTGAGGACTTGGTTTTCGCTAATCTTCAGCCCGTGGTGTACGAGGAGGGTATTAGCCAGTGTCGCGCAGTGATACATCCTTTCCTGGACGCGCTCTTTACGTCGCACGGTGCCATCAGGGGGATGCACTGGAAGCCGGAAGAGAATCCTCCTCATGTTCTTACCACCATCGCGCAGTGTGCCAAGCTGCTGGCCGTCCTTCGCACCCCGTACGAGAGAGACAATACCAGTGTGCCTGAATCTCCTCATCGAGCCAACGCGGTGCTGTACAACCTCGCCCGAGGCCATGCGTTGATTTGCGGCAGGACACAGCTTGCCATAGAAGATTTACCCACGGTCGCACAGGTCACACTCTCCTCTATTCCCTTTAGACGAAGAGCGGTTCTCCAATTGATGGCTGAGCAGAGTGGAAAGCCGGTAACCGTGAGTCAGGTCGAAAACACGACGAATGTCACTCGCCACACGGCGGAAGAAATCATGTGTGAGATGGGAGCATTAGGTTTGATGGACGTTCAGCACGAAGGGGTTGGGAAATCGGCCTTACTTGTAATTAAGGAGGAATGGGCGTGGTGCATGACCAAAGATATGCGGACGCTGCTGTTGGGAAATGAGATGACCACCAGTGGGGTTGAGAACCAAACTACGAACCTCTGACCTGGCAAAATTCAGGGGGTGTGTTTCAACTTGGCATTCTTTCACCTAGTCCAAAGCCAGATTGAGAGAAAGAGAGAAGGTTGAGGGTAGCGCACACATCCCCTGAAAACTGCCAGGTGGAGGCCGAGATTGGCCTGTAATGCCGAGCACGAGCGCAGCCCAAAGCGGAGCGAGTGCGAGGTCTACCATGCCTCACTATAAAAACCGAAAAGGATCGTCATGTATAAGACAAATCCAAAAACCGAATACACATACAATCAAGTACTTATAGACCATGCAAAACACACCTTTCAGTGGTCACGGGGGACAGCCACATGCTCCTGTGGCCATTGGACATTATGGGGTGCAAGCCTGGATTCGGCGAGGAGATCCCACGCGCTCCATCGTGCCAACCTGCCAGAGACACAGAGAGCAGTGGGTGGACCGGATAGAACATAGCAACGGCTAAATGAACTCAGATGAGGGGAGTAGAAAGGAAAAGCAACCAATGCAGCGGCTCATATCAGTTAAGGAAGCAGCAGCGTACACGGGGTTGTCGCCGCACACAGTCTATTCGATGGCAGCCAGAGGCGGGAGTCATTTGTGAAGGAGGAGCCCTTGATCTGGCCTATGAATAGCTCTTGGAGATTCGATGTTAAGTGAAAGACTGACAGCCATCATTAGCGAGCTTGAACGGGAAGTTGCTGAGGTTCAGCAAGCCAACTGCCCTGAGCTTGTTGGTGAGTTAGAGCGTCTGAGGGTTGTCGCCTGGGCGAAGGTGATATGCCCGTCAACGCCCCAACCCAGCCAGCAAGGCGCAAGCACCCCTGACCGGTTTCTAACGGTGTCTGAGGTGGAGGGTCGCTTTAGCGTCACCAGGAAATGGCTCTATCGGAACAAGAAGCGGATGCCCCATAGTCAGCCTTCGCGGAAAAAGTTACTTTTTCCTGAGCAGGCCCTTACAAAGTGGTTTACCAGCCGGAAGATGACTTGACAAAACCTATAACTAAGTTATATATGCCCCATGAAGGCAATAGAGTTACACAGGCTACGAAAGGTGCTGGGGATGACACAGGTCGATCTTGCCAAAGCAGTTGGTGTCACGCCGAACTCAATCGCTTTAGCAGAACGAGGAGAACGCGGGATTGGTGAGCCGCTGGCCCGTTTAGTCAAGATGCTCGTCCAAGTTCATATTGGGGAATTGGTCCCGAAACAACGATCAACTAAGAGAGGTGCCCGATGAAACGACGCGGTCTCGGTATGATCTTTCAACGTGGGTCAACCTGGTGGATTCAGTACCACTGGAGGGGCAAGCGGTATCGTGAAACGTCTGGTTCGACGGTTCGCATGGATGCCGTGAAGTTGTTACGACGGCGCATGGCTGAGATGGGGAAGGGACAGCTACGCGGACCAGACTTTGAAAAGACCACGTTCGCGGACCTTGTGCAGATGATCCGCGATGATTATACCGCGAATAAACGACGCTCAACGCGGCGACTTGAGACCTCGCTCAAGGCCTTGAAACCCGCCTTCAGCCACTCGCGGGCTTGTGACATCACCCTCGACCGATTGAACCGCTACGTCAGTGAGCGGATGGCCGCAGGGATTGCGCCCGCAACGGTGAAGCTCGAACTGACGCACCTGCACAAAGCCTTCCGTCTAGCAGAACGGGCGGGGAAGGCCATCTGTCCCCCCTTCCCACATATCGCGGTGCAGAATGTACGGACGGGATTCTTTGAGCGGGCCGATTTCGAAGCGGTGCGCGGGCACTTGCCAGAAGCCTTCAGAGGGCCCATCACCTTCGCGTGTCTGACCGGCTGGCGTTTGCCGAGTGAAATTCTCACGCTGCGATGGAAGCAAGTGGATTTTACAGCAGGAACCGTTCGTCTTGAACCAGGGACCACGAAGAACGACGAAGGTCGTGTCTTCCCCTTTGGCGTATTGCCGGAGCTGGCGGACCTGTTACGGACCCAATGGGAGCAGGCCCTCTCGATGGAATTGCATACGGGTCAGAGCATTCCGACCGTGTTCCATTGGAATGATCGAGGCACGATCAAGCCGATTCATCCGAAGGCGCTCTATCATCGGTGGAAGGGGGCCTGTCGGCTGGCAGGGGTACCGACGCGCATTCCCCACGACTTCAGGAGAACGGCAGTGCGAAATTTGGAACGGGCAGGGGTACCGCGTTCGGTCGCGATGAAACTCACAGGCCATAAAACGGAAGCCGTCTATCGACGCTATGCGATTGTCTGCGAGGCGGATCTCACGGAAGGACTCAAGAAGCTGGCGGTCCTTGAGCAATCTCTGCGAAGGAAGTCAGAGTTAAGCCACAGTTTAGCCACAATTTCAAAAGTTCTGGGTCAAAAACCTCGTATTTCTGGGCAAAGTATGGCGGAGGGGGCGAGATTTGAACTCGCGGACCCCTTGCGAGGTCTCCAGTTTTCAAGACTGGCACGTTCGGCCACTCCGTCACCCCTCCACACCATCCGTGACCCGACCCGGAGCCCGTACAACTGCTCTTGGTGACGGGATAATACCGTTGAGTATCTCATGCTTTCTCGATCTGTTCCATCCCGCCCATGTAATGATGCAGTACCTTCGGTATCGTGACACTTCCATCCGGTTGCTGATAGTTTTCGAGGATGGCCACGAGCGTACGGCCGACGGCCAGCCCAGACCCATTGAGGGTATGGACAAACTCTGTTTTCGCATCCTTCTTCCCGGCTTGGCCCTTATATCGGATGTTGGCACGCCTGGCTTGAAATGCTTCAAAGTTGCTGCAGGAGGAGATCTCTCGGTATTGGTTCTGGGAAGGAAGCCAGACCTCGATGTCATAGGTTTTCGCTGCGGAGAATCCCATATCGCCGGTACAGAGAGTGACGACTCGGTAATGCAGTCCTAGTCCCTGCAAGATCGCTTCGGCATGGCCGGTCAACCGCTCCAGTTCCTCATATGACTGTTCAGGTTTTGCAAACGAGACCAACTCTACCTTGTTGAATTGGTGGAGGCGAATGAGTCCTCTGGTATCTTTTCCATAGGATCCTGCTTCGCGTCGAAAACAGGGGGTATAGGCCGTATACCTAATCGGCAACGCACTCTCGGTGAGCGTCTCATCTCGATGGAGATTCGTCACCGGCACTTCTGCCGTCGGAATCAAGAAGTAGTCTTCGTCTCGCAGGCGAAAGCTATCCTCTTCGAACTTGGGTAATTGGCCGGTTGCGGTCATGCTCGCCCGATTGACGAGGAACGGCGGCAGGATCTCCCGATAACCGTGCTGTGTCGTGTGAACATCGAGCATGTAATTGATGAGGGCTCGTTCGAGTCGCGCGCCGACTCCCGTCAGAACGGCAAATCGTGCGCCAGTAATTTTTGCCGCCCGGTCGAAATCTAGAATACCGAGCGCTTCGCCGAGATCCCAATGACTCTTGGCTGTTGCGGTCAATGTGGGCGGGGCTCCCCACCGCCGGGTTACCGTGTTGCTGCTCGCATCTTTCCCTGATGGGACCGAAGCATGTGGAAGATTTGGGATGCGGAGATTCAGATCGGTGAGGGTTTCATCAACACCTCGTAAGCCATCTTCGAGGGTCTTGATCTGTTCGCCAATAGCCTTCATGGCAGCCACGGAAGAATCCGCCGGCTGTTTCTCTCGTTTGAGCGTAGCAACCTCGTCCGACCCTTTTTTTAGTTCGTGGCGGAGTTGCTCGACTTGGCTAGCTAAAGTTCGACGTTGTGCGATCAGGGTGCGGACTCTCTCCCAAGGGACATCGGCGCCACGGGAGCCCAGCTGGTCCCGGATGGCGTCCAAATTATCGCGGAGCGTGCGGAGATCATACATTTCCGTGTTTTCCAGAAAGCGGCTGGAACTTAACATCGGGGTAGGGGTTAGTCAATCAATCGGGCCGTGATATGTTCCGTTGACAGGGACGGACGGATCGAGGACCATATCCCAATGCGCACGGTGATCAATCCACCTAATCCGTTTGAATCACAGCACCGAGATCTCTTGGAGCCGGCTCCCCAGGTGCAGCTACAGATGTTTGAGGATGCGACCCGTGACATTCTCAGTCGGAACGAGAGTCCCGATTTGCCGTTTCGCTGGAGCCTGAACCCCTATCGTGGCTGCTTCCACGCCTGCGCCTATTGCTACGCCAGGCCGACACATGAATACTGGGGATTCGGCGCCGGGTCTGACTTCGAGTCCAAGATCATCGTGAAGCGGGAGGCCGCGACCTTGCTCCGCCGGACGTTCGAAAAGCCTTCATGGAAGGGTGAATTGATCCTGTTTTCTGGAAACACCGATTGTTACCAGCCACTGGAAGCCTCGCTGGAGTTGACGCGGGCCTGTCTGGAGGTCTGTGCTGAGTATCAGAATCCGGTCGGAATTATCACGAAAGGGGTGTTGGTGCTGCGCGATCTGGATGTGCTGCGTCGCTTGCATCAGGAGGCATCGGTTCGTGTGTACTTCAGCATACCGTTTTCAGATGATGAAGTGGCCCGCAAGGTCGAACCGCATGCGCCTTCCAGCCGAAAACGTTTCGAGGCGATGGCGACATTGGCACACGCCGGGATTCCTGTCGGCATCTCGCTGTCTCCGATCATTCCCGGTCTCAACGATGAGGATATGCCTGATCTGTTGGCCCGAGCGAAACACGCCGGGGCGGTCGAGGCGATGGCGACGCTGCTGCGTCTATCTAGCTCTGTGGAGCCGGTGTTTATGGAGCGAATGGCAGCGGCATTTCCAGATCGAATCACCAAGATCACGAATCGGATTCGAGACGTGCGTGGTGGCGCAATGAGCGAGGGAGCTTTCTTCGAACGTCACCGTGGCGCAGGTCCTTATTGGGCGATGATCGAACAGTTGTTCGAGGTTTCCAGGCGCAAGGCGGGATTGTCGGTGCTGCGCGACGAGACGATTCCTGTCACCTTTCGTAGGCCGGGTGTCGAACAAACAGCCTTATTTTGAAGCAGGACAACAAAAGGGGTAAAGATGAAACATAATCCTGGTTTTCTCAAGTTGGTGGACGCGGCACGAACACGGGTCAAGGAATGTACGGTGGTGCAAGCTAAGGCCCGGCTCGATCATGGTGAACCGCTGCACTTCCTCGATGTGCGTGAAGACCACGAATTTTCGAAGGATCATGCGAAAGGCGCCCGTCATCTGGGAAAAGGGATTATCGAGCGCGATGTGGAAACGCTCATTCCCAATAAAGAGGATGCCATCTTGTTGTATTGCGGCGGCGGATACCGGTCAATCTTAGCCGCGGATGCGCTTCAGCAAATGGGCTATACCAACGTGGTGTCGATGGATGGAGGGATCAAAGGCTGGCGGGATGCGGGCTATCCGATGGAGTCTTGATGGGACCTCAGAGAGGCTGAGGTCCCATTCACCTCTGACGACAAATTCAAGTGAGTGCGCTAGGGACGGTTACTTACTATTGACTCGATCGAATTCCTTGATCACCTGATCTGTTAAATCGATGGTGTCTTTATTGTAAATCACGATTTTGACCGTTTGTTCGCTGCCCTTATCGACGACGAGAGCAAACCCGCCTTTTTCGGCCACGGTTTTCGTAGCCACGGATATTTTCTTCATGTACTCATCGACCAATTCCTTCTGTTTTCCCTGCAGTTCCTGATTAAATTCCTGCGCGCGTTTCTGGTAGTCCTGGACTTTGGTGCGGAACTGAGCCTCTTTTTCTTTCTTTTCGGTGTCGCTCAACTTCGCCATTTGCTCCTTGAGCGTCTTCTCCCCGTTGCGCAAGTCTTCTTCATCCCCGGACAACAATTTTTGTCTGGTCGATATATATTCCTTAAGCCCATCCAAGGCTTTTTTACCCGCTTTTGACTTCTCTAAGACGGCCTGAGGATCGACGACTCCCATCTTGAAGGCTTCAATAGCGTGTGCAGCAGGAAACGATGTGAGCAACAACATGCCTGCGGCGATCAAGGGGAGGGTGATCCGGCTCAAGAGGATTCCCGTTATATGCATGACACGCGCTCCTTGTTGGTGATTAATGCAGCAGCGTAACCGATGCGAGAATAGCTGGGGGGCCAGGGCCTGTCAAGGGAAGCTGCGCGAGATATGCGTAACCGGCGGGACAGGCGAAACGCGGTAAGGACCCAATCAGTCTACGTCGCGCGCTGGAGAGTGCATCTTGCTAGGTGAAGTATCGGCTGGTGTCGAACTTGTATTCGGTGTTGTCGATCAGACGGAGAATGCTGTGGCGGAAATCTCCGAAATCATCTTTCTCGGTCAGGTCTATCTCGCGCCCGTGCTCGACCGGGTTTCCCTGTGGATCGGTGATGACTTTGACGAACGGGCGTTCGGCGTTCGCCTTGTCCACAGCGGGCTTGAGCACAACGGCCAGTTCGTTCGTTTCCAGCATCACCAGGCTGCCGATGGGGATGATGCCGACACAGTTCACGAACAGCTTGAGCAAGACGGCGTCAAACGCCTTCCCGGACTTTGAGAGCATCATATTTAATACTTTCGATGGAGACATGGGCTCCCGCCGATAGACACGAGAGGAGGTCATGGCATCGTAACAGTCTGCGATTGTGAGAATCCGGCCGGTCAATGAGAGCGTCCAGGGCACGGTCAGTTTCGGATATCCGGAGAAGTCCAGGTTCATGTGATGTTCGAAGGAGGCCGCCGCCATGCGTCCCGGTAGATTCGTGATGCCTCTCATCCTCGAAAGGCTCAGAACTCCTTCCGTGGGATGATTGCGCATGGCCACCCAGTCCTCATCGGTAAACTCGCCCGGTTTGTTCAGAACCTCCATAGGTATGGTGGACTTGCCCATGTCATGGAACAGCGCCGCAAGGCCCAAGTCGGCCAGTTCCACTTTGGGATAGCCGACGCGGTTGGCTAGTGCAATGGACAGCAACGATACGTTGACCGAATGGTTATGGGTATACTGATCGTGGCAACGAAGGGTCGTGAGGCCAAGGACCGCGGCTTCATCATCCACCATGAGATCGATGATGTTTTGGATCGCCCGCTTCGCCTGTTTAAAGCTGGCCGTTCCCCCTTCACGGGATGATTGGGTCAGTGTTCCAACCGACCCCGCCACTTTGGCATAACCGTTCTTGGCATTTATTTTCCGCTGTAGGTTTGGATCGGGACTTCCGGTGCCTTCGGGGCTCTTATTCTCCGTCGGTCCCGGGCTTGTGTTTCTCACCGCACCGAAGTTTTTTCTGAGTTGCAACTGCCGTTGTTCTTCTAATTCAATGCCGGCGACCCCCCGCGCGATGATTTCCTTTTGAAGGTCTTCGAGGCCTTTGGTTTCCGGATCAAGGCTGACAAAGACCGCGGCGAACTCACGCAAATCTTTGGACTCCACGGACAATGAGAATGTCAGACCACCGATCTTCCAGGCATTCAAGGCGTCGATGATACTGGTGGCCACCGCCATCTGCTGCGCGTTCACCTTTAAATGACTGTCCCCGAGAAACAAAAAATCGTTTTGTAGGCGGAGTGTCACCGGTTGGTCCTGTGCCATGGTCTTAATCAAGGTCAGCATGGTCTCGACGGGCTTATCCAGGGCCGCGTTGGTGCGTTCATAGATGCGGGAGGTCTTGATCAAGACGTTCAACTGTGTGACCAGCTGGATGCCCAGCATGACCATCTGTTGGTCTAGGATGTCTCCGGCCTCTGATCCGCGGGCGATTTTCTGTGATATGGACTTTTCGTGGGTGAGAATCGGTTGGGCTTGGTCATCCTCGACCGAGGCCTCGTTGATTTTGATATCGCTCACGGCAAGTTCCTTACTATGACGCAGCTTGCTTGAGGTGCTGCTGTCGTTGGGCTTGAGCGAGCGCTGCCGTACAGGCTTGCCGTACGGGGGCGCTACCTTTTTTCTGACCGAGTTCAAGGACGGTGAGGGCGGCAGGAGTGGCCAATTTCCCCAATGCCTCAGCAGCGAGGGCGGCAAGTTCCTCCTTTTTTTTCCGGTTGGTCCATGACCGTTCCGCGATCAAACTTTCAAAGAACGGAATGACCTCGTCGCTGCAAGTGGCGCGCATCGCTTGGAACACCCCGCGTTTTTCGCTGAGGGTTCGATCCATGAATATGTCCGCCGATACGAGGGGTGACCAGGTGGAGTAGGGGGCCGTATACTGACCGGTCATGAGCAGTTTGAGTGCTGCAAACCGGACCGACTCCTCGGCATCATTCAAGAAGGCGATCAATTTTATTCCGTTTCCGTTGGGACGGAGTATCCCGATCGCTCGCACGACGTCCTTTCGCACCTGAACGTCCGGATAGCGCACCAGTTTTTCAAGGGCATCTGCAAGTCGAGGATTGTTCCATTTCAGAAGGATCGCGAGAAGGTTTCTCACATAGCGGGGGCGGCGGTCTGACAAACCACGAAGTATGTGATCCGGCTGATCCTTTCCGAGTGCTTCAAGGACATCAGCCGCGATCACCTGATGGGCCGGTGTCTCCAGATTTGCCAGGAGGGTGCACAAGGCAGGAACAGCGGCCGACGTCATCGACAGCAGAACCGCAGGCAATCCTTCTGTGGTTGCATCGGGGACTTTGTTCAAATAGGCCTCGATCATCTTCACGCGCTCGGGCCGACCAAGGTTGTCGAGTATGGCCGCCAATTGTTTTTTGTGATCGGCGCCGAGATCCGGCCTGACGTCACCGGCAGCTTGAAGTAGTCCTAATACGCTGTCTAGCTGGGTCCATTTACCTTGGGCAGTCAAAGAGTCGAGAATGCTTCCCCAGAGATCGAACAATTTGGTCAGGATCGCAGGAGACTTTTCCGACGCCATGATCGCGGTGAGCATATCCAAGAGGTAGGTCATGTTATCTCTGACACTCTCAGCTTCGACCTCTTTCGCCAGTTCGGCCAGCTCCTCGTCAGAGACCTCGTATCCCGCGTGACCAGACTTGAATCGACTAACTTGTCTGCTCCCCCCTCCACCGGCTCCTCCGCTAGTCCCACCTCCGGTTCCTCCAGTGGTTCCCGCGCCAGGTCCTTTACCGGTTCCCGCTCCAGCCGACGTCCCGCCATCACCGGATTCTGAGCCATCATCTTCTTCTAGCCCTGCCCCAGTTCCCTTTCTGCTACGGGCCTGCTCTCGATCCAGAAGGTCCCGCAAGCTCGATTCCGATTCCTCCATCATCCCGTCAATAGGCAGCGAAAAGACATCTCCACCGGTCGAGGCTTTCGCAACTTCTTCGGCGGTCACCAAGGTAATGGTGGAGAGATTTTTAGACCATAGACGAGTCACAATGTCGTCATCATTTTCTTCAGGATCGAGGCTGTCCCAGAGTGAATCAAGCAAGAAGGAGAGGTCTTCAGCAGAAAGACCTTCGAGGAATGCAAGTTCCCGAATACCATCCGCATAGAGCTTAAACCCGACGCTCTCATTACTCGACTCCTGCTCGGATCGGTAGACGATTTCCCCGTTGAAGTAGAGCTCGGAACGTTGAACAAGAAATGCCAATCTGGAGTAAGTGGTCAGGTGAGCCGTCAGCCCCTCGAACAACTGTTGGAAGAACTTCTGTGCGACAGGGTTCGCCGACCCATACGTCCGAGTGGACTTCGCCGTTTTGTCCAGGAGGGTGAGGACTCGTTTAACGGAAGCCAACTCTGGATCAGCCGCTTCTTTTGCAGGCGCAATCGGCCATGCGCCGCTTTCTGTCAAGCGCTCGTCCATGATCACTAGTCGTACCCTGGAGGTGGGGAATCGTCAAGAAAATAGCCCCTCTTAACCGGCTCATCACCGAGGAAATTCTCCTTCTATCCGAAAGCATTGTGAACCCCACAGCTAGGCCGGTAGAATCCACCTCACAAGATGATTGCGTCGAGCCACATTGTATGTTTTGGGGACAGTCTCACGGCAGGGTTCCAATTACCCACTGCCGACAATCCTCAAGGCATCGAAACGCCGTACGGACGGTTTCTACAGGAATTGACTGGGCCTGCCGTGCGCGTGTCTGTGAGCGGTATCTGCGGTGAACTGACCGGTGAAATGGCGATGCGTTTTCGGTCGGCTGTTCTTGCACACCAACCGACGCATGTGGTGATTCTCGGCGGAACGAACGATCTTGGATGGAACGCACTGCCAGCAGATATCATGCGCAACCTCCTCAAGATGTATGAATTGGCCGCAGCGGCCGGAATCCAGCCGGTGCCGGTGACCGTTCCGTCGATCAGGGTGGGTGACGATCTTCATAGTGCGGAGGGACGGCGATGGTTCGCGGAACATCTTGATCGGCGGTGCCTGCTTAATGGGTCGATTCTTCGATATGCCGCATCAAAACGGTTAGCGGCCGTCGATCTCTTCGCCGCCACGGCGGAACCCGAGACTCAGCAGCTTGCGGCCGAGTATTCCAACGACGGGCTGCATCTGACGACCGCCGGATATCGGTTGATTGCTGAGCGATTGTACCAGGATATATTTGCTGCAGGGCCGGTGAGTGGGTCGTGATGCAACGAGACCATCATGCGTGACGTCACCGATCGGGATTTCGACGACGTGGTGAAGCACGCAGCCGTGCCTGTGCTGGTGGCGTTTTGGAAACCAGGGTGCGGGAGCTGTCGAGCGCTGATGCGTGAACTCGAAAAACTCGAACTCGATGTGACCGGCAAGCTCCTGATTCTGAAAATGAACGTCGAGGAGAACTTCCAGATTCCAGCGGAGCTGGAAGTGCTCACCTTGCCGGTGCTGGCCCTCTATAACCAGGGAGAGTTCGAACGGTTTATTGGCGGACTGGGAACCAGAAAAGAGATTCTCAGGCAGTTAAGGCTGACATGATATAAGTCCGCTACAACGTTCGCCAGGACCGTCCATCCTTTTCAATGAGGCGATTGGCCTCGACCGGCCCACAGGCTCCCGCCGGATATTCAGGCAACCACCGCAACCCTTGCCGCTGCCATCCTTCCAGAATATTCGTGATCCAGGCCCAGGAGGCTTCAACGGCGTCGCGCCGCATGAATCGGGACGCATCGCCGGCCATCACGTCTAGGAGCAACCGCTCGTACGCTTCAGGGGAAGGGCGGCCAAAGACGTCGCTGTATTGAAAGTCCATTTCCACCGGGTGTGTTTGCTCGCGAGTTCCCGGCACGCGCGAAACGATGCGGAGAGAGAGCCCCTCCTCCGGCTGAATGCGTAGCGCCAACACGTTCGGCGGTTGCGGTTGCTGCGCATTGGCATTGAACAGGATTTGAGGGATATCCTTGAATTGGACCGCGACCTCGCTGGCGCGCTGGGAGAGCGCTTTCCCGGTACGCAGATAGAACGGTACGCCGGACCAGCGCCAATTTTCCACGAAACATTTGAGCGCCACATAGGTTTCCGTCGTGGAGTCAGGATTGATCCCCTTCTCGCGACGATACCCCGGGATGGAAACATCATGGGCCGTACCTTCACTGTATTGGGCGCGGACGGTAACATGCTCGACATCTTGATCGGTGATGGGCCTGAGGCAGCGGAGGACTTCCATCTTTGCATTGCGCACCACGTCAGGATCGAGCGAATATGGAGGTTCCATGGCGACTAGGCACAGCAACTGCAAAATGTGGTTCTGGACCATGTCGCGCAAGGCGCCCGCTTCTTCGTAGTAGCTGGCCCTGGTCCCGATACCTTCCGATTCGCTGACCGTGATCTGCACGTGATCGATGTACTTGTGATTCCATATCGGCTCGAAGATGCTGTTGGCGAACCGGACGACCATGAGATTCTGAACCGTTTCTTTCCCCAAATAGTGATCGATACGGAAGATCTGCGATTCGTCGAACACACGCCCCGTCACGCTGTTGATGGCCTGGGCTGAAGCCAAATCACGGCCGACCGGTTTCTCGACGATGATGCGGGCATAGGGCCTATCAGCCCCCGGCTTCGTCGCTAATCCGGCTTGCTCAAGCCCCTCGCACACAGCGGCAAAGGAACTGGGAGGAATGCTGAGGTAGAAAATCCTGTTGCCGGGTAACTGGAGATTCTTCTCAATGTCTTCTGCGCGGGATTTCAGTGTGACATAGGTCTTCGGGTCGTCATTGCCGCCCGACACGTAAAAGAGGTGTTGCGCGAAATCCTTCCACTTGTCTTCCGCGAGGGCTTGCCGGGAATGGGTAACGACGCCATCACGAACCGTGGCGCGGAACTCTTCGTCGGTCATCAACTTGCGGCCGAGTCCAATCACCGCATAGTTCGGCGGAAGGAGTCCGTCAAGGAGTAAGTTGTAAAGGGCAGGAATCAGACGTCGACGCGCCAGATCGCCGGAACCTCCGAAGATGACGAGGGTGCAGGGTTCGACCGGGGGAATGGTTTCCTGTGAAGGGCGGATATCGATACGTGGGCTATTCGGTGGCATAGGGCTCCGGCGTTATCGGCGAACCGCGTGGCCGCCGAACGCATTCCGCAACGCGGCCAACATTTTTTCCGCAAAGGACTCGCTTTGCCGTGATCGGAATCGAGTGAACAGTGCTGTCGTCAGCGTCGGGACCGGTACATCCTTCTCGATGGCATCGGCGATCATCCAGCGCCCCTCGCCGGAATCCTGCACATAGCCTTTCAACTGTTCCAGCCGCGGATCCTCTTTCAAGGCGCCGGCTGCCAACTCCAACAACCAGGATCGGACGACACTGCCGTGCATCCAGAGGTCGGCAATTTTTGCGAGATTGAGCTGGTAGTCGCTTTTCGCCATCAGTTCGAAGCCTTCTGCATACCCCTGCATCATGCTGTACTCGATTCCATTATGCACCATTTTGACGTAATGCCCGGCGCCGACTCCGCCGACGTGCGCCCAGCCCTGTTCGGGCGCCAGCGTCGTGAAGATCGGTGAGAGTTGTTTTACCGGCGCGTCGTCGCCACCGACCATCAGACAGTACCCGATCTTCAATCCCCAGATACCCCCGCTGGTCCCGGCATCGACATAGTGAAGTTGTTTCTTCTTGAGGTCTGCAGCCCGTCGAACATCGTCATGAAATCTGGTATTCCCGCCGTCGATCACCGTGTCATGTGGAGCGAGTAGTGCCGCGACGGCCTGAACGGTCTCCTCCGTCGGCACGCCGGATGGGACCATAATCCAAACGGCGCGTGGGGCCTTGAGTCGAGCGACGAGGTCAGCCAGCGAGGATGCTCCGACGCAACCAACGCCTTCGGCCTGCTTGACCAGATCTGCCGATCGATCGTAGACCACGACCCGATGTCGGTCACGTTGCAACCGGGTGACCATGTTCATTCCCATTTTCCCGAGCCCGATGAATCCGATTTCCATAGTGACTCCTTCAAGCAGGACGCTGACACCGTCGCTTTTCTCACCCCGTTCAACTCTAGCGCGCCACGAGGCGCCTTTCCTCATGTAGCGTTCATGCTTCGTTCAGACCTGCAAGGATGACTGGCTCAAGCCACGTGCGACAGCAGTCTGATGATCGATCCTGGACCCTGTCAATCGACTCTGGCAGGATTCGGTACATCCTTAAAAAGAGTATCGGCCAGATCGCGGCCTAAGTTGAGCCGTTCCGGCAGGGTAGCCGCAATCAGGAACCGCCCAGCCAAGTCACCCAGCCCCGCATCGCGGGAGGCGATGAACTTTGGCACGTCACCCGGCGCGGTCAGCCAGAATCCCCGTAGCCGAAAAAATGCGTTGACGGCGTCATCGAAAAATATCGAGAGCAAATACTGCGCGGTCGCCGGCTTGTCGGCCAGATCCCGCGCCTTTCCCAGCCAATGGAAACACTCCGCCTTCATCCGAATCTGCTCATTGATGCTGACAGGCGGCGGCCCTTGTCGGAACCGTTGGCTGGCGCGTTCGACGAGCCTGGCGCCGATACTCTCGTGATCGAAGAGGATGCGGGCTTTCCGTAAGAGCGACGGGAGGCGCGGCGAATGAGGGAGGTCTTCCTCAAGCTCTTGATGGCCTCGATAGCGGATGTCGGCCAGGCGGTCAGCGACGCGGACAATCTCGTGGCCATCAGCCTGCCCTTTCACGAGCGCGATGAGATCGATGTCGCTATGGGCCGTGATGGCGCGCCGAACGCTCGATCCCACAAGGATCACACTGACGAGATCGCCCCCGCGGCGGCCACGGACGTGGCGCAAGGCCACTGTGACAAGCTCTTCGAATCCCGGTTCGTCGATTGGGTCCGGTTGTTCCGGCGGCTCCGGCATTGCCAGGAGTTCTGCCTTCAATTCTTCTGACGTGGGGATAGGATGAGTGGCGGGGCTATCCATGTTTAAGCTCCCTGTACAAGCTGAATATGTTTCGGGAGCGATCCCAGCCAGTCCTCGAACGGTTGCTCCGCATCAACGACGATTTCCAACTTACCGTTGGTCAACCGCCGGACGATACCTGGACTTGCTGGCGACAATGGGATTTCGACCCACTCACGGTTCAGACCGAGCGAGTCGGTGACTTCAAGGATCCGGCTGATGTGCGTAAACGAGACAACTTCTAGCGCCATTGATGCTCCAGTACGCGGCATTCTAGATTTCAGTGGGAGAGGTGTCAATGAGCGGGCGTCTCAGTCCCCAACACACGGGAAAAAATCTCGCAGGCTTCTTCGGTCATGGCACTGGAAATATCCAAATGTGTGACGGCACGAAAGCTGTTCCCGCCGATGGCATTGATCAAGAGCCCCTCCTGTTTTAAGGCGGAGACGATCGCCGAAGGACTTAGACGGTGACCGATCACCTCGAAGATGACGATGTTCGTGTCGACATCTTGCGCGTTAATCCTGATCGTGGGAATTTGTTGCAGTTGTCGCGCCAACCGCCTGGCATGGTCATGGTCCGTTTTCAATCGTCCGATATGGTGCTCGAGCGCATAGATGCCGGCGGCAGCAAGGATGCCGGCCTGCCGCATCGCACCACCATACATTCGTCGCAGCCGCTTGGCCTTATCGAGCAGGGTCAGATCATTCATCATGAGGAGTGAACCGGCCGGCGCCCCAAGACCTTTGGAGAGGCAGACCGACAACGTATCAAAGTGCTGGGCATAGGAGGCTGGCGGCAGGGTGGTGGCAGCGATGGCATTGAATAACCGTGCGCCGTCCAAATGCATGGGGATACCGTGGGTGGCAGCCACCGCGCGGATCCGTTCAATCGTCGCCAGCGGATAGATCGTTCCACCGCCGCTATTATGGGTGTTCTCAAGACAGATCAGTCCCGTCTGAATCGTATTCGGCTCTTTGGGACGGATTGCCGCCTCGACCTGTTCAGGTGAGATGAGGCCTCGATTTCCTGTGACCCAATGGAGTTGGACTCCTGCCAGCGCGCCGGCGGCACCCTGTTCATACCGGACGATATGCGCCGTACTCTCGACGATCACTTCTTGGCCTGGTTGCGTGTGGAGGCGAATGGCGAGTTGATTACCCATTGTACCGGACGGCACGAACAGCGCAGCCTTTTTCCCAAACATCGTGGCCACCAAGTCTTGCAGCCGATTCACGGTGGGATCTTCGCCATAGACATCGTCTCCCACTTCCGCGCGTGCCATGGCCTTTCGCATGGCGTCAGTGGGTTTCGTGACTGTATCGCTGCGGAGATCGATCATGAAACGTCCGTGAGAATGCCACAAGATCGTGAGTCCCGCGCATTCTAGCAAATTTTCTCCTTGCGCGGGAGAGTGGGTCACGGCAGGATGCCGTTCATGGCGTGGCTTCAAGGCGTGCTTCCGTCGGTGACCGATGCAGAACCGGACGAAGCCGTCCCGGTGGGCTGGGCGTTCCTCTACTTTTTCTGTCTCCTCTGCGGGTATTACATTCTGCGTCCCGTTCGCGATGAGATGGCGATCGAAGGCGGAGTGCAGCACCTGCCCTGGATGATGACCGCCACGTTTGTGACGCTTGTGCTCGTGACTCCGCTCTTCGGATGGCTCTCCGCCCGCGTGCCGCGGTATCGATTGCTCCTGATCATCTATACATTTTTCGGTCTTCACTTGGTCTTGTTCTTTGCGGCAATGATGGGCCAAATCTCTCCCCAGTGGACCGCCCGCGCATTTTTCGTATGGCTCTCGGTATTTAATCTATTCGTTGTGTCGATATTCTGGAGTGTCATGGCCGATGTCTTTACCCCGGCCCAGGGTGCGCGTCTTTTCGGTGTGATCGCCGCCGGCGGCAGTATCGGCGCGGTGGTCGGCCCGCTGCTCACCACCGGGTTCACCTATCTCATCCCCATCCCCGTGCTGCTGCTCCTCTCGGTAGGGTTTCTCGTGGCTTGTGTGGTCTGCGTATATCAACTGGATCGATGGGCGAGGGCGCGACCCTCTCGACAGACCAGTCTGCAGGGTGAACCGATCGGCGGCAGTATGTGGGCGGGGGTGAGACTGGCGTTCTCGTCGCCCTACCTGCTGGGCATCTGCCTCTACCTGTTCTTCCTCACCACAACCGCGACCTTTATCTATCTGGAACAGATGAGGCTGGTGAGCGAACAGATTTCCTCCCCGGAGGGGCGTACCCGTCTGTTTGCCCTTATCGATCTCGTCGTCAACGTGCTCACCTTTCTGATCCAGGTGACGGTGACGAGCCGGGTAATCAGCCGGTTTGGACTGGCGTCGGCGCTTATCGTACTTCCTATTGCGAGCGCCATCGGGTTTGTCGCGATCGGGGTCATGCCGTTCCTGACCATCTATATTTTCTTTACCATCGTGCGGCGAGTCGGTGAATATGCTCTCGCAAAGCCTGCTCGCGAGGTCCTGTTCACGGTCGTGAGTCGGGAGGAGAAATATAAAGCCAAAAACTTTATCGATACCGCGGTCTCGCGCGGAGGCGATGCGATGACCGGGTGGATTGTGAACGGTGTGAAAATGCTGGGTGTCACGGCAGGGCAGATGGTATGGGTTCTAATCCCGTTGGCCCTGCTCTGGGGATGGGTAGGATGGTTCCTGGCTAGGCAAGAAGAGAAGTTGAGGGGAGGGTGACCCGGGTTCTTCCAACGGCGTGCAACATTTCCACCCACGCCGCCTGCTTTACGTGCGAAAAAATCGCGTGCTATAGTCCCGTGCCATTCTGAGTCGTTGATTGTGAAGAATTACGGTTCACGAGGTTCATGATGCCTGAAGTTCCAGTTAAGCTTTACCTTGATAAACTATTGAAAGACTGTAGGAGTGTGACGCGCTCACTTGCGTTGTTATTGGGGCCTGTGAAAGATAAAGCATTGCGTGCGATGGCGGATCGTTTAGCAGCTGACGAAGAAAAGATTCTCGCGGCGAACGAGAAGGATGTGGATGCGGTGGGGAAGTCGTTCGAGGCCGACATCATAAAAGACCGGATGAAGGCCGCCGTGGCCCGCTTACGCATGACGGCGGCCGACGTGAAGGAGATGGTCGAGCGTCTTCGCATGATCGCGGACTTGCCCGATCCGATCGGCGCCGTGACCTCACGATGGGAACGACCGGATGGATTACAAGTGAGCCGTGTTCGAGTTCCTATCGGGGTCATCGGCGTCGTGTCAGAACTGAGCCCGCTCATTACGGTGGAGTCGATCGCACTCTGCTTCAAGTCGGGTAATCTGTGCGTCTTTCGTGGGGCGCCCGAGTGGGGTCTCACGCAGCAGGCTATCGGAACAGCACTGCGCGAAGCTGCGGAGCAGAATGGGGTGCCGGCCGGGGCATGGATTATCATCGAACGTCCGGATAAAGAGGTGGCAGTCGAGCTGATTCGATCCGGTAAAAGCCTCGATGCAATGATCCCACGTGGCGGGGCAGGCCTCAGAAAAGCCGTGATGGAACAGGCGAAGATGCCGGTGCTCTGCTACGACGGGGGGCTCACGCATATGTACGTGGATGCCGACACCGATCTGCCGATGGCTCAAAACGTGGCGATTAACTCCAAGGTACAGAAGGCCATGGCATCGAACTCGCTCGACACACTCCTCGTACAACAGGTAATCGGGCGACAGTTCTTGCCTCCGCTGGTGAATCGTATGCTCGAAGAATTTAAGATCGAGGTGCGGGCCTGTCCAAAGACCATGGCTCTTATGGGGCAAATGGCGATGACCGGACATACCTCGATCATCCCGGCGAAAGAAGAGGATTGGCACACCCAATTCCAGTCACCCGTGTTGGCCGTCAAAATGGTCGCGGACATGGACGAGGCCTTGGCGCATATCGTGGCGCACGGCCCCTGTCTTACCGCCGTCATCGCCACCACGCGATATGAGTCGGCCCTGCGGTTCACGCGCGAAGTGGATGCCAGCGCGGTGCTCGTCAATGCGTCGTCCAGGCTTAATGCCGGTGATAGCTACGGAATGGGTACCGATATCGGACTCAGCGGTTCGCGTGTCTATGCGAAAGGTCCGATCGGCCTTGAGCAATTGACTTGCGAAAAATATGTCGCGTTCGGGTCGGGCCAACTGCGCTATCCGCATCCGGTGCCGGAAACATATTTTGACGCCATCATGCTTAAAAGACCGTAGTCGCCTGCTCAAAACGCTCTCCAGCTTCGTTCTCAGTCGCTCGAACCACTCAACGTACCCTCACCGCGTACGCCTCGTGGTTCGTGCTCCTTGCGGCCTCGCTGGAAAACGTTTTGAGCAAGCGTACCGAGGCGGAATCAATGATCAACGACTCACTGGTGCAATCGCTCCGTTCCCACTTGGCCGGGTGGGGCCTTCGGCCATTCACCTCGGATGAGGCCTATTTCCAGTGGCAGCGGGAAACCCTTTCACCGACCGATATCGCAACCCTACATCGGCAGGTGGAGCAGAAGCGTAGCGGATCCTCTGCCGACGAGGTTTCGTTCTACGATGCCGTTGCCCATCCGCATATCCTACCGATCCTCTATAGCCAACAGTACGACTACTATCTGGCCATCGGCGCGCGTGTAGCACATCGCATCGGTGAAGCCCGGTCCGTACTGGATGTGGGTTGTGGGGTCGGCATCCTTACGACGTTCTATGCGAGGCAGTATCCCGATAAGACTTTTGTCGGAATCGATCGCTCGCCTGCCTCGATCGCACGTGCGCAAGAACAGGCGAAGGCCCATGCCCTGACCAATATACGGTTCGAATGTCTCGATCTCGATCATACGGCGCCCACTCACTCCGCTGATCTGATCCTTGCCACGCATGCTCTGGTCCAAGCCGAACAGGACCCGGGTGTTCCCAGTTACAACTGGAATACCTTCGAGCGGGCCGGCGATGCTCGACAGCAGGCAGATTTTGAACGGCGAACATGGATCGATACCAGGCTCGATCACCTGAGCGCGCTGCTTCCTTCACAAGGTCGCATGATCGTAT
Organism: Nitrospiraceae bacterium; assembly: GCA_041748925.1. Taxonomy (GTDB): domain Bacteria; phylum Nitrospirota; class Nitrospiria; order Nitrospirales; family Nitrospiraceae; genus Palsa-1315. Next base: position 45,316 of record JBGTCI010000055.1, on the reverse strand, counting down.
TCGAGAAAACCCGTCAGTTAGCACGGCGAATTCCATTGCAGCGGGCCATGGCTGCACGGGATCTTGGCCTGATCGAGCAGCCGGAATTGATTCGATACCGTCTGATCGAAGACATCGTCGACGATGGACCGTTCTATGTGTTGGGGAGAGGCGCGGTGCGCCAGTTTCTCTGGGATGAATCGCCGGAACCAGACGAAGGACGTCCGTTCGATCGAACTCAGCTGAAGACCGGTTCAAGCGATCCGGACGCGCCGCTCTATGAAAATCATTGGCCTTCCGCGCAGCACGTCTGGGAACAGCTTCACGGTAAGCAGCTCTTCAAAGAGACTACGCGCCGAGAACCAGACGGCCGCCAACTGCATGTCGAACTCGGTCACGCAGAGGAGGGAGTCTATCTTTATTGCGCCAACACCTTGGATCAACGCCAGTTGGTGATTGTCGAACCAGCCCGCGCAATCATGCTGGAATCCTACTATGAGGAAATTGTCAGCGGTCCGCTCGCGCAGGGTGCTGAAAAAGTCAGCCAGGATGTGTGAAACCAGCTATCTGAAGTGATTGGCGGGGCGGTGCCACTGACAGCGGGGAGTCAAAATCATTCAGGAACGAGAAACTTCTGTGCGAGTGCCATTCTTGATGGCCAGCACGAGGAGGTCTTTTTCTCGAATGGCATAGACCATCCTATAGCGGCTCTCGCGAATCCGATAGAGATGGTCCACGCTTTCAAGTTTTGTTGCGCCCGGCGGACGAGGGTTGCTGCGGAGTGCATGGAGCCGTTTCAGGAGAAGCGTCTGAAGCGGTTTGGCGAATGCCCGGAGTTGCTGCTCAGCAGGAGGGGCCAGAAAAATTGTGGAAATTACCTGGCGCAATCAGAACCTCAATTCTTTCAAAATGACATCAAGAGATTGGGCGCCCTTCTTGTTCGCCTGAGCCAAGGCTGTGCGGGCATCGACGAGATCGATGCGATCCTCCAGAGCCTCCAGGAGTCGTAAGTCATCGATGGGCACAACCGCGGCGACCGCTCGGCCGCGTCGGCGCAACAGAACACGTTCATTGCCGAATGCTGCACGATTGATGGCATCGGCGAATCCCTCTCGCTCTTTATTGCCCGGTTGATTTCCCATGGCGCACCTCCACAGACAGCGTTCGGTCAGGCGAACAGATCGTTCGACTGGTACATGCTGTACAGTGAGCAAGGGGCGAAGTCAATCGATGAGAATGCCTCACGCGTGCAACGTCACAACAATGCAATCTGCGGCGCGTACCTATTCCATTTTTTTTGTGATTAGGGTATGAAGTGGGAGCGGCAATTGTGTCGCAGTGCGATATTACTCATCCACACAGTAGAGGAGACACTCAATGGCCAAGGGTATGACACAGAAGAAATCGGACAAGAAAAAGCCAGCCAAGACGCTGAAGGAAAAGCGCGCTGACAAGATGGCCAAGAAGAGAGGCTAAGACAGCCGTTACGTTGGCCATTTCGCCAGAAGCAACATTCACTGCGCCCATCGACGTGCGTCAGCAGCGAGCCTCGCACGTTGATGGTTGCGCTCCGGGGTCTTGACCCACCCCTGTGTATGTATCTGGTTGTACGATGCGTTGAGAGAATCAGGTCGTCTGTCTGTCAGCCTCGTCGAATCTTCCGGGTTGATCGTGTTTGGGAAACTGACTGTGCGGCTAGAGAAGGGAGAAGGAACACATCGAACTTGGCTGTATTGCTCACGCGCCCCAGTGAACCTTTCTCGATAACTCTTGTTCAAGGCGCCACTCCGGTCACTTCTTCCGGTACACGTTCAGCCCGACCTTCTCCTCGCGGTTTGGAATGGTCACATTTCCCTCCGTCGAGGCAATGATAGTCGTTTTCCCCGAAGCAGAGGGTCCGAACTCTTTGGACAGATCTACCTTGATCGTCAACGTTGTCCCTTCGACGGTCATCTCCACGTTCTTCATGATGGTACCCTCTCAGTGAAGGACAGAGCATGAGGACGCCCTGCGCGAATAATGGTGCAATCTCTATCGCGAGCAGAGGAGGAAGTCAATCCACGGAAGCGCGAGAACCGCTGGCTTCTCTTGTTTATTTGCTCGTCTCGTTTTTAGTTGAACCAGACAGACCAGATAGACCAGAGGAACGAGACCAACCCTTGCCCGTCACCCTCCTGCAAACACGGGTCGGAAGCCGGCGTTGTTCAGGATGCGGGCAACTACCTCGCGCTGGTCGCCCTGAATTTCGATCCGTCCCTCCTTCACCGTGCCGCCAGCGCCACAGGCTTTCTGCATCTCCTTGGCGAGCGCTTCTTGCTCGGCCTGCCCGATGCCGATGAAACCCGTGACGATCGTCACGGTCTTGCCGCCACGATGTGCGGTTTGGCGAATGATATCCACCCGACCGCGGTTCTTCGTTGGCGCGACGGGTCGCGTGTCGTCTGGGGCGACGCCAATCCTTGTTTCGGGAGCCAGCGGCAGGCCTGCATTCTTCAGAGCGGCGAAAGGACTAGTCCAGACGATCGGCTCCCCACTCGTGGGAATTCGTTTCTTCTCTTTCATCGTCGCATCCTCTTATCGCAGGGATAGCATGGCAGTCCCCGCGTCACGGTCCAAACGGGGTTGAAGCATGTTTCAACATCGTCAATTCAATGTGCGCGGTGTTCTCTCCATCCGCCATCCAAATCTGTCCTTCTTGAACGGTGCATTGTAACTGCATACTGGGCCGCACGAGGGTGGCCAAGGCACGGCTCCCATCCAGAGGAAGATTCCTCACGGCTAGATTATGTAACCGTTCGAGTGCGGCCAGATTTTTCTCCCACCATTGGTCGGCGCCACGACCGCCGTAGGTATAGATGCAAACCTGTTTCGCGCGACCGCAAGCTCGACGAAGAGTCTTCTCCTCCGGCTGACCCACCTCGATCCAGAGGTCGATGGCGCCCGTCAAATCCTTGTGCCAGAGAGCAGGCTCCTCTTCGGCGCTCAGCCCTCGGCCAAATGACAAGGATTCATGTGCGTGTAACACGAAGGCCAGCAGACGTACCATCATGCGTTCATCGGTTTCAGACGGATGACGGGCCAGGGTGAAGGTATGGTCCTGATAGTACTGGCGGTCCATGTCGGCGATTTGGATGATCGCTTTGAAAATGGTGGCGTTCGAAGCCATGGAATCGTGGGTCCTGTGATTGCCGAATGATTTGGTTGGATGAAGCCGACAGCTCTCGTTCACTTGTCGTGATACGCGATGTACCACCCTTCGACTCGCTCCCGAGCCCAGGGCGTCTTTCGAAGAAACGTGAGACTGGATTTCACGCTGGGATCGTGGAGGAAACAGCGGATCGGAACACGACGCCCCATCTCGGCCCAGCCATATTGGTCAACCAGTTCCTTGATGATGGTTTCCAGGGTAATTCCGTGCAACGGATCGCGGGGATGGGAAAGACTCATGATCGTACCGCGACTGGCATGGAACTGATAGCCGAAGTTTGCAGACTGATATCGTATAGCTTCGCACGTACTTTCTCAATCCCATTCGCGCGTGAATCTCTGCCAGGGTCTTACCCAGTACTCATTTCGTCACATCTTGTTAAAGTAGGACACTGGGGTACCAGATCAAACATGTCTGAGAATACTGATCAATGACACGCATGGTTTTCACTATCAGCTTCATGTTGATCATCCTCACCACCGGCTGTGGGGGCTCGAAGTATGTCCCTGACATCACACTCGCACAGACCGGCCCGATCATTGATGCGATAGCTGAGTTCCATGATCTGTACACGGCATACCCCTTGTTGTCGGGAAAGGAAAGCTTCGGCGTCGACGCGCCCAAGGTGAAAAGGGTCGACCCCAGTGAACTCACCCGCCAAGTCGAGAGCGAGCTCCTGAAAGAACTCGATGCTGCAGGGCTGTTTTCACGTGTAACCAGATTTGATCCACACCCCGATGTGATTCTGTCTGGGCGGATCACTGCCTTGCATGAACAGTATGGGCCTCAGCTCTGGGCTCAGATTCCAGATGCCATTCCCTATGTCGGAATCATTGCGCAGATGCTTAGAATGAAAACACACGTCAGCAGCGGGGAGGCCCATCTGACTCTTTTCGTCTTGAAACCGAATGGCGAAGTCCTCGGTAGATACACAGGCAAATCTACCTTCAAAGAGACCTTCAATCCCACAAACGACGTCCCCCCGGTGCCCGCCTCAATCGAGCCTTATCCGAAGCCGTCCATCAAATTCAGAACGAAATCTCGCGCGACGTGCAGTTGAGAAAGTTAGTCTCGCGGCAAGGTTCCCGGCATTCGGTGTATCCCTTGCAAACATCGTAGCTTTACGACCGCCTGTCGAGGGCTTAGGTAGGGGGGCGGCCCTTGCCGTGTCATTCAGGACCGAGCCCTTCCGGTTCGGGTCACGCAAGTTTTGTGCATAAAGACTCTCAAGTACACATACTAGATTCTGAAGGTTTTGAGACCTGAGACATTCCTTGCGAGGGGATCGCTCGAAGGCTGGGGTTGCTTCCTACGAACTAGGGAACTACCGGGTACTCTCTCTCCCTGCGCCGATATACCTTCCTCATCAGATTGGTGAGAAAGGCTACACAGACCGCTTTAATCCCATCAGACAATACAAGGAGGTCCAGCATGTGGCGTAGATTAGCAGCTTGCGCGTTCGCGCTGGTTGTGTCCGGTATAGCGATGATAATCCCACAGCACTCCCTGGCTGCGGATAACGGGCTGTTTCAGCAAATGGATATCGGCTTGTTCTCAGTCGGTGGCCGGGCTGCCTACTACGATCCACAGGATGGGCAATCGGAGTGGTTCGGTGGTGGACAGGTCCGGCTCCACCCTTGGAGATATCTGGCCTTCGAAGGGTCAGCCGATTATCGTAGTGAGGATACGGCCGGGTCGCGCATTCATACGTATCCCGTGCAGGTCTCCGCGTTGATCTACCCGCTGGGCCATACCCGATGGCCCCCTTTCTGCTCGGCGGCGGTGGGTGGTACTACACCACAGTCAAAGGCCCGGGCAATTTTGATGACACGCAAAATCGGTTCGGTCTCCATGCTGGTGGAGGTCTCCAGTTTTTCTTAACCAACCATATCTCGATCGACAGCACATATCGATACATTTGGCTTGAAGATATTCGGTCTAGAGACCAGAACCTCCAAGACAAGGCGTTCAACGACAACGGCCATATGATCACTGCCGGCATCAATTTACATTTCTAACGGAAGAGGCGAAAGGCAATGGGGTACGGGTGATGTCGAGGGTGGGGCGGGCGAGAACAGAGACTTTTTAGGTCTTGCGCTTGAGCAAGTCCGCGAGCTGGGCAAAGGGTGTAAAGGTTGACGGTGGCTCTGGCGCGCGGCTGGACGTTGCCTCACTGGATGGGTCCGGCACCTGATTCCGCTGGTGCTCGTTGTCGTGACAATAGAGACACAGCAACTCCCAGTTGCTCCCGTCGGGTGGATTGTTATCGTGGTTGTGGTCCTTGTGATGGACCGTAAGTTGGCTCAGCTTCTTGCCGTCAAATTCTCGTCCGCAGTGTGCACAGATCCACGGAAACATTTTGAGCGCGTGTTCTCGATAGTTCTGTTGGAGCTGAGCCTGCGTGCGCCGTGCCATGCGAGCCTCGGGGATGATGGCGAGTTGTGATGCAGGAATTCTACAACAAGTCTTAGCAGAATGCTGAAACTGGTTTGTTTTGTTTATCTGGTTCATCTGGTCTGTCTGGTTTAACCAAACAAACGAGACAAACCAAATAAACCAAGTAACAGTCTTCTTCTGTTGGCGGGCTTTTTCAGCATCCTGCTAAGTAATCTGTGTGCAAGGCCAGGAAAATACCCGAATAGCTGGCTTGACCCACCCTGAGTGTTGCGCCTCTGCACACCAGGCCGTGATCGCACCGGCAACTTTATCTCGTTGAACTGGTTCGAGGGAGACCATAATCACGCTGTTCCCTCCGGCATAAAACGAGACCCCTTCCGTTGTTCCTGATTGTCCAATCCCACTCGCCTCTGGGAATTCGGTGTAGGCTATAACCCCGCACAACCGTAATATCTCATGCACACGTTCATTGAGTGACGTGCGAAACACGATCATCAACATGTCCATGGGTGACCTCGAAATAGGTGAGCGAACAATATAGCAGGTTCCCAATTGATCTTGAAATACGTGGGTGAGTGCCACGAGGAAGACACGATCGCGGGCCCTCAATTTGCTCCCCAGGCGGGCTGGGAAAAAAGATACGCCATAGCCTGGCGCGGCTAGATCGGTTTGTATAGAAATGGGTTATCCCATCGCTACCCAGATTTTCTGTGCGTTCTCCCCCGTAAACGTCATGTCGTCCTGTGTGGTGGCGCTGCGCTCGAAATACAAATGCAGCAATCCTCCTCCGAAGTGAGCTTCCCGGACTAGGTCGAGATTGATCGCCACTTCTCCTGTGCGTTCTTCATCCCGTACTTTAATGAACCGCATTGCTCGTACCTCCTTTTGAAGATGTAGTGAATATCATTCCACATGCAACTGATGATTCGGTCTTCCGTGAAACACTCAGCGTAAATTATGCGGCCACGAAGAATGAGTCAAGGTGGGGCGGGGCATGAACCAGATCCCCGCGAAACGTTGTAAAATACTGGGTCACAAGGCCTGCCCTGTTGCCCAATTGTCATTAAGTCGACAGAAATCTTGGTCTTGCGATCGGCCGATGATTCGCGTAGCCTGCTCCCGTTTATTGAGCACCGTTGAGGATCACGTGCAAAGAAGTCTCGCTGTCGGGTTTTTTCTTGTATCGGTGATATTGTTGTGCGGTTGCACGCTTGAACAAGAATTTTCGCGGACGCCCAGAACCGCCGTAGAACAACTCTTGCTTACTCAGTCGGTCGAGCATGCGCTGCATAATTTGACAACCTTTCTCCCTGAACATTCAAACCTATACGTCGATATCACAGGCCTTCAGACCGATCGCGCAAATTTCAATCTGCTTGGAGATCAGCGGGGAATTTTGCACGGACCATCGGCCGATCTCCTGCTTGTCCGGGATGCGGTTGCTACGGGCCTGGGACGATTGGGTTATCGAATCGATTCGCGTGATACTCCACCGAGTTACCACGCGCGAATTGTCGTCGAGGCATTCGGCACGACGCAAGGCCTCACGTTTTTCGGGATGCCTCCGGTGCAGAGCGTGATCATCCCGTTCGCGCTTCCAGCACTAACGGTATACAAGGCAGAAGGGCAGAAGGGTTATACAAGGCTGCACATAGATTTCTTCGAGTATCAGAGCGGAAAGCACGTGGGATCATCTCCAACTTTAATCGGCCGGACTTACTACAATCAGTACACGTTGCTGTTTTTCTGGACCTGGCAAACCACGGACTTACTTGCCCCGCCTTAACCTACGAGGGGGTCACCTCAGGAACACTTTACTTCGAGGGTTCCAAATCAGCCGAGTATTCCGTACCCTCTTTCGTCGCTCCCTCGACCTTCAGCATCCGCTTTCCGCCCTCTTCATAGAGCGTGACCACGATCCGTCCTTGTTCGGACTCCGATCTGAGCTTGCCGTCGGCGAGCATGAATGTCCCCTGTCCCTGCATGATGCCGATCGTCCGAACACTCTTAAATTGGTACGCCCCATCATCGTGGATGATCACCGTCACCCAATCATCTTGTCGTAATCGAGGTGTCGCCTTCAAGATTCCGGCCCACTTCCCTGCAACGCTCGTGAATGCCGACACGGAAACCGGGGTTGACGGGGGAGGCGACAAGGGTTCGATCGGCGCGCATCCGAAAGAACCGGCGAGTACTCCCGCCAACACTCCAAAGCAGGCAGCGCGAAGCCATTCCTTCATCTTTATCTCCTCTTCGTCGTCACTGACAATGACTAGCATTTCTGTGTTGGGCGAGCGCCTTTTTACATCACTCGCCCCTGTGCTGTCTATCCTACGGATGGCCATGAGTGTTCCTGACCCCTATTTCTGGACAGTTGCTTTGTCAGGTCGACTTCGTCGATCGTGGCGTATGGCAAGAGTGAGCGCAGCGCAGGGGAGGCATCTAGTTTGTTTCGGCGGCTTCTAGATAAGGCGTTGATTCAACGCCGTCCATCATACCAAACCGACAGCTGCTTCTTGTCTTGCAATGTTCGACGTGGATGGAGAATGACTCGCAGGAGTTGAGCAGCAATCTCTCGCCCGGAGTAGAGCGTCACCTTGCGCGGTGACGTCTCCAGCGGATGCTTTCTCAAGATGATGAATTGAAGACCGCGTTGGCGTCCCCACTGCTTGAGATCCTCACTTAGGCGTATTTCGTCAGCAGCGTAGAGTTCCTGGTTGAAACCACCGACATCACGAAACGCATCGCTTCGGCACACGACCAGCGCCCCCGGCGCCCAGCGAAACAGAATCGACGCGCCCTTCCACAGTTGGAACATCCAGTTTCCCCACCAGGGTAATCCTTGCATGTGTAGTGTGCTGCCACAACCCACGCTCTTACCGTCTTCGATCAATCGCAAGATATCGGCAAGCAATCCTGGATTTAATTCACTGTCCGCATCCACGAACAGCAACCAATCTCCCGTCGCTTCGGCTGCGCCGGCATTGCGTGCCCGACCGATTTGATTGATGGGCTCAAACACGACCTGAGCACCTGCCTGCTTTGCTAGATTGGCCGTGTTGTCGGTGGAATTATTGTCGACGACGATAATTTCCGATGTCACACAGGATGTGAGATTTGCAGCGAGTGATGCAGCAATAGACAGCAGACAGCGTTCAATCAAACGCTCTTCATTAAAAGCGGGGATGACAATTGAAAGATGCATAGAAAATGGATTCTGGTTGTACCACCATTATCCTGGGGAAAAAAGGGACTGGAGTCATCCTATACCGCGAGACCTTCCGCCGCTCCGAGCCTTCCTCAATGAGAATAATTTCAACATTCTACGTGATCAACGCCGCTTGGTCTATTGTTGTGTGAGCGGCGGGTGATTCAGAGGCAGTTCGCTGGTGTACGGGATTGCCAACTCTTGCACGCCCGGAAGAGGTGTGACAGACTGAGGCCACATTCGCGGGCAAATCCGTAACGCATCCAGTCCAACACGTTTGTGCCAAGCGCTATTAAAGGAATCATGGTCAAGAATACATCGACTGAGCTTAAGTCCTTCCTCGAGATACCGTATGACGAACTAGAAGAAATGAATCTCAAGGCGGGGCAGCGTGCCGAGAACGTCACCGCAAAAGAACTGGAACTGGAATATACGGCGTGGCTGAAAAAGGAGAAGCATATCAAGGCTGTGACGTTGTGCTTTTCGGATATTGAAGGACGTCTTCACATGCTTGATTACGACAAGAAGTTCCTTCTTGAGTCGTTGGGTAATCTCACATTTGACGGATCGTCCATCCGCGGATTCACGCCGCAACATGAGTCGGACCTGCGCCTTGAAGTTGACTGGTCGTCCATCCGCTATTTTCCAGCCGACGTGATTGGGGCAGGGAAGGTGATCTTCTTCGCGTCCGTGTTAAACGGTGACCGAACGCCGTATCGTAGCGACTTCCGCGGCATGCTGAAATCGTACACGAAGAATCTCAAAAAAACGAAGGGGATGACCGCATATGCCGCCAGCGAAATAGAAGGCTTTCTTGTGGAAGGGCCGAACGCCGAACAACGCTACCGCGAGAATGGATTTAACCTTATCTCTACCGGTGGATACTATCACTCGCTCCCGATGGACACGCTTCGCCAGTTCATTGATAAGGCGGCGGAGGCACAACGCGCACTGGGCTTCAAGAACGAAAAAGATCATCCAGAGGTCGCGCCCTCGCAGTTCGAAATGAACTTTTCCTACGCGGAGGTTGTTCGTGCGGCAGACAATGTCCAGCTGTACAAACTGATCTGTCGTCAAGTGGCTCGATCCATAGGGCACACGGCCACGTTCCTTCCGAAGCCATTCGTTGGGATCAATGGTTCCGGCATGCACACCAATTTCTCCTTGGGCAAAAATGGCAAGAATATTTTTTACGACGCGAAGGGAAAAGACGGCCTATCCGATGTGGCCTGGGACTTCATTCTCAAACTTCTGAATCATGCGTCCGAGATTTGTCTCGTGTTTAACTCGTCGGTGAATGCATACCGCCGTCTGGACCCGCATTTTGAAGCACCGAACCAGATCAAGGTCTCGGCGATCGATCGCGGTTCAATGATCCGCATTCCTATGGCCAACGAAAAGACTGCGCGTATCGAGCTGCGTTCAGTCGCCCCTGATGCCAACCCCTACCTCGTGTTGTACACGATGCTCAAGACCGGCTTTGAAGGGGAGCGCCTGGAACAGCCCGAGACGACAGGCGGCCGCGTGCATTTCCTTCCGAGTTACCTCAATGATGCGATCGCACTGTTTAAGTCGTCGAAGTTTATCGGCGAGATCCTGGGCGAGGACAGCCAGCAAAAATATGCGAGCTTTAAACAGTTGGTGGCAGATCGTTCACCGAAAGAGCTCGGCAAGATCGTGAAGGCGTCGGAAGTGCTCTTTCATCATGAAGTAACAAACCAAATGCTCTGGAACCAGTTCTAGTTATCAACGTACCGGGCTTAGCCCCTGCCTGTTTCCTTTTCCTGTCCTCCCAAGAAGTAGTCCATCTGGTGTGTTTTGTTGATCTGGTTGATTTGGTTCATCTGGTCTTCCTTTCAGCCAAAATACCAGACAAACCAAAGAAACCAAACAGACCAGACGAACCCGATCACCCGCCGTGTGCGTGGAAAGGAGAGCTGGTCATGTCCAATTCAGGCGCTTAGCTGACAACCGCAGCTTGTCTGATGGTGAAGATCCCCACACCTCGTGTAATGGTCACCTTCCCTGTCCGGCTTAAGCGAGAGATCTCGTTATAGATGTCGCTGGCGTTGAACTCCGGAGTGCGCGCCACCAAAGCGTCGAATTCGCAATCCTTGGCGTCTCCAAGTAGCTCAAGTATGCGGTCGGTAATGGGCCTCTGCGTTGCCATGTGAATACCTCCTTGCCGCGATGTGATCGTCCCGTGAACTTGTACGGAGTGTCATACCGGCGTTGGAGCGGCGGAGACTGGAGAATCGGTCGCGTTGGGAAGGGCGAGCGCGAGAGATGAGACAGTCAGCGTGGCTGAAACGTCTTAGCTGTGATGCTACGCCCCCAGAGACCGCTCAGTCAAGCAATCGCAGTGGTGCATGATCCTGTCAGGGTCCTCTTGCGAACCAAACACACGAGGCAGACCAAAGAAAGTAGACGAATCAGATCACCCGGGTTCTCCTGCCGTGTTTTCATCTAGCACCTTCGGAGCGATGGCAGATTTCCAAACGATTACCACTGAGGTCCTCGAAGAAGACGGCATAGTAGCCATGGCCTTCATAATTTCCGGGACCTTCGACGTTCCTAGCTCCTGCCCGGACGATGATCTCAGCCAAACGATCGACCGCACTGGTACTCTCCGCCCAGAAGGCAATTCGGCACTCATTGGCGATATGTCGCGGCGACTCAGTGACACCAAAAAATTCAGTGGCACCATCCGTTCCGGCAGCTTCGTACTGCAGCCAGCCTCCCACCTTGACGTTGCGTGTGAACCCTAGTGCAGGCAGTATTGCTTCGTAGAAGGGGCGCGCTTCGGCCAGACTGTGCACCCTCAGATCGATGTGATCGTATCGCCGCATCGGTACGCCTCTCAGCGCTCGAATTATAGCAGGAAACGGCCACAGCCCCTTTTCATTTTCCTTCGTGCTTCAAGGGTGATCCCTAGTTCCTCGCTATGAGATCCTGTTTCACAGTCTAGAAAACAGGCGCAAAGGGGCAAAGGTGCCTGCCCAATAAATTGCAAACTCTGCTCCTCAACTGAAGGTAGGAGGTAGACCATGGCTGAAAAACCATGCGCGCATCCGAACTGTACGTGTCCCGTCGAACCGGGGAAAGAGTTTTGTTCGTCTAGTTGCCGAGAGGCAAGAACAGGCGACCCCTGTCATTGTTCCCATAAGGGGTGCAGTGGTAAGCGTCAGTAGGTCGGGCACTCAAATGTCATTACAGACGACGGCTTGAACACGGTGTTAAGCCTTACAGGACCGATTCGCGGTTGAGTCTCTTAGAGCGAACCGACCACCGATTGCGTAAGACAAATGAGACTCATCACGAGAGAGCCGTAGGCCGTCAAATAGGCAAAGCTCAGCACATTTTTGGGACCCCAAATCATCTTTACGACTGTTGGAAAATAGATTACTGATGTCCATTCTGGTGGATCGGTGATCCAGCGCCATTGCTGTTTGATTCCGTAAGCCAACACCAGGCCGTACATTACGCCGCCCGTGCAGACCAGAACTTCCATTAGGTCGATGGAACGAGTTTCTTCCATTCTGCCTCCTCACGCACTGACGAAACCCGCTCATTCTACTTTTTCTGGCTCGGCAGGTCTACGCTCGCGCAAAGGGAGGGGAGCTCTTGCCGTGTTGCTCGCCACCCTCCTAGAACACACCTCTCCCGCGAGGCCCCGATGCGCTGTATGATTCGTCCCTATCGCCGCTACCTCGTGCAACGCGTTGTGTCCTGCAGCGCTGCCCTGTTCCTTAGACTGTGGTGGTCTACCGTTTGGGATTCGGGATACTGGGAATACTGTTGGTGAATAGTGGCTCGGCGCATGCCGAGTGGATAGCGGTTTCTGCAATCGACAAAGCAGGCGTGACTGTGTATGTCGATCCAAATACCAGTCATCGCAAGAGGGATCGGGTGACGATGTCGGAATTGATCGACTACGAGACAATACAAACCGAGAAGGGCGCCTCATTTTTGTCGGCAAGGCTGCAACGTGAATACGATTGCGCTGGGGACCTCCATCGGACCCTTACGTTGACGCAGTTGTCCGGCAATATGGGAACTGGCAAGGTAATTCTGATCACCTCGGATAAACAAAAGTGGGAACCCGTCGATCCAGGGAGCGTTGCGAAACGCCTATGGAAATTTGCGTGCGACAAGAAGTAATCCGCAGTCACAAGAACCTTAGCCCCACGTTCCTTTCCCCCGGAGGCGTCGTATCGGAAAGGCCATCGGATTACTTCTTTCGGAGATTCGTTAAGAACACCAGGATATCGCGTACAGAAATCATGCCGATCAATTTTCCATGCTGAGTCACGCCGAGATGTCGGACACGCGTTTGGGCCATCAGATCGCTGGCATCCAAGACGCTCTTTTCTCCTTCGATCGTCAAGATCGGAGCCGACATAATTTTCTCAGCCGTTGTCGTGAGGAAATCGACTTCAGCCGCGACCACGCGCCGAACCATGTCGGTATCCGTAAGAATGCCGATGATCTCCTTCCCATTCGTCACAAACAGGCTGTTGATGCGGCGATCGCGCATAATCCCTGCCGCCGTCTGCACATCTGTATCCCGCTCAACAGTAATAAACTTGTCACTTGGAACCATGAACGACTTGATTGGATCCATGCAATGTTCTCCTTGGCTAATTCAGTCCATCACCTTCACCCCTGCCCCGTGCTTCGGCCCATCAGCGCAGAGAGGAGAGTGGAGCGCGTATTTGGGCAGTCTCGGTAATCTAAAGTGCGCAAGTCTACTGCAAAATCGTGGACATATCCATCACTCTGAAGGAGCCCTGGGTGAGGTGGGGGAACGCAAGCAAGTTTATCTGGTTTGTCTCGTTTATCTGGTTTGTTTCGTTCCCAGACCAAATGAACCAAATAAACGAAATAAACGAGAAAAACCAGACAGACCAGACAGACCAGATCCCACGCGCTGCGGAATCGAGCGGGCAAGACCTAAACCTCAATATTCTAATGAGTTGTGACCTGGCGGTTCCGCCAGGTGCTTTGGCGTAAGTCGATGCGATACTGTGGACGTCACTCTTTTAAGCCGGCTCTCTCAGAATTCGGGACATGAGGAGGGCAATATGGAGCCTACCGTTGAACAACGTAAGCACCGACGTCATCCCGTCAACTTTCAAGGAGTCTACTCATCCGGTCCGGTGCAGGTCAGGGAAGCTGTGGTGCTAGACCTTTCCATGGGAGGGTGCCGGGTGGCAAGCACGATTCCCATCCCCCCCGATTCAGCGATTCAACTCCAGATTCGGCCTCGTCTCACCCCTCCCATTTATGTCCCCAACGCGATCGTGCGTTGGGCAAGTGGCTACGCATTCGGTGTGCAGTTCCAAGAATTGCCTGAACGTGAATCCGAAGCGTTGACTCACTTGTTGGGGTCGTTGCCCCCTTCAAGCCAGGACGAGACATCGAATCCTCTCCGAGAGGCCTCACGCGTTGCCGAAAGCTATTGAGAGGGGTAGACACTCAACGGAGTGATGGATGTGAACGAGGACTATGTCCTCTTGACGGAGCCTTCAAGATAGATCCCCCCGTTGTGTTCGATAGTCCTACACAGCGTAGGCACACAACCCAGGCGACCACGAAAACTCAATCTGATTGTACGACGGTAATAATAATACTAGGGATTGTCGGAAAGCAGGCGAAGAAAGTCATCAGTCGGCTACAAACGAAACAAGTCAATCGTGAGGGTTGCGCCGTAGGTCGGACCAAAGTCGGTCCTGCTGATACTCCCAATATTTCCAATGGTGTCGTTCCATGTCTCGAACCGCATCGGGCCGGCAATGAAAGCAGCAGACCAAAAATATTGTTTTTGGCTCTCCCCCGCGCTATTGACAAAAACTCCTGAATCCCATGTGGCAGACAGTTCGAGCTCCCATGTCGGATATGGTTCGCCGTGTTCGCTCACATCATATTGTCCAATCGCGAGGGCAGGCTGGAAGAGATATGACGTCGGCTTCACCTGACGGAGTGCGGCCCCACTCTCCAGCAGGCTTATACGTCCTAATCCGGACACACGCACACTCACATCTCCCCACTCTCCACGGTATAGATCAGGCGTGACTTGGAACCGTCGGACACCTGCTCGGAGAAACTGTTCTTGATAGATGGTGCCGAGAGAAAACCCGCCACCCAGAAACACAGCTCTGTTCGAGAAGAACCATTTAGTGATGGACGCGTCTATCATACCATCAGTTTCCTCACGCGGCTGTATGGCCGGCACTGACGCGAGGCGGTTCACCTGGTGAGCGACATGGTTTTGAAAAAAATCACTGGGCTGGTTGGACGTGGGGCCGATACCTCCCGTGAGATTGAAACTCCAACCGGGAAAGCGCACATCTCCGTGTTGGGTCCAACTGAATGTAATGAGATTAAAGCCTAGCGTATTGGGGATCGTGGAATCATATTTCTTGCCCTCTCCATCAATTGGCGCAAATCGGTCGGTCGTAAACCCTGTCGTGAACGTTGAATATTGATCCGGGAACGCCAAGCTTCCCCAGTGTACGGAGGGAGCGGGTGTTTCGCTATATGCGTGAGGACAAACCAATGTGAAAAGAAGCAGTACGCTCGCGGCAACGATACAGCTTCTTGTCGGATTCTTTCTCTTTGTCCGAACTGTATTGGTCGCTTTCACGTCCTGAATCTGATTCTGTGGCATGGAATTGTTCCTAGCAATGACTCGGTATTGCGGCAAGTGTAGCGCTCCACAGCAGGTGTAAGGGTGTTGTGTGGGGAGCGCGATTCGAGGCATTCTAGCTGAAGTATCGAGTGTGTTTCACTGCTGCACTAAGATTTTGAGAAAGTCCTGGTGGACTGAGCCGCGATGGGTGCTGTTAAATAACCCTGCCGCCTGCCTCTGAAACATTTGATTTGAGTGCCCGTGCGTAACATGGTATACAGGCACTTCTTAAGAAGCTCGGCATGATGTGAATTGATGAGGGAGCATCGTATGAATCGCTATGTCGCCGTTTCCTTGTTTGTATTAGGCATGACGGGCTGCACAAGTGTGAACTACAATGAGGTCGACTGCGGCTCGCTTCCCAGCGATACGTTCTGGTCAGGCAATGTTGCGCTTCAATGCCAGGAATATCGACGTCTCCAGGCGGAAACGGCCTACCGAACAGAAGTCACGGAATCACTCAAGAAATACCGGGAATGCGTGAGTAAGCAGCAAGGTTCTTTGGCGGAGGTTAAAGAGCGCTGTTCAGTCTATGCTCAAGTTCCTCAGGACCCGTCAACTGGACCACCCCCGAAAAAATAACCGATGACCGAATTCTCATCGGCTCTCCCTGTTATACGGTCGTAGTACACGTGACACCTGTGAGGCTCTATAGTTGTGCCATACGAAGGAAACTCCCCCTCCGCAACGATCACGCTTGTCCTATGTTCGGTGTCGATTGCCTGTACACTTGGTTGTGCGACGTCCTTTGACCGACAGAGCGATTCGGCCATGTCGCTGCCCGAGACAGCGCCCCACTACGGGCGGCTCCTTTCACCGGCATCTAGTCTGAATACTACACCGGCTTTCGACGGCATGATCGATCCGACCTGGCGATCCAATCACACCAGTTCAGAAATTGTGTCATGCTCCGGCTCCCCGGCTTTAAGCCACAATGCCGCTTGGTATCCGAGCTGTGATAGGTTGCCAATCCAGATAGGAGACAGGCGCCCGTTAGGAGATGACTTAGGGCTTCGCCCACCGCTGAGACAGTCCTGGGCTCATCAGCCAAGACTGGTCCCGTTCGACCAGGATAACGAGTTGGGATTACCCGACAGCGAAATCCTCGCGCACCGCGACCGCGTCACCTCCCGACCGTTTCGGAATCCCTATGCCGGCTTGCGCGACCAGCCGCTCTTCCATCGTGATAGCTCTCGCGCACCTGTGAGGGACTCCACGCTCCCGGAGGTCGGTCCCCCGCCACCAAAGCACTCGATCAAGACATTCGGCACACTCACAGGACTCAGCCTCGTCGGTATCGGCGTATATGCACTCGCCCCGACATCGTTCACCGGAGCTGGAGCCAACAAGGAAGAGGATGACGTGAAAGAGGCCTGGGAGCAGTTCCAGAAGGCGTGGACAGAGCCTCCTGTTTTTGATTCAGACCGGGCAGTGGTAAATTATTTGGGCCATCCCTACTTTGGGATGATGTACTATCTTTCCCAAAGGAATTATGGCGAGAGTCCGTTGTACTCCTTTCTGTTCTCGACGCTCACGTCAACCGGCTTCGAATATTTTATTGAGAGTTGGGGGGAACAGCCCAGCATGACCGATTTGATTGTCACTCCGGTTGTCGGATCGATCTACGGCGAGCTCGTGTACCGGGCCACGCAAAATATGCGGCAGGACGGCTTCACCAAGGCGGAAAAAATCATCTTGACCATCATCAATCCTCTCTACGTCATCCAAAACGGATTTCATTAAGGGCACAGGCGTTCACTACAAGAGTCTGTGCCTACCCACGTGATTCGAATGCGTTCAGCGCGTCATGTTCAACGTGATCGGCACGCCGCTGCTGCCTGATCCGGTTGTAGGATGGGTGTCTCAGAAACCAGGCGGAGAGACTAAGCGCAAACAGTCACGCGCAAGAAGGTCGCAGGAATGGACGTAGCATCCTTGCGTGGGCTTGTGTTTTGACTGTCGAACAGAACGTTCAACTCTTTTTGCAGATCACCGGCTCGACCATTTTTTTCTGCGGCTTCGAACGCATTCATGGTTGGCCCATAGTAGTGTCTGAATGTACCAACCAGTTCGGACGGTGTACCAGGATAGTTGAAATTAAACGTGTCTTTGACGAAAGAGATATTCTCTCTCGGGACCCCCGCGCCTGCAAATCGCTCTATCACGTTGCTCTCGATCCCCCACGTCATAGGACTCACGAAACCTTCCGGCGGTGGTGGCGAAAACGAGGAGCTGATTTTCAAGATTTGTGCGACCAATGTCGGATCATTGGGAATCCAGTTTCCCATAATGATCCGACCTCCGGGTCGGGTCACGCGCACCATCTCCTTGGCCACATCAAACGGTTTTGGCGCGAACATGGCTCCAAAGATGCTCACGACAAGGTCGAACATATGCTCCTTCAACTCGTGCAAATGCGACGCATCGCCTTCCTGAAACGTGCAGTTCGTGAGGCCCTGCTCCTGTGCACGTTTGTTCCCAGACAAATGATTAACTTCGATGAACCCGAGCGATGCCACTTTTCCCGCAACGGCGGCGGCTGAAGATGTATCAAAGGTGAACCAAGTGATTAACAGACCAAACCAAGGAGATTTCAAGATGGGGCACATCAAAGAGCTTCTTACGGCTACCAGCAAACACATAAGAGCGGCTTGTGTGGCTCTGCCTGTAATTCTTCTCCTGTCCGCTTGTAGCGGAGGAGATAGTGCGGATGTTTCGAGTACTCCTCAGAATGCCTCTGCCGGTGTTGCCGCGACGTGTACCGCCCAACCTCCAGTCAGGATAACGATTGACACGGCCGGAATGGTGCCGGTCACGTCGAGAGAAGACTATGTGAATGCCACGATAAATCTTAACGGCCAAACACTCTCAACAAGAATTAGAGGGCGCGGTAACAGCACCTGGGCGATGCCGAAAAAACCATATCGACTCAACCTCAGCGAGGCCACCTCGCTTCTGGGGATGCCGGCGGCGAGAAATTGGGCACTCTTGGCAAACTATATCGATAAGACGATGTTACGCAATGCGCTGGCGTTCTGTGTCAGTGAAACCCTAGGAAAGGAATACACGCCGAGATCAAGATTTGTTGAGCTGACATTGAACGGACAATACGACGGGGTGTATCAACTCACAGAGCATGTCGAAGTAGGAGCCAACAAGGTAAATATCGGCGCAGAGACAGAATCCAGTAACGGATTCTTCATAGAATTGGATGGCATGTATTTGGAAGAAGAAACGTGGTTTATCAGCTCAATGGGTATGCCGTATGTTGTGAAGTCCGATGCAACACCTGAACAAGTAGTCGCAACAGAGTCGTATATGAACGATGTGGAGCGGAGATTGAACACTGACTATGCCTCCTTCTCGGAGAGAGTGGATATTCCGTCGCTCGTTGATTTTTATCTTGTCAACGAACTGTTAAAAAATAATGACGCATTCTTTTTTTCGAGCACCTATATGTATCGTCGGCAAGACGAGACGCTACGATTCGGGCCGGTGTGGGATTTCGACATCGCGGCCGGAAATATTGATCGCAATGGCAATGATGACCCGACAGGCTATTGGACTAGGGACAGGCCGTATCTACAAGCGGCATTTCGATATCCCGAGTTCGAAAGGCGCGTGAGAGAAAGATGGACGTTTCTCCACGCCCATGCCCCGGCGATACTGGAATCCATCAGCGCCTCAGCGAGAGCGCTGGATGAGGGCCAGCGGCGTAATTTTGAACGGTGGGATATCCTGGACGTCATAGTGCCGCCGAACCCGGTGGCCACCGGATCCTATGAAGGGGAAATCGCATATTTGCAAACCTGGCTGCGAACTCGAATCGATTGGCTGGATGGCGAACTCGGAACGCCTTAAATCACCAACAGTGAGAGACTGGGACATTCTATTTTTTAAAAGCAAGCAGGAAATTCAGAATGTCCCCGTTCATGTTTTTTGGTCGGAGAAAGGTGTGATGAGGCCTTATTGAAGCGCTTATTGCGGGAAATCGAGGTGCCAATTTCTGTGTTAGGCACGAAATGGTTCCTGACACCTTTTGATCTCCTCAGGAATTCGTACATGTCTAATGGGAGGTGTATTGTGAAACAGGTATCTCTGGCACTGAGTGTCATTCTTGTGGGTTGTGCTATCACCGTCGTGTCTTGCGATTCTAAGAAGCCGAATGACCTCGCGGAAAAGACTGGCACGGCTGCAACTGCCCCCGTGTCTGACGAGGCTCTCATGTCTACGGTTGGGTCGCCTGGTCAAGCAGACAATGACGAAGGGGTGAGCCAATACAAGCAGGGCCACATCGATGTCGCGACTGATCGTTTTCAGAAGGCGATTAAGTCTGATCCGAAGTCGGCAGAAGCCCAGTATAACTTGGGCCTCAGCTTCGACAAGATGGGAAAGCACGAGGAGGCAACCGCCGCCTTCAAGCAGGCCATAGCACTGGCTCCTACGAATCCTGCTATCAAGGATTCTCCCACTCTCAAAAAACACCTCGGTGCGTAGAGCGGTCGAATAGATCGTGGATGGGGAAAAGGACTCGGAGGCGCCAACTCGGCGATATCGAGTAGCCTCCTGAGAGACAGACAAGAGGGCTTGCCTGTCTCGTTGTCCTCGCAAGGATCTCAACGGAAGAAAGAGGCACATCATTGCTGAAAAGTCACGTGCGAACCCGCGCTGCAGCTGTCAGGCAGAGCCGGGGAAGGAGTTTTGTTCGTCCAATTGCCGAGAGGAGAGATCCAGCATTCCCTGCTCCTGTGCCCAGAAGGGATGCGGAGTAGAGCCTCAATAGGGGGAAGAGAAATGGGGGCTAGCTCAGCTGTCCCCTTTCCTTCTTCTATGTGCGCGTCTCGTTTTCTCAATCTTTGTTTCAGTTCTGACACACACGCCAATCTAACTCCACGGCCTCCTCTTTCTAAGTGCGCGATTTTCCAATTTCTGATAATCTACGTATGCTCGGCATGAGGGTTGCTGATACACTCGTGAGTGCACAACAACTAGGGTGAAGGAGGGTCCCATGAACGTTGCCAAGTTGTTTTCTCCCAAACACGATTGCCCCGTGAAAGTGATCGACCCCAGACGGTCTGCTCGAAGAGCCGTACGTTTTTCTACAACCGTTGCAGCCAAAAGCGGTCTTGCCGACGGAGTGGTGACGAATATCTCCGAGACGGGGTGTGACCTACGACTGGTTACCTCCTCCTTCCCCAAGCGATATCTCTCCCTAAAACTCTTTTCGCGCGACGCGCTCACCCTGACGATCTATCCGTATGATGGGACCCCCGCGTTGAAGATTACCCTGGCGGTGATCCGATGGGTGAAGAGGAAATGGGCTGGTGTCGAATTTGTGAAGCTGTCTCAGGAAGCCAGGGAGAAACTCCAGCAACTCTGCCAACATCAGGTCGTCCTCACCGTGGCTGGTTAGATGCCGACGAAGCCCGCCCGTAAGGTTGAGTAGGGGTGGGGGAGGAAGGTGCCGACCGCCACGTGTCGCGAGATGGGGCCTGAGGCCTCTCCATTTCTCCCAGAAAAGCAGCCTGTCCCTTTTTTCTTTCCAATTCTACAGATATGTCAAGGCAGCGTTCCGCCTGAGACGGTTCCACCAGGGACGGTCCCGCCGGGCAAGGTTCCGCCAGGGACAGGGCCTCCGGGCACCGTTCCCCCAGGCAATGTTCCACCCGGCACAGTACCACCAGGGACGGTTCCTCCTGGCGCGGTTCCGCCGGGGACCGGGCCTCCGGGCAGCGTCCCGCCTGGGACGGTTCCACCCGGCACAGTGCCACCTGGAAGGGTGGTATCAGACCCCAGGCGCCCTGTTTTTTTGTCCGCGGATTTTCCAGGCTCTGAGCTTTTGGGACTCGTGTTTTGAGCGTTGGCTATAGCGAAGCTACATAGCAGCGAAGCAAGAACGACGATCTGCACGCCTGCGTGGAATAGTAACGAAGCACTCATCGTACACCTGCGCGTATATTCAAGATGATTCGTCATCAAACTAATCCCCTTTCTCTTCTCCTTTCGTTATTTCGTTCGTCGAACCACACACACGAGACAGACCAAAGAAACCAACTGAACCAGCTCCCCGCCACGCGCCGCGAGAGATTCTTCTTTCTTAGGCCTGTTACCCGGACTTCAGAGAAGCCATATCGATCGAGAAGCGGTACTTCACATCGGACTTGAGCAGTCTGTCGTAGGCTTCGTTGACCTTCTGCATGGGAATCACTTCAACATCGGCGGTGATGCTGTGCTTCCCGCAGAAATCGAGCATTTCCTGGGTCTCGGCGATACCGCCGATAGGGGAGCCGGAGAGACTGCGCCGACCCATAATCAGACTGAATGCAGGGACGGCGAGAGGTTTTTCCGGCGCACCGACGAGGGTGATGTTGCCATCACGGCGGAGGAGTTCGATGTAGGCGTTAATGTCGTGATCGGCGGAGACAGCGTCGAGGATGAAGTCGAAGCTGCCGGCCTGCTTCTTCATCTCATCGGCATGACGGGAGACGACGACTTCGTCAGCCCCAAGGCGGAGCGCGTCTTCCTGTTTGTTGGGTGAAGTGGTGAAGACGACAACGTGGGCTCCGAGCGCATGCGCAAACTTCACGGCCATGTGGCCCAGGCCTCCGAGGCCGACCACGCCAACCTTCTTGCCCTTGGTGACGCCCCAATGGCGCATAGGTGAGTAAGTTGTGATCCCGGCGCAGAGAAGCGGCGCGACGCCGGCGAGATTGAGATTGGAAGGGACGCGCAGGACAAACCGTTCGTCCACCACTATGCTCTCGGAATAGCCGCCATAGGTAACTCCTCCGAGTTGCTTGTCCGGGAAGTTGTACGTGAGGGTCATGTTCCGGCAGAACTGCTCAAGGCCGGCCTGGCATTCGGAGCAGGTCCTGTCGGAGTCGACCATGCAGCCGACCGCGGCAAGGTCGCCGGGCTTGAACTTCGTGACTGCCGAACCGACTTTGGTGACACGGCCGACGATTTCATGGCCCGGGACACAGGGGTACACCGTGGGCATGACACCGCTCCACTCGTTGCGGACCTGGTGGAGATCCGAGTGGCAGATACCGCAGAAGAGGATTTCGAGCTGTACGTCGTGTTGAGCGGGGTCGCGCCGTCCAATCGTGGTGGAGGAAAGCGACGATGTCGGACTGGCCGCAGAGTATGCCTTTGCCTTATACATAGATGAAAGAAGTATGCTCCCCGGCTGCTGACGTAGGCAAGTGAGGATTTGAACCTTCGACCTCGGTGTCCCGAAGGCGACGCTACCCGGTTGTGCTACGACTCAAATGTAAACAGCATGATCAGGCAGGCAGGAATTCCAGAATGTCCCCGTTTTTGTTCATCAACAGGCTTTTGAAAGCTCGCCAAGGGGGTTCGCTAATGTTCGGTGGTAGCAGCTCGCGAAGAGGGTGAAGGTTATTAAAAGAGGACCGCCAGTATGGTGCCTGCTGCTAGTATCACACTAAGGATGGTCAGAGCATCGAATAAATACCTCATAGAGCAAGCATAGCGCTAATATCGAATTTGTAAACTTGGAACAATCCCTAGCTGTGTAAGAGTAGGTTAGGGGTGTGTGATCCATTTTGTTTCTCTTCTTATTGGTAACTTTTGTGCCGTTAGTGAGCCGTCGTTTGCCGAGTGGAAGAAGATGGACTCCAACGACTCAGGAACACTCAAATCGGCCCGCCACGCGTCGCGAGATGGGTCCTGGCACATTTCTCTTCTCTTGGAAAAGTAGCTTGTCCTTTTTCTTCTCCATGATCAGGCCGCCTCTCCGAGGTCCGCAATATAGTGAGAAGAAATGCCGTGACAATCGCCTCCACAGGATATGATGCGATTCATGGCTTGCTCAGCTTCCGCTCGCGTTGGCCAGAGAGAGAATGCGCGGGTTCTGCAAGGCGTGACCAAGGCGAATTGTCCGTCTCCTTGGAGGTGGAGCGTCCGACTACCGAGGAGCCGCTCCGCTTTGTTTTTCCAGGTCATCGTGAACCTCCTATTAGGCTGCGCGGTCCAAACCCCGTTGATCCTGCCTAATACCCCGCCCTCCTTCGCGGCTCTCATCCCCCGCAGGCCTGTCGTATTTAGGCACGATGATGCCACTGCACATGGTGGCAGCCATCACGATCGCTTTGAGGAGAGCTTCCAACCAAGGCCTCATCGTCATTCCTCCTCCATTGAAGAAGAGTCTCGCTGAGTTGCAGTAAGCATGACATCTGAGAGTTACGGACAGATAGCAGCGAGATCAAGGTTGCGTGACAAGATCTCTCGCTACGGAACCTGCTGACAAATAAGGGCTAAATGGCTAGTGGCTTGGGACGGTTTACGTTGTGCTGTCCGTAGCGAGAGGGTGTATGCCGTGTGGCAGAAAAGGGGACAGGCTACTTTTCCTTGTGCTTCGACTTGTTCTGGGCACCTGTGTTAACCGGCAACAACCCTTCGAAGAGACAGATCGACGCACAACCACCGCCACCACCCTCGGCCTCTCGTCCACGTTCCAAACACGAGGGCAGCCTCGGAAACTACTTGAAAAGTAGCCTGTCCCCTTTTCTTTTTCGCGGATGTCCGGGAATGCCCCTCCCGCGTTACTGCGCCTTGGTGCGACGGGACGCGGAAATGGTATATGCCGCCGACCGCGCGGCGATCATCGGATCGGCTGCTTCGATACCTGAAACCAGTGTTCCCGGCATGAAGAGTAATTTTTTCTCTGCGGTTTGGCTGTCCGCCACAGCTTTGGTGATGGCGAGCGTGCCCAATAGGACCTTCTTGCGCGTATCCGGCCACGCGATTGAGGGATCGTCGATCTTGTCGTCTTGCTCGGCGACTTGGAGGAGTAGTTTAAATTTGACGGGACCCCGACGAACCCGCTCGCGGATTTCAGAAGTGAGATAGTCGGACCCCATCGCCGAGAGTTGCTCCTTGGTCAGGAAGTGCTCGCCAGCCATGGGTTGGAGCTGGTACCGGCCAAAGGTGGCAGTCCCCTTCGCGTTCGTGAACTTGAACGAATTCACACCGAAATAGGTCAGGGTGGCGTAACTCACCGGTGCCGGTTTCGGAGCCTCCACGAAAGCCTTGGCGGAGGGATGACTGCTCAAGAACTGGTCAAGCGCCGTTGGTTTGGGGTCTTCGGGTTTGGTTGCTGCAATTGCGAGAAATAAATCTCTAACCTCGGCTGCCGTGGCGACAGGAAAGCCGTTGAACGAATTCACCACGAGGTCGGTCTTCGAGCCATCAGGGAGGTGGAATTTCACGGCCATACCGCGTGGGCTCGCGCCGGGGTCGGTGTCGGGGATGGCCGGGAGCCCGGTTGAGGCAGAGAACCGAATAGTCGTGGGAACCGGGGTCTTTTTCTTTTGTAGATGAGAGGCCTTGCTCACAGCCGTTGCCGAGTCACTCGGTGTGAACGTGCCTTCCAACACGACGCCCTTTGCGTGGGTCGCGCGCGCTCCAGGATGGACCCCGAACACGCCATTGAAGGCGTCCACTATCTGCTCAGGTACAGATTCTTGACTGACCGGCGCGTCTTGAGCGGCTCCAAGGATCGGATTCACAAGGACGAAGGCCATGGCTGCTGTTGCTGCGAATATTTTCCACATTAGTTTGCCCTCCTTGAAAGCTGTTGATCTTACCGATCCAGGTATTGACGAAGAAATCTGGATCATTCTACTTTTTACTGAAGTAACCAGAAAAGTAGCCTGTCGCCTTTTCCTCTCGCCAGCGCTGTTAGGGCACAATTGTCTTTTACTCATGCTGCAGGATGTTGACCAATTTTCCGAATGGATCACGGACATAGAATCTGCGCACTCCCCACGGCTCAGTCGCCGGGCCGTATTCGATGGGAATACCGGCTTTTCGGACTCTCGTGAGAGCCTCTTCAACATTATCTACTTCAATCGACATATCCGGGACAGCCGTGCCAGATCCTCCTTCGGACATCACGCTGACCTGAATTGTCATCGTTGAGCTTGAGCCGTACGTTTGTATCCAGCCAAGGTCCATGAGGACGTTGAGACCAAGAACCTCTTTATAGAATGCGCGTGCCTTCTCTACGTCGGACCCTGCGACATTTGAGACGATGCGCTTGACCTTCACCTGATACTCCTTGCGCCCTAACGCTACCAGCGCTCCAACAGCAATTTAAGTAATGGTTCCTGACACCTTTTTCTTTTCCCGCGCACAGTCTCATGTCTATGTTACGGAGACGAGGACTGGCCACGAAAGCTGACAGAAAAGTAGCCTGTCCCCTTTTCTTGCCCCCAGTTGCATGACGGCCACGGATGGTATCATGATGTTTACCGGCATGCGAATGTGGCGGACGCTGGAGCGGTAATGTTCGGCTGGACATTCGAGGGCCATGACGGACAATCGGATTCTGATACCATTACTCATCACATGGAGGCTTTATGAATCAGATACGTCGATCCATGGCAGTACTGGTAGTCGCAGTCGTCGGCCTCGTAGGCTGCGCACATGAATGGCACTCGGAGACGGCCCCTCACCCCGTGACTGCGACGGACCTGCAAGCTGTCTTGCGTGATGAATGGTCGCGACATCTTTTCTGGATTCGCAACGTCGTCTTGGACAACGCGAAAAACGATCGTCGGTCGCGGGATTTTGCGGAGAAGGCGGTAGCTGCCAATGCAAGGGACATTGCGCGGACATTTACGCCGTTCTACGGCGAAGCAGCCTCTGAGCGACTCTATACCCTACTCACCGAGCACTATGGGGCGGTCAAAGCATACTCCCAGGCTACTGTGGCTGAGGATAAGCGCCAGCAGGATGCAGCCAAGGCCCAGCTTGCCTTGAACATCGACGAGATCGCCGCATTTTTCAGCGGGATTAATCCCCACCTCTCGAAAGACGCGGTTCGCGGCCTGTTCGCTACCCATGTCGACCATCATGTGGCGCAAATCACCAAGTTTCAAGACAGCGATTACGCCGGTGAAGAAGAGACTTGGCCGGCGATGGAGCATCATATCTATGTCATTGCCGATGCGCTGACGGCCGCCGTGGTAAAACAGTTTCCGACGAAGTTTATGTGACTTCACCGATCCGATGGAGGAGAGAGGGGACAGGCTACTTTTTTCTCGTACTTCGCGCACAATCTCACGTCTATGCTGCAGAGACGAGGATGGGCCAGGAAAAGCTGGTAGAAAAGTAGCCTGTCAATCTTTCTTTTCTTACCTTCCCTTCGCCCTATAAGACTGCCAGAAGTACCATGCGTAGAGCAGCGATAGAAGCACGACGTTGGGGATGAGAATGCTTGGTGTCATCCATTGCCAGCCGTTGAACTTCCAATCAAAGAGTGGCCAGAGGACTGGTGTCGGGAAGAACGCATACGAGTGCGTGGGGATGTCAACCAGGACGTGCAGACCCCAGGCTCCGAGTTCCCAGAGAGGCCGCTTCAGCAGGAACCAAATTAAGAAAAATACGGCGAGGAATACGATGAAGCTATGGGTGACATTGTAGAGATGATGCACATATTGAGGGATCGTCGATTCCGGAGGTGTGCCGTGACTGAAATCGGGCTGTTCCGACAAACCAAGTATCGCGGCCACCCACAGAATCCCGAACGAAAAGAGATCGGGAGCCATGCCGATCACAAAGGCCAGCCAGAAACTCGATCGACTCTTTCGACCGAAGGCAATCGAACCCCAGAGGCCGTGAGAGACAATATCCATTAGATCCTTTCCAGACAAATAAACAACGACATTTTACTGGTTCTGGCTGGCCTGATCCATTGTGAGGAGGAGGAAAAGTTGCGGACGGGGTCGGCTATGGAAGCTGGAAGAAAAGTAGCCTGTCCCCTTTTCCTTCTTCCTGACGCCGTTTTCTCCCCAGGCTCGACGAGGCTCGCCACAGGCAGAGGGGTGATGGTAAAATGAAATTCCCCAAAGACGGAAGGTGCTATCTGGTGGTCAATGGAGGTCTTTTCACTTCTCTTGAGAAACGGAGAATGCCGATGAGACGATCTACAACGCAACTAGCTGTCACGCTGGCCGGAGTCCTTGCCGTAGTCGTCACCACAATGCTGCCTTTGCAACCGGTATTCGGAGGGGGTGGCGGGGCGCGGCGTGACGTTCTGCGTCAAGAAGAGCAGAACCTCAAGGACGCTCTCGATCACGTGGAAGAAGCGGTGGACCATGGCAAACAGGGTCATGCTGAGGTACTCCTGACACATGCGGAAGCCGCGCTGCAGCATGCCCTGCAGGGAGGCAAGGATCGTCCGCAGGTGGGCGAAGGGATCGCACATCTGAAAGAAGCCATTGAGCATGGAAAAGCGGGCCATGCCGACGTCGCCACGAAACACTCAGAAACCGCTGTCATGCACCTGTCTCAGGGAAAGTTAAGATAGCTAGGCAAAGAGGGTAGGTGAAGAAAAGGGAGTCAGCTGAGAAACCGTTCCTAACACCTTTTCTTACTTCTTACGTCGAGTAATGGTTCCTGACACCTCTCTCTTTCCCCCCGGAAATAATTGTTCAGCTCATTGGTGAAATATTCTGCTCGCATGCCGTCTTTTTCCCAGGAAGAGCGCTCATCTTCTCGTTGCAAGCTCTCTTGGATGGCCTCGATAACGTCATAGACCTCGTACCACTCGCAAGACTCTAGATGGTCCCTAGCTTCGGTGTCGACATTTGGAAATGCTGACCAGTTCCCAGGATTTTCTCTGACGCGGAGCACCTTACAGATAATGCTACGCAAGGAGTGAGGGTTTTGCCCTGCTTCGTAGGCTAGATCGGCCACAACTGCTCGGAGTTCAGCAGGTGCTTCATGTCGGACCTTTATTTCAATCTCTTTCGGCTCGAAGCCATGTCTCGAAGAAAACGTCTCTTTACTCATTTCTTTGTATCCTGTGCGTGCCAACTATGTTGCGTTTCGTGAAGGCAGTTGTTTTGCTTTTTAAAGCACAACGTCAGCACGACTCCATCCCTCCGCCCAATGAGTTTTCAATGTTGATATAATCAAATCTTCTTCCAACTTTGAAAACATGAAGGTTTTATTACCTAGGTGCTCAAGAGAAGCCCCGAAGTGATAAAAGTCACAATTGTCGATAAAGATGAATCTGTCGTGAAATGTTTTTGAGGACCGCATTTCCAAATTGCTGTACTGTCGATTGAAATCGCGGGCAAGAGTCAGAAAGGCAGGAGACACTTTCCCCGTCAATAGTTTTACTTGAACTCCGTTTTTCTTGACCGTAAGGAGATTGAGTACATCTTCTCCAAGATATGCGTCAATGACGACAATCTCCTTAGCTGCGACCGAAAATAAATCTCTGATGACTAGCTTGGCGTCAAAATGCTGGCCTGCGGTGAATACCCCCTCCTTCGATTTGACAATTTGGTCTGATGAGGGTGGTGCTTTAGAGGGAACACCGGATGATTTCCGATCTTGTGGCGTACTTTCTGCGGGCGATTGCACGTTTGTCCGACGGCGTGGTGGACCGAAAAAATCCTTGAATGGGTCGGAACCTCCAAAAAAATCAAAATCAAGAGTTGTGCTGGGAATGAGTGACTTGAGTCTCTTGCTTTTCTCCAAAATATCTCCAAGGTTGTCATCGTCAAGTGCTAGTCCTAGCTCAGCAACGACGTCCTCTATTTGACTGTTGACTGCACTGCGTGATCCGAACTTATGCTGATTCTGTATATAGTTCTCTGCTCGATTGAGTAGTTGGCTTGCGGTATTCTTTGCTTCTACCTGTTCTGCCATCAATTTATCCGCTACGTGTTCGTCCAGGGCTTTACGCAACATCCTAGCGATTGTTTCTTTGGTTAAAACTGGACTAAAGCTTTTCGTAACTGGAGATAAGTTCTTTCCGCCTTTCACTGGGATGGCTGTCACTATTACCTGGCAGTCCTGATCGACCTCGAACTCGATGTCGACCGCTCCTTCTCCTCGCGGTGCTTCGGGAATACCTGGAGCGTCAAAGTTTCCTAAGTAGATGTTCTTTTGGGAGATCTTGCTTTCCCCTAAAAATATCGACAGTGTTACTGCTTTTTGCTTATCAGCAGCTGTGGCGAAACGTTGCTTCCGCTTTGCGGGTAATGGAGTGCCTCGCTTTACTAAGGGAGCGGCAATCCCACCTAGGGTGTCCAGACTCAAGGTGAGAGGTAGATACTTATAATGGTGTGTATTGCTCATGAAGATGGAATTCTGTAATCAGCAAGCGAGTAACTAACTGCCTATTTGTTGTGAATCTCAGGCATTGTACTTTTCTTGGGGGCTATCGGTCCATAGAGGCGCAGGCCCAACGCTGCTTTTACGAGGGCGGGCCGGTCGGCTGTTTTCCGTGCGCGCGTCCAACGAGGGGAGTCCGCGACCGCGCGGTGCGCGAGCACGTCGGGAATCGCCAGTCTTCCCTTCTTTTTCTTTTCGCTCTCTCATCCCATCTCCCGTTGGAGGGGGTGGCCAGATGGTCCTTGACTGCGCGCATTGAGGGACCACCGCTTTATCGTGGGGCCTCAGCGAGCAAGAAGGACTGTCTGGCTGCTCCCTCACCGCCCTTGACCCCCGTTCTCCCACGCCCGTACAATGTCTCCTCTAGTGGCTAACCCCTTGGCTTTCTGATAGTTTCTTCTCACTCGGCGTGTAGGAGAGCAAGCCGGTATGCGGATCGAGTATACGAAGGGCGAGCGGGCTTCAAAGGAGCTGATCATGCTCCATCGTGAAGCCTCCGAAGCCACCAGCGGCCGGAAGATGAAGGTGCTGCTCATCTACCCGCCGGACTGGTTCCCCTCCGAACCCTATTTGAGCCTTCCCTCCCTCACCGCCGTCCTCCGTCAGGCCGGTCATACCGTCATCCAAAAAGACATCAACCTTGAAATGTACGATTGGTACTTCAGCGAGGACTTCCTGAAGAAAGTCCTGCGCCGGGTGCCGCAGCAGCTCGACCGGCTCCGAAAACTGTCGAAGAAGCGCGATCTGAACGCCGAGGAGATGGATTTGCAGCTGTCCCTCTGCGATCTGACCAGGCAGCGGATCGACGAATTGATTAAGAAGGCAGAGAAGGCGAAGGCAGTTATTCGCGGAGAAGTATTCTATGAAATCGATCAGTTAGAATGGGCCATTCATGTATTCCGTGAGGTCACGTCGGTGATCTCGATGGTCTATTTTCCATCGCGGATCTGCATGCCGCCGATGGAGACCGATCTGTCGTACAAGGTCTTCGTCTCCTCCGAGGTGATGGACGCGGTGAACGACACGCAGGTGAATGTCTACCGCGATGTGTTCGAACATCTGGTGAAACCGGTGATCGAGCAAGAGCAGCCGGACGTGGTCGGCATCTCGATCGTGCTGCAACAGCAGATGTTCTCCTCCATGACCTTCTGCGCCCTCATCAAGCAGAACTTTCCAAATATTCATGTGACGATCGGCGGCAATACCGTGACGCGCCTGCGCGATGTGCTGCCGCAGTCGCCCCTGTTCCAATACTTCGACAGTGCGGTGGTCTATGAAGGGGAGACTGCGTTCGTCCAACTGGTGTCGGCGGTGGGGGCGAAGCGGAGTCTGGCCGACGTGCCCAACACCATATATAAGGACGCCACCGGCATACATGTATCGCCGACCAGCTTTTCGGAGGACATGGCAACTCTGCCGCCACCGGACTTCGACGGGCTGCCGCTCCATAAATACTTCGTGCCGACGAAAATCCTGCCGTACCTGGCGACGCGAGGATGCTATTGGGGCCGTTGCGAGTTCTGCGACCATGGCGAGGGTTATACGGCCGGCTACCGGACCAAGAAGATTCAGGACATTCTGGCCGACATCACGCATCTGCGTGACAAGTACGGGGCGAAGCATTTCCACTTCACCGACGAGTCGTACCCGCCTGCGCTCTTTCGAAAGCTGTCACGCGGGCTGATCGACAGCCAGATTGGCATTGTCTGGACGACGCACATGCGGTTTGAGAAGAGCCTGCTGGACGATCAAGTCTGGCAGGATGCGAAGGACTCGGGCTGCCGCTATCTCCACTTTGGCTATGAGTCGGGGAATGAGCGGGTGTTGAAGTTGATGGACAAGGCGACGACGACCGACGTGATTACGAAGCATTTGCAGCTCTCGGCCGATGCGGGAATTTGGAACCACTGCATGGGTTTCTTCGGCTTCCCTGGCGAAACGAGAGAAGACGCCTGGTCGTCTGTTGAATTTCTCGAAGCGAACAAGGAGCATGTCCATTCCCTCGGCTTCGGCACGTTCGACCTCGGCCGGCATAACCCGGTGGCGAAGAACCCTGAGAAATGGGGCGTGACGGCCTATAAGAATCCCGAGTGGGATTTGGCGCTCGACTACTACTACACGGTGAAGGATGGGATGAGCATCGAAGAGGCGGAGCGGGTGTTCCAGGAGTTTGAACGGAATCACAATCCGGGCTGGGACCTGCGCCTGTTCATTCGCGAATACATCTTTCTCTACATCGCGCGGTTCGGGCTGCAAAAATTACCCGACCTGCAGTACCACGCAGCTAAGATCGCCGGTGCGGTTCCGACTTTGGCTGGAAAAATGTGATCTTAATAGTTTTGAGTTTTTAGTGTTGAGTGTTTAGTTGACGAGGGGAAGACCAAGAAGTTTTGAATTTTGAGTTTTTAGTTTTGAGTTACTTCGCTCCGACAACTAAAAACTAGCACTAAAAACTCAAGACTGGATCTGTGAGAAATGGCAAACTTAGTTCAAATAGACGGCCTCGCTCCATTGGCCAACGGCACACGGAAGCAGTCGAAGGTCATGCTGCTCTTTCCGCCTGAGTGGGTGCCGACAGCGCCCTATCTCGCCTTACCTTCTTTGACTGCCGTGCTGCGGGAGGCGGGCCATACAGTCATCCAGCGCGATATCAATATCGGGATGTGGGATCACTTCTTCAGCATGGAGTTCCTGATCTGGGTGAAGGCCCGGTTGGGGATGCAGCTCAAGCCGCTCCAAGATAAGGAGAAGGCGGGGACGCTGACAGATCAGGACGCGGATCGTAAGGCGGTGGTGGAGCAGGCCTATGCCGTTGATGTGTTCGATCTGGCCGATCGGGCTGAGGATGCGAAGCTGATCGTGCGGGGCGAGCGCTTCTACCAGGCCGAGATACTGGAAGGCGCGTTGAATACCTTCCGCGAGGCAATGGCCTATATTTCCGCAGCCTATTATCCCGCGTCGCTTGTCTTCTATCCGATGGAAAGCAATCTGGGCTATCGCCCCGGCGTCTCCAAAGAAGTGCTGGCCTGTTTGGACGATGAGCAGGTGAACGTCTATCGGGACCTCTGCAATCAGCTGGTCATGCCGGCGGTGGCGAAGGAGAAGCCGGACGTCGTCGGGGTCTCCATCGGCACGCAGATGCAGTTGCTTGCAGGCCTGACCTTTTGCAAAATGATCAAAGAGACCTTCCCGGATATTCATGTGGTGGTGGGCGGTAACGTCATCACGCGCCTTCAAGAAGATCTCGCCAAGCACGAGCAGTTCTTCACGGACGTATTCGACTCAGCGATCCTTTACGAGGGCGAGCATGCGCTGCTCTGGCTCATCGAATCATTGAATGGCGAGCGGGCCATCGCATCCGTGCCCAACTTGATCTATCGCGATGCCTCAGGCATTCACCGGAATCCCGAAGTCTACACCGAAAAGACGACCGCGTTGCCCTTGCCGGACTTCGACGGATTGCCGTTGGACCAGTACTTCGTGCCGGAGCTGATCATTCCCTACCTGGCGACGCGCGGCTGCTATTGGGGCCGCTGCACGTTCTGTGACCATGGCCAGGGTTACTTCGATCAGTATCGGGGCGTGCCGGTGCAACAAGTCGTCGAACAGATTAAAGCGCTGCGTGACAAGTATCAGTGCCGCCATTTTCTCTTCTCCGACGAATCCTATCCGCCGGCTCTGTTCAAGAAGGTGTCGCAGTTGCTGGTCGATCAAAACGTCGGGATCAAGTGGACGACGTTGATCCGGTTTGAAGAAACGCTCCAAGAGCAAGAGACCTGGGATCTCGCGGCTAAGGCTGGCTGTTGCACCCTCTATTATGGGATGGAGTCGGCAAGCGAGCGGGTGCTGAGCCTCATGGACAAACATGCGAAGAAGAGCGTGATCCAGCGCAACCTCCATATGGCGGCGAAATCGGGGATTTGGAACCATGTGATGGCCTTCTATGGATTCCCCGGCGAAACGCTCGATGAAGCGTTGGAAACCCGCCAGTTTGTCCTCGAGAACCAGCCGGTGATTCACTCGATGGAGTTGTTCTACTTCGTGGCCTACCGCCACACGCCGATGGTGCGGAGTCCGGAGAAGTTCGGCATTACGATCCACAAACAAGAGGAGTACGATCTCCCCCTGGACTATTATTACACGTTGAATGATCCCAGTACCCTCTCCTGCCTGGACGCGATGCAGCTCTGCGAAGAGTTCTACAAGAACGATTTTCATCCCTGGGCCGTGCGCGTGAACTCGCGGGAGCATGTCTTTCTCTATATCTCGAAGTTCGGGACGAACCAGTTGCCGCAGATCTACGCGCAGCAGGCGCAGCCCGTCGGATCGCCGGAAGGCGTGTCAGGATTGATCACCTGGCCGGTTGCGAAGAATGGAAGCGAAGATGGCAGTGAGGGAATGAGCCGAGTCGTGTCCCATGGCAGGGGATAGGCCGTGAAAAGTGAAAGGTGAAAAGTAAAAAGGAAGACGTAAGATTTGGGGATAGGTATGGCGTCAAACGTGAAATTGCGGTACAGACTGAAGTGGACTTGTCTCACCTCCGCAGTTCACTTCTCACCTTTCACTTCTCACTTTTCACGTCTAGAGTTTCGTCAGGAACGAGGACGGCAGTGAGCAGAGCGTACGCGGCTTCGATGAGTTTAGTCATCTCCTCGGCCTTTTTGTAGGCCTGCATGTATTTCTTGGGGTTGTTGGTCAGATTTGAGTAGCGAGCGGGGTTCCAGGTATACAGCAATGCCCGTCTGGTCTTAGCGAGGGTTTCGGCGGTGACGGGGAGGGTCAGTCCCAATACCTCCAGTGCGTGGGTCACGTCTTCTTGCTTCACATCTGTCATGGGGCGAGTCTGGCAAAGCGGATGTACGCCTGTCAAACACCTAAAATGCAGCGCGACTTGCGCGAAAAGCGAGACGGGTCGGAGTATTCTCTTCGAGAGTCGCGCCTGTCGCGTACGACTTGCTTGTCTCGCTCACGATTCACCTGATAGAGAGAGATCATGCCGGACCTTCGCACGCTTAAATTTTATCAAGCCGATGTGTTCACCGGGGTGCCGTTCGGCGGCAATCCGGTCGCCGTGTTCCCCAATGCACAAGGTCTCAACGACTTTGAACTACAACAGATTGCCCGGGAGATGAACCTTTCCGAAACCGTATTTGTGTTCCCTCCGACGGACCAGGCAGCGGTCGTTCGGCTCAGGATTTTTACCCCGACGCAGGAGATCCCATTTGCGGGACATCCGGTGCTGGGGACATTTTACGTGTTGGCTCAACTTGGGTTGATTGCCGTCACCGATGGCGTGACCCGCGTGATGCAGGAATGCAACATTGGCCTCTTTCCCGTTGAAATCCATGCACGAGAGGGAGAGGTCATCCGGGTGGTGATGACACAGCCGAAACCGCTCTTCCTCGGTTCGGTGGAGGAGACGGAGGATCTGTTTCACATTGCGAAGACTCTGGGTCTCCCAAAATACCAGATTGTCGACACCAAGGCGCCGGTGATGGTGGTTTCAACCGGGTTGCCGGTGGTGATTGTGCCGGTGCGGGCCCTCACGGCGGTGCGGTCGATTGAGCCGGACGCTGCCGCGATTGTCGAGATGTGCGAGCGGTTCGGCGCCAACGGAATTCTGGTCTATACGATGATGACGGTGGAGGACCAGGCAACCGTGCACACGAGAATGTTTGCGCCCGCGATCGGAATCCTCGAAGATCCCGCCACCGGGAGTGCCAGCGGAGCGATGGGCGCCTATCTCGTCCACAATGGGCTCGTTGAAGTGGGGCTGCTGACGGAAATCATCGTCGAGCAGGGCTATGAGATCGGGCGTCCGTCGCGCATCCTGGTCCAGGTTGAATCGGATGACGATGCGATCCAAACGGTGAAAGTGGGGGGGCAGGTGGTCATGGTTGTGGAGGGGACGTTGAGTTTCTAATCGGATGCTGAAAAAGCCTGCCAGCGGCGTTCTCCCCTCGAAAGCATCCTCAACGTAGCCCAGAGGCTACGCCTCCGGTGCTTCCGTCGGCTGCGGCCTTGCTGAACAGACTTTTTGAGCATCCTGCAGGGAGAAACCAGATCTGAGCGGATTCGTGGCCGTTGTTGTGTAGTTGGCGGTCGGGCACCCACCTCGCTGCCACCCGCCATTTCAGAATTATTTTTGTTGAGTGGAGGAAGTGTTGGATGAAGGCGGTACTGTTTCGCGAGCATGGTGGACCGGAGACACTTTCGTATGAGGATCTGCCGGAGCCGACGATTGGCCCTGAGGATGTGCGGGTTCGCGTCAAGGCCTGTGCGCTGAATCACCTCGATATCTGGATACGACAGGGGAATCCTGCCTATCCCATTCCACTTCCTCATGTGCCGGGGTCTGATGCGGCCGGGATTGTGGAGCAAGTTGGTGGGCAGGTTGATAGCGTCACCGTGGGACAGCGGGTGTTTGTGTCCCCTGGAATCAGCTGCTGGAAATGTGAGCAGTGTCTGGCGGGGCGTGACAATATGTGCCGCTCGTATGGGCTGGTCGGTGCCAAGACGCACGGCGCCTATGCGGAGTATCTGAGAGTGCCGTTCCGCAATGTACTGCCGATTCCAGAGAACCTTTCGTTTGAACAGGCGGCGGCGTTCCCGCTCGTGTCGGTGACTGCATCGCATATGCTCTTTGCTCTCGCTGGACTTCAACATGGCGAGACCGTGCTCATCATGGGGGCGGGGAGCGGAGTCGGGAGCATGGCGGTCCAAATGGCAAAACTGGCCGGAGCCCGCGTGATGGCGACCGTTGGATCCAACGACAAGATTCCAAAAGCTGTGATTCTGGGGGCCGATGCCGTCATCAATCACACCAAAGAGAAGGTCTCGGAGCGCGCCAAGTTGCTGACCGAAGGACGCGGTGTCGATGTCGTGATTGAGCATATCGGCCCGGAGGTCTGGGATACCTGCCTCGATTCATTGGCGGGAGGTGGGCGCTTGATTACCTGTGGCGCAACGACCGGGGGCGAAGTGAAGCTGAATCTCCGTTATGTCTTTGCTCGCCAGCTGACAATCAAAGGGTCCTATATGGGCACGCGTGTGGAATTGATGAAGGCAGCGGAACTGATGGGGCAGGGTAGGCTGGTCCCGGTGATCGATTGCACGTTTCCTCTTCAAGAGGCTCGCGCGGCACAAGAACTTATGCTAAGCCGCAAGTTTTTCGGTAAAATCGTGCTAACTGTGTAACGGATGCTGAAAACGGTCCCCAACGTCGTTCTCAGTCACATGTCTCCCTGCGAGGGGATGGAACATGAGAATAAAATCTCTGGAGGTGTTTATCCGCCCGCCAAGACTATTTGAAGGGCGGACGGGTCAAACGAAGTTTGGTATGTACCTCCTCAGTCGCCATGTTCCCTGCGGCCTAGTTGGCTGACCGTTTTGAGCATCCTATGCACTATTAAATGAACGAGGCTGAATTTTCTTCTGATTAGTTTCATCCAACAGAAATAAGAAAGGGGAATGAGCATGTCTACAGTGGGAAAGATCATGAGCAAGAAGCCCAAGACCGTGGGACCTGGCGTGTCGATTGTCAGCGCAGCGAAGAAGATGCACAGTGCGCGAGTAGGGTCGCTGTTTGTAAAGAAGGGGAAAAAGCTGGTCGGAATCGTCACGGATACCGACATTGTGCGGCGCGCGGTGGCGATGAGTAAGCCGCTCGGCAAACTCACCGTTGAAAAGATCATGACGACCCCCATCTTCACAATTGAAGGTAGTCAGTCGGTCGATGATGCTCAAGATATGATGGCTGAGTTAGGAGTGCGCCATCTTGCTGTGACCCAAGCAGGCGAAATCGTGGGGGTAGTGTCGGTGCGGGATGTGCTGATGTTTTATAAGCGATATGCGCAATCGAAGATTGATCCGAGGGCGGGGTACTCTGAACCGAAAATATTCCAAGACTGAAGGGGCGTGAGACGTAAAATGTGATCTGCGGCTTCTAGGCTAGTTCCTTATTATTTGTGCCTGTGGCAAAATCGATCATCCTTCGCGCAATTTCGCGTTCGCCCATAATCACAACTTCGGCTCCGTGATGTTTCAGATGCTCCACTTCGGCATCGGAATGGGCGCGCACAATAACCTCGATCGATGAATTCAGAGCGCGGGCACGTTCTACGATCTGGCCGGATTCGAAGACATTGGGAATCGCGTTGATGAGCAGGCGGGCGTCAGCTGCATTGGCGGACTCGAGAATGCCCGGGGCCGCCGCATTTCCAAGAATTACACTTACGCCTTCCGCGCGCAGCTCATCGACAATGCTTGCGTTGTATTCGATGACGACGACGGGCCGATCGGCGTCTCTCAATGCGCGATTCACGATCTTCCCAACACGGCCATGCCCGATGAGCACGACGTGATTGCTTGTCGGGACCGGCGCCTGCGTTGAACGATCAACCGGGTCACTCCGCAATCGAATCCAATCGACTGCCTTAAACCAGAGCGGGTTCACGAGAATCGAGAGGATTGCGGCCGCCAGGATCAAGTCGCGCCCTTCAGTCGGCAACAACCCCACGGTGACGCCCAACTCCGCCAACATGAACGCGAATTCCCCGATCTGTGCCAGGCTCGCTGAAATAATGAGCCCCACGCGCTGAGGATATCCGAACATCAGGACGAGCAACCATGCGGCCAACGATTTCCCGATGACGATAATCAGGAATGTCCCGATGAGGGCCCAGGGTTGGCTTATCAGAATATTCGGGTTGAACAACATGCCGACCGCGACAAAAAACAGCACGGCAAAGGCGTCTCGGAGCGGGAGCGTCTCGGCCGCGGCCTTGTGGCCGAGTTCGGATTCGTTGAGGATTAGTCCGGCAAAGAAAGCGCCAAGAGCGAATGAAACGCCGAAAAGCTCGGCCGATCCAAATGCGACACCGAACGCAATGGCCAAGATTGCGAGTGTAAACAGCTCGCGCGACCCTGTCTTAGACACCTGATCGAGCGCCCACGGAATCAGCCGTCTTCCGATGATCAACATGAATGCGACAAACAGGGCGATTTTACCGAGCGTGATTGCCACTGTCGTCAGGAGTGATCCGAGTTGAGTGACTTCGCCCGCACCACCGAACGCACTGGACAACGTTGGCACCACGACCAGCGCCACCACCATTGCGATGTCTTCGACGATCAGCCAGCCCACCGCAATCCGGCCTTCCGGCATGTCGATCAGGCGCCGGTCTTCGAGCGCGCGCAAGAGGACGACCGTGCTGGCCGTGGACAGCGTCAGGCCGAACATCAGGCCAGTGCCGAGCGACCATCCGATGGCGTACGCCAATCCCCATCCAAGTATCGTGGCGACGACGATCTGCACGATGGCCCCGGGTATGGCGATCTTCCGCACTGACAACAGGTCTGTGATTGAAAAGTGCAGCCCGACTCCGAACATCAGCAGTATCACGCCGACCTCAGCCAATTCATGTGCCAGTGAAGCGTCAGCGACAAAGCCCGGGGTAAACGGTCCGACCACGAGGCCGGCGAGCAGGTACCCTACGATGGGCGCGATACCTATGCGGTTCGCGATGATGCCAAAGATGAAGGCGACCACGAAGCCGCCGACTAGTGTGGAGATCAGGGGAAATGCGTGCATCTGAATCAGTCCGTCATTCAATCACAGAATTTCCGCATGCCTTTTGCTTCTGGCCGTTCGCTCATTCCAATTTTCACGATGAGAATCGGACACCTCCACTCCGAACGGCACATTCTGCTGTGCCCTCAGCATGAAGCCTTCTCCCCCGCGTGACACCCGGCGGACGGCTTTCAAAGAAGCTGAGAAATCCATGCCGTCTGGATGGGACTCAGTT
The DNA here is from genome assembly GCA_041748925.1 of Nitrospiraceae bacterium. Taxonomy (GTDB): domain Bacteria; phylum Nitrospirota; class Nitrospiria; order Nitrospirales; family Nitrospiraceae; genus Palsa-1315. Next base: position 5,870 of record JBGTCI010000055.1, on the reverse strand, counting down.
TGACCCGATGAGGTTGACCGGCAAGAGCTACAACGATAGAGGCATGAACCGACTGCCACGATGAACAGCCCGCCACCGAGGGACAACGGAAATATTGCGGCATGGCTTCATGCAGTAACAGGGCGCCGTTGCCAAACGTTTGAGACCGCCACGAAGCCTAGTCTTTCTCGTGGACGACGAGGACGTCACACTTTGACCCGGCCAAGACATAGCGCGTTGTGCCCCCAAACAGCAGCTCTTCGAACATGGATTGACCATGCTTGCCGATGACGATCAAGTCCGCTGAGAGATCCTTCTCTTTGGCAAGAATGACGTCGGCCCCTTTGCCACGCTCAACGGCCAACGAGATGAGGGGCGAATCGCCCGCGATGTCGTGGATCATCGCTTTGATCTTCTTCACCGCTTCCTGTCGTTCTTCTTCGCAGTATTGCCGAATGGCCTCATCCGTGACGCCGAGTAGAGAAAGTTTCGATTCGAACGGGACGCGAAACGCGTGGACAATCGTGATACGCGCGTGAGGAGCGATCTGCATCGCCATTTTCAACGCAGGAGCAGAATAGGGAGAAAAGTCGACCGGTACGATCACATGCTCATACAGGGTCTGCGACGGGCGTTTGACTATGAGCACTGATTGCGTGCACTTTCCTACCAAGCGCTCTGCCGTTGTGCCGAGGATGAGATCTGGCACAGGGTTCGATCCGCGCACCCTCAAAACCAGTAAATCAGCTCCCTCGGCCACCGAAAGTATCTCGTCCAGTACCGGTCCGACCTTGACGCATGCGTTCGTGACCAAGCCCGTCGACTTGCCGATTTCTGCTGCCACTTCGTTCAGCCTGCGGCTGGCGTCATCGAGCAGTTTGTCTTTGGCCTCGGCTGGCGCGCCGAACAACCTCTGTAAGTCCTCCAGTGAAGAATGGCTGATGACATACACGAGGCTCAGGTGCGATTGATGTTCTTTCGCGACGACGGCCGCACGATCAGCCGCGTACCGGGCCTCGTCCAGAAAGTCGACTGCGATGACAATGGACTTCAACTTATTCACCGGTCTTGCTCCTGTCGGCCTGCAGATCCGGCCTTCATGCATTGACGGGTAAGCCGGCATTTGAACGATTTCACGGCGGCTTCAAGTTTTTTCATATCGACACCTCCTTACCAGACATGATTCAGCTCAGTCAATTCAGCGCGTATCTCACCTGAGCATTTCGAGTGCTTTCACATAGCCTCGATGGATAATACCAATTGCACGATCGAAGGAAGCCAACCGGTCGATGATACTCAAGATATGATGGCTGATTTAGGAGTGCGCCATCTTGCTGTGACCCAAGCAGGCGAAATCGTGGGGGTAGTGTCGGTGCGGGATGTGCTGATGTTTTATAAGCGATACGCTCAATCGAAGATTGATCCGAAGGCGGGGTACTCTGAACCCAAGATTTTCCAAGACTAGAAGCGAACCCACTTCTCGTCGGTCCAAGCGACCTCACGCTCACTCACTCAGCGTAGGCAGTAGGCAGGGTTCCGAAAAAGGTCTCGAAAGTGCCTTCATACCTGTAACACATTCCGGTTTCTTGTCGGGCTTATCAGGCGTTTCCTTATCATCCTTCTTTGCTTCCTCAACTTTCTTCTTCACATCCTCACTCGCTGGCGGCTTCTGGTCGGTCTTCTTTGCCACTGGTGTAGGCTGGTTTCCTTCCTTCGCCGACTGCTCCGCAGCCAGCACCGAATGTGGCCCAATCAAGAATGTTCCAAGACTTGCGAAGATTACGAAGCGCAGTAGACGACCTTTAAGCATGGTGAATCCCTTCGTGGTGTATGAGGACTCTGCAATATGGAAAAATACATGTCAAACACGACGCGTGTACCACGTCAAGCATAGAATACCTCGATAAGCTTCGGCGAACCCCTCACCCCCTAACCGTTCACCCCTGACCTACTTGGTGAGTTCCTTCACGAGGTGGCCCAGTTCGGGGAGGATAAGCTTTTCCATCGCGAGACGGACGGCGTTTTCTGAGCCTGGGGTTGAGAAGAGGACGCGTCCTTTGATAATGCCTGCAGTGGCTCGGCTCATGATGGCCGGTGAGCCGATGTCCTGGTAGGTCAAGGAGCGGAAGATCTCGCCGAATCCCACCAGTCGTTTTTCCAACATCGCATCGACTGCTTCGAACGTTGAATCCCGTTTTGAGATCCCGGTCCCGCCATTGATGATGATGGCTTGAACTTTTTTGTCCGACACGGCGGACTTAATCTTGGTTTTGATTTTCGCCGGCTCGTCTTTCACGAGATGGTAGGCGACGACCGAATGCCCGGCATCTTTGAGCATGTGCATGATGCGGTAACCGCTCGTGTCGGTCTCGGTCGTGCGGGTATCGCTGCAGGTAATGACCACGCACCCGATGGAGCTGGGCGCGTGGGACTTATGTTCGTGATGAGGGGCGGTATTGCTCATGACATCAGCTAGAACAGCTTTCAGCCATCAGCTGTCAGCTTTTGCTCGGACCTGAGTGCTGAATGCTGATAGCTGAGTGCTATTTCTACTTCCAGACCGAGTCCGGATTCAGCTTGGCGGCCGGCTTACCGCCCTTGATGTGCTCGTCCAAGATCGTCGCGACGTCGGCTTCTGTCACTTTGGAGTACCAGGTCGCATCCGGGTAGACGACGACGGTTGGTCCCTGCTCGCAGGGGCCGAGGCAGGAAGAGCCGCTGACGAGGACCTCGCCCGGGGTCACGCCCTTCTGCATGAGACCGATGTTAAAGGCCATGAGAAGTGCGGCCGACCCGGCGCTGCCGCAAGAGGGTTTCGGATGGCCTGGGGGACGGGCGTTGGTGCAGACGACGATGTGATACTTGGGTTTCGGCATGAGTTCTCCTTTGATGGCTATTTCACAGCGGCGCGTACGACTTCCATACATCAATGGCTTCTTCTGGTAGTTTCCAATGCTTGAGACCCTTCATGACCCACGCGAGATAGTGGGCTTTGGGTTTGAACTTGCCGATGGGAGTGGCGGCATAGGTGGTGACGGGCATCTTCTCCCCGGCTTCCGTCAGCACGGTGACCTGGACCTGGCGAAACGCGCTTGGGGGCACGTCATCTTCAAAGTGGTCCATCAACTTGAGATCTTCGTCGGTGACTTCGAAGATTCCTCCCCAGACCTGTTCTCCGGGCGATGGGATCACGCTGGCGAGGCCGCATCGCCATTGGGAGGACCATCGGCAGAATTGGATCGTGTGTTCGGGAAGAGTGGCCAACATCAGGAATCGATGCTCCGGTGCGCGGCGTTTCAGCTGAGTCGGGTTGAGATGGTCACCGTAGAGGAAGAACTTCATTGATGAGTTACGCCCAAAGATCCTTGGTCTCGGTCGAGCCACTGTTTGTAACATAACCCCTTTCGCACGCACAAGCCGCGCCTCCCGATGTACTGATCTCGTCGTCGTTGGATTGACATCGCGCCGGTGCTGTTCCTAAGATTGTTCATGTCAGAGAATCATGCCTCCGCCAACGGGCGACATTTCGTTTCTCAACTGTGAAGATCATTCACTATGCGGCCGTGGCAGTGCTCCTGTTGGGTGCGGTCTACTATCTCTGGATGCAGCCTCCGTCACTGAAGCCTGTGGTCGAGGGTCGGGCCGCTGAGGCCCTCACGATGGTACAAACCTATCAGGCAATCGGGTACCCCACAATTCTTCAGGCGATGACTGAGCATGTGCGCTCTATGAAGGAGCGCGATCGCGTCTCACGGTTGGGTGAATGGCGGGTCAAGCAGGTGGAGGGCGATCTGTACGAGATACGGGTTCAGCTTCGAGATCAGGGGGCGACCGGCCAATGGTTCGAGCGGGAGTTCATTTGGCATGCCGATCTCGCATTGAAAAAGGTCAATGCCGCGTCGCTCTCTGCTGATGGGGTGACTCCTAAAGAGTGAAACGTAAAACGCTCGTTGCGAAAAAGGTCAGAGTGGCGTCTGGCCAAGATGCCAATCGTTAACCGTTCGTCGTCGATTCGTGTTTCATAAACAACGATCCAATTCGCCAGTCGCGCTTGTCCCGCCAGTCTCGCCCGTCTCGCCGATTAGGTGAAGTTCTCCGGCAGGGCGACCTGAATCTGATTCCCTTCAATCCGGACGGGACAGCAGGCGACGGTGATAGCGGGATTTTCAGGTCGCTCGCCGGTTTGTACATTGAATCGCCAGCCGTGCCACGGACACTCGACCACATGGCCTTCCAGATGACCTTCTCCAAGCGGTCCTCCCGCATGTGGACAGGTGTTATCGACGGCGTAGAAAGAGCCGTCGACATTAAACAGCGCAATCCAGACCCCGTGGACTTCGACGGTCCGTCCGGTCCCCGGTGGAATTTCATCTACTGATGCGACGTTCACAAATTCAGGCATAAGGATGATCCTTCTATTTCTCCGGGCAACCTATGGGAACATACACAAGGCGCAGACCCGCCAGTGACTTGATTTCGACCAAGGCTTATGGCATAGAACTAGGGTACGCGTTCAAATACTACACCCGGGCCCTCTCATACAAGGAGCCTTGGTTGGGAATGAGGTTGCAGCATGGAGATGACCCTTCTGCTCAACGCAACGTACGAACCCCTGCGGGTCGTCCATTGGCAAAAGGCGATCGCGCTCCTTTGGCAGGGCAAAGTTGAAGTCCTTGAGGTCTACGACCGCGAGGTTCATGCGGTATCGATCTCCATCAAGCTTCCCTCCGTCATGCGGCTCCTCAAGCTGGTCCGGCTCAAGGATGTCCATCGGGCGGTTAAATTCTCCCGCATCAATATCTTCACACGAGATGGCTATGCCTGCCAGTACTGTCGTCACAAGTTCCGAACCGAGGAACTGACGTTCGATCATGTCGTCCCCATCGCCAAGGGTGGGCGAAAGACATGGGAAAATATCGTCACAGCGTGCTGGCGTTGTAACAACAAGAAGAGCGGTCGTACGCCCGAAGAGGCCGGCATGAAGCTGATGAAGAAGCCGGTGAAGCCGCGATGGAATCCGGTCGTCACGATTACCATCGGAATTCGGAATACGCCGGACAGCTGGCGTGACTATTTCTATTGGAATATGGAGCTTGATGCCGACTCCGCCGAACCATAATGTTGAATGTTAAGTTCTCGGTCTGATCCTCGCAGTTTTCTTGCAGCACATTCCTTCCTTCATTACACGTTCAAAACGCATCATTGAACAGCACGTCGCATAGCGACTTTCGAAGTTGCCTGGCTATGTCGGGTCTGCCTGACATTAAAGCGGAGCCGATGGAAAAGGTGGCCGGCGCGGTTTACGCTGCAAAACAGGGTGTTGTATGATACCTCCGCGTTTGAATTGGGAGGAATATTATGGCTGCAAATTCTGGCTTTCCGCTGTCTCTCGATGTGAAAGGGTACCCGGTGCTTGTACTCGGGGGAGACGAGGAGGCCGCAGAAAAGACCCAGCGGTTGCTGGAGGCCGGCGCAAAAGTGACCGTCGTGGCGCCGACTCTACACGCGATACTCAAAGAGATGGCCGCGTCGGCGAAAGTCGTGCACCGTGGCCGGCATTTTCGAGAAGGCGATTTAGAACATGCGATTCTGGTGCTCAACATGGTTCGCGGAGACAGGGATTTCTCCCGAGAACTGTTTGCGAATGCGCGCGGGAAGAAGTGCTTACTCTGGTCGGTCGACCAACCGGAATTTTCCACGGTCACTATGCCGGCGGTCGTAGCCAGCGGGCATTTGCGCGTCGCCATCAGTACGAGCGGGGTCGCCCCGGCTTTGTCAGGTTTCATGAAGGAGGATATGGAGAAGATCTTCGGTGAAGAGTTTGCCGCGTTTGTGGAGTGGCTCGGCCGACTACGCGAGCAAACTAAGGTCACTGAGCCGGACTTCGAAAC
>JBGTCI010000054.1:0-8421 GCA_041748925.1 Nitrospiraceae bacterium | reverse complement strand
GTCTTATCAGCGATAATGCTTGGATCTGGCGGGGTCAGCCTAGGCTGACCCCGCCCGGTTCAAGAATTATCGTTGATAGGACTTTGAGAGCGCCTCGAGTGCATCGTCTGCAAATTTTCGGTGGTCCGCCTCATTCAGACTTCGCTGTACGACTTTCTCCGCCACCATCAAGGCTAAATCGGTTGTTTGGGCGCGAATATCCTGAATCGCCTTGCGACGCTCATGATCGATTTCACGCGTCGCATCGCCTCTGATCCGCTCGGCTTCGGCCGTCATTCGCTGCTCATTTTCCTCCATAAGCCGCTGTGCCCGTTCCTTTGTGGCAGCCAGAATCCCTTCCGCCTCTTTCGCAGCCATGTTCAGCTTGGCCTCATACTCCTTGAGTTTCTGTTCGGCCTCTGACCGGTGACGTTCGGCTTGATCGAGACTGTCCTTAATTTTCTTTTCCCGTTCTTCCAATGCACTCAAGATGCCGGGGAAGGCATACTTGTAGAGCACGAATAAGAGAATCGCGAACGACACGATTTCCCAAAAAATTAGAGAAGAAAAAAAGTGAGATTCAAACTGCGGCATGTGAACTCCCCGGAGTGGATGTGTGAGGGGATAATCGTGGAGTATCCATTTCTTTCTCTTACCTCGCTACCCCTTGCGGAGCCCCATAATAATAAACACCACGACCAGCCCATACAACGCGATGGCTTCCACCAGGGCAAATCCGATCCACATATACTTTGTGACACGAGCTTCCGCTTCCGGCTGGCGCGCCACCACTTCAATCACTTTCCCGAAAATGTAGCCGATCCCTACACCGGCTCCGGCAAACCCTGCTGCGGCACAGCCCATGCCTATCAATCCTGCTGCTCCTAAATCCATTGTTTGCCTATCCTCCTTTAATGAAAACTCATTGAACGCCCGAACAGACTGCTCAACATATCACCCAGCAAGGCCGCAGGACGCGAATACCTTGAAGCACAGGGTGGGAATATGTCGATGAAGCCGTCGGCGGCTGAAAACGCTCCTGGACGGACTTTCAGCAGCCTGTCAGTGCGCATGCTCATCATGGCCATGTAAATGAAATGCGTCCCCAATATAGACGCAGGTCAATATGGTGAAAATATAGGCCTGAATGAACGCGATACCGACTTCCAATCCGTATATTGCAACCGTAAATGCAAAGGGCAACCACCCGATCAACAATCCGCCGCTGATCGCCATGCCGAACAGGACCCCGAGAATCACGTGACCAGCCGTCATATTCGCAAATAACCGAACGGCTAGCGAAATGGGCCGCGCCAACTGACTCATCAACTCGATCGGTATCATTAACGGCAGCAGCCACCCAGGCGTACCGGGTGGAATGAGAATGCCCAAGAACTTGATTCCATGGATCAGAAATCCCATGATCAGACTGATCCCGTATACCACGCAGGAGAACACAGCCGTCACAATAATCTGACTCGTCACGGTGTAGCTGCCGGGGATCAACCCGAGAAGATTGCAGAAGAGAATAAAGAGAAAGAGGGTGCCGATGAGCGGGAAAAATCGCATCCCCTCTTTGCCCATCGTATCGAGGATCATGCTGCGAATAAAGTCCACCATGATCTCCGCGACGCTCTGTAACTTGCCAGGCACCAGTTTGCGCGCCGATCCTGCGATCACCATGAACACCGCCGCCAGGGAGACGACAACCCACATCATGACAACGGCCTTGTTGATGGAAATATCGAATCCGCCGAGCGAGATCGGTATCCACTCGTGAAGTTCGAAGGGATGAAGCGGGCTTTCTTCCATGGCGCTCTATCTGTTTCTACGAGTGAAAATTGTTATGTCTTCGGCCACCGCTGCACCGACCGATACGCATTCCTGATCCCAGCCACAGCTCCCAACACAAGACCGACGACCATCCCCCAAGGGGAAGAATCAAAAAGGTATGTATCGCACACCCACCCCAACCCTCCGCCAACAATCAGCGCAGCGACCAGATCTGTTGCGACCCGGACCGCTTGGCCAAGCCCGGCGTACAATGGATCTTGTGAAGGGGGCATGTCATACCCACGGAGGAGAGGCAATGCAGCACATAACGCAAAGACTCTGCCGATGGCGGGCGCGCAATTCAAGCAGAATCACTGTGAAATTGTCAAGCAGACTGTACACTGTGACACAGCCAAACCAGTGGGGTATAGTGAATGCCGTCCATATGTAGCGCGATACTCATTCACCCATGACTCGTTTTTCCCAACCATCGTTTCTTGGTGGGCCTCCACAGCCCCTGGTCCTCACGGTGGAAGGACAAGGGAACACACCCTTCGAGTTATACCGTCTGATTGCATCTCCCTCTCAGCCATCCTTCCTACTCGACAGCGGGAGAGGCACCGACAGCGGAAATCATTTTTCCTTTTTAGGTAGCGACCCCTTTTCCGTGTTGACTGGACGACGAGGACAGGCCACCCTTCGTACCCGTGAAGGGCATGAACACTTCTCGCACAATCCCTTCGGGAGCCTCTGTCGCCTATTTGCTGCGCCCCAAATAGAGCCTCTTCCAGGGTTACCTCATTTTTGGGGCGGAGCCGTCGGGTATCTCAGCTACGACCTCGTGCGTGAATTCGAAACGCTTCCCTCTATGGCCAAAGACGATCTGCAGCTGCCTTATCTGCAATTCGGTCTGTACGACATCGTCACCGCCGTCGACCACCAAACCAATCGTCTGCAGATTATCTTTTGTCCGCCCATAGAACGGTTTCTCGGAGAGCCCCGAGAGAAACTCTATCGCGAGGGCTTAGATCGGCTGGCCGAGTGGGAAGCCAGATTGAGCGGAAGGCCCGCTCCCCTGACACATGTTCCGTCCCTCGATCAGATGGTGTTTCACCCAGACCAACCTCGGGACACATACCTCGATCGAGTCCGGCGCTGTCGGGAGTACATTGCGGCAGGAGACATCTACCAAGCCAACCTGTCACATCGATTCACCCTGCAACCTCCCAGCGCTTACAATGATGATACAGAACGACAGCCCTATGAACAGGAGCTCTATCGACGTCTCCAAGCCGTGAACCCCTCACCTTTCTCAGGGCTCATGCACTTCGACGATGTCACACTGGTCAGCTCCTCGCCCGAACGGCTGGTTCGCTTGCGCGACCGGCAGGCAGACACGCGCCCGATTGCCGGAACCAGGCCGCGCGGGCTCGACGCTCGTGACGATCAACGTCTCATTGGCGAATTACTTACGAATGAGAAAGAGCGGGCGGAACATCTCATGCTCGTCGATCTTGAACGCAACGACCTGGGTCGCGTCTGCCAATTCGGCAGCGTGCACGTCGATGAGTTCATGGCCATTGAGCAGTACTCCCACGTCAGCCATATCGTGTCCCATGTCAGCGGCGCCCTGAAGCCGGACGCCACGCCCTTCGATCTGATTCAGGCACTGTTCCCTGGGGGCACCATCACTGGCGTGCCAAAGATCCGCTGCATGGAGATTATTGAGGAGCTGGAGCCGGTACGCCGTGGTCCCTATACCGGATCATTTGGGTATATCGGCTGGAACGGCGACCTCGACCTCAATATCGTGATTCGAACGTTGGTATGGTGCGGGGGAAAGGGATACTTGCAGGTTGGTGCCGGAATTGTCGCCGATTCCGATCCGGCCAAGGAATACGAGGAAACGCTCCAGAAGGCCCAGGCTTTCTTCAGCGCGCTGCAATAGCCAGGCATACCGATGTGGATTTATCTCAATGATCGGTTCGTGAAAGAAGAGGAGGCCGTTGTTTCCGTTTTCGATCATGGCTTTCTCTACGGCGACGGCGTCTATGAAACGATTCGCTCTTACGGGAGCCGGATCTTCATGCGGGATCAACATCTAGCCCGGCTTCGCCGGTCTGCTGACGGAATCGGCCTGACGATTCCGATTCCCGATCACAGATGGCCTGATCTCCTCCACGAATCGATGGCGCGCAATGACATCGGCACGGCTCAGCAAGACGCCTATCTGAGAATTACGATCTCCCGAGGAGCCGGCGACATCGGTCTCGACCCGGCCCTGTGCCGAACCCCCACTGTGGTGATCATGACCAAACCCCTCCACCCCCCTTCACCCGAGCAATATCGTACCGGCGTGAGCCTGATCGTCGCCCGAACGAAACGAAACCTGCTCAGCGCCCTCCCGCCCCGGATCAAGGCCACCAACTTTTTGAACAATATCCTGGCCAAACGGGAAGCTATAGCGGCAGGCGCCTTCGACAGTATCCTGCTCAATTGGGAGTCTCATCTGACGGAATGCACCGTCAGCAATCTCTTTTTCGTCCGAGCCGGCCGGCTCTGCACCCCGGCACTTGCATGCGGCCTGTTAGACGGAATCACGCGCAACATCGTGCTCAACCTTGCGCACGAAGCACAGATCCCCGTTGACGAAGGATATTTTGAGGTCGACGCGATTTATAAGGCAGACGAGTGTTTTCTCACCAACACAAGCATGGAGGTGATGCCGGTCACCGTGGTGGACGGACAGCCGGTGGGGAAAGGGACACCAGGAATTCTCACCCAGGAGCTTCAACGACTATTTATTGCCAACCGAACGCGTTTTCTCGAACCCTAGCCGTCTATCTTCCATAGACCTCGTTGTTTTTCTGCACTATTTACTGCCGGCACCCAGGCACAAGACCTGCATTTTGTTGACACCCAGCGGCAGACTGGTATCGTTGCAACCATGCACAACACCTTTTCTCTCATCATGACATCCCTCCGGCGGCACGCGGCCATTGGACTCACCACAACGGTAATCGCGGGAATCGGCTCGCTGGCCTTCTCCGTGCCAACAACCAAAGCAGAGATTTATCAGTTTATCGGACGCGACGGCTCAATCTTCCTCACCAACGTCCCGTCAGATTCACGCTATCGAAAAATTGAGATCGAATCCAGTCGATTCCACACCACCTTATCCGAGCGAGAACTCGAACCAGTCATTCGTCGGTACTCTTCCCAACATCAGCTCCATCCCGCGTTGATCCGAGCCGTCATCAAAGCTGAATCAAACTTTGACCCACGGGCGGTGTCTCGCGCCGGCGCTATCGGCCTGATGCAACTGATGCCGCAGACCGCCGTACGCCTGGATGTGCGTGATATGTATGACCCGGATGATAATGTGGGCGGAGGGACCAAGTACTTACGCCAACTACTCGACCGGTTCCATGGGAATTTACCGCTGGCCCTGGCGGCATACAATGCCGGAGAGAATGCGGTCGACCGTTATCAGTCACTTCCCCCGTTCGATGAAACCAGGCAATACGTCCGGAAGGTCCTCCGATACTACCGCACGTTCTTGGTCCGCGATGGCGTCATCATGGAACGTCCAGTCAGCCGATACGGCGCCGTAGAGACACCAGCAACCCCCGCGATTTCTGAGCTGTCTTCCCGCTAACAACTTCCCCGCTTGCTAAGCGACTGTGGTGTTGCCACCCGGCCCGCTTCGCCTCAGGAAAATCAGACCGGTAATGAGCCCCGACACTGTTCTCTCGCCACAATGCCGCTTCCGCGACGCATTGCGCCACCTGCACCATGTTTTTGACCTCCAGCGCTGCACGGTTTGCAAACGGCTGTGTCACGAGTTGGGTCCACTGTGACAGTTGAGCACAAGCTCGGATAAGCGACTCCCCCGAGCGAATGACACCGACCTGTCCCCACATCGTTCGCCTGAGTGAGCTTCGCAATTTTTCTGCATCCTCCAGTGCGCCGAATTGGTCCGCTCGGAGCGTGGCCTCCTGAGACGACAGTGTGGGAGGCTCGTGTCGGCCGGCAAACGCCACGGCTGCCGATGCCGCGCGCGCACCAAACACCAATCCTTCGAGCAACGAATTGCTCGCTAGGCGATTCGCTCCATGTACGCCACTGCAGGCCACCTCCCCGGCAGCGAAGAGCCCCGGAACGGTTGTCGCACCGTTCAGATCAGTCCAAACCCCGCCCATCATATAATGCGCGCTGGGAGACACAGGGATCCACTCTTCCGTAATATCGATGTCGTAGCGAAGGCAGGTCGCATAAATCGTCGGGAAGCGCCGCTTCACGAACTCTGCCCCCAAGTGGGTGACATCAAGATAGACATGACGCGCTTTCGTCGCCGCCATTTCCGCCAAAATTGCCCGCGACACGATGTCTCTCGGCGCCAACGCTCCCATGGGGTGATACTGCTGCATGAAGAGGACCCCCTTATTGTTACGCAGCTGAGCACCCTCCCCGCGCATCGCCTCCGACAGCAAGAACGGCGGGCTCGACGGCAGGTACAGGGCAGTGGGGTGGAATTGGACGAACTCCATATCTTGAAGCATCGCGCCCGCACGTAGCGCCATGGCCATTCCATCACCGGTAGCATTCGGGGGATTGGTCGTCCGTGCATAGATCTGCCCGGCCCCGCCGGTGGTCAACACAACCGCGCGAGCCGGCAGCACGAACTGGCGACCAGACCCTTCATCCAGCACAACGGCCCCGCAGCAACGTCCGGCGTCAACGACAAGATCTACGGTAAAGTGATGATCCAACCGCTGAATACGTTTCTGCCGATTTACCTCGGCAATCAACACTCGCACCATCTCGTTCCCCGTCGCATCTCCCCGCGCGCGCAGAATACGGCTTCGGCTGTGGGCAGCCTCGCGAGCGAACGCGAACTTGCCGTCGACTTTGTCGAACTTGGCTCCCCACCCGATCAATTCTTGAATCCGATCAGGGCCTTCTTCCACGAGGACCCGCACGGCTTCCTTCCGGCAGAGTCCATGCCCTGCTTTGAGCGTGTCAGTTAAATGGATAGCCACGTCGTCTTCTTCGCTCATCGCCACCGCTACCCCGCCCTGTGCATGGATCGAACTGCTCTGAAGCGGATGCCCTTTCGTCAGCGCCATGACACGACCGGCACGACTCAACTCCAACGCCGCGCGTAGGCCAGCTACACCGCTCCCGATGACCAGGAAATCGGCCTGTACCGGAGTACGAGATCGACGAGACAGCATGGATTATTTCTTCATGGGAGAACGTGTGGGATCGATTGTGGCCTGCCGAGCTTTCATACCGAAGGGAGCATCGCCCTGAACCCCGCGTAAGAGAATCGCCTGTGTGCCGACCCACTGCAATTTCGTGTGGCCTCGTTGACGAAGCCCCGGATCGTCCGGATCTTTTTTCCACAGCCCTTGCCAATGCACGAACACATCGATATTGTCCCCTTCGATCATAATGCGTTCGATCGCGAAGTCCAACATGATGGCACTAAATGTCTCGAAATCGCCTTGGGCCTCCTCCCGCAGTCTGTCAAGCTGGTCAACCGGCATCATGAGCGAGGCCAGATCCGACGAATCTTTCCTCACATAGGCTTGACGAAGCGATTCCACCGCCCGATCGATACGGAGATATCGTTCATGATCTTCGGGATATTGAATCGTCTTGCCACCGCAGCCGGCGCCGATCAAGAATATCGAGCCGAGCAGGACCAAGACGGAAAACAGTCGAAATTTATACGGGAGCATAATCGTGGCAGTATAGAAACGAGTATCATGTAGGTCAAGCGGCCTGTGAGTTGTCCCTCACCACATCGCAGGTCCCCCGGCGTTCGGCCCCGATCCAATTATGATCAATTAATTCCGCCGATGAGCTGTAATCCCAACATGAGAATGTCCGCTTTGACCACGATAGAAATGTCCTCTTCGTTGCTAGACTGTCGGTCCTCACAAGGAGGGACAGATGGTCAGAGAGGACAGGGTCATCATGCGTGTGCAGGAACTCCGGCGGGTGCACGGGATTCGCCACACGATGGAGAAGAAACTAACGCAGGTGAAGGCGGGCACTGTGCTGGGGCTGACGCCACGCCACATCCGGCGCCTCATTGAGCGAGTTGAGCAGGCAGGCGACCAAGGGCTTGCGCATCGGGGACGGGGGAAGCCATCGAACCGACAGATCCCGGAGAAGGTCAAGACCAAGGCGCTGAAACTGTATGCGCAGCGATAGGGAGATTTTGGGCCGACGTTGGCGGCGGAGAAGCTGGTCGAGCGCCACGGGATCACGATCAGCGCAGAAACCGTGCGGGGCGGGCTCCTGGCGAAGGGAGTGACGCACTTCCAGCGGCGGAAGCGCCCGCATCGGGCCTGGCGGGAGCGGAAGGCGCAGGTGGGGGAACTGGTGCAGCTGGATGGCTCGCACCATGACTGGTTGGAAGGGCGTGGGCCTCGGTGTGTGCGGATGGCCTACATTGATGATGCGTCCAGTCGGGTGTATGCCCGGTTCTATGCGTATGAAGGGACGATCCCGGCGATGGATAGCTTCACGCGCGATGTGACACGGTATGGGATTCCGCTGGCCATCTAGGCGGACAAGCATACGACCTATCAATCGCCGGCTCCGCCCACCGTGGACGAGCAGTTGGCCGGGGTGAAGCCCACGAGTCAGTTTGGG
>JBGTCI010000053.1:0-86073 GCA_041748925.1 Nitrospiraceae bacterium | reverse complement strand
CGCAAGGCGGGCAAAATGGGGTCGATGAGATTCGCCGTAGTAATGAACATGACTCCGGTCAGGTCGAAAGGGACACCCAGGTAGTGGTCCGTGAACGAGTTGTTCTGTTCTGGGTCGAGCACTTCGAGCAAGGCTGCGGAGGGATCGCCGCGAAAATCCATTCCGACCTTGTCGACTTCGTCAAGCATGAAGACCGGGTTGTTGGTGCCGGCTTGTTTCATCCCTTGAATGATGCGGCCGGGGAGCGCGCCGACGTAGGTGCGCCGATGACCACGGATCTCGGCTTCGTCACGGACGCCGCCAAGACTGATGCGAACGAACTCGCGACCGAGGGCGCGGGCGATCGACTTTCCGAGCGAGGTCTTCCCGACGCCCGGGGGTCCGACGAAACAGAGAATCGGACCCTTCATTTTGTCTTTGAGCTTCCGCACGGCGAGATACTCAAGTATCCGTTCCTTCACTTTCTCCAGATCGTAGTGATCCTCGTTGAGCACTTTGGCGGCAGCCTTGAGGTCGAGATTGTCCTTGGATTTTTTGGACCAGGGTAGCTCTACGATCCACTCGATATAGGTTCTGACGGTCGCAGACTCGGCGGTATCCGGGTGCATCTTCTCAAGGCGTTTGAGCTGCTTTTCGGTTTCTTTGAGGACCTTTTCCGGCATCTTCAGTTCCACGATCCGCTTGCGAAACTCAGTGATTTCTTCCGCCCGTTCGTCAAGCTCGCCCAGCTCTTTTTGAATAGCTTTGAGTTGCTCGCGTAGGAAGTATTCACGTTGGGTCTTGTCCATCTCCCCTTTGGCTTGCGCTTGAATCTTCTGTTGCATGGAAAGGACTTCGATCTCCTTGCCGAGGATCTCGCCGACGTGCCGGAGGCGCTTGACCGGATCAATGACCTCCAGGACTGCCTGGGTGACCTCGACCTTGAGGCCAAGATTGGATGCCACCATGTCGGCAAGACGTCCGGGGTCTTCGAGGTTCTCAATGACGATCATCACGTCCGGGATCAAGATTTTGCCGAGACTCACGATCCGTTCGATCTGTTCCTTCACTGTCCGCATGGCGGCTTCGGTCTCAAGGGCGGTACTCGGCGGCTTGTGTTCGGTGAGTTTGTCGATGCGCACGGAGTAATAGGGCTCAGTCTGAATGTAGCCCGCGATCTTGGCTTTGGAAAGCCCCTGCACAAGAATTTTGATGCGTTCGTCGGGCAATTTCAGCATCCGCATAATGATGCCGACCGTGCCGATGGTATGGATATCCTCCGGTGAGGGATTCTCGACGTCCAAGGCCTTTTGCGTCGACAGCAAGATCATTCGATTGCCGGCTAACGCGGCTTCAATCGCTTTGATCGACATCTCCCGCCCGACAAACAAGGGGAGGACCATGTAGGGGAAGACGACGATGTCCCGGACCGGCAACAGCGGAAGCTGGTCGGGAATTTCGACGTTCTGGGGCGCCTGCAAGTCTTGTTCGATCGAGTCGCTCATCGGTGTGGTCTCAGTGTTGTATGACTGGTTTCTTTTGTTTCTTTGGTCTATTTGGTTGAACTACACCAACCAAATGAACGAAACAAACCAGATAAACCAAATTAACCTGCCAGCCTGCTAAGCTTTGCGCGATCGTGTCGTGCGGCGTTCTGCCGAAGGCCGCATCCGATTCTGAAGATACTCGCCGAAATCCGGTCCCAGGGAGGGGTTCTTGAGTGCGAATTCGACGGTCGCGATGAGAAATCCTAACTTGTCCCCGGCATCATATCGCTGTCCCTGTACCTCCAGCGCATACATCGGGGACTTCTTTGCCAACTCCCGAAGTGCGTCGGTCAGTTGGATTTCGCCGTTTTTTCCCGGCTGGGTCTTTCGCAGAATGGGGAAAATCTCCGGCGGTAGGACGTAGCGACCGATGACAGCCAGATTGGACGGGGCTTCAGCCGGCGCCGGTTTCTCAATGAGGCCCTCGACTCGATGCAACCCCGCTGAGACGGTTCGAGGCGAGACGATTCCATAGCGGTTGACCTCATGGTGGGGCACTTCCTGCACCCCGAGGACCGCACCGTGTCGTTTCTTGTAGGCATGAACGAGCTGTGCGAGCCCAGGCACCGGGGCATCGATGATTTCGTCGCCGAGAATAACCGCAAAGGGTTCGTCACCGATCAGCCGTTGGGCGCAGAGGACCGCATGGCCGAGCCCGAGGGCTTCAGACTGACGGACGTAGCAGAAATTTGCGAGTGTGGAGATGTGCCGCATCTGGTTCAAGAGCTGCGCCTTGCCGCTGCCCTTGAGATTTTCTTCCAGCTCGACGGACCGGTCGAAATGGTCCTCGATCGCACGTTTGCCCCGCCCGGTAATGATGATAATGTCTTCGATTCCTGAGGCGACCGCTTCTTCCACCGCATATTGAATCAACGGCTTGTCGACGAGCGGCAACATTTCTTTGGGAGACGCTTTTGTCGCGGGAAGGAAGCGAGTACCCAGGCCTGCGGCGGGAATCACGGCTTTGCGCACTTCGAAGCGTGACATGTTTCGATACTATGTGATGGGGTAGGCGATGTCAAGGAATGCAGGAGCTTAGCTCACATTCTTCATGAAAGTTTCTGCTGCAATCACGAATACGCCGCTTTTGTGTGTGAAGCGTGAAGAGCAGGACGGAATGATGGTGTCTGGCTGTCGGGCGAGATACGCGTCACGAGGAAAGCGGTTTTGCAACGAACCGTCTCGTGAATCATGTAGGGAGAAGCGGTGTGAGACGATCGCGCAACCGAGCCATCGTCCACATGCCATGACGTATCTGCCACACATCCGTATCCCTTGCTCAAGCGAGACGGGCGAGACCTTGCATGAATGGCACGACACGCAGGGAGTAGGAGTTTGCACGTTACGCAAGTCGTATCCCTCGTGCTGAACGCTCCGCCCCGCCGGCGTGGGAGGTCCTGGGCGAATAATAATGTGGGGTATCAGCTTTACATTCAAATACTTGCCCAATATAATTCAGAAGTTTTGCACGCATGCCGCCGTGAGAGATTGTGTGTGCTGACCGCCTAGGCTTCTCACGCCAGCAATCTCTACCGCTGTCATCACACGCGTCCCGATACGTTCGTGTGTGCTTGAGCCAGAGGTGCGGGTATAAGGTCACAGCCAAAGTCAGAGTTACCCATGATGCCGGTATTATCTTCCTCTTCTTCTTATGGAACACAGATCAGGTGAGGGGAACATGCGGTTTAACCAAGACTTGTTGGTTCGTTGTCATGGCGCTCGTCATCCTGGCTTGCGGCATGTTACCGGTGCTTGTGGTCGCTGCTGAGCAGACCGGAGTCAAAGTCACGGCGATTGAAATTCGAGGGAACAAGCGGATCGAGTTACCGACGATTGTCGGCCGATTGACATTGAGGCCCGGCGATGCCTACACCCCCGAGAATGTCCGTGGGCAAATCAAGATCCTCTACGAAACCGGATTCTTTGAAGAGGTGCAAGTGGAGACGGAATCGGGGGCGAGTGGGATGGCCCTGGCCTTTCTGGTCCGCGAGAAACCGTTCATCACCGAGATTGTGTTCGATGGAAATAACGCACTGAGCGACGATAAGCTCAAAGAGAAGATCACGATCAAGAACCAAGCGTTTCTTGATCAGCCGCAGGCCAAAGAGAGTGCAGAGAAAATTCGCCTAGCCTACCAAGGGGACGGGTACTTCAATTGCCGGGTGACCCCCATCGTGCAGACCTTGGACGAGGATCGGAAGCGCTTGACCTTTTTTGTGAAAGAAGGAGACAAGGCGCGTGTCAAGACCGTCAATTTTGACGGCCTGCACGCGGCGACGAAGGACGAGATGTTCAAGGTGATGTCGACGCGGGAATGGATTCCCTGGTACGGTCTGTTCACCCAGTTGAAGTTGCCGTCGCTTGTCTCGGATGCCGGCGTCCTCAAGCGGGAAGAAATGGGCAACGACGTCGAGCGGATCAAAGAGGTCTTGCTCAACAAAGGCTATCTCAACGTCCGGGTCGGATTGCCGACGGTGGAACTCAGCGACGACAAGACATGGTTCGTCGTGACGTACACGGTCACGGAAGGAGAGCCGTTCACGATCGGCGAGATCGGATTCCGTGGGAATACAGTGTTCGAAGATCCGGAGCTTCGACAGGGACTCAAGATGAAGGAGGGGGAAATTTTTCAGCGTCAGAAACTCCGCGACGAGATAACGCGGGTGACTGATCTCTATGGGAGCAGGGGCTATTCGTTTGCCGATGTTTCGCCCAATGTGAATCCGAATATGACGGACCGGACTGCAGCCATCATCCTGACCATCAAGGAAGGGGAGATGATGCGGATCCGTCAGATCAACATCAATGGGAACGAAAAGACCAAAGACAATGTGATTCGTCGTGAACTCCGTGTCGACGAACAGGATGTCATCGATACCCCCGCGTTGAAGCGGAGCTTCCAGCGTCTCAATAACTTGAATTTTTTCGAGACGGTGGAAATCCTTCCGGCGCAGGTGGCTAAGGACAAGGTCGATCTCAATGTTCGCGTGAAAGAGAAACCGACCGGCCAGTTCAGCATTGGTGGCGGATTCAGCACATTGGACCAGTTGGTCGCAATCGCCGATATTACGGAAGGAAACCTCGGTGGGAACGGGTGGATGGGACGAATTCGCGGCCAGTTGGGCCAGCAACGGCAAATAGGGTTGATCACGTTTCGTAACCCCGCGTTGAATGACTCTTTGACATCAATGCAGCTGGATATTTACAAAAGCGCCACGAACTACGTCACCTACTTCGAGAATAAAACCGGGGCCAGCGCAACGTTCGGTCGATGGTTCTCCGAGTATCTATCGGGGAGCATCGGTCCGTACGCGGAGGAAATCGAGTACAGCAATCCGACGGCCAGTGCGCCGCCCATCATCACCTCGCAAGTGGGGCGTCAGTCGACCACGGGGTTTCGGGCCTCGCTGACCCGCGACACACGAGACTACTACATGGATCCCCGCACCGGTTGGCGAACATCTGTCGCATTTTCTCTCGGCACGCCGTACCTGGGGGGTACCAACGATTTCTATAAATACACACTCGATGTCAATAAGTATACCCCGCTCCCGTTCGATACGCGGCTCTCGATCCGTGCGCGCTACGGTGTTGTGGAACTCGTCAATCCCGAGCCAGGGAAACCGGTTCCTTTGAGTGAACTCTATTTCGTCGGAGGCATCAATACCATGCGCGGGTTTGTCTTCGGCAAGGCGGGGCCAGTGACGTCTGATAACAAGCTCCTCGGCGCGATAAGTGAACTGATCTTCAACTTCGATTTTGTTTTTCCGATTTCTACGGAGGCAAAACTCAACGGCGTGATTTTCTTCGACTATGGGAAAGGATTCGCGGATAGTAACGTGTCCTTCCCCTTGCGGCCGGCGGCGGGGTTGGAGGGACGATGGGTTTCACCCTTTGGCCCCCTCCGTGCCGCGTATGGGATAAACCTGGATCCCAACCCAGGAGAAAAATCAGGGGTCTTTGAGTTTACGATCGGTACGATATTCTAACGGGGCGAATCTTTGACCACGAGTGAGAGGTAATGGTGTGATGCAGATCGAAGTCGTTATGCTGAAAGCGTTCTGTGCGGGATGGCTGTTGGTGGCGTTCTTCGTGGTCTCCGGCTGTGCGGCAGGTGGACCCAAAGTCGAGGGGAAGATCGGAGTCGTCGATCCGGCCCGTGTCCTGAACGAGACGAATCACGGCAAGAAGTCCAAGGATTCCTTGAGCGCATTCTCCAAGAATCGCCAGGCGGTAATCGAGATAGATGAGAAAGAGCTTCGCCGCATGGAAGAAGATTTTGGGAGGCAGGCCAGTGTGCTGAGCCCGACGGCGAAAAAGGAGCGCGAAGATCAGTTTCGACGTCGGGTCGCAGAGTATCAACAGAAAGCAGGCGAGATGAACCGGGAGGTTCAGGAAAAACAGAAAGATGTGCTCGAAGGATTCCGCGAGAAGGTGGGACTCATCGTGGGGAAAGTATCGAAGCGCCTCGGATTAACGGTCGTCATCGATAAGGGGAAAGGCGGCCCCACCTTATACAGCGATGAGGGGCTCGATATTACCGGCCAGGTCATTGAAGAGTTCAATCGAGAGTACCCATAACCCGGTCTATCTGGTCTGTCTGGTCTATTCGGTCTATCTCGTGTGTTTGGTTGAACGAAACTAACTGGATGAACCAGATAGACCAGACCAACCGGATAGACCAGACAGACCAGATAGACCAGACCGTGAAGAGCAGAGGAGGATTCAATGGAACGAGCGGGAGTGATTGGCGTGATTGGTGCAACGGCATTGTGGCTGGCGATGGTGTCGCCGGTGTTGTCGGATGACACCCTCAAGGTTGCCGTGATGAATCAGCAAATGGTGGTGGAGCAGTCGAAGGCCGGCAAGCGGGCCCTGGAAGAACTCAAGGCCTACTCCATGACCAGGCAAAAGATTATCAATGCCGACGATCAAGAACTGAAAGAGTTGCAACAGGCGATGGAAGACGCAAAGTTGACCGACAGCGCGAAACAAGAGAAGCAAGGTAAATTTCAGGCCAAGTTGGAGGCCTATCAACGCCGCCTGGCCGACTTCAATCGCGAGATTCAGCAGAAGCAGCGTGAAATGGTGGCGGAATACATGAAAAAAGTGCAAGCGGCCGCGCAAGCTGTGGGAGAAAAAAACGGGTATGTCGCGATCATCGACAAGGGGAGCGAGGCGGCAATGAAGATCGTGCTCTACCATCAACCTGCGCTGGATTTGACCGATCAAGTGGTGAAGGAGTTCGATCGGCAGAATAAGTAAGAGGAGAGGATGGTTCGAGGTTGGAAGTTCGAGGTTTTTGAAACTTCGAACCCTGAACTTCGAACTTCAGATTGCATGTCTCGCGCGTCACGCGCCTCGCATGCACACAACTGAAGTTTTGCCTATGAGGAGGTTCCGCCGATGTCCGTCATGGAACAAGCCGAAATTCAGGCCCTTTTGCCTCACCGGTATCCCTTTCTCCTGGTCGATCGCGTGCAGGAGTTGGATCCCGACCGTCGGATCGTAGGAATCAAGAACGTGACGATCAATGAGCCCTTCTTTCAAGGGCATTTCCCAGGACGTCCGGTCATGCCGGGGGTGCTGATTCTCGAAGCCATGTCTCAAGTCGGTGCGATTCTGGCGTTGAAGTCGCTGGGGCACGCGACGCGTCCGGTGGTCTATCTGACCGGCGTCGATGGCGCGAAGTTTCGAAAACCGGTCGTGCCTGGTGATCGGTTGCGGTTTGAAATCAGTGTGACCAAGAAGCGGGCGCCGTTTTGGAAGATGCAGGGTAAGGCGTTTGTCGAGGAAGAGCTCGTCTGTGAAGCCGGCGTCACCGCCATGGTGACCGAGGAGAAAGACGTGAAACGTGAAGCGTGAAACGTGAGACGAAAAGACAGGTGGCCGGCGTCTGTGGGTGGGGGTATCGAATAACGACTCGCAATTTTCGTTTCACTGGAGGTTCAGAGTGCAGATTCATTCATCAGCGATTGTTCATCCCAAGGCAACCCTTGCCGATGATGTTGAGATCGGGCCGTTCTGTTTGATCGGTGAGCATGTCACGATCGGAAAGGGGACCAGATTGCTGTCTCATGTGACGGTCGACGGATGGACGGAGATCGGCGAGCGGAATGAAGTGTATTCCTTTGTCTCGATAGGTGGGCCGCCTCAGCATCTCGGATATAAGGGGGAACCGACCAAGGTCATCATCGCCCATGACAATATCATTCGCGAGTATGTTACGGTCAACCGCGCGACGGCACAAGGCGGTGGGGTGACATCGCTCGGGTCAAAGAATTTTCTGATGGCCTATGTCCATGTGGCGCATGATTGCCGGCTCGGCAGCCATCTCATCTTGGCCAATGCCGCCAGTTTAGCCGGCCACATCGTGATCGGCGACCATGCCATCATCGGGGGACTGACCGGCATTCATCAACATGTGCGGATCGGATCGTACTCCATGGTCGGTGGTTGTTGCGCTCTCGGGCAGGACCTCCCGCCATTCATGCGGGCTGCGGGCGGTTATCGCGCGCGGATGCATGGCCTCAATTCGGTGGGGTTGCGCCGACAGGGGTTTTCAACCGATCGGATTTCGGTGCTGAAACGAGCCTACGACATGCTCTTCCGGTCGGGGCACCGAACCGCTGAAGCGGCCAAGCTTGCCAAGGTCGAGTTCGGAGACCAACCCGATGTCATGACGGTCCTGGGGTTCCTGGAAGGGACAAAGCGGGGCATCTGCCGGTCGGTCGCCAAAGATCAAGAGGATGAGGAGTAAGCGCCATGGCATCACTGCCTCATGTCGCCAATGGTGAGCGAATCGGACTCATTGCCGGCAATGGCCGGTTCCCGATCATCTTTGCGGACAACGCAAGGAAGCTCGGCTATCACGTGTCGGCTGTGGCGCATGAAGGCGAGACGGAACCGGAGTTGGCCGGCCATGTGGATCGGATTCATTGGATCAAGATCGGCCAGCTCAGCAAACTGATCAAAGCATTCAAGGAAGACAAGGTTCACCAGGCCGTGATGTTGGGTGGGATCAAGAAGACCCATATGTTCACCACGCTGCGACCGGATTTTCGCACCTTGGCGTTGGCGACACGTGTGGCACTCCGGAAAGACGACGACATTTTGCGCGAGTTCGCGAAGGAGCTTGAAGGAGAAGGGATTGCCATCTGTGAGTCGACCTTTGGACTTGAGGGAATTCTTGCAGAAGAAGGGACGTTGACCGCGCGAGCCCCATCGGAGAAAGAGTGGGAGGACATCCGCTACGGGTGGGAAGTGGCGCATGACATTGGGCGCCTCGATATCGGACAGTGTGTCGTGATCAAAGATCGTGTGGTTGTGGCCGTCGAGGCGGTTGAGGGTACAGACGGCGCGATCAAACGCGGCGGTGATCTGGCGAAGGAGGGCGCGGTGGTGGTCAAGCGATCGAAGCCGCAGCAGGACATGCGGTTCGATCTCCCGGCCGTGGGGCCTCGGACCATCGAGGTGATGGTCTCGGTCAAGGCCTCCGTGTTGGCAATTGAGGCCGGACGCACGATCCTATTGGATCGCGAGATCGTATTGGAGAAGGCCAAGTCTGCCCGGATTGCCATCGTCGGGATTACGAAACTCGATCCGAGTAGGAAATAAGCGTAGCCCGCATGACTCATGAACACGTCTGCTGCCACCACCGATCCGCCGCTCTTTCGTGTGAAGCGTCGTTCGTGAAGCGTGAAGCGCAGGACGGAAAGAGTGTGTCTGTATCGTCGCATGCGAGATACGAGATACGCTTCACGAGGAACGCGCTTTCGAGCGGTTTCGCCACGAACCGTCATGAATCATGCGGGCTTGAACATGACACCGATTAGGGCAGGAGTCATCGGCGTCGGACATCTCGGTCAACACCATGCGCGGCTCTATGCCTCCTTGCCCGAGGCGCAGCTCATCGGCGTGACGGATCAGTCGGTCGAACGGGCGCAGACAGTCGCAGACCGGCATAAGGCGCGCGTCTTTCGCACGGCCGATGAATTACTGTCGCACGTCGATGTCGTCAGTGTGGCGGTTCCCACGTCAGGCCACTATGCCGTTGCCAAAGCCTGTCTGCAGGCGGGCAAGCATGTCTTGGTCGAAAAGCCGATTGCCGCCACGCCTGGCGAGGCGCAGGAGTTGGTGCAGTTGGCCAAGCAGCGGGGCTGTTCTGTCCAGGTCGGTCACAGCGAACGATTCAATCCGGTGATGGCGCTGATGCGTCCCCATATCGGGCAACCTGTGTTCATCGAAGGTCACCGTCTTAGTAGTTTCAGTGAACGGGGGACGGACGTGGATGTGGTGTTGGACCTGATGATCCACGATCTGGATCTCATACTGTCTTTGAATCCTGGTCCTGTTGAGGAGGTGCGCGCTGCAGGGGTGGCGGTGTTGTCCTCTTCGATCGATATCGCCAACGCCCGTATTCAGTTCCGGAGCGGCTGTGTGGCCAACCTGACTTCCAGCCGTGTGTCGACGACAAAGATGCGCCGGCTACGTCTCTTCCAGCGAAACACTTATCTGTCGATTGATTTCCAGACCAGGCAAGGGATGATGTCCCGACGGAATGCCACAGCAGGTGAGCGACCGACCATCGAAGTTGAGCAGTTCCAGGGCGGAGACGAAGAACCGTTGAAGCTCCAACTGGCATCGTTTCTTCACGCCGTCGGCACTGGTACGAGGCCGGTGGTATCGGGTGAGGACGGCGCGGCGGCAGTGGAGGTGGCGCATCAGGTCTTGCAGGCTATTGCGGTCTTTGCCGCTCGCCATGGGGAAGAGGTAGAGGATAAAAAAGAGGTAAAGGGATAAAGGGTGTAAGGGAATAATGAGGTAGCGAGATATGGGGGTAGCGGGAACGCGAGACAAAAAATGAGTAGACTCTTATTCCTCTACAAGGGTGCCCCATTACCCCTACACCCTGTCTCCTTGCCCCACCCCTGTACCCCGTTATCCCTGTACCTCCGTACCCCTTCTCCGGATTCATGAGGATTCTGATCGTCACAGGCGAAGCCTCTGGTGATCTCCACGGGGCTCATTTAGCCAAAGCGATCCTGGCGCTCGATCCGACGGCCCAGTTGGTCGGCATTGGCGGGCCAGGGATGCGGGCCGCGGGTGTGACTCTTGTGCCGGGCGTTCCGCAGCTGGACGTGATGGGATTGATCGGACTGTCGGCTATCCCTGCCGTGATCCGGCGCGTGCTCGCCATCCGGCGGGTGCTGAAGACAGAGGCCTGGGATCTTGTCGTGCTGATCGATAATCCCGGGCTGAATTTTCATTTTGCCCGGGTTGCCAAGGCCGCAGGTCGGCGGGTGCTCTATTATATAGCCCCACAAGTGTGGGCCTGGCGACCGGGTCGGATGAAGTGGATTCAACGCCGGGTCGATCACGTGGTGGTCATCCTCCCATTCGAGCCGGAACTCTATCACCGCGCAGGAGTTCGCTGCACGTTTGTCGGCCATCCACTGCTTGATGAGGTTGCCCCGCAATATGATCGTGCGAAGCTTCGCAAAGAACTCGGCATGAACGAGTCCGCTCGCGTTGTCGGATTGTTGCCGGGCAGTCGAACGAGCGAAGTCGAAATGCTGTTGCCGGTGCTCCTCAAATCGGCGGCTCAGCTGGTCGTCGCTGAACCAGGAACGCAGTTTATCCTGGCACAGGCTTCCTCAATTGACGATAATCTAATCCAAACCCTGCTCCAGAACAGCCCTGTGCCCGTTCGGGTGGTGCACGATCGAGCGAGTGAGGTGATGGCCCTATCCGATGTGCTGTTCATTGCGTCGGGGACCGCGACCTTACAGGCGGCGGTGGTGGGGACTCCGATGGTGCTGCTCTACAAAACGTCGCCGGTGACGTACCGGCTGGCGCGGTGGCTCATCAATGTGAAGTGGATCGGGCTCGTGAATTTGGTGGCCGGTCGATCGGTCGTGCCGGAACTGATTCAGGATGAGGCGACGGCCGAGCGGCTGTGTCAGGAAGTCCTGCACCTTTTGCGCGATCCGTCAGCGTATAATGATATGAAGGAAGGGCTGCGACAGGTTCGGCAATTGTTGGGGGAACCGGGCGCCTCCAGCCGGGCTGCGCAGGTGGCATTGTCTGAATGTCGACTCTAGATCGTTTGATACGGTTATTTCGCTACCTAAAATCCTACCGGGTTCGGTTGGGTGCGGCATTCGCGTGCTCGGGGATGGTGGCCGCCCTCTCCGGCGCGTATGCCTGGCTCGTCAAACCGGTCCTCGATGAGATTTTCATCAACAAGAACGAAAGCCTCCTAGTCATTCTCCCGCTCGCGCTCTTCGTCGTGGCGGTGCTCAAGAGCATCTTCCACTACGGGCAAAACTATCTCATGAACTATGTCGGGAACCATGTGGTCGCCGATATTCGACAGGAGTTGTTCGGGAAACTTATTCGGCTGCCTGTTCCCTATCACGATGTGAATACGTCGGGGCGGTTGGTGTCCCGTGTGGTGAACGACGTCACGTTGATGGCCAACGCGGTGTCGGGAGTGTTGAAAGACATATTTCAGCAGGGACTCACGTTCCTGGCCATGATGGGCGTGATCTTCTATCAGGAGTGGCGGCTGGCCGGTCTCTCTGTGATTGTCATTCCCTTGGCGGTGGTCACGATCGTCCGGATGGGGAAAAGGCTGCGGACGTTGGCGGCCAGCGGCCAGGAGCGGATGGGAGACATGGCCTCCACGCTTCAGGAAACGTTATCCGGGATTCGGGCGGTGAAGGCTTATGGGCGTGAAGACTCGGAGCAGGCGCGATTTCAACGGAGCAACCGCTCATTCCTCAGTACGACAATGAAAGCGATTCAGGTCTCCTCCCTCGGCTCGTCGCATTTGGAAGTGATCGGTGTCGTCGGGGTCGCGGCGATTATTTGGTATGGCGGCTTTCTCGTGATCAACGGCGCGATGACACCGGGAGCGTTTTTCTCATTTCTGACCGCGATGTTCATGGCCTATGCGCCGATTCGAAAACTGTCCGGCGCCAATAATCAGATTCAACAGGCCCTGGCCGCTGCGGAGCGGGTCTTTGTCGTGTTGGATCTCAAGACCGAGCAGGATGCGGACCGGGGCCGGTTGGAGTTGCCGCGGATTGCGCAGTCAGTGGTGTTCGACGACGTGACGTTTCATTATGAAAGCCAGGCTGTGCCGGCGCTCAACGACATCAACCTGACGATTCGCGCCGGGGAAATGGTCGCCCTCGTGGGCAGCAGCGGCGGCGGAAAAACGACGCTGGTCAATCTGATTCCGCGTTTTTACGAGCCGACGGCCGGCCGTATCCTCATCGATGGGGTCGATATTCAGTCGTACACCCTCCACTCGCTCCGATCGCGGATCGGCATGGTGTCGCAAGATGTGGTCTTGTTCGACGACAGTATTCGCAACAACATCGCGTTTGGACGGGAAGACGCGACTGACGAAGCCATCGTTCAGGCGTCGCGTTTGGCCTATGCCCATGAATTTGTCGAACGCCTTCCGGGAGGGTATCAGACGATCGTGGGAGAGAAAGGAGTGAAACTCTCAGGCGGGGAACGGCAGCGCTTGGCCATTGCCCGTGCGATTTTGCGC
Source organism: Nitrospiraceae bacterium (assembly GCA_041748925.1). Classification (GTDB taxonomy): domain Bacteria; phylum Nitrospirota; class Nitrospiria; order Nitrospirales; family Nitrospiraceae; genus Palsa-1315. Next base: position 72,981 of record JBGTCI010000053.1, on the reverse strand, counting down.
GACCCTCCCTTGCTCATCCTCGATGAAGCGACGTCGGCATTGGACACCGAGTCCGAACGGGTCGTCCAGCTGGCCCTCACCAATTTGATGAAGAATCGAACAACCGTCGTCATTGCCCATCGGTTGTCCACGATTCAGCAGGCCGATCGGATCATGGTTCTGGCCCGAGGATCGATCGTCGAAGTGGGGACGCACGAGGAACTGCTTCGTCGCGGGGGGCAGTACCAGCGGCTCCATGCCATGCAGTTCCAGGATGTTTCCGATGCGTAACCCCGCCATGAAGCGAGTCGAAAGTTGGCTAAAGTTCGCTGTGCTTCCCCCGATCGGGGCTGCGGTGATTCGAGGGCTGGGGCGATCGATGTGCATTGAGACCAAGGGCCAGGAGTCAATTGATGCGCTGTATCAGACTGGCAAACGCGTCATCATTGCCTTCTGGCACGAACGTCAGCTCATGATGCCTCTGACATACCGAGGGGTGCAGGCGCATATTCTTATCAGTCAGCATAAGGATGGAGAAATCATTGCACGAATTGTCGAACGGTTTGGATTTAAGGCTATCCGAGGGTCGAGCACCAGAGGCGGTGTCGAGGCGTTGCGCGAAATGATCCGCGTGGGACGGTCCGGAGTGGATCTTGTCGTGACGCCAGACGGGCCCAAAGGCCCGGCCCAGGTGGCGAAGATGGGCGTCATCCAATTGGCGAGGGCCTCAGGTCTGCCCATTGTCCCGTTAACCTTCGGTTGCTCAAAAAAAAACACTTCGCGAGCTGGGATCGATTCATGGTTCCGTACCCTTGCTCACGTGGTCTGTATCTCTGGGGAACTCCCATCTGGGTGCCGCGCGAGGTAGATGAGTCGATATTGGAGGCCAAACGGATGGAACTTGAAACGACATTGACCCGGATGACTGCTGAGGCCGACGATGCAGTCATCTCCTAGCCAGACCGCTGAAAAATCCCGCCATCGGTGTGCTCGCGACGCGCAGAGGCTCCGTCGTCGTGTTACTTGTGCGTATATCTGATTCACTGATGGCGCAATACCGTTCTCTTCTGCCCGAGTAGGTTAACCTCATGTGGCGTCTGTTCTACAACATTGTGTTGCTGCTCGTGTCCCCGATCTTCGTCGGGGTCCTGCTGGCTAAGCCACGGTGCCGTCCCGGATTGCTTCAACGACTGGGATTCGGAAAAGGTCTATCTGGTCTGTCCGGGCGAGACAGACCAGAGGGACCAGACAGACCAGATAGTCTAGAGAGACCGGTCATCTGGATTCACGCCGTCTCTCTCGGCGAAGTGGTGGCGGTGACACCACTCGTCAACGAACTGCATCGCCGTCATCCTGCGCATCGCCTGGTGGTCTCAACGGTGACCGAGACAGGGCGGGAAGCCGTGGAACAGCGACTGGCCGGTGTGGCAGAGCACTGTTATGCGCCGCTCGATTTCCCCTGGGTCGTCACCCGGTTTATCGATCGGCTGCAACCCCGTCTCTATCTCTTCGTCGAGACCGAGCTCTGGCCGAATCTCTTGTGGCACCTGCGCGGCCGCGGAGTCCCGACCGTTCTCGTGAACGGCCGGCTTTCGACCAGGTCTTTTGCGCGGCAACAGTGGGCGCCGGTGCGAGCGTTCTATCGGATGACGTTACAGACGCTCAGCCTCTGCCTGATGCAGTCGGACCGTGATGTCGACCGTATCGTTGCGCTGGGGGCAGAGGTCTCGCGAGTCAGACGGACAGGGAACATCAAGTTCGACCAGCCGGCACCGGCGGTTGCGGAGGGTGGGACAACCAGGGTTCATCTTGGGATTCAGGATACGGAACAGCTCTTTGTGGCAGGCAGTACCCATGCCGGTGAAGAAGAGACCCTTGTAGAATGCTATCGGGCGCTCGTGGCCCGTTGCCCCTCAGCGGTGTTACTGCTGGCTCCTCGGCACATTGAACGGGCGGAATCGGTGGAGATGATGGTTCGGATGCGCGGGTTCGCCGTGCAGCGGCGCAGTACCATCGGGCGGGCCGGCGTGGTGCGGCCTTCCGGTCCTCGTGTGGTCGTGCTCGATTCTCGGGGCGAATTGGCGGGGATCTACCGGGAAGCGGTGGTGGCGTTCGTTGGAGGCACACTCGTTCCGATCGGTGGACATAATTTGCTGGAGCCGGCTCAGTGGGCGAAGCCGGTGTTGTTCGGTCGCTACACCGATCACTGTGCGGAGATTGCGGATCTCTTGATCCAGGCAGGAGGGGGGTGTCGGGTTCTCCATGCGGAAGACCTCACGGGACAAGTCATGGCCCTCTTTACCGATGACAAAGAACGGGAGCGGATGGGCCGGTTGGCTCGTCAGGTGGTCGAACAGAATCAGGGAGCCGTGCAACGGACGCTGGAGGCCATCGATAGGTTACTGACGCCGCAGCAAGGCACCAGCGGGTCTCCTCTTGCAGGACGATCGCGCCCTCTCATGGCTGGGCGATCATAACAGCGTGTTGAATCCCGGGACAAAGGTCAAACGGTGGCTGATGTGGGCCGCAATCCCCTATGGGGTGGTTGCGCGCCTTCGTGCATTCCTGTACTACTGGGGCTGGTTCACTCAATGCCGATTACCGGTCCCTGTGCTGAGTGTCGGGAATCTTACGCTGGGTGGGACAGGGAAAACACCGGTCGTCATTATGCTGACCGATTGGCTCCTCGCACAGGGGAAGCGGGTGGCGATTCTCAGCCGAGGCTATCGACGAACAAGCAGGACCCAATATCTGTTGGTATCGAATGGTGAGCGGCTGCTGGTCGGCCCGAACGAGGCAGGCGATGAGCCGTTCATGATGGCGCAGCGTTGTCCCAAGGCGATCGTGGCGGTCGGCGCTGATCGCTATGAACTCGGTGACTGGATCTTGAATCGATTTCCGATCGATTGTCTGGTGCTCGACGACGGATTTCAGCATCTGGGGCTCTATCGTGATGTGAATCTCTTGCTGGTCGATGCCACGGATGCGGAGGGACTTGGCGCCATGGTCCCGGCCGGTCGGCTCCGGGAACCGCTTCGGGCGGCGGCGCGCGCAACCGCGATCGTCGTCACGAGAGCGGACGTGCCGGCTCAGGTGACAGAGGTCTGTCGCAGGCTGAAAGGCACGCTTGGTTTTATACCTGATCCGATTCAGGCGGTCTTCCGTCCGGAGAATCTTGTGTCGGTGATGACCGGAGCGATGCAGCCGCTCTCCTGGGCTAAAGGAAAGACCGCGCTGCTGTGCAGCGGCGTGGGTCATGCCGGATCGTTTCGTTCCCTCGTCGAACGGCTAGGGATCAAGATTGTGGACGAAGTGGTCCATCCAGATCACCATACCTATACGAGCCAGGATGTCGAGGGCTTGAGTGCCAGAGCGGCTGAACTTCGTGTTGAACTGGTGGTGACGACGGAGAAAGACGCCTGCAAGTTGGTCCCGCTGCTTCAACTCACGGATAGTTGGTGGGCCGTCCGGCTGACCACGGATGTGATTGCGGGAGAAGATCGGTTGCGGCGGTTGGTGTGTGGGGTTGGAGAGAAGGCGAGCTGAAGGCTGAAATTTGCTGTGAATAAAGACGCCGTCAAAAGAATTCTTGTGCGTGGACCCAACTGGCTTGGCGATGCCGTGATGTGCGAGCCTACACTCCGTGGATTGCGGAGTCTGTTTCCCGAGGCTCAGATTGCGTTGTTGGTCAAGCCGTATGTGGCCGAAGTGTTCGTGGGGCATCCGGCAGTGACGCGCGTCCTGACGTACGACTCGAAGGGGCGTCATGCGGGGCTCACCGGTAAGTGGGCGCTGGCCGGTCAGCTGCGGCGGCAAGGCTTCGATCTGGCGGTCTTGTTTCAAAATGCGTTTGAGGCGGCCCTCCTGAGTTTTCTGGCCGGTGTGCCTCGGCGTTGTGGCTATGCGATAGACGGACGAGGCCTGCTGTTATCCGATCCCATCGCGTTACCGGATCGCCGCTCGCCTCCCCACCTCGTCCGTTACTATTGGGATATCTTAAAGCCGCTGGGCCTCACGGGTGATCCCGCCGCACCACACCTCGTCGTCTTTCCTGAGGAGGAACAGGCGATGGAGGAACGCTTCGTCAAGGGCGGTCTGCCCGCCTCCGATCTCGTTGTGGGGATCAATCCGGGCTCCACCGGCGGCAGGGCGAAACGCTGGCTGCCCGAACGATTTGCCGAGGCCGCCGACCGACTCTGTCGTACGATTCGCGAGTCCAGGGGGCAGCAAGTCAGCGTCGTCATTGTAGGAGGCAAGGAGGAAGAGCAATTGGGCCGGGAAATTGCCGCGCGTCTGTCGTCCCGGTCCCTGGTCTTGTCCGGGGCCACGACAATCCGGGAACTGATGGCAACGTTGAAGCGGTGCGAAATACTCCTGACGAATGATAGCGGCCCCATGCACGTTGCAAACGCGTTACAGGTGCCGGTCGTCTCGATCTTCGGATCGACCGATTGGCGCAAAACAGCGCCGTTTGGGAACCCGGATGGCCTTGTGCGGCAGCCGGTCGATTGCGCTCCCTGCATGTTGTTGGAATGTCCCATCGATCATCGGTGCATGACACGGGTCACGGTTGATCAGGTGTATGAATCGGCGACGAAACAGTTGCAAGTCATCAAGTCCGAAAGTCTAAAGTCTGAAGATCCGGGACGTTCGACTTTACGACCTATGGACTTTTCGACCGCACTGGAGGGTGTCACCGTGTTTCTGGATCGAGATGGAACGTTGAATTACGATCCAGGCTATCTGAAAATTGCCGCTGATCTGAAGTTGTTGGCCGGGGTCGGGCCGGCCCTGGCGCGGTTGAAAAAGGCCGGAGCAAAACTCGTCGTCGTGACCAACCAATCCGGTGTCGGCCGTGGACTGATGACCCTCAAGGATCTGGAAGCGGTCCATGCCCGGTTGCAAGGTCTGTTAGAACAGGAGGACGCGGCGCTGGATGCGATCTATTTCTGCCCGCATCATCCCGACGACAGCTGCCACTGTCGCAAACCGAATGTTGGAATGGTGGAACGGGCTGTGTCGGAGTTGCAACTGGATCTCCAGCGATCCTACTTGATCGGCGATCATGCGCGCGACATACAATTGGCGCATAGGGTGGGGGCCAAGGCGATTCTCCTCACACCGGCGCCGATGGACGCACAGACGTTGGACAGGCTCAAGGTTGAAGAGGCCATGCCGGATGCCCTGGCGAAGTCTATGGTTGAGGCAGTGGACTGGCTCTTCGCCGATGCGGTGAAAAGCGCGAACGGGCGCGACGAGCGGGAAAGGCGAGAGAGGCAAGAGTCGTGAAACTCGTGGATCTTGCGCGTCACGCCTGTCGCGCATTTCCCGCCAGTCTCGCGCGGCATATTTGATGGAAGACTATCGCCACATCCTGCTGATTAAGCCGAGTTCATTGGGCGACATTGTGCATGCGATGCCGACCTGTGCAGCCATTCACCGGGCCTATCCCACGGCTCAACTCACCTGGCTGGTCAAGCGCGAATGGGCCGGCCTTGTCGAGCGCGTCGACGGGGTGGATAGAGTGTGGCCGGTGGAATCGACATTCAAAGGATGGCTCTCCGAGGTGTCCCCTCTTCGTGCTGCACGATTCGATCTCGCCGTGGATCTTCAAGGGCTCTTTCGGAGCGCCGCCATTGGGTGGCTCAGCGGGTCTCCCTTGCTTGTGGGATTTGCCAATGGGCGAGAAGGGAGTCCCTGGTTCTATTCGAGGCGCGTGCCGGTTCCACAAGTAGAGATGCACGCGGTCGATCGCTACCTGCTTGCGGCCAAGGCTGTGGGAGCAGCGGAGTCCGGTGCGCCGGAGTTCCGTTTCCGCGTCCCGCACGCCGATTATGACGAGGTCGATCGCCTGCTGAGCCGGTCCGGCGTGAGGTCTGGAACGAGGTGGGTGGCGATGAACGTCTCTGCCCGATGGCCGACTAAACGGTGGCCGGCTGCGGCGTTCGCCGAAGTCGCAGATCGGATGCAGCAAGAAGGCTATGGCGCAGTGGTGATGATCGGCGGCCCTGACGAACGAGCGGATGTCGCCGCAGTGAGTGGGATGATGAAGACCCCTGCCATCGATCTGGCCGGGCTCACGACAGTGGGGTTACTGCCGGCGCTCCTGAGCAAGGCGTCGCTGCTGATTACGAACGATTCAGGTCCGATGCATGTTGCGGCGGCGGTCGGTACACCGGTGGTGGCGCTGTTTGGGCCGACGAGTGCGGTTCGGACTGGTCCCTATGGGGCCGGCCATCGCATACTGGCCGCCGGGATTTCCTGTCGCCCCTGTCTGAGCCGGACCTGTAAGAACCCGGTTCAGTTGGAATGTCTCACGCGTATTGGTCATGAGCAGGTTTTCACTGCGGCGCGAGACCAGCTGGCAGTCCGTTCCGTGCAAGAACACCCATGAAAATATTCATTTCTGAATCCAGTACAGCCGTCGGGGGGCAGGAGCTTGCGGTGCTGCTCTATGCCGAGGGGTTGATCAAGCGAGGGCATGATCTCCAATTGATCCTTGAACCGGGAAGTCCCATTTGTGCGATGGCCTTGGCGAAGGGGTTGCCGGTTCGCCAGGTCCCGATGAAGCGGTCGCAATATCCGTCCGCCATCCGTACATTCAGGCGCATGCTCGTGTCGGAGCAACCGGCCATTCTTCAAGTCAACAGCTCGCGGGACAGTTGGATTGGAAGCATCGCCGCCAAGCTTGTGAGCGTGAAACCCAAACTCATTCGTATCCGCCACATCTCCACCCCGCTGAACAAGAATCTGACGACGCGCCTCCTCTATCGCTGGTTGGTTGATATGGTGGTCGTGACGGGAGGAGAGCGGACCAGGCGAGGGCTCATCGATCGAGACGGGCTGGCCGCTGATCGGGTCGCTGCTTTTCCAATCGGGCTCGATGTGGCGTACTTTCATCCTGCCCCGGCCGATCCCGACCTCCGGCTGGAGTTAGGTCTGCCCAGAGAGCAGCTTCTGGTCGGTTTGATTTCGTACCTGCGAACGTACAAAGGGCATGAGTATTTTATTGAAGCAGCCAGACAGATTGTGGCGAAGCGTGACGATGTCACATTCATCATTGTGGGGGAAGGCCCGGAAGAGCTGCCGATCCGCCGGCGCATTGAGCAGCTCGGCTTGGCCTCACGGATCAGAATGCTCGGGTTCCGCGACGATCTATTGAACGTGTTTCGCTCGCTGGACGTCTTTGGCATCCCCTCTGTGGAAGGGGATACCATCCCCCAAGTGCTGATGCAGGCTTTGGCGATGGGATTACCGGTCGTTTCAACCACAGTCGGTTCGATCCCTGACGTCGTCATCGAAGGGGAGACCGGGTTTGTGGTTCCTCCGCGCGATGCACCGGCGCTCGCCGATCGAACGCAAGTCTTACTGGCCGATGCTTCGCTTCGGGCCCGTATGGGAGCGAAGGGGAGGGCATTGGTCGAGCAATCGTATTCGATCGACAAGATGTTGGATCGAATGGAAACAGTGTATCGCGGGCTGGCGCCTGCCCGGCAGTCCTAGCCCGCATTATTTATGACGGTTCGTCGCGAAATGCCGCATCGGCGCGCGACAAGCGCGAAGAGCGAGACTCGCGTGACGTGTGAGCCCTGTTTTTTCTAGTCGCGCTTTTCCCGCCAGTCGCGCCCGTCTCGCTTGAGTCAGGCATCGGCGATTGCAGCAGAAGTGTTCATGAATAATGTGGGCTAGCATGACGAAGCTTTCAATCTATGTCATCGCCTACAACGACGAGTCCAACATGCGGGCCTGTCTTGAGTCTGTGGCCGGCATGGGTGATGAGTTGATCGTGGTGGATTCCCACAGTACGGATCAGACGGCCGCCATCGCGCGCGAATTTACCGAAAAGGTCTACCAGGTAGACTTTCGAGGATTCGGGAAGTTGCGCAACGAGGCGGTCGGGCTCACGACCCATGACTGGGTGTTTAGTCTGGATAGCGATGAGAGGATGACGCCCGAGTTGCGGGAAGAGGTTCGATTGTTGCTCGATCGGGGACCGGAGGCGGATGCCTACTTCGTTCCGAGAAAGAACTACTTTTTAGGCCGGTGGATCGAACATTGCGGCTGGTATCCCGATTATCGGCAGCCGCAGTTGTTTCGAAAGGGCCGGTTTCGTTATCGAGATGAAATCGTCCATGAAAGTTTCGATTGCGATGGGCCGGTCGGGTATCTCAAGAGTCTCGTGTTGCAGTATCCCTTTCGGGACATCGATCATTATGTGATGAAGCAGGATCGCTATTCGGATTTGATGGCCGGTCGCATAGCGGAGCAGGGCCGGCGGTTTGCTGCCCATCAACTGATCACTCACCCGCTCGCAACGTTTCTGAAAATGTATGTGCAGCGGGCCGGCTTCCTCGACGCCATGCCCGGCTTGATTCTTTCAGGACTCTATGCCTATTACACCTTCATCAAGTACGCGAAGCTCTGGGAGATCTCGAAGGACAAGATGTCTGTCTAGAACCTATCTCAAAATCTTCCTCCCCTTTGTAAGGGGAGGCTGGGAGGGGTAGAGTCCCGGCCAGCAGCTACTGGCTCATGTCGGCGGAACATAGCTACGGTAGCCCGCCAGCGCTTCGACCTCCCCTTCCCCTCCTTACGAACGAGGGGAACAGACAGAGCGTCGAGATGCCTGAAGCATGATTTTGAGATAGGTTCTAGTCTTTCTGGTCTATCTGGTTAAAGAGGTCTGTTCGGTCTATCTCGTCGAGACCAGATAGACCGAACAGACCAGTACAGTATGAAAGTCAGCGGATTTACCTTCGTGCGGAACGTGGTGAAGTACGACTATCCGGTCGTGGAATCGATCCGCTCCATTTTGCCGGCGGTCGATGAGTTCATCGTCAACGTCGGGCGGTGCGACGACGGCACGCTTGAGCTGATTCGGTCGCTCGGCGATCCAAAGATCAAAATCGTGGAGTCGGTCTGGGACGAGACGCTGCGAAAAGACGGACTGATCTACGCCCAACAAACCAACATTGCATTGTCATACTGTACCGGTGATTGGGCGTTCTACATTCAAGCCGACGAGGTCGTGCACGAGGACGATTTGCCGGTCATCCAGGACGCGATGCATCGGCATCTCGGCAATCCCGAGGTGAAAGGCCTTGTATTCCGATATCTGCATTTTATCGCGGACTATTGGTCGACGAATCCCTGGTTCTATCACAGAGCCGTGCGGATCATTCGCAACAATGGGGAAGTCGAGTCCTGCGGCGATGCCGTGGGGTTTCATCTGAAGGCGACGCAGCAATATCTCCAGAGCGGACCGAAGGAATGGGTTGCTCCATCGAACGGGCGAGTGTTCCACTATGGGTGGGTGAAAGATCCTAAAACGATGACGGAAAAAAAACGGGAACAACTGACGGTCTACCATGGAGATCACGTGCCTACCGCAGAAGCCAAGCAATTCGTTCACGACAGTTTTCAGTTTGAGGACTATGCCGTGTTGAAAGACTTCGGCGGATCGCACCCGCGCGTCATGGAGGCTCGCCTTGGGGGAGCGAAGCGTTGGGCGCCACGGCGAAGCCGGTGGCTTAATTTGAAGTTCTACCAGGAAGTCGCTCGCCGAGGATTTCGTGGGTAAAGGCACTCTGTGTGAGAGTTTCCCTTGTAGCAGAGGTGTGATCGGTGACTAAGTCAGTCAACAGACCGACACTGGCGTGTGTGGTGATCACGAAGAATGAGGAGCGGAATATTACCGATTGTCTGGCGTCGATTCGATGGGCGGATGACATCATCGTGATCGATGCAGAGAGCAATGACAAGACGGTCGAGTTGGCCCGTGTCTGCGGAGCCAGGGTCTCCGTGCGCCCCTGGCCCGGCTTCGGCCTCCAGAAGAATTTCGGGATGGCACAAGCGTCGTCAGACTGGATCCTGATCCTCGACGCCGACGAACGAGTGACCGAGGAGCTTCGTGGAGAAATGAAGGACTGCATCGAAGGATGGAGACCTGGCGCTCCCGTCGCCTATCGAGTTCCCAGGCGGAACTTTTTTTACGGAGCGTGGGTGCGAGGGGGCTCCGTCTACCCCGATTATCAAGTGCGCCTCTTTCGGCGGGGGATTGCGGAGTACAATGATGTCGCGGTGCATGAAAATCTCATTGTCGATGGAGAAATTGGAACATTGGCCGGGCATCTCGATCATTACACGGAACGGCGCATTCAGGACCACTTCAGAAAGTTCGGGCTCTATACCACGCTTGCGGCACAGGAGAAGGCCAAGACGACTCGGACAGTAGGTTTTACTCACCTGTTCTTCCGTCCCCTGGTGACCTTGGTCAAAACCTATGTCTTGAAACAGGGGTTCCGCGATGGAGCGCGCGGACTGATTGTCTGTGTGTTCGCCAGCATGTACACCTTTGTAAAATATGCCAAGCTGTGGGATGCCACCAGACGGACCGCTTCTCACCCGGATGCCAAGCAGTGAGCACGCGAATTCTGTACGTGCATGGGATGGAAGCGATCGGCGGGGCGGAGCGCGATCTGATTGCGCTATTAAAGACCCTTGATCGTCACAAGTGGGAGCCGCATGTGGCCTGTCCAGGAGCAGGCCCGTTCACAGAGCATCTTCACGGGACCGGGGTTCCCACTCATGCGTTGGCCCTCTCACCGTGGAGAAAACTCCGCGCAGTGTTTCAGCGCAGACCGGCGATCGAGCGTCTGGAAGCCCTCGTGAATCGACTCGATCCAGACCTGATACATGTGAACGACATTTGGTGGGTGCCCCACACCGTGAGAGCGATCGCACGCCGCACGTCCAATCCCCTGCCGATCATGGCCTATGTGAGGCAGGAAATCGAACCGCCCAAGGTGCGACGGTATGAGCTTGATCGGGTAGAGGCTGTCATTGCGGTCTCTCGACAGATTGAACAATCGCTGATTGCCGGCGGAGTGTCGGTAAAAAATGTCCGGACTGTCTACAGCGGCATCGAACTTTCCGAGAGACAGATCTCTCACGACGACCAGGCAATTCGCAGGATGATCGGGCTTCCGGACGAAGCCGTGTTATTGGGCACGGTCGCCAATCTATTTTCGCGAAAAGGCTATGAGGTGATGCTTCGGGCTCTTCCGGCCATCGTCCGTGCGGTTCCCACGGTGCATTATGTGATCGTCGGCAGTGACGATCACGGCTATGCCGATCGATTGAAGCGGCTTGCTCACGAGCTGAAGATAGCCGACCGCGTGCATATTGTCGGTTTTCAGGACCCGGTTCAACCGTTCCTGGCCGCGCTCGATTTGTATGTGCATCCGGCGCTTATGGAAGGGTTCGGGATCGCGGTGGTCGAAGCGATGGCGGCGGGAAAGGCCGTGGTGGCGACCACGACAGGGGGCCTTCCCGAAGTCGTGGCGCAGGAAGAAACCGGCTTGCTTGTTCCTCCAGGCGATGTCGAATCATTAGCCGCAACCGTGGTGTCACTCCTGCAGGACCGAGTCCGGCGAGAACAGATGGGCGATAAAGGCCGCGCGCGCGCACACGAGCGATTCAGTCTCGAGGCCTCCGTCGCGCACATGGAACAGGTGTATGAGGAAGTATTGGGCGCACAGAAGGGGCGAGGATGAGAATCGGCTTCGACGCCAATCCAATGGGGGACGATATGGGCGGGGTGGGCTGGCATAGTTACCATCTGCTCCGTACGATGCTGGCTCAGAAAGAGGGAATCGATTTTGTGGCTTATGTGAGACCGGGCGGTTACCGGCCTAAATCTTCGGAAGCCTGGCCGGGCGTTGAGCATCTTCAGTGGGTGAACTCAAGCCGATGGGGAATGGGGAAGCGGGGTGCATCCGATCGATTGGATCTCTACCATGGAACTAACTTCAAAATGCAAACCGTCGGGCGCTATGGCGGACTCGTGACCATTCACGATCTATGGCTGGATCGCCATCCTGAATACTCGAAGAAGATGTTGGGCCAATGGTCGTCGTCGTTCAAGACAAGACAGACCGCGCTACGAGCGAGAAAAGTCATCACGGTGTCCGAGTTTTCGGCCAGAGAATTGATGGAGCTGTATGGCTTGAAGCGCGAACACATCGTGGTGATCCCGAACGGAGTATCGGAGGATTTCGTGCCGCGTCGGGACGATCACGCAATGGCGGAATTGCGGAAACGGATCGGTCTGAAGACCGAGCATTTTGTCTTATTTATCGGAGGAGCCGACCCGCGCAAGAATCACCAGATATTTCTTGAAGCGGCGGAAATGGTACGGAAGAAACTGGGATCGAGAATGTTAGTTCTTATCGGCTCACCCATCCATCCGTTCGGGAACTATGAGGAGACGGCTCGAAGGCGCAGCTTGACGGAAAAGGTGCTCTGCCCGGGACGGTTGTCCACGAACGATTTGCAGTTGCTGTATTCCTCCACCGACCTTTTCGTCTTCCCCTCGTTGTACGAAGGGTTTGGGATACCCGTGTTGGAAGCGATGGCCTGTGGGGCGCCCGTACTCACATCCAATTCGACCGCGTTGGCCGAAGTGGCGGGGGATGCGGCGCTGTTGGCAGATCCGCAAGACGCACGGGCGCTGGGAGAGGCCATGATCCGTGCACTCGAGGATGAGCCGCTTCGAGCCGACTTGAAGGTCAAAGGATTTGATCGCGCGAGGCAGTTCTCTTGGGAGCAGGCCGCGACGAAGACTCTCGCGCTCTACGGGAACCTGTGTGGCTAGATGACAGTCAGAAAGTCGTAAGGTCTGAAAGTCTTCAAGTCGTGACAGGGTGAGGCCTCAGTCAGAAAGTCGAATGTCATCAAGTCTAAAGTCTCAGTATGAGAGAGACCTTAGACGTGACGATTTGAGAGACTTTCGACGATTCTTATGATGCGTAACGTCCTCATCATCAAACTCCGTTACATCGGTGACGTTTTGTTAGCGACGCTGACCGCGCGCGCGATCAAATCTTCGCGACCGGATGTTCGGGTCACAATGCTGGTGACACGCGGAACGGAAGACGTGTTGCTCGGGAACCCGGAGATAGACGAGGTCGTGATTCTCGACAAAGATTCTTTGGCAGCACAATGGCAGCTCATCACCGGGCTGCGTCGCCGGCGATTCGATCTCGTGCTCGATTTGACGGATGGAGACCGGGCTGCGTTTCTGAGCTGGATCAGCGGGGCGCCGGTTCGAATTGGATTCAACGATGGTCATCGTTGGCAAGGTCGATTCTATACGCAGGTGGTCCGGTTTGAGCGAGGTGTGCAACACAGGATCGACCGGGATCTGGAAGCACTCAAGCTTGTGAACATCCAAGCCGGGTCACAGGATCCTCACGTGTGGCTGACGCCGGAAGAAGAGCACAGCGCGGATCAACTGCTGGATCAACTCGGCGTGCAACGGTCGCTGCCGATTGTAATCCTGCAGCCCGGAGCTCGGTACTGGGTTAAGGCCTGGCCTCCAGAGCGGTTTGCAGAATTGGCTGATCGTCTCGCGTCCCAGTATGGGTGTCAGGTATTGATCGGAGGCAGCCGCCAGGAAAGCGATCTCGCGCAACAGATTCAACAGATGGCGAAGAGTCGCTCGATTGTCATGGCAGGCCGTACAACTGTTAGAGGATTTGCGTCCATTGCTAAAAAGTCAGCGCTCTTCATAGGAAACGATAGTGGCGCGATGCACATTGCCTCCGCGGTCGGCATTCCTGTGGTGGCTTTGTTTGGCCCATCGAACCCTCGCGAGTGGCGTCCTCGTGGAGGTCCTGTAGAGATACTCTACAAGGATCTCGATTGCGGCAGGTGTTCCAATTTAACCTGCATAAGAGGCGAGGAGAGTTGCATGAAGTCAATTGGAGTTCACGAGGTATTTGCTGCTGCCGAGCGTCTACTTCTCGCCGGAAACCTGAGAGGTGACGCGGCCTCCTGTCAGCCTAGTCGGAAACCAAATTTAACGTAACCGCGAAGACAGATTTCCTCCTGAGCGCGTCCGCTCTGAACGCACACCCTAGCCGATTCTCGACGAAGAAGGTCAGCCAACATTTTTTTCTTGACAGAAGTGGTTTGCCTGTTCATATTCTGAACAGCCTAGCAATTTATCCGTATAATTCATGGATTTACAAGGCCAGCGAGACCTTCTGCTTCTGAGCGAGCTCGATCGAGATGGCGGAGCCACTCAGCGCACACTTGCCACCAAACTTGGTGTCGCGCTCGGATTGACCAACCTCTATCTCAAGCGTCTCACTCGCAAGGGCTATATCAAGATCACCACCATCCCGCGCAATCGAATCAGATATCTCCTGACGCCACAAGGCTTCACGGAAAAGTCACGCTTGACCTATCTCTACATGCAGTATTCCCTTTCCTACTACCGTGACATGCGAACCCGGCTCAAGGAGATGATGGCGACATTCGATGCCTCTCATGGCCAGCGGGTTGTGATCTATGGGACGACCGAGTTAGCCGAATTGGCGTATCTGTCGCTTAGAGAGTTGAATATCGACTGTGTGGGATTCATTGATGGAAGCACGCGCGAGTCGTTTCTTTCTTGTCCGGTGTCCTCACCCGACAGGCTTAGCCGATGGCAATTTGATCGGGTCTTGATCACTGATCTCGAGCACGCGGCAGCCTGTGAAGAACAGTTGATTCAGTCTGGAGTGCCACGGGAAAAGGTCCTGAGACTCGGCCTGCCCGAATAAGCCCCGGCGCTTCTACGCATGTTAGCAAATTGGGGCAGTGCCTGCGATGTGGAACTGTAAGTGAAAGGGCGGAGCTGTGCCTACTGGGCGCGACTTGCGAGACTCGCGAGAAAGGTGACGAGCGAGATATTCGGAAGGGCGATGTTGTGTAAGACTGTGAGCAAGCGAGAATTGCGGGACTCGCGAGACTAGCAGATGGCTGTCACTCGTTTTGAGAATCTTGAAGTTTGGCAGGAGGCAGCCTCATTGGCGGTAGAGGTATACACTGTCTCGAAAAACGGTGACTTTAACCAGGATTTCGGCTTCAGAGACCAACTTCGAAGATCCGCGGTTTCGATAGCGGCAAACATTGCAGAAGGGAAGGAACGCGAGACGATCCCGGAATTTATCCGGTATCTGTACATAGCCAAGGGATCTTCGGGCGAGCTTAAGACACACTTCATGATTGCCCAACGGATCGGATATATCGAGCAAGACCGCGCAAAGGATCTAACACAGAGGGTTGAGAAAATAAGCGCCATGCTCGGCGCTTTGATTAGAACCCTCAAAAAGAAGTAGCGCTGCTCTCATGTTCATTCAATCCGCCAGTTTGACTAGTCGCGCTTTTCTCGCCTTTCCCGCGCGTCGCGCACGGGGTGGCCCATGAACGAGTTCATGGGCGCACCCCGTTGGTATGCGTTACGGACGCGGTCGCGTCATGAAAAGATCGTGCGCGAACAGCTTGCCAATCGAGGCATTGAGCCGTTATTGCCGACGGTCAAACGTCTGAGCCAGTGGAAGGATCGGAAGAAAGAAATAGAAGTTCCTCTCTTCTCAGGGTACTGCTTTGTCCGCTTTGCATCGGAGCAAAAGCTGCCGGTGCTCAAGACGATCGGCGTGGTCGATATTGTCGGCGCCGATCATTGCCCGGAGCCAATTCCAGACGAGGAGATTGCGGCGATCAAGACCCTGATGACGAGTGTGCTGCCCTACGACCCGCATCCGTATCTGCACGAAGGCATGCACGTGGAAGTGATCCGTGGTCCACTGCTAGGAGTGCACGGGATTCTCTTGCGTAAAGAAAAACGTCACCGCTTGGTGCTGGGTGTGCGCCTCATTCAGCAAGCGGCGGCAGTGGAAATTGATGTGAATGATGTAGTGCCGGCGTAGCGGGAAGAACCGGCAGGGTTATCCGTTTATTTGGTCTGTTTGTGTGGTTGAATTTTGACCAGACAGACCAGATAGACCAAAGAGACCAGATGCAAGACGAGAATCTCACACAAGCGATCCTGGCCGCCATTAACACACAGTCTGGGGTCAGACTGGTCATTCTGTTCGGCTCACTGGCTGCTGGCCAGGAGAGGTCGGACAGCGACCTGGATCTGGCAGTCGACGCCGGACACCGCCTTACAGCTGAGGAGAAACTGACGCTGATGAACCAGCTGGCGGAACGAACAGGCCGGCCGGTGGACTTGGTAGATCTTCATGCCATTGGCGAACCGCTTCTGGGCCAGATTCTCCGGCATGGGAAAAGACTATTGGGAAAGGAGGCATATTATGCCGATCTCATTCGCAGACACCTCTTCGATCAGGCAGACTACCTCCCATATCGCACAAGAATCCTTGCTGAAAGGAGACGGGCATGGATCGGGAAGTAATCGAGCATAAGCTTGAATCCCTGCGTCGCTGTCTCCAGCGTGTGGCGGAGAAATGTCCGACCAATCCGGACAAACTCGGTCAAGACCCTGATCTCCAGGATATCGTTACCCTCAATCTGAGCAGGGCCGTGCAATTGTGCGTGGACCTTGGCGCACATCTCATTGCCGACTTGGATGTGGCACCACCGGATACGATGGGCCAAACGTTTGATGTATTGGCGCACGCTGATCTCATCCCTGAACAGCTGTCCCAACAACTGAAAAGGGCTGTGGGCTTTCGGAATATAGCCGTGCATCACTACGAAGAAATCGACTGGACAATCGTCCATGGTATTGCCCTGCATCATTTAGGTGACTTCAGCGAATTCGCCAAGGTCATTGCCTCCAGATTAGCCCGATGACCACTCGCCACGACCTGAGAGTGGTGAGCAGGTTGAGATGGTACGAGTGCCATTGCAGGGAATAAGTAAGACTTCGTTTGCTCTATTTAATTTCTTTGGTTGGACTAGAACCTATCTCAAAATCCTCCTCCCCTTTGTAAGGGGAGGCTGGGAGGGGTAGAGTCCCGGCCAGCAGCTACTGCTCATGTCGGCGGAACATAGCTATGGTAGCCCGCCAGCGCTTCGACCTCCCCTTCCCCTCCTTACGAAGGAGGGGAACAAACAGAGCGTCGAGATGCCTGAAGCATGATTTTGAGATAGGTTCTAGACAATCAGACAGATTCGCTAGACCAGATGAACCAGACAGACCAGATAGACCGGACAGACCAGAGCGCCGCTGCACCTCTGCGGTCTTCCCAGCCGTCGTCTCTCGGCCAGAGAGCCATGCTGAAGAAGCAGGCCGTTCGGGAACGATTTGACCGGTTGGCATCGGAGCGAGAATCTTGGCAGCAGCGGGCTGCCTACTATTACAACGATCAGCGCCGGTATTTGAGATTTTTGGTGCCGGAGGGTTTGAGCGTGTTGGAAATCGGATGCGGGTTGGGTGATCAGCTCGCGGCGCTCAAGCCACGGAGGGGAGTCGGTATCGATCTCAGCGAGGCCATGGTCAAGGAAGCCTCCAAGCGCCATCCGGAATTGGAATTTCTGGTTGGAGATGGAGAAGCGTTGGCGATCGAAGAGACGTTCGATGTCATCTTGCTCGTCGATCTCGTCGGACATGTGCTCGACGTCGAAGCGACACTGAGGCAGCTTCGCCACTGTTGCACACCCACAACCCGCGTCGTCATCGCCTACTATAGTTTTCTGTGGGAGCCCTTCTTGAGGCTATTGGAGCAGGTGGGTCTGAAAATGCCGCAAGATGAGCAAAACTGGCTTTCGCCCGCAGATATCAGGAACCTGATCCGGCTGGCCGATTATGAAGTCGTCAAGGCGGAAAGGCGTCTGTTGATGCCCATGGGCATCCCTATCTTTTCGACCATTGCGAATCGACTATTAGCCTATCTGCCCGGACTGAATCCTCTGTGCCTTTCTCACTATGTGGTGGCCCGGATGCGAGCTGCGCCTACGCATGAACTGCAGACGGTGAGCATCGTGATTCCCTGCCGCAATGAGAAGGGAAACATCCAAGCGGCCATGGCGCGCCTTCCATCCTTTGGCCGTCACCAAGAAGTCATTTTTGTCGATGGCCATTCGACCGATGGAACTCCCGATGAGATCCGGCGGGTGATGGCGCAATACCCCGAGAAGGACATCACATTGCTTGTGCAGGACGGAACAGGCAAGGGTGACGCCGTGCGCAAAGGCTTTGCTTATGCCACGGGGGACATTCTCATGATTCTCGATGCGGATCTCACCGTGCCCCCTGAAGACCTCCCGAAATTCTACGAGGCGATTGCAAGCGGCAAGGGGGAGTTTATCAATGGGAGCCGGCTGGTCTATCCGATGGAACACGAGGCGATGCGCTATCTGAATCTCTTGGGGAATAAGTTTTTCAGTATGTCGTTTTCCTGGCTGCTCGGCGAACGGATCAAGGACACACTCTGCGGGACGAAAGTCTTGTTCCGAAGAGACTACGAACGCATTGCCGCGAATCGATCGTATTTCGGCGAGTTTGACCCATTCGGAGATTTCGACCTGCTGTTTGGGGCGTCCAAACTCAATCTCAAGATTCTCGAAGTACCCATTCGATATCAGGAACGGACATACGGCGCCACCAATATCCATCGCTTTACGCACGGCTGGCTTCTGCTGAAGATGACCGTGTATGGGTTTTTCCGGTTGAAGGCCGTGTGATGTCGGATGAGATCTTACGGCAGCATCAGCTCGTATGGCAGAAGAAGCCCATCCTCCGATTGCTCTACGAAGAGTGGTATCAGGAAATTGCCGAATGGCTTCAGCCGGGACGGACGCTCGAAGTCGGTGGCGGGACGGGGAATCTCAAGGAGTTTGCGCCGTCCGTGGTGTGCACAGATATCGTCAAGTTGCCGTGGCTGGATGCGGTCGTGGATGCGCAGCAGCTGCCATTTGCCAAAAGTAGTCTTGCGAATATTGTCTTATTCGATGCCCTTCATCATCTCGAGAACGTTCGGTATTTCTTCGATGAAGCGCTCCGGGTCCTGCAGCCTGGAGGCCGCGTCATCATTATGGACCCCTACATCTCGGTCAGCTCCTGGCTCGTCTATCATTTCTTGCATCCCGAACCGGTAGATTTCGATCAAGACCCGCTCGCTCTGAGCCCCATGCAACCTGGACAAACACCATTTGACGCGAACCAGGCAATCTCCACGATTCTATTTGAACGATCGAGCCGGCGTTTTCATGATGTGTATCCAAGTTTGAAAAAGCTCCGGCACCATCGACTGGCTTTCTTTGCCTATCCGCTCAGCGGCGAATTTGAGCGACCCTCGTTAATGCCGACATGGCTGATGCGCCCTGTCCTAGCCCTTGAACGATGCTTGGGCGTCTTGAGTCGATATCTTGCTTTTCGCGTACTCGTCGTGTTGGAAAAGGGGTCTTCGTGAGAATAGACAAGGAGACGATAAAACGAACGACTGCCCCTGAAGATAGGACGTTCACCTCAATCCTGACTCGAAGAGGCCAAATAACTATTCCCAAGGATATTCGAAGACGACTCAATCTTCGTCCAGGAGACCGCATTGAGTTTGTGATTGATGAGGCCGGTTGTGTACTGGTGCTGCCGGCAAGCATCGACGCGTTAGAGTTAGCAGGGATACTGAAGTTTCCAGCTCGGACGGTAAGTGTCGAGGACATGAACCGAGCGATTCGCAAACGAGATTCGTCGCCAGTTCGTGCGAATTAGGACAGACAACCTAGTGTGGGACTTTGTAATGATTGGAGCGGGAGTAATCGGAGTATCCATCGCGCGCGAATTGCGCCGACGGCATCGAGCCAGGATCATGGTGATCGATCCATTGTCTGGAGGGAATTGGCAAAAATGTCGCGCTCTGAATTCTGTCGTGAAGCAGAGGGCTTGGCGGTAGGGTTTGAGCCTGGAGATCTGCTTCCCGGCAAGCAACCGGGAATTCTGGCTCAGCTTGTCGACGCAGAAAAAGCTGAGCTGCTGAGCGATTTCGTGATTGAAGCAGGGCCTCAATCCACCCACATCCTCAACGCCGTATCCCCGGCGTTTACCTTATCTGCACCGTCGTCAGCCTGATGAATTCTGAAAAAAAGTGACAATGCAAACCGCAGGATGAGCGAGCCCTGCTTACCGGTCAATTTCTTGGCCCGTCCACTGCTTTTGCATTCTGAACCGGTAGATTCGGCAAGATGTCTCTCACACCATGCAGCCTGGACGAAAACCATTTGACGTCAAACAGGCCACCTCGACGATTCTGTTCGAACAGTCGAGCCGGCGTTTTCACGACGTGTCTCCAAACTTGAGAAAGCTCCGGCACCATCGTCTGGCCTTTTTGCGTACCCGCATAGCGGTGGCTTCGAACGGCACTGCTTGATGCCGACCAGAAAATCACCTCGGCATAGATTAGGCAATAGCCACCTGTGATGACCTCAATCCAAACCTCCCTTGGCTTGCTTGCCAATCATAAAGGCTTTCGTCGATATTTTTTCAACACTTCATGGGTGTTCGGCGAGCAAGTTCTACGCATCTTTGCCGGACTATTCGTAGGTGTTTACGTTGCCCGCTATCTGGGGCCGGATCAATTTGGGATTTATAGCTATGTCACAGCCTTCGTAGCATTGTTCGGTGCTATCGCCAAATTAGGATTGGATGGAATTGTGGTGCGGGATTTGATCAACCATCCGGATAAGCGCGATACTTATCTTGGGACCGCGTTCTGGCTCAAGCTGATCGGAGCGCTGTTTACCCTGGTCATATTAGCTATTGCGGTGCAATTTACCAGTAATGAAGCGACCACAAATCTCTATATCTTCATCATTGCCAGCGGCTTTATTTTCCAATCTTTTGAAGTGGTCAACTTTTATTTTCAGGCCAAGGTTCTCTCAAAATATGTGTCCGCTGCAAAACTTAGTCAGCTTGCATTGTCCTCCGTCCTGAAGCTGTATTTCATTTTTATCCAGGCGGACTTGTTTTGGTTTGTACTCGTAAGTTTGATAGACCAGGTCTCCCTAGCAGTTTCGCTGACTTTCGCCTACTGGCGGTATAAGGTTGGCAGTTTTTTGGGGCGGTTTTGCGCTGGCACTGCCAAAGCGATGCTCATGAATTCTTGGCCGCTCATCCTGTCGGGAATCGCGGTCATGCTCTACATGAGAATTGATCAGATCATGATCAAGGAGATGTTAGGAGAACGTGAGGTAGGTTTGTACTCTGCTGCAGTGAGACTCTCCGAGGCATGGTACTTTGTTCCGACGATTATTACGACTTCTCTCTTTCCTGCCATTGTGAATGCAAAAAAGATTGATCAGAAGCTTTATAGCCAGAGGCTCCAGAGGCTTGTCAGCGTCATCGTGTGGATGGCAATAGCAATAGCACTGCCAATGACGTTTCTAAGTAATTGGGTAGTTGGACTCCTGTATGGCGCTGCTTATTCTGAAGCAGGACCGGTATTGATGATCCATATCTGGGCTGGAGTATTTGTGGCCTTAGGGGTAACTAGCAGTAGTTGGCTACTCAATGAGAATCTGCAGCAGATAGCACTTTATCGAACATTGTCAGGCGCTATAGCCAACATCATCCTAAATCTTATTTTCATTCCTAGTTATGGCGTGACTGGGGCAGCCATTGCAACTGTTATTAGTTATATGATCGCGGGTTTTGCATTTGACTTGTTCAGCAGCAAAACAAGAATGATGTTCTTTTTAAAACTAAATGCACTGTGTTTTAAAGGAGTGAGAATTGGGAGTTAGCCAATTTTTATTAAAATGCGGCTCTCAGCTGCTGTCGAAGACTGTTATGAAACAGCTCGCCAATTTCAAAGCCCTCGCTGTGAAATATGGCCAATTTAAAACTATTCGCCAGTGGGAATGTATTGATAATTCAAATGCAAAGATACCTTGGTACACATACCCTGCCATAGAGTATTTAAACAACATCGATTTTAATGACAAGATTGTTTTTGAATATGGGAGCGGCAATTCTTCGGGTTATTGGGCAAGAAAGGCAAAATCAGTACGATCGGCTGAGCATAATAAAGAGTGGTTTGACAAAATAAAGAGTGAGATAGCTCAGAATCAGATAATTGACTTGTGTGAAAACGAACAAGATTATCTGGACGCCATTAACAAAGTCTCAGGAAGAATCGACGTCATCATTATCGACGGTATTTATCGGGAGAAATGCGCCAGGCTAGTCAGAGATCATCTCTCGGATGACGGGATTGTCATCCTCGACAATGCAGATTGGTACAAGGAAACCTCAAAGTATCTGAGAGAAGAGTTGGATTTGTTAGAGGTGGACTTCCACGGGTTTGGGCCAATAAACGCGTATACATGGACGACCAGCATATTCTTTTCTCGAAATGCCCGGCTCCAGCCGGTGGACAATTTGCAGCCCAATTATTCTGTGGCTGCAATAAAGAATGGTGACGTTGAAAGGTTTATTTAGAAGACTTATCCGAATGAATTTTTTGATGGGTTTTGCCTCACATTGGACTTCCCAGGTTTTAACGGACACCTTGTGGTGGTCGTTAGAACATGGGAGGACTTATGAGCCATCGGCGCCGATCACAGGGTATTCGAGTAACGTATGCATTCATCAAGACTCATCGTGGAGAGTGTGATACGGCAGTCATGTGCCGTCTCCTCGACGTGTCGCGCAGCGGGTTCTCTGACTGGTTGCGTCATCCGCTATCTGATCGAGCCGTAGAGGATCAGCGGTTGCTTGGCCTGATCGTCGCGGCCTACACGGCGAGCCACGGCGTCTATGGTGCCCCGCGGATCGTTCTCGATTTGCGCGAAGCGGGTGAGACCTGGAGCAAACATCGAGTCGCTCGGATTATGAGGGTCAATTACATCAAGGCTCTCCACGGCTACCGCGCCCCTCGGTACGCCAAAGGATCCACCGCATGGCTTACCCCCAATACGCTGCAACGAGGCTGTACCGTCCCACGTCCGAATCAAGTCTGGGTCACCGACATCACGTACGTGCGCACGTGGGAAGGCTGGCTCTATCTGGCCGTGGTGATGGACCTGTACTCCCGCCGCATTGTCGGCTGGTCCACCAAGCCCACGATGGCTCAAGACCTCGTGCTGGACGCGCTGCTCATGGCCGTGCGACGACGCAAGCCACAGAACGCACGGATTCATTCCGATCAAGGATCGCAATTTGGCAGTGATGCGTGGCGACGCGTCTGCCGGGCGCATCACCTTGAGCCCCGTATGAGTCGGCGGGGCAACTGCTGGGATAACGCGGTGGCGGAATCCTTTTTTAGCAGCTTGAAGAAGGAGCGGATTCGGAAGCGAATCTACCAGACCCGTGAGCTCGCCACGGCTGAGATCGACGAGTACATCGAGACCTTCTATAATCGCAGCCGTCGACACAGCCATCTGAGCGGTGTCAATCCGGAGGCGTTTGAAGCAGTGTCAAAACAGGCGTAATGGTGTCCGTTAAAGCCTGGGAAGTCCACTTGCCTGCCAACACACAAATAGATTTTTTATCCATTGATGTCGAGGGATCAGATTTAGCTGTGTGTCGACCGCCGAAGAAGCCGTCTGTTCTAGTTGAAACCGTCTCAAAACGGTACCAACGCCACTGTTGACACGCTTAATCTATGTTCCTGATGTACAGGTAAGCACAATGCTATCAATTGCCGTAGTTATTGCGAATCGAAATAATGCCCACTTTCTATCCCAGTGCCTGAATAGCGTAATTTCACAGGCACTGCAGCCCGAAGAAGTGGTGGTAGTAGACGATGCCTCCACTGACAATTCCCATGAAATTCTTCACGAGTATGCACGTAATTCGAGAATCAAATTGATAATGAATGAAACTCCCATTGGTGTAGCGTCTAGTCGCCACAAGGCAATTGAGCAGAGCGTGAGCGAGTACATTACTACGTTGGATGCTGATGACTTTTACCAGAGTCCACAGAAGCTTGCCGAGGAAGCAAGAGTTATTATGGAGAATCCAGGTAGAGGGCGGATCGCGTTCTCAGATGTGATGCGAGTAGGGGTGCGTGGAGAACCACTATTTTTGGTGTCGTCCAAAAAGCCTATACGTGAGGGCAATCTTTCCTTCTTCCTCCGGCACCTGAGTGGATTTATCCCCAGGGACTACCTTGTTTCTAGGGTCGACTATTTTGCCGCTGGGGGATTCAACCCTGCTTTGCGGTTTTATGAAGACTGGGAACTCAAAATCCGTCTTAGTCAGAGATGCACGTGGCACTACTCAGGAGTAATTGGAACGGCATACCGGGATAATCCACTGGGGTTATCAAAAGTTCCTCTCAGGGAACATTATAAAGCACAGCGAAAGATTTTCGCCATGCATTGTGAAGCCCGCCATCCGATACATCGTGGTATAGATCGAGCACGGTTTTTCTTATACCAATGCATCTGTATGCGGAGATTGGCAATTTAGATGATGAGATATGTGCAAGAGCAAGAGGAGTGGAACCAATTTATTCAGGATAGCCTGGGGGGGAAATGTGTTCTTGTCAACATCAGCAGTATTAGCTCGGATTGCCGAGTTTATAAAACAACGGATGCAATATTTAAGATTCGTCGACTTACGCCGGCTTCTATAAGAGGAAGGAATAACTGCCTGGAAGACGAATATCTTGTCCTGAAACATTTGTCATCAGTAACTGGCGTTCCGAAAGTTCGAAGCTACAAGCGGGTCGGGCAGTGGGAGCAGCTCGAAATGGAACAACTGCCAGAGCTATATGGTTATGATCCGACGTTTGGAAGGCCACAGGAAAAATTTAAGTATTTCTTGGATGTTGCCCGAGTAATACTGCGAATTAATCGGCTCGGATGTTCGCACGGAGATCTCCATTGGTCCAATGTTGGGAGAAACATTCGAGGAGGGGTGAGCGTATTCGATTTTGATCAGGCGTGCATGGAACATCCATTGCGCTGCGTTCTGCGCGACATGTTCGGTCTCGGTACGTGCGAGAAAAGGAGTAAGGTATCGCTTTGGGACCGACTGCAAGGTGTGCGGATAATTGGTCTCTTGCTCAGAGCTATGGTGAAGCTAAGTAGACAGCTTGTGAACTTCATATTGAGAACTGGTTCATCTTCTCTTCAGCAAAACCAACGTTCAAAGATTGCTTTGACACAGCGTGTAAGGCTTCAGGCGGACCCAGAATTGGAACTGTTGGCGGAAGCTTGGAACATTGCGTCGCTCGCCAAAGCGTCGTCTCCCGGTGTCGACATCGCCTATTACTCTATCGATATTAGTGGAGTCAATTTCCCGGGTGAGCGACCTTGGCTTCTAAGATGGGAACGTATTCGCAAGAACATCGACTTCAAAGGCAAGCGATTGCTAGAGCTGGGCTGTAATATGGGTCTTCTATCGATACATGCAAAATTATCTGGTGCTTCAGCCTGCCTTGGGATAGATGTGGATAGAGAGATCCTCGAATCGGCAAATCTTGCATCGCATGCATTTGGGACCGAGGTGGTCTATCGGCAATTGGATCTGGCTGACTCGTCCCCATGGGAGGAAGAACTTAGCGGGTTTGACGTTGTTTCCGCTTTATCCGTACTGCATTGGATAGAGAATAAAGAACGTGTTTGGTCCTTTATAGGGAAGCACAAGGAGGTGCTCTATGAAGGGCATGAATCTGAGCAGGAGGCGGAATCAAGCTTGAGGAGGGCTGGATTCACAAAAATTGTTCGGCTAGGTCTCACTGAGCGCAATCGGCAAATGTTCTATGCATCTCAAGAGTGAAGCAGGTTTTCTGGTCGTCATGGCTTACCATCCGCCGTGGGTTAGTCTTCTGCGGCACGGGGCGTAGTGGTCTAAGAGTCTTAGTAGGTACCGCAAGAGGCGGTCAATGGGCGACAAAAACAACGAGAGCAGACCTCACACCACCGTCGTTAGATGTCACGGCCACAGCGGATCGTGAGGAGAGCTACACCCCCGAAGCATCGCGTTCAACAGCCGAGTTGTGATAGCCGCTAATAGGTCACAAAGCATCTCCGTTGTGACGCCTAACTTCAATATGGCTTCGTATTTGATCCAAACTGTCGAGTCGGTCTTATCCAACCTTTGTCCTGGCGATGAATATTTCGTAATTGACGGAGACTCTAAGGACGACAGTGTGGATGTCATCAAGCGATACGAGTCTCGACTGACCGGTTGGATCAGTGAACCCGACCGTGGTTATGCCGATGCGTTGGCAAAGGGATTCTCCAAGGCCACCGGGGACGTTCTCTGTTGGATCAATTCCGGTGATCTCCTTCTACCTGGTGCACTCAATGCTGCTCGCCGGGCCTTAACCGAAACCGACGCAGAGATGATTTTCGGGGATGATTTGTATGTCGACGAAGATGGGCGAGTGATCTTTTTCAGTAGGGGATATGTGAAGAATCTTCAAAACGCGATGCTGTATGGAGGATGGACACCGCTTCAAGACGCGTGTTTCTGGCGGCGAAGCCTTTATGAGCGCGTTGGCGGGATTGATCCAAGTCTTCAATACGCCGCGGACTTCGATTTATTTTTCCGGATGGCACTTCGCGGGCGGTGTCAGTATGTTCCGTTGACATTTAGTGCGTTTCGCCGCCATGCGGGGCAGAAATCGATCTCGGGTTCGGATGCGTATCAAGCTGAACGCGTCAACCTCCGCCGTGCCGTGCTTGACCGATTGCCTGGATCCCAATTGGAGAAGTCGCTACGCTGTCTGTGGCACGGAGCAGCCATTCGTTGGCGAGCCCATGTGTCTCAGCCGCGTTGGCGCCGGCCCGATCTGGTTGGGCAGCCGGTGGAGAAATTGCACTGCGCGCAGTACTGGCCTCCCGCGAACACCGTATGACCGTCGGTTTGAGAGACTTTCTTCGTCACTGGATCCTCCCGTTCGCCGATCCCCGCCAAATAGCCTCGTTCTCGCTGCTTCCTCGATTTCTCCTAGAGGTGACACGATTCCGAGGGTTGGCGCCCGATGAGTTGGTCCCCTGGGGCGAAACCTATCCGTGTTTATTGGATCGTCTGACCAAGACCCCGTTCGATCCTCACTATTTTTACCAAGGTGCGTGGCTGGCACGACGACTTGCTGTGACCAAGCCGCAACTCCATGTGGACGTCGGGTCCAGCGCCGTGATGCTGAGCGTGCTGTCCGCTGGAGTGCCTATCGTATTTTTGGATTACCGTCCGCTTGCGGTGCAATTGTCCGGATTGCATTGCGTGGGGGGGAGCGTGACGAAGTTGGCGTTTCAGGACAATGCCGTTGCCTCTCTTTCCAGTCTCCATGTGAT
This sequence comes from Nitrospiraceae bacterium, assembly GCA_041748925.1. Taxonomy (GTDB): domain Bacteria; phylum Nitrospirota; class Nitrospiria; order Nitrospirales; family Nitrospiraceae; genus Palsa-1315. Next base: position 45,960 of record JBGTCI010000053.1, on the reverse strand, counting down.
CGAACATATCGGGTTGGGTCGGTACGGCGACCCGCTCGATCCCCACGGCAGCAAACAGGCCGCAGGCGAACTGGCGCGTGTATTACGACCCGGCGGCCGATTGTTTCTATCGGTACCGGTCGGGCGCGAGCGCGTGTGTTTCAATGCGCATCGCGTGCATGCACCCCGCACTATTCAATCGTATGTTCCGGCCTTGCGCTTGGAATCCTTTTCGCTTGTCGATGATGCCGGGCGATTCATGGAAGATGTTCCCTTTCAAGCCGCGGCTCATCTTGAATACGGATGCGGGATGTTTGAGTTCGTCAAGGCCCATGGGTAACGGGTTACGCGGCCATCTGGCTCAGAGCGAGTTGTTTTCATTTAACCTCGTGCGGCGGGATCGGTGGATTGCAGAGCAGGCCGCGCAGCTTCCTGCCGGAACGAAAGTGCTTGATGTCGGGGCGGGATCCTGTCCCTATCGGGCCCTGTTTGCACATTGCGAATACCGCGCCCAAGATCTGGCTCCATTGCGGGGCGATCAATTACGTCATGGTGCATACGGCCAACTCGATTATATGTCCGATCTCGCGGCCATTCCGGTTCCAGACGCGAGTTTCGGCGCGGTGCTCTGCACGGAGGTGCTGGAGCACCATCCCGAGCCGATCACCGTCGTCAAGGAGCTGGCGAGAATTCTTGAGCACGGCGGGAAGCTCATCCTGACTGCACCCCTGGGGTCGGGGATTCATCAGGAGCCCTACCATTATTATGGCGGGTACACGCCCTGGTGGTATGAGCGGTTTCTGGGCGCAGCGGGGTTCAAGGACATTAGCATCGAGCCCAATGAGGGATCATTGCGGTTTTTTGGTCAAGAAGCGCTGAGATTTATCATGACCACGAACCCCTTCAAAATGGATCTTCCATTTATGGTGCGTCTTCTCTGGTTCCCGATATGGATGGTTCTTCTTCCCCTGCTGGGCCTCGGGGTCCCGATTCTTTGTAAATTCCTTGACCGGTTCGACCGCGAGAAACGGTTTACTGTCGGGTATCACGTGACCGCCCGGCGCGCCGCATCGACCTAGGCGCCATGAATATTCTTTGTGTGTTTGGCGAGCACGCGTATGGCAATCCTGCCCGGGGTGAAGGCTATGAGTATACGAATTTTCTTCCGGCGTTGCGGAGGCTGGGGCATCGCGTCAGTTTCTTCGAGTCGTTTTCCCGGGAACCCTATGCCGATTTTGCCGAACTGAACCGTGCGCTCTTAAAGCGGGTGGAAGAAACGTCTCCGGATGTCGTCTTCTGCGTCTTGATGCAGTATGAGGTGTGGATCGAGACCATGCGCCTGATCCGAAAGAGTGGCCCGCTTTTGGTCAATTGGTCAACCGATGATTCGTGGAAGTATCCGATGTTCTCACGGTTGATCGGGACTGAATGGGATCTTTCAGTCACGACGTATCCAAATGCAGTGGGGTGGTATCAGCGTGATGGCATCGGCCGGGTCTACCTTTCTCAATGGGCGGCGAATGTGGAGGCATTGACTCCGCCGCTCCCGGCTGCTGCCTGCCGTTATCCCGTGAGTTTCGTCGGCGCAGCGTATGGGAATCGTCCAGCAATGGTCGATGCGCTACGTCGCGAAGGAATTGATGTGGCCTGTTTCGGTCACGGATGGCCTGCTGGCCCAGTCGAGGCCAAACAGATTTCTGAGATTGTCAGATCATCTCAGATCAGTCTGAATTTCAGCGAAGGGTCTCAGAATGGATTGGGGGGTGCAAGCGGTCGTCAAATCAAAGCCCGAGTGTTTGAAGTGCCGGGATATGGAGGGTGTCTGTTGACCGAACAGGCGCCTGATCTCGAGCGCTATTTCCATGTCGGTGAAGAAATACTCACGTTCGAAGGCCCCGATGATCTCGTTGGCGCCGTCAAGTCGCTGTTGGCTGATTCTGATCATCGGGACGCGATCGCTCGTCGAGGATTCGAGCGAGTCAGCCGGGAACATACCTACGATCGACGCTTCAATGAACTACTGGAAGTGTTAGGCCGACAATTCGTTCAGCGGCCGCGCGTCTCTATTGACTGGCCGGAGTTTGAAGCGGCAGCGAGTCGGCACAGATTCGGTCCGGCCTTGAAAATGCTTCGGACAGTGATCGTTGCCTGTACGACGTTGTTCTGGGGCAAACAACGAGGGCCTCGTGCTGCGCGTCGGATGGTATTTGAGCAATCCTGGCGCCTCTTTAGCGCACATACCTACACAGCAGCTGGTTGGCCTGGCCGTATGTTCTACAAAGAAAGCTGATCCGTGTCGACTCCATTAATTACGGTCGCGATGTCAGTGCATAGTGACGAGAAGACGTTGGGCGCGGCGATCCATTCTATTCTGTGGCAAACCTGCAGTGATTGGGAGTTGCTTCTCGTGAATGATGCATCCGCTGCTGCCACCGTGCATGTTATCGAGCAGTTTCGCGATCCCAGGATTCGTGTGATTCATGAACGCCACCAAAAAGGTTTGGCAGTCAGATTAAATGACTGTGTCGCGCACGCTCGCGGTAAATATATTGCGAGGATGGATGCTGATGACATCGCCTACCCCGAGCGGTTTCAACGGCAAGTCCGGTTCCTCGAGGCGCATCCCGATATCGATCTCTTGGGCCATGGGGCTGTGCTGTTTACAGGAGAGGGAGAGGTGCTTGGGTTGTATCCTTTAGCGTGCACCCATGAAGAGATTTGTCGGCGTCCGTGGTGGGGATTTCCTCTTGCGCATCCGACATGGATGGGAAAGCGGTCATGGTTTGCGCAACATCGATACAATGATGCATTGACGAAGGGGCAGGACCAGGATCTGCTTCTTCGAAGCTACCGAACCAGCCGGTTTGAAGCGCTCCCAGACTTGCTATTGGGCTATCGAATGGAAGGGATCTCCGCAAGAAAATCGGCGCTGGGGCGCCTGAACTATTGGTGCCAATTGGCAAGACAGGTCCGCGATGTACCATCGGCCGTAGCGGCTATGCGAGGATCGCTGATCCATGGTCTCGCGTTTGGTCGTGATGTTCTGTTGGAAGCGACCGGATCTTTAAGTCGACGCTCTCGGCAATCATTTCAGGCTGCGAACGCCGAAGCGCTGAATCAATGGCGGGATGTGTGGCGTCGTCTCACATCAGAGGAACGTACTATCGGCTAGAGTGCTTTCCATTATGAGGGGATAGGCGACTCGGTCTCTTTAACTATGTGCGGGATTGCCGGAATCATGGGTCCGTCCACTACAGAATTAACCTCTGGCCTTCGGAGCATGGTGGCGTCCATTCGTTATCGTGGCCCCGATAATTCAGGTTTCTGGTGTGATGAGCGGATAAAGATCGGACTTGGTCACGCGCGGCTATCAATCTTGGATTTGTCACCCGAAGGGCACCAACCGATGGTGTCCTTCAGTGGGCGCTATATTCTCTCATATAATGGAGAGGTCTATAACTTTGCCGAACTGCGTTCCGAATTGGAGGCAGCAGGTCAGAAGTTTCGCGGACATTCGGATACAGAAGTCATGCTGGCTGCCTTCGAGGAGTGGGGTATCGAGAAAGCGGTGCAGCGATTTGTCGGGATGTTTGCCTTCGCCCTCTGGGACCGTATCGAGCGGCAGCTCACTCTGGTGCGGGACCGACTGGGCGAAAAGCCACTCTATTATGGCTGGTGTGGCAAGACCTTTCTGTTCGGATCCGAACTCAAGGCACTCTGTGCCTATCCATTGTGGCGCGGGGAAATCAACCGGGGCGTGCTTGCCAGTTACATGCGATATGGATATGTGCCCTTACCCCATTCAATTTACCAGGGAATATCCAAACTCTTGCCGGGCACATGGCTTAAAGTGTCCAGCGATAACTTGCCAGGGCACAGATTGGTACCGATTCCATATTGGTCAGCCCGTGAGGTGGCGATGCAGGAGCCGCTTGCCGATCTTTCTGATGCCGGAGCAACGGATGCGCTCGACTCCCTGCTGCGTCAAGCGGTGGGCAGGCAGATGATTTCCGATGTTCCACTGGGGGCCTTCCTGTCTGGAGGCATCGATTCGTCCACTATTGTCGCGCTAATGCAGCGCTTGTCACCGCGTCCCGTGCGGACGTTCTCGATCGGTTTCAGTGAGTCTGACTATGACGAAGCGCGCTATGCAAAGGTTGTCGCGGCGCATCTGGGGACGGATCACACTGAGATGTATCTGTCTGCGGAAGAGGCACTGGGGGTTATCCCGCGCCTACCAGCGATCTATGACGAACCATTCGGAGATTCATCGCAAATTCCGACTCATCTTGTCGCTGCACTCGCACGCAAACACGTCACGGTTGCCCTGTCCGGCGATGGCGGCGACGAACTATTTGGAGGCTACAACCGCTATTTTTGGGGGCGGTCGATCTGGAACCGTATTGGTCAGCTACCACAAGGTGTGAGGCATGGAGTCGGCAAACTAATGACGGCCTTGAGCCCTGGGGCATGGGATTGTATCGGTACGCTTCTCCCTCGGGGCCTGCGGCAACCGACGTTGGGTGACCGTATTCACAAGCTGGCAAGTGTTATCGATGTCGATGGCCCGGACGAGTTATATCGTCGACTCGTTTCTCAGTACCGGGAACCAGGCTCGCTGATAGTCGGCGCCGACGAGACGCCGATCTGGGCTGATGCAGAGGCGGCAGCATTCGGCCGGAGCGATTTTACCGAGCGCATGATGTTTCACGATCTCGTGGGCTACCTCAGCGACGACATCCTGACCAAAATGGATAGAGCTGCCATGGCGGTGAGCCTGGAAACCCGTGTGCCCTTGCTGGACCATCACCTCGTCGAGTTTGCCTGGCGCCTACCGTTGACCATGAAGATCCGCGACGGACAGGGCAAATGGCTGCTTCGCCAAGTGCTCTATCGGTACGTGCCGCGCGAATTGATCGAGCGGCCTAAACAAGGCTTCGGCATTCCGCTCGATACATGGCTGCGGGGGCCCTTGCGGGAGTGGGCCGAAGAATTGTTGAATGAACATCGCCTTCGTCGCGAGGGGTACTTGCATCCTGCAGCCATTCGAGAAAAGTGGGATGAGCATCTTTCAGGCAGACGGAACTGGCAGTATTGGCTATGGAACGTGCTGATGTTTCAAGCATGGCTGAGTGCGAATGACCAATCGTCCGCGCCTGCTTTTTCTCATCACTGAAGACTGGTATTTCTGGTCTCACCGCCTCGATTTGGCGCGTGCTGCGGCCCAGGCCGGATTTGACGTGTCGATCGCCACACGAGTGACCGATCATGGTGAACGAGTTCAACGCGAAGGATTCCGGCTCTTCCCAATCAGCCTGGTTCGCCAGAGCAGAAATCTTTTCGTCGAATTTACTGCGGTTCTGGAATTGGTCAGACTGTATCGTCGGGAGCGGCCTGCGATTGTCCACCATGTGGCGTTGAAACCTATCTTGTACGGATCGCTGGCTGCATGGATTTCCGGTACCCCTGTCGTTGTCAATGCCTTTGCAGGGCTCGGATATGCTTTCACGGATGAGGCGCGACGAGGGTCTATGGCGCACATGTGTCTTCGCAGAGCGCTCAAGATTCTTGTGAGGTTGAGTAAGTCCATCGTGATTCTCCAGAACAAGGATGATCGGGATCTGCTTTTTGAGGAAGGCGTGATTGAGCTTCAACAAACCCGGATTATTCCAGGCTCTGGCGTTGACACCAAGACCTTTGATGTTCGCCGACCGTCTGAAGAAGTTCCCATTGTCATGCTTGCATCCCGGATGCTGTGGGACAAAGGGATTGGAGAATTTGTGGAGGCGTCCCGACATCTCAAACAGAAGGGGGTATCAGCTCGCTGTGTGCTCGTTGGACGGTGCGATGAGCACAATCCCGCTGCCATCGAACCGACTCAAATCCGTACATGGGTTCAGGAAGGTGTGGTTGAGTGGTGGGAACATCGTGACGAGATGTCTTCGACGCTCGCATCGGCCACCATCGTCGTGTTGCCGTCCTATCGTGAAGGGCTTCCCAAGGTATTGTTGGAAGCGGCTGCTTGTGGAAAACCGCTGATTGCTACGGACGTTCCCGGGTGCCGGGATATTGTCACGCATGGAGTCAATGGTCTCTTGGTGCCTGTTTGTGACTCGGCTGCCCTGACTGCAGCCATCGATGCGTTGCTCTGTGACTCCTCGCTCAGAGCGGCAATGGGAGAGGCTGGACGCGAAGTGGTTATTCGCATTTTTTCTGTGGAGAAGGTAGTGGGCCAAGTCCTAGATCTCTATCGAGAGCTTCTCGCGAGACGGAACCAAGGACAGCAGCCATCGGGATCGGCATGACCGCTGTCCTCGTCACCGGGGCGAGAGGCTTTCTCGGTAGCGCGGTGGTGCACGAACTTCTCGAATTGGGCTATCACGTTCGGGCGCTGGTCAGGGGTCCTTTATCCTCATCCGATCTCAAGGGGGTTGAGATTGTTGTGGGAGATGTTCGTGATCCGCAATGCGCGAGGGAAGCCTCGGTCGGATGTGAAGCGATTGTGCATCTTGCGGGACAAGTGCATGCGTTGGATGACGATCATGTCAGTGATCAGGACTATCAGGCAGTCAATGTCAACGGGACGAAGCATCTCTTGGACAGTGCGGTAGCCGGCGGTGTTCAGAGGTTCATCTTTGCGAGTTCGGTGAAGGTATTCGGTGAGACAACCACAGGCTGTGTCGATGAAAATGAACCGCCGTCCCCCCAGTCTCCTTACGCACGATCTAAATGGAGGGCGGAACAGCTCGTCGCGTCTTATGCGAAGGGGGGGGGCCTTGCCACGCTTTCCCTTCGACTCCCCCTTGTCTATGGCCCGACAGAGAAGGGAAATCTTTATCGCATGATTGCCGCGATTGATCGAGGCCGATTTCCCCCGCTGCCCCATGTTCACGCTGTTCGGAGCATGCTGCATGTGAAGAACTTTGTGCTCGCGGTTCGCGCGGTCTTGCAATCGACCGGATTTCTCAAGCCCATGTATGTGGTCACAGACGCGAGGCCCTATGCAATTACGGAGATATATGATCTCTTGCGACAGGGGTTAGGCCGGCGGCCGCCTTTCTCGCGAGTGCCGTTATGGGCGTTGTTGTTAGGGGGACAATGTGGAGATATTTTGAAGTCTCTCCTAAGAAAACCGGTGTCTCTTTCTTCTGTCACATTGGAAAAGCTAATTGGGCAGGCGTGGTACAGCCCTGAGGCACTCATCCGTGACACGGGCTATCAGCCACGCTACATGTTCAACGCTGCCGTCCCAGAGTTAATCCAGCATTACCGGAGTTCGCTATCGTGATGTGGCTGCTGATCGCCGTCGGGGTCGGGGTGTTGTCGTGGTGGATCACCGGTTTATTAGTGCGCAAGGCCTCGTTGCTTTGCTCTATCGATTATCCAAACGACCGATCTCTGCATGCCGAACCAAAGCCACGCTCTGGAGGAGTGGCTATTTTTGCCAGCGTGATGATCGGATTGGCGGTAGTGACGATTGGAATTGCGATCGTACCATCCTCGATGGGGTTTCTGCCAAAAGGTTTTGCGTCAGCGAGTTTCTGGATCGTTGGCTCAATTGCACTTGTCACCACCGTGTCCTTTCTTGACGACAGAGCAGGGCTCCCCGTCGGTGTTCGCCTTGCAGTGCAGACAATCGCTGCCATTATTGTGGTGTGGGGGATCGGATTGACGCTGCATTCTTTTCCCATTCCAGCTATCAAGACCATCGAGCTGGGCTGGTTTGCGGCACCGGTGAGTGTGTTGTTCTTACTGTGGATGACCAATCTGTACAACTTCATGGACGGTATGGATGGTTTCGCCGGTGGAATGACCACGCTGGGGTTCGGCTTTCTGGCATACTTTGGTTGGAGTGCAGGACATTCATTCATGTTCTTGACCACAACGGTCGTTGCGATGACCACACTCGGCTTCCTGTTTCACAATTTTCCTCCAGCCCGTATTTTCATGGGCGATGTCGGCAGCATCCCGTTAGGCTTCACGGCCGGCACGCTCATGCTTGTAGGTTTGCGAGATGGCCTGTTTGACATCTGGGTCCCGATTCTAATTTTCTCGCCGTTTATCCTGGACGCAACAGTCACCGTACTTCGCCGTGCATGGCAACGACAGCGGATATGGGAAGCCCATCGTGACCATTATTACCAACGGTTGGTCTTGAGTGGGTGGAGCCATCGGCAGACGGTGTTGGCAGAGTATGGAGTCATGGCTTTGTGTGGGGGCCTTGCGGTGCTCTATCAGGAGGCATCGGAGGAATGGCGGCTCGTCATTCTGGGGTTCTGGGGAGTGCTGTTTGCCTCGCTCGCCTTTGTAATAAAGGGAGTGGAAGAACGGATGCAACCGGTCGGTCCTTGAAGGGATAGTGGTGCCCAGGATTTCAGCTATGGCCATGCAGTCATCCGAGCGGGAGCCCTATTTCGATACCATCATCCGCGTGGTTTTGGCTGTCTTTATCGCGGTGCTCCCGTTCAAGTCACTTCTAATTGTGGAACGAAACGGGTTTATTCTCCTGCTTGGTTTGCTGGTGGTATGGTGTGTCATCAATCGCGGTTTGTTCTATTCCCAGACACCGTACGACAAGCTTTTGTTGGCCTTTGTGGTCTGGGTTGGACTGACAATCCCATTTTCTGTGGATCCGTCCTATAGTGTGAAGGAGTATGGGAAGTTACTTAAGCACATGGTGGTTTTCTACGCGGTGATTTATTTCTTCAGGGGGCTACTCTATCGACAAGCTCTCTTCGGGCTGGTCGGGATCATGGCAGCCTTTGTCGCCGGCTATGGACTCACACAGTTCAATCTGGCTAATCCTCAAGCGGTGGTTTCGTTTCTTCTAGCTGAGGTGTGGCTGACAACGTTTCTCGTTATGGTCATTCCTTTCGGATTGGCTGTGGCATTAGGCGATGGACCTGTAGTGATACGAGCCGGCGGTGCGTTTATCGTAGGAATGATGACGGTCTGCTTGATTTCCACTCAGTCTCGGGCAGGCTTGGTTGCCCTTGTTGCAGAGCTTTGGGTAATTGTCTGGTTCATCCGTTCAACCTCCGCCAAAATTGTCGCGGCGCTTGCCACGGTTTCTGCGATCGCTGTTGTCGTGATAATCTTCAATGCCGGATTCACGCCTGTGGCAGAGCAGCCTGCCGATATCGCGAATTCGATTCCAGTCAAAAAGGATGTTTCCACCGTGATTCATCGTTTCGAACTTTGGTGGTTTGCCCTGTCCGAAATTGCCAAACACTGGTTGGTTGGGATTGGATACGGGGCTAATAGTTATCATCTCCTCTATGGTCAGGGCGAAGAGGTGATTATGCCTGGACATTACACCATCATGCGCGCGGGGACACATAATATCTTTCTGTACCTGGCTCTTCATGTCGGGATTCCAGGGATGTTGCTGTTTGGGTGGTTCTTTGTGCGAGTCGTTCGGAAGACTGTAGAAGAATACAGACTGGCTCAGGATTGGCTCTCAAAGACGATAATCGTAGGATCAGTTGTCAGCGTCATAGGCTTGATTCTACGTCTCCAGTTCGATCAAATGCTGGTCGGGTCTTTGGCCGTGCTCTTCTGGGTGCTTCTAGGGATGGCGGTCTTGAGTTACCCATCATATAATCGGGCAGCTGAGATCCTTCGAATTCAACGGTCTGAAGCAGCCACGGAAATTTAATGCGAACAGTCGTGATCTCACAGTTTCATCGTCTCGTCGGCCGTTATGGGGAAGTTGTTCTTCGGTACAGGTCGGTCCTTGTTATCTGCACACAACTTGGATTAATTGCAGCAGCGAATGTGATAGCCTTTGCCCTACGATTCGAAGGGGACATCCCCCCCGACCATGCAAGACTGTTCCTGTGGGGATTTCCCATCGTATTGACAATCTATGGTGTTGGTCTTGTCGCATTCGGCATTCAGCGAGGCCTTTGGCGCTATGTCGGCCTTCATGATTTAGGCCGTATCCTCTGGGCTTCTGTCATCAGTTCAGCGGTGTTCTACGGTGTGGTCCATGGTCTCCTTGGATGGGTTGCCTATCCCCGCTCGGTCATTATTCTCACGGGTGTGCTCAGCGGACTCTTTCTCGCTGGTATCCGGTTGGTGGTTCGCTGGTTCCGTGAATGGCTTCATGTGCTGAGCCCGACGGCTCGACGAGTGTTGGTGGTTGGAGCGGGCAATGCCGGTGAGTTGTTGATCAGGGACATGCTAAGCAACGCGGGCGGTCACTACCGTCCAGTCGGATTGGTGGACGACGACCCGATCAAGCGGAATATGAAGATTCACGGGGTTCCCGTCGTGGGGACTATCGCGGATATTTCGGGTCTGGCTCGAGGACTCGTGGCGCATGAGATCATCGTGGCGATTCCTTCGGCCTCAACCGCATTGAAGCAACGAATTCTTGCCGCGTCGGAGGGGTGCAAGGTTCCGATCAAGACCTTGCCGAGCGTGAAACAACTGCTGGCGAATCCGGAAGCGCTGAGACAGGTCAGGCCAATGAGCCTGGAGGATCTTCTACAACGAGAACCTATTCAGATGGATCGGCAGGAGTTGCATTCCCTGCTGGAAGGGAAGCGAATACTTGTAACCGGGGCCGGCGGATCGATCGGCTCTGAGCTCTGCCGACAGATCGCTCAATACGACCCGGCCACGCTGATCCTCTTTGAGCGTTATGAGAATGGACTGTATGCATTAGATCTTGAGCTGCGGATGAAGTTTCCGAAAGTGACGATCATTCCGGCGGTGGGAGATGTCACCGTGCACGACCGGGTTGTCGATGTGTTGCAGCAGACAGACCCGGACCTTGTCTTTCATGCCGCTGCGCACAAACATGTGCCGCTCATGGAGCTGAATCCAAAGGAGGCCGTTCGCAATAACGTGCTTGGAACAAGAACTGTGGCGGAGGCGTCGTTGGCGAGGGGTGTCGATCGGTTTGTGCTCATCTCCACCGATAAGGCGGTCAATCCGACGAGTGTCATGGGTGCCACGAAACGAGTAGCCGAAGACCTGATGCAGAGCCTGGGTCATAGAGCACAGACGAAATTTACGGTGGTGAGATTTGGGAATGTACTGGGCAGTAACGGCAGCGTTGTCCCTTTATTTGCGGAGCAGATTCGAAAAGGAGGACCGGTTACGGTGACCCATCCCGAGATCAAACGGTTCTTCATGACGATTCCAGAGGCGGTGCAGTTGGTGTTGCAGGCTAGTCTTTTGGGACAGGGGGGCGAGGTGTTCGTGCTGGATATGGGGGAGCAGGTCAAAGTGGTCGATCTGGCCAGGAATATGATTGTTCTGTCCGGTCTTGTGCCGGACCAGGATATTCAGATTGTGTACAGCGGCTTGCGCCCGGGAGAAAAACTATTCGAGGAACTTTTTGAAGAGACAGAGCAAGTCGAACCTACGTCGCACGCAAAGATCCGTCGTGCCGTCACTGCTTCAGCGATTCAATCGGATCGCCTCGATCAAGCGATCGCTCATCTTGAGGCTGCCGTGAGTCATGGCGATGAGGATGAACTGATTCGCCGACTCCAAGAGGCTGTCCCGAGCTATACACCGATGTCGTCCCGCAGCATTGAGCATATTCATTGAGAGTGGTCGCTTAAAAACTTAAAATGCTGAAGAGTCTGCCGGCGTATGAAGACACCGCTATTTAGCTTGTTTGGTTGAACCCGTCGCGTAGGATTAGAGGAGCGGCCAGGGGATGAGAGGCGTCGTGTTGGCCGGCGGACTGGGAACCAGGTTGCTCCCGCTCACCAAAGTCACCAATAAACATTTGCTGCCGATCTATGATCGGCCCATGATTTACTATCCTATCCAGGCGCTGGCCAATGCCGGGATTCAAGAGATCATGCTGGTAACGGGAGGAAACAGTGCGGGAGACTTCCTGAAATTGCTGGGCAACGGGAAAGATTTCGGCCTGAAGCGGCTCAATTATACCTATCAAGAAGGAGAGGGCGGCATCGCCGACGCGTTGCGATTGGCCGAACACTTTGTCGACGGCGAGCCCGTGTGTGTGATCTTGGGTGACAACATTATCGAGGGCAACATCGTCCAACCTTCCGATGCGTTTCGGAAGCAACAGGAGGGAGCGAAAATTCTTCTGAAGGAAGTCAAGAACCCGCAACGGTTCGGGGTGCCAATCCTTGAGGGGAATCGCGTCGTGAAGATCGAGGAGAAACCGGCGAGCCCTCGATCGGCGTATGCGGTCACGGGCATGTATTTTTATGATGCGCGCGTATTCGACATCATCAAGACACTCAAGCCATCAGGCCGAGGTGAACTCGAAATTACCGACGTCAACAATGCCTATATCGCGGATGGGACACTGACCTGGGATATATTGGAGGGGTGGTGGACCGACGCGGGGACGATCGAATCCCTCCATCTGGCCAATCAGCTGGTGGCTCAAACCGGCGCGAATAACTTGCAAGACGCCTATGCCCATGAACCTCGAACTTCGAACCGAACCAAGGGCCTAAGATGCGAATCCTCGTAACCGGAGGAGCCGGCTTTATCGGGTCGCATCTTGTACATCGCCTGGTCATTCAGAGCGGACATGAGGTGGTCAATCTCGATGCGCTGAAATACTCCGGCAATCCTGCAAATCTCAAGGCGATCGAGACGCATGCCCGACATACATTTGTGCATGGTGATATTGGAGATCAGCCCTTGGTCGAGCGTCTCATTCACGAGCACCGGATTGAAGGGATAATCAATGCGGCGGCGGAGACTCACGTCGATCGTTCGATTCTCGACCCGAGAGCCTTTGCCCGGACCGATGTGGTGGGAACCGGGGTGCTACTTGAAGAAGCACGTCGTGCCGGCCTACAACGATTTCTGCAAGTCAGCACAGACGAAGTCTATGGCAGCGTCGAGATTGGTATGTCGATTGAGAGCGATTGTCTGGCTCCCCGGAGTCCCTACTCTGCCAGCAAAGCCGGTGGAGACCTCTTGGCCCTCAGCTATTGGGCGACCTATCGGTTCCCGGTGATGATCACTCGAGGCTGTAATACCTATGGGGCGAATCAATATCCGGAGAAATTCGTCCCGCTGTTCGTGACCAATGCGATCGATAACCAGCCCCTCCCGCTCTATGGGGATGGACGGCAGTGCCGCGATTGGCTTGCTGTGCAGGACCATTGTTCGGCGATCGAACAGGTATTTCTTCGAGGTGAACCAGGGCAGATCTACAACGTCGGCGGGGGCAATGAACGGGAGAATATCACCGTGGCTGAACAGATTGTCGGCCATCTTGGCAAATCTCAGGACCTCATTCGATTGGTGGAAGATCGCCCGGGGCATGATCGTCGTTACGCAGTGGATTGCAGTAAGTTGCGTCGATTGGGCTGGAGTCCTGCCGTGCCATTTGAAGAGGGACTGCGTGCAACCATCCGATGGTATCAGGAACATGAGGACTGGTGGCGTTCGATCAAGTCCAGAGAGTTTCTCCAATTCTATGAACAGCAGTACCGTCGGCGGCTGCAAGAAGGTGTAAAGGCGGGGGTAAAGGGATAAAGGGGGTAGAAGAGGCCCATCTCACCGTTACCCCGCTACCCCATATCCCGGTATCCCCATTTAAGCTATGCGAATTCTGATCACGGGTGCACAGGGACAACTAGGTTGGGCGCTTCAGCAGGTCCTCTCGGGAGAGGATCTTATCCTGAAAGATCTGCCAACATTTGACCTTGCAAAATCTGACAGCGAATCCCAGATCGTGGCGGCTCGTCCCTCTGTTATTCTGCATGTCGGAGCCTATAGCAATGTCGATGAGGCCGAGCGTGAGCCTCATCATGCGCTGGCGGTGAACGCTCAAGGAACCATGTTTGTGGCCCGCGCTGCCGCAACGCTCAATGCGAGACTGATCTATCTATCGACGGACTATGTGTTCGATGGAACTCAGACGGTCCCGTATCGCGAAAAGGATGTGCCCCACCCGATCAATGTCTATGGGCAATCCAAACGCGAGGGAGAAATTGCCGCTTTGGTGACTTGCCCCAATACGTTGGTGGTTCGAACGGCCTGGCTCTATGGACATGCAGGGAACAATTTCGTGAAGACGATTATGCGCTTGGCCTGTGAAAAGCCATTCCTCGAGGTGGTGGGAGATCAACGTGGTTGTCCGACCAATGCGGATGATCTGGCTCTGGCCTTGAAAGATATACTCGCGAGCGACCTGCGAGGCATCTGTCACGTGACGAATACCGGCGATTGCACCTGGCATGAATTCGCAGAGGCCATCGTCAGCTTTATGGGGCGCTCCACTCCGGTTCGACCCATTACGACCGCGCAAGCAGCACGTCTCGCGAAGCGTCCCGCGTATTCCGTCCTTGCCAAGGAGCGGTTGTGTACTGTGCGCAATCCCCTGCCTCATTGGTTGGATGCCCTCGCCAGATTTATGAGTCATGCCTCACGCCTCGCATCCACTCCCGGCTAATGTGATCGGAGTACGCTCGCTAATTCATTGGATCTCCTCGTCTCAGTTTTTAGTCGCTTTGCCTGGCGAGTCTTGTAAAATGGCAAGCGGTCACCCCTAGGATTCATACATGGTTTCACAATCGTTATCTCAGAAAACATCGCGATCCGGAAAGGCGGCACGCACGCTGCTGAGTCGGATCCGTCTATTTGCCACCGACGTCGACGGCGTCTTGACCGACGCAGGAATGTACTATTCGGAAACCGGCGACGAGTGGAAGAAGTTCAACACGCGCGATGGCATGGGGATCAAGCTGTTGCAGCGGGCCGGGATCATTACCGCCATTGTCACGCAGGAACGGACGAAGTTGGTGGCGCGGCGCGCCGAGAAGCTCGCAATTCCCGAGTTGCACCAAGGGGTGATGGATAAGTTGTCGTGCGTTCGTGAAATGGCCGCCCGCCATGGGCTCACACTCAGCCAGGTCGCCTATATCGGGGACGATATCAACGACCTTGAGACGCTGAAGGCAGTGGGGTTTTCCGCCACACCGGCGGATGGGATGCCTAAGGTTGGTGCGGTTGTCGACTATGTTTGTCGGAAGAAGGGTGGGGAAGGGGCGGTTAGGGAAATCATTGAGATGATCCTGGACTCCCAAGGTGCGAAGGTCGATGTTCTAAGTTTCGGGAAACGCTCGCAGATGTAGGGTAGGAGACTCAGTGTATGGCTTCTCTCAAACCAAGAACCTCGAACTTCGAACTGCATAACCATCTCTATCCCGTGATCATGGCCGGCGGCAGCGGCACCAGATTTTGGCCGCTCAGCCGGCAGTTATTTCCCAAGCAGCTGCTGCGGATTATGGGAGATGAGACGTTGATTCAGCAGACCATGCGCCGGGTGATCTGTGCTTCGTCGCCGAACCGGGTGATGATCTCCACGAATCCTGCTCAAGCAGAGTCCATTCGCGTGCAGTTGAGTGAATGGAAGGACGCGCTCGTAGATAATTTCGTGCTTGAACCGGAAGGACGCAATACCGCTCCGGCCATTGCCTTGGTGGCGTTAGAACTGATCCGTCGTGACCCTGACGCCATAATGTTAGTCGTTCCGGCCGATCACGTCGTCAAGGGCCAGCGGGCGTTCGATGCGGCGGTATCGCTGGCGGCATCGCTGGCCAAGCAGGATTATCTGGTGACGTTCGGCATCAAGCCGATCCGGCCGGAGACAGGGTACGGATACATCAGGCCCAGCCAGAACGTGACGTTGGGAAAACAGGGGATGCTCAAGGGGCATCCGGTCAGCCGATTCGTTGAAAAGCCCAATGCGGCCAAAGCGGCTCAATATCTCAAGGCCGGAGACTACTACTGGAACAGCGGTATGTTTATTTGGCGTGCCGCGGCGATTCTTGATGAAATTCGACGCCATCAACCCACCCTCTTTCGTGGGATCGAACGGATCGGCCAATTGATGCGGGCAGAGGCGCCTAGGCAGGCAATCGACGACGCCTATCGGGCACTCACACCGGTTTCGATCGATACGGGTGTCATGGAGCGATCGAAGAAATCTGCGATCGTGCCTGTGTCCTTTCAGTGGTCTGACGTCGGGAGTTGGGGGAGCCTGGATGAAGTGGCGTCGAAGGATAAGGCCGGTAATGTCACGGTCGGTCGCGTGGTCGATCTCGATAGCCGCCGGTCAATCGTCTACGGGGATCGCCGTCTCGTGGCGACGATCGGGCTCACCGACATGGTGGTAGTCGATACTCCGGACGCGACGTTAGTCTGTCCAAAATCCCGCGCGCAAGATGTGAAGCAGTTAGTCGACATCCTGAAACGGCAGAAAGCGCCGGAGCATCTGGAGCATCTGACTGTGCATCGGCCATGGGGGTCCTATACGATCTTGGAAGAAGGACCTGGTTACAAAGTGAAGCGCGTGACAGTGAAGCGAGGAGGGCGACTCTCGTTACAGATGCACCATCAACGGAGCGAACACTGGGTCGTGATCACTGGAACGGCGCGGGTGACCAGGGGCGACGAGGTCTTCGATCTCAAGATTGGCCATAGCACAGAAATTCCGGTCGAAACCAGGCACCGGTTGGAAAATCCCGGTCAGGAGACCCTGCATATCATTGAAGTACAAAACGGGCCTTACCTTGGGGAAGACGATATCGTCCGCTTCCAGGATGATTATGGGAGAACGAAGGGCTAACGGTCGAAACGTCATCAAGTCTTCAACGTCTTCAAGTCTTCAAGTCGATACGCATCGACTTTGGACGTGATGACGTTCAGACTTTCTGACTAATTAAGGAACTATGGGTTTATTCCGCGAATACGATCTACGCGGCATCGTAGGCCAGGAACTCACCGATTCGATAGCGGAGCAGGTGGGTCGCGCCTATTGCACCTATGTCAAAGACCGGGGGGTGAAGACGATCTCAGTCGGACGAGATGGCCGACTCAGTTCACCAGGGCTTCATAAAGCTCTCGTACGGGGGCTTCTGGCTGGCGGACTGAATGTGGTGGATATCGGTATTTGTCCCTCGCCGCTCGTCTATTTTTCTCTGTTTCAGCTCCCAGTTGACGGCGGTATTATGATCACCGGGAGCCATAATGCGGCAGAATACAATGGGTTTAAGATCTGCATCGGGAAAGACACGATTCATGGGGAGGAGATTCAGGCGCTTCGAATGGTGATGGAGGCCGGCTCTTATGTATCTGGATCCGGGCAGTTATCGGACCATCCTATCATTCCCGACTATCTGGCCTATATCAAGACGAGCTTTACCCACGTCAACGCCAAGCGCCTGCACGTTGTGATCGATTGTGGGAATGGGGTGGCGGCGTTGGTAGCCAAACAGGCCTTGGAGCTTCTCGGCTGTCACGTCACGGGACTCTACTGTGATCTCGACGGCAGGTTTCCAAACCACCACCCCGATCCCACGGTCTTGGAGAATCTCGACGATCTGATTCAGGCCGTCAAACAGCACAAGGCCGATGTCGGGATTGGCTACGATGGAGATGCCGATCGTATTGGGACCATCGATGAGCAGGGAGGTGTCTTGTGGGGCGATCGTCTGATGGTGGTCTACGCACGCGATATTCTTACTGCCAAGCCGGGAAGTACCATCATCTCAGAGGTCAAATCCTCGCAGAGTCTCTATGACGATATTACGAAGAAGGGGGGCCGACCGATCATGTGGAAGACCGGCCACTCCCTGATCAAGGCGAAGATGAAAAGTGAGCACGCCGTCCTGGCCGGCGAAATGTCCGGGCACATGTTCTTTGCCGATCGGTATTTCGGGTATGACGATGCAATTTATGCCTCGTGCCGCCTGGTGGAGATCCTGGCCAAGACCACTCGTTCACTCTCCGCATTGGTGGCGGATCTTCCGAAGACGTCCGTCACCCCGGAGATTCGGGTAGACGTGTCGGACGCCATCAAGTTCGAGTTGGCCAAGCAGGTGCAGGAGCGATTGGCAGCCTGTATGAAGACTCGAGAAGAGCTTGGCCCGGCCAAGCTGGTGGTCCGCAATGTCGTCACTATCGACGGGGTGCGTGCGACCTTCGACGATGGCTGGGGCCTGATCCGCGCCTCGAACACCCAGCCAGCTCTCGTGTTACGTTTTGAAGCCGCGTCACCCGAGCGATTGGCTATTATCCGTGCAGTCATCGAGGACGAGCTGAATGCGGCCAAACGCACCCTTGGCTGTTAGCAGGATGCTGAAAAAGCCCGCCAGCTTCGTTCTCGGCTCACCGAAATCCTCAACGTACCCCTGAGGGTACGCCTCCGGTTTCGATTCGCCTGCGGCCTTGCTGGACGAACTTTTTGAGCATCCTGCGGGAGTTTCTCCTAGTGTCGCTCTTCGTTCAACCTTCACCTCACCCTCGACCTACCGTACATGGCTTTTCACCAGCCTCTTCGTCATCATCAGCGAGACCATCTACGGCTACTTGCTCTTTTTTCTTACAGATGGTTCGTGCTCACATGCCTGATACTGGGCATCCTAAGTGGTTCGGCCTCGTGGGCTGAGGCCGGCGAGCCTTCTTCAGCGCGATCCTTCCAAGTCGGGGAACAGCTCACCTACGAAATTTCTTGGCTGGCTATCACAGCAGGTACAGCGGTGATGGCAGTCAGTGGTGCCGGCTCTGATGGAGACCGGCCGCTGGCGAAATTGATCACGACGGCACAGTCGACGCCCATGATCACGAAGTTTTTTCCCGTGGATAACCGGGTCGAGTCGATCGTGGATCCTGCCACGCTGCTTCCGGAACATTTGATTTTCAAGCGGCGAGAAGGGAAGAAGAAGGAAGATATCGAGTACACATTTCACCAGAAACAGGGGACGGTCACGGTTGTGAAAAACGGGGCGACTGAAATACAGGAGGTGCCGCCTGGCACTCAGGACGTCATCTCGTGCCTCTATTATGCGCGTAGCGAATTAGCGCTATTGCCAGGGTCATCGCTGACGATGAATGTGTATCACGATAAAAAAAATCGCAAACTAGACGTCCAGGTTGAAGCGATTGAGACTGTCAGCGGCCCGTGGGGGGAAATTGAAACGGCTCGTGTCTTGGTCATTATGCCGTTCCAAGGTCTCTTTCTCAACAAGGGCAACATCCGGGTGTGGTTTACCAACGATGAGCGGCGTATTCCGGTTCGAATGAAGGCCAAGGTCGTAATCGGGTCGATTGTCGCCGATCTCGTCAGCGGATTGCCGCCTACGTCGCCGACCCAATGAGCGAACCAGTCGTTCGTTGCCCACCCGGTTCAAAACGGCTATACTTGCCGGTATTATGGGACAGTTTCCTCTTACTTTAAGCAGATTTATCGCCCAGCATCAGGGGGGCCACCCGGGAGTGACTGGGGAATTTTCCGGTCTTCTGGCTCAGATCGGCCTAGTTGGGAAACTCATTGCGCAGGATCTCAGCCGTGCAGGGCTCATCAATATCCTTGGAACGACCGGCGAGATCAATGTGCAGGGGGAGACGGTCAAGAAGCTGGATGAGATTGCGAACAAGACGTTCCTGAATGTGTTTCACCATTGTGGGCTTGTGTGCGCACTGGCGTCAGAAGAGATGGAAAAGCCGGTCCTGCTTCCGGAGAATTGGCCGCAGGCCAAGTACATGCTGCTCTTCGATCCTCTCGATGGTTCGTCAAACACGGACTGCAATATGCCGCTCGGCGCGATTTTTTCCGTTGTGAAGTCAGAGCGCCACGACCGGATGCCGACTGAGGATGACCTGGTCCGCAAAGGAACAGAGCAAGTCGCCTCCGGCTATCTTCTCTATGGGGCAAGTACCATGCTGGTCTATACGGTAGGGCAAGGAGTGCATGGGTTTACATTGGAGCCCGGCATCGGCGAGTATCTCCTGTCTCACGAGCAGATCAGGATTCCCGCTCGCGGCAAGGTGTACGGCGTGAATGAAGGCAACTATCATAAATGGACGACGGGTACGAAGAAGTATGTGGACTCCTTAAAGGTTATGGATAAAGCCACGGGGCGGCCCTACAGTGTACGCTATTCGGGTTGCCTGGTGGCCGACGTACACCGGATTCTCCTCGGGGGAGGTATCTATCTCTATCCAGGTGAGTTGGACAAACCGGAGGGCAAGCTTCGGCTGCTGTACGAAGCCAATCCGTTGGCATGGGTTGTGGAGCAGGCAGGCGGAAGAGCCAGCACGGGGACGATGCGCATCCTCGATGTCGAAGCCAAGCAAGTTCATCAGCGGGTACCGCTCATCATCGGCAGTGCGGACGACGTGCGCGACGCAGAGGCGTTCATCCAAGGCACACGAATGTAATCACAGGTAGATAGACCGTCAGGCTGAAGTGTTCGGAACTCCGGCCTTCAGCTTGAACACCTAAGTAGGCACTAACGCTTCACGTTTCACGAATTCACCGGAGGAGAGACATGGCTGATCGAGTTCAAGAGATCCTGAGCTGGTACAGCAGCGACAATGCGGGAACACGAACGAATATCGCCCGTTTGTTGCGTCATGGAAAATTGGCGGGAACGGGCAAGTTGGTGATTCTGCCAGTGGACCAGGGATTCGAACATGGCCCGGCGCGGAGCTTTGCCTCCAATCCAGGTGGGTACAGTCCTCTCTATCATTTTCAACTGGCCATCGATGCCGGCTGCAACGCCTATGCTGCGCCGCTGGGATTTCTGGAGGCTGGTGCGAGTCAGTATGCCGGGCAAATCCCGCTCATCCTGAAGCTCAATAACCACGATACGTTACACGACGAAAAAGATCCGTTGCCTTCCGTGACGGGCAGCGTGAAGGAAGCGCTCCGGCTCGGTTGTTCGGCGGTCGGATTCACGATCTATCCGGGGTCATCACACTGCCAGACCATGTATGAACAGCTGCGCGCGATTGCAGAGGAGGCCAAGGCCTCCGGTTTGGCGGTCGTGGTCTGGTCGTACCCGCGCGGATCGGTCCTGAGTAAGGAAGGGGAGATGGCGATCGATGTGGTGGCGTATGCAGCGCAGATTGCGGCCCAGCTCGGCGCCCACGTCATCAAGGTCAAGCTTCCCACTGCGCATCTTGAACAGGGTGCGGCGAAGAAGGTGTACGAATCGGCGAAAATTCCGATCGCCACGCTGGCGGAGCGGGTCAAGCATGTGGTGCAGAGTTCGTTCGATGGGCGACGGATCGTCATTTTCTCCGGAGGGGCCAAGAGTGAGGACCAGCATGTGTTTGAGGAGGCGCGCGCCATTCGTGACGGCGGGGGGTTTGGCTCGATCATTGGGCGGAACTCGTTCCAGCGGCCGAAAGCGGACGCGATGAAGTTCCTTCACACCATCATGGGGATTTACTCCGGTGAGATGCAGTGACGTGCCGACTATGTGTAAGTCGTTCAGGCCACAAGAGATGAAACGCAAGGATCACCTATGAAACTCGTTCGTGCGGTGCGGATTCCGGTTGTCTGGGTCACCGGCGGGATCATCATTGGGATGGTGGTGGCTTCCAAGATGGATTGGCTGCCGTCCGGCACGGCCGGGCCTGAGCCTGTTCCCAGCCCAATCGTTCGTCCCGTGGCGACCGCGCCACAGCCGCCGATGGCAGGGGGGAGTGGAAAAAACTTTGTTGAGATCGCCAAGTCGGTGAAGCCGGCGGTCGTCAATATTGCGGCGACGCGAAGTGGAAAATCCGGAGAAGGTCCGCACGGTTCACCGCTCGACGATCCGTTTTTTCGCAAGTTCTTCGGCGATGAATTGTTTAAGCGTGATGCTCCTCAGCGAGAGCCAAGAGAGCGGGGCCAGGGGTCCGGGGTCATTGTGGAAGCCAATGGGTTGATCATCACCAATAACCATGTGGTGAGCAAGGCCGACGAGATTCGGGTCTTTTTGTCGGACAAGCGGGAGTTTAAGGGCAAGCTGATCGGCACCGATACGAAGACGGATATCGCGATTGTGAAAATAGAAGCGACAGGACTCCCAACCGTTCCCTGGGCCGATTCCGACCAACTGGAGGTCGGGGAGTATGTGTTGGCCGTGGGCAGTCCGTTTGGGCTGACTCAGACTGTGACGATGGGGATCGTCAGCGCAGTCGGACGAGCCAGTATGGGCATTGCCGAGTACGAAGACTTTATCCAAACCGATGCGGCGATCAATCCGGGTAATTCCGGAGGCGCATTAGTCAATGTGCGCGGGGAATTAGTCGGGATCAATACAGCGATCTTCAGTCAAAGCGGCGGCAACATGGGGATTGGGTTTGCGGTGCCCAGCAACCTGTCGCGCACCGTTATGGATCAGTTGGTACGGACGGGGAAGGTCGTCCGTGGCTGGCTCGGTGTCGCGATTCAAGATTTGTCGGCTGAATTGGCCACACAGTTCGGGATCACCGACACGAAGGGCGTGCTCGTCAGTGATGTCATGGAGGATAGTCCTGCGAAGAAGGCGGGATTTGAGCGCGCAGATGTCATTGTTGAATATGACGGCAAGTCGATGGATTCGCCGACACATTTGCGGAATGCCGTCGCACAGACTCCGATCGGAAAGAAGATCTCGGTCAAGCTGATCCGAGATAAGAAGCCCAAGATGATCGAAGTCACAATTGTGGAACAGCCGAAGTCGTTAGGACAGCCCAGCACAGAAGAGAGTAGAGAGTCTGCGGTGCCGACGGGAATACTTTCAGATCTTGATGTTCGCGAAATAAATGAAGAACTGGCTTCTCGGTACGGATTGAAGGCTGCCGATCGTGGCGTGGTCGTGATCAGGGTCAAACCCGGAAGTACGGCGGAGGAAATGGGCGTACGCGAAGGCGATCTTATACTCGAAGTCAATCGCAAGGCAGTGAGCTCTCTGAAGGCCTATGAACAAGCCGCTTCCGGCCTTGCCAAGGATCAAGCGGTGCTCTTGTTGCTCAAGCGGAAGGGCCAAGCGATCTATCTCACGCTGCGGCCGTGATCGGCTCAAGTTCATTTGGTCTATCTGGTCTGTTCGGTCTGTCTCGTGTGTTCGGTTGAATGAATTTAATCGGATGAACCAGACAGACCAGATAGACGCTCTTCCTCGTCAGACGTCTTTAGTCGTGGCGCTCGTGCCGGCTGCCGGCCGAGGGCTTCGGATGGGTGGCTCCGTTCCCAAGCAATTTCTTGCGCTGGGTGGTATGCCGCTCATCATTCAGTCGTTGCGGATGTTGCAAGCCGCGCCCGTGGTCGACCGGATTATTCTTGCTGTTCCGCTTGCAGACGTCGAATACTGTGAACGAGAGATCGTTTCGCGGCATGGCTTCACTAAAGTGACGAAGGTAGTGGTTGGTGGCGCAGAGCGCCAGGATTCGGTGCGGTGCGCGCTCGATCAAATTCCGTCAGACACGGAGATTGTGCTCATACACGATGCAGTACGGCCGTTTGTTACGCTTCGGATGATCGACGAGGTGGTGTCCGCAGCGAGAAAAGAAGGAGCGGCGATCATTGCGCTTCCGATGCGGGACACCGTGAAGCAGGTACGGGCAGATGGGGTGATTGAGCGAACAGTCGATCGTACTCCCTTGTGGCTCGCTCAAACTCCGCAGGCCTTTCGACGGGACTGGATTGAGACGGCTCACAGGAAAGCGCATGCCGAAGGGGTGCGGGCCACCGATGACGCGTTTCTGGTGGAATGGCTGGGGCATTCGGTTTCGGTGGTTGAGGGAAGTGGGGAGAATATCAAAGTGACGAGACCTGAAGACCTGGTGATCGGCGAGGCAATTTTGGCATCGCGTAAAACACGTCGGAAAGTTTGAAAGTCTGTCAGGTCTTCATGTCGAGACGCTATGACATTCGACTTTCAGACTTTTGACCCTCTCATAGCAAGAAAGGAGCTCAAATGCGCGTGGGCTGCGGCTACGATATCCATCCGTTAGGGCCAGGACGAAAGTTGATTCTCGGCGGGATTGAGGTCCCCCACAGCAAGGGTTTGTTGGGACACTCCGATTCCGATGCTTTGGTCCATGCCCTCTGCGATGCGCTGCTCGGCGCGATGGGTGAAGGAGACTTGGGGCGGTACTATCCCAGCTCCGATCAGCGGTTTAAAGATATTTCGAGCCTGAAATTATTGGAGGATGTCGTTGGGAAGATGCGGGGAAAGGGGTATCGCATCGTGAATGTCGACACGATCATTATCGCGCAGGCGCCTCGGCTCAGTTCGCACTTGGCCGCCATGCAGAAGCAGATGGCGCAGGTGCTCGGTGTCGATCCCGACCTCGTCAACGTGAAGGTAAAGAGTGGGGAGGGGATCGGTATGATCGGCCGGGAGGAAGGGATCGCTGCCGAAGCGGTGTGTTTGATCGAAAAGGTCTGAGAGCCGGAGCGTCATAAAGTCTGAAAGTCATCAAGTCGTCAAGTCGAAGATGGATCATTGGCTACGATAGAGCGATTTGAGGATATCAAAGCCTGGCAAGTCGCAAGGGAATTGGTTTCAGCTGTGTATCGTGCCAGACAGGGAGCTTCATCGTTTTCTGTATATCGCCAAAGGCTCGGCAGGAGAAGTGCGCAGCCACCTGTTCGTAGCATTGGATTTGGGGTATATCTCCGCCGAGGAGTTTTCTGATCTTCGGGCCAAATCCGAAGAGGTTGCGAAGGCGTTGTCCGGATTTATAACCTATTTGGCTCCAAAGGACCCAATGTGATTCCAAGACGACGTTCGACTTTATGACTTAACGACTTGATGACAGGTAGACGCGATGTTCAAAGCCATTAAAGCAGATTTACAAGCCGTCTTCGACCGAGACCCGGCGGCGACCAGTTGGCTTGAAGTCGTGCTGACCTATGCCGGCTTTCACGCTCTGCTGGCCTACCGTGTGTCCCATTGGTTGAAGTACTACAACGTGCCGTTCGTTCCTCGGGCTATTTCCCAGGTAGCTCGTATATTAACGGGAATTGAAATCCATCCTTCGGCGAAGATCGGCACGGGGTTCTTCATCGACCATGGCATGGGGGTTGTGATCGGCGAGACGGCAGAGATCGGAGATTACGTGACCCTCTTCCAGGGCGTGACACTTGGAGGGACAGGAAAGGAACGAGGGAAGCGCCACCCCACGCTTGGCAATCACGTAGTCGTCGGGGCCGGCGCCAAGATTCTCGGCGGGATTACGATCGGCGACAATGTGAAGATCGGCGCCAATTCGGTTGTGCTCAAGAATGTGGCCGCGAACTCCACCGTCATTGGAGTGCCGGCTCGCGTCATTAAAACTCAAGGCGAGCGGCTACCCGACGCCACCATGGACCACAGCAACCTGCCGGACCCCGTCAGTGACCGGCTCTTGGCACTCGAACAGGAGTTGATCGAGCTGCGCAAGAAGCTGGAAAATCAAGACTCTCCCCGCCTGCTCTAACCTCAAACAGCTGCATCGTCAGAAATTCGTCCCTCTTGCGGTAGCAAGAAAGCCGGCGGTCTCTCCTTGTCCCGTCAGAGCCTGGGAATCCCGTCCACTTCATTGAGAGGATGCTGAAAATTTCGCTGGCAGCGTCCCCTGGCATATGCCAGGGGACGCACGGAACATGCTGTCTGATCTTCAGGCAGTGCTACCTCTCGTCATGCGGATATCTGCTACAAGGCTAGTTTTGCGTGGGTATGGGCATAGGGAAGAGATCTTAGTTCGAGAGGCAGGCGCTCATGAACTTCTTACGTTCGTTCCCTTTGAGACTTTTTTCTCCCGCTTCTTTATTGCATGTTTTCATCTTGTTCTTCTGAGTCCCACCAGTCTTCGTCGGTTTTGCGGAGAGGCATTCTTTCATAAATGCCGGTCGCTCATCGCCCCTCCCTTCTTCCAATCCTTTGTCGTTCGCTTGGGCGTTGCAGGCCGCAATCTTGCTCTGCTTCGCGGGTGCTGCGATGGCAAAGGGCGCAATGCACAACCCAGGCACAAAGAGGAATATCGCTACGATGCCGGCTGTCTTCGTCATATGCATCTCCTTTAGTTAGAGTGAGGGAAATCAATATACATAGTATACCAAATATATGATGCGTGTCTCTATAAATGTAAGGCGTCCTTGCCGGCAGGTTCATGAATCACCATTCGGCACAGTCTGCACAAATGAAGTTCAATAGGTCTGGGATAGAAGAGAGACTGGCGGGACGGGTTGATCTGGTTTGCTTTTTGTCAGGTCTGTTTGGTTCATCTGGTTAGTCTCACGAAACCAGACAAACAAAATAACGGTCTTCTTATGCCGGCTGACCTCTTCAGCAACCCGTTATTCAATAGTCTACGCGCATGAGACAGAGTCCATGAGGTGGGGCTGTCTGGCCTGCTGCAGACCGATTCCGAGATCTCAGAATGTCTGTCAGACTGTCGGGAGCCCGTTTGTCCAATCCTACTTCGACTACCGTTCCCACTATTGCGCGGACCATATGTTTCAGAAACCGGTCGGCGTAGGCCTCGATGAGAATCTGGTCGTCCTGACGGATGACGTCGAGTCGCTGCAGATGGCAGATGGGATTGTTGTTATCTGTGAGGCTTCCCTCGAAGGAGGAAAAGTCCTGTGTCCCGATGAGTGTCGCGGCTGCCTGTTGCATGGCAATTTCATTCAGCGGTTTGTAGATGTGCCAGACGAACGCGCGATCGATGGTGGGACGGGCCGGACGATAGAGGATCCGATAGGCGTAGAGCTTGCCTCGTGCATCATGTTGAGCATGAAAGTGGTCGTCCATGAGGGCAGAGGAACGAACGGCAATGTCTTTCGGCAGCACGGCATTGAGCGCTCGCGTCCAATTTGACGCGGGCCAATCGCAATCTGTGCGAAAACTCGCCACTTGTCCACGCGCGTGCACGCCGGAGTCC
Source organism: Nitrospiraceae bacterium (assembly GCA_041748925.1). Lineage (GTDB taxonomy): Bacteria > Nitrospirota > Nitrospiria > Nitrospirales > Nitrospiraceae > Palsa-1315. The sequence goes on along the minus strand of JBGTCI010000053.1, from coordinate 19,335 downwards.
GTTCGGCCTGCACCGATCACAGATACTGTGGCTTGGCTGACTTGCCGGATAGCTCGTTCGATCGCTTCTTGAATCGTGAGGTGATTGGGTTGGCGTTGCCACCCTGCGTAGCAGGTCCCGTCGTATTCCAGGACTAACTTGACCGTAGGCATCGACGTGAGGGGGACAACAGTGCAGAGCTCATCGAGCGGCGGGTTTCGCTGGGGCGAGGAATAACGTAATGCCTTCCATGAGCGCTTCTGCCACGCGCGTGGTGAAGCGAGTGGTTCGGAGCAGGTCTTCTTCAGTAGAGTTCGAGATATAGGCGATTTCAGCCAGGATGCTAGGCATGCTGGTGAAGCGGAGCACATAGAAGGGCGCAGTCTTTACTCCATGGTCCACCAGAGCATATTGGCCGTTCAGGTTGGAGACCATAGCTTCTTTGGCGGTCCAAGCAAGTTCGAGGGATGCTTCGATCTTCTTTGCGGTCAGAAGGTCGGCGACGAGATATTCCCATCCTACGCCGGTGCTGTTGAGCGGGGTGCCATTTTCACGAGCCGCCACTTCCAGCGCCCGTTGATCTTTGGCCTCACCGAAGTGGTAAATTTCAAGCCCTTTCACGGAGCGCTGGGGATGTGAATTCACATGGATTGACACGAAGAGATCCGCTTCCTGTCCATTGGCAAACCTTGCCCGGTCTTCCAACTCGACGAACTCGTCCCGTTCACGTGTCATGAGCACACGGATTCCCCGCTGCTGACTCAAGAGATCTCGCAGTTTCAATGCGACCTTCAGCGTAATGTCTTTTTCTTCTGTCCCCTGGTGCCCGCGCGCGCCAGGATCTCTCCCGCCGTGTCCTGGATCGATCACGATGGTTGTAAAGGATTTGGTTCGCGGCTGAAACGGCTGCTGGGGAGTAGTGAGTGGCGGCGCCGAATTCGGCAATGATTCACCGCGCGGAATCGTCCGGAGATCACTGGGAGGCACGACATCAATGACCAGTCGTGGAGGGTTCGCCAGCGTGAGCAATTTATAGCTTTGAAATGAACCCGTCGGCAGCAAGACATGTACAGATCGTGCAGATGGCTGGGTAATGATAAACGGTTTGGCAATCTTACCCTCAGCAAGTTTCGTCCTGGCGGATGAACCTAAAATCGTGTTGGGAATCTCGATGGTCACCCCCTCGGCTTGGAGTAAGGGATGTGTGTTGAGGTGAGCCTTCGCATTGAGATCGAGAACGAGCCTCGCTGCGTTGGGTGAGTTGGCCGTTCGGAAGTTTTGAATCGTTGTCAGGCCGAGTGCCGGGGGCGTGAGTCGTATCTGGGAGGTGCGAGGCCGTTTGGATTTGGCAAAAGGTTCCTGGCCTGACACGGTCGTCGCGGCAATTGATTGAGCAGCGCACAATGGTTCGAGGGCATGGCCAGGGAGGTCGAAGAGTCCGACCAGGAAGGCGAGCGGAAGGATGCGCCACAAGGCTGATCGCATGGGTGTTCACAGCATTGACTAAACAAAGTGTATTTCTCAGATGTTAACACAGTTGTCAAGAGGATTGGCCGAATGAATGTGTGGTGAAACCGATTGACAGCGAGCAGTGTGAGCGATAGGGTCTTCAGTAGGATGCTGAAGCAGTCCGCCAGCTAAGTAGACTGTTAATTTAATTGGTTCGTTTGGTGTGTCTCGTGTGTTTGGTTGAACGAAACTAACCAGATGAACCAGACAAACCATCATAGTTTTCCTGTAACCTGCTGGTCATGGCACTCCACCTGATCGTCGATGGGTACAATCTCTTGGCGCTGACGGGCCGGATCAGTGCAGGGACGACCTTGCATTCAGAGAAGGCGCGCGAGTCTTTCCTGCGCGATCTGGCGGCATATCGTCAACGAAAATCCCATGCGATCACGGTGGTCTTTGACGGGTGGCAACAGGGATGGGGCACGGAACAGCGGGAGCATCGGCTCGGTCTTGAGATTATCTTCTCTCGACGGGGAGAAAAAGCCGATCAGGTGATTCAACGTCTGGCTGCCGAATTCGGGTCCGCTTGCGCGGTGGTGAGTTCTGATCGAGAGATTATCAACGCGGCGACGGCGCAGGGGGCCTTTGTGATGAAGGCCCAGGAATTTATCGGGAAACTGCAGGGGCCGTCGAGTTTGACACACTCCATTCTCCACAAAGAGCTGGATACCGGGGAGGATCTCAGGCCGAAGCGAGGTCCGGAGAAGCGAGGGAATCCGAGGAAGTTGCCCAAAGCACTGCGACAGCGCAACCGGCAGCTCAAGCGATTTTGAACAGGCGTTTTGCGTTCTCGGTCGTGATGCGTCCGATGCGGTCGACCGACATGCCTGGCGTATCGGCATGAAGCTCCGCCAGCTTGTGTGCGACGAAGGACACGTAGGCTGGTTCGTTTCGTCTGCCTCGATGAGGGATGGGTGTGAGGTACGGGCAGTCGGTTTCGATCAGGAGGCGGTCCAACGGAGCGGTCTTCGCGATGTCTCGGAGCATCGTCGCGTTCTGAAATGTGAGAATTCCGGAGAACGAGAGATAAAACCCTAAGTCCAGCGCATCCTTCGCCAGCCACGCATCTCCTGAGAAGCAGTGAAACACCCCGCCGATTTCTGACGCGCGTTCCTCTTTCAAAATTGCAATGGTATCCTCTTGGGCCTCCCGCGTGTGAATGATCACCGGGAGCTCTAGCTCGCGCGCGAGTTGGAGCTGTTCACGGAATCGCTCGCGCTGCTCCTTCGGTGATGAATGATTGTAGTGGTAGTCCAGGCCGATCTCGCCGTACGCGACCACCTTTTTGTTCTGTGCCAGCCGGCGGAATTCACCGTACCAGCTATCGAGGATATGTTTTACTTCATGCGGGTGGACGCCAATGGAAGCGTAGACGAACGGGTGTTGCTCCGCCAGTGCGATCGCAGCCTGACTGGTTGCCAGGTCGCAACCGATGGTGAGGAAGGCTTCGACGCCGGCTTCACGGGCGCGCGTAATCATCGCCTCGCGATCCTCATCGTAACGGGTATCGTCCAGATGGGTGTGCGTGTCGAAGAGCATGCGGGTCTATCTGGTTGATCTGGTCTATCTAGTCTATCCGGTCTGTCTGGTTCATCTGGTTAGTTTCGTTCAAGTAAATACACGAGACAGACTAGATAGACCAGATGGACTGGACAGACCAGATCAGCATCCTGCTAGACGGGTTTGGTCACGATCAATTCGGCGAGTTCTCCAAGCAGTGCTTCGGTTTCTTCCCAGCCGAGACAGGCATCGGTGATGGAAACGCCGTGGGCCAACGCTTTGCCCTGCTGCCAGGTCTGTTTGCCAGGATTGAGGTTGCTTTCGAGCATCAGTCCCACGATGGATTGGCGGCCGTCGCGGAATTGCTTGAGCACATCCCGTGCGACGAAACTTTGGCGCCGATGATCTTTACCGGAGTTGTCATGTGAACAATCAATCATGATGGGACGAACGATGCCCTCGCTCGCGATAATGGCTTCCGCGCGTGCCACGTGTTCGGCTTCATAGTTGGTTTTCCCGCCACCGCCTCGCAGTACGATATGGCGATCAGGGTTACCCATGGTCTTGATGATGGAGGTGAGCCCGTCAGCGTTGATGCCCAGAAAATGGTGAGGCTGCTTCGCGGCGACCATGGCATTCCAGGCCACTTCAAGATTGCCCTCTGTGCCGTTCTTGAAGCCGACCGGCATAGACAGCCCGCTGGCCATTTCCCGGTGCGGTTGGCTTTCGGTGGTGCGAGCCCCTATGGCGACCCAACTCCAGAGATCAGCGATGTATTGGGGGGACACCGGGTCCAAGGCTTCAGCCGCGCAGGGGACCCCGCGCTTATTGATGTTAAGGAGGATCGTTCTCGCGAGTTCCATTCCGGTTGCGATGTCGCACGTCCCGTCCAAATGTGGATCGTTGATGAGCCCCTTCCACCCAACCGTGGTGCGGGGTTTTTCAAAGTAGGTGCGCATGACGATCAGTAACTGGTCCTGTAGCGCATCGGCTACTGGTTTCAATCGGTCGGCATACTCGTAGGCGGCTTCAGGATCATGAATCGAACAGGGGCCGACGATTACCAGCAGGCGCTCACGGTCTTGGCCATGTAGAATGCGGCGAATGGCCTCTCTCGTTTCGACGACGAGCGCGGCGGCTTTGTCGGTAATCGGCAGTGTTGACTTGATCGTTCGCGGCGAGGGCAGCGGCTTGATTTCGATGATGTGCTGGTTATCGAGTGGTCGCTGCATGGTTCTACCTTTTGATTCGAAAATCGCCTCCAGTAAGTGTAGCGTCATGGGGCGATGCGCGCTCGGACGCGCAAAATATAGCGGATATTAAGGGAAATATCCACTAGAGGGGGCGCCTACGGCTGGAAAATGCTTGAATAACCTCAGTAAATCTATTGTTTGACAAGTTGCAAACGCCTGTGTTACTTAGCTCGCCCGTAATGACTCTGCGCACTTCTATACGACGTCTGCCCTGCTTTCTTCAGGGCGCTGTGGCACTCGGCCTTGTCTTGCTATTACTCGCCATTGCGCCGTTTGCTGTGGCGCAGGATGTCCATCACGAGTTGGCGGCTGCCGACCACGATGGGCACGAACACTCCGACACCGATCTCTGCCAGTGGGTAAAACATCACACGGCTGGGTCTCTCGATGTCGGCGCTCCTCTTCTGACAGCACAGGGATTCGTCGATTTGCTGGAATTTCCAGCGGACTCTGTACTTCTTTCCTTCGAACTCACCACTCCTGGTCCTTCCCGCGCGCCTCCCCGCAGTTAATCACGTCATTTCGATTCTCGCCATTCCGGCACGGCCGTCGTTGGACTGCCTGTTGACGGGCCATGGTGTCTTTTAATACGTGATTGTAGGGAGACTCTATGCGACCTATTCTATGGAGCCATCTTATTATTCGTTCGGTGTGTCTCTGTGCCGTCTGTTTGAGTTTGTTTCATCAGACTCACGCTGGCGCGGCCGAGCCCAGTATCATCACCGGATCGGTTCAGAACCAGGACCTCCGACGGGTAGGGCAGGTGCTTGTCGAGGTGAAGGATCAGGAAGGGACATTGGTGACGACCGGTGTCTCGAACGATGCCGGCGAGTTCAGCATTCCCGTCCCGACAGAAGGAACTTATTCTGTCAGCGCGGTGCAGGATACATATCGAAGCGAATATATCGTCCTCAAGGTTGGAACCGAAATGCCCAATCCCATCACCTTGACCTTGTCCAAGACCAAAGAAATCGCGCTCGAAATTCGATCGCCTCTGGCGCCGATCCAATATAAGGCGTCGAGCACGACCTATTCAGTGAGTCGGAAAGAGATTGAAGAATTGCCGCGAGGCAACAATGTTGAGTTGCAGGATGTACTCATCACGATTCCGAGCGCCGTCTATGGCGCTCTCAAGCAAGTGCATATTCGGCAGGATCATGCGAACCTGCAGTTCCGGATTGACGGCGTGCCGATTACGGATACGGTATCGTCAACGTTTTCCGACGTGATCACTCCGCGAGCGTGGGAACGGGTAGATATCATTCTCGGCGGCGTGGAAGCACAGTATGGAAACAAGACCGCTGCGGTGTTGGACATCACGACCAAGAGCGGAACCAAACCGGGATTCGGCTCCGCTCAGATGTTTGGCGGATCAAACCAGACCCTCAACCCGTCGTTCGAATACGGGGGTACAATCGGAGAAAAATTCCGATTCTACGTGTTGAACAGTTATACGTCGACGGATCGAGGCATCGAGCCGCCGACGCTTGGGTATAAAACTTTCCACGGAGATAGCCAACGAAATCAGACGTTCATTCGTGGAGACTATCAGCACAATAATTCGAATAACTTCTCCTGGATATTTTTGAATTCCGTGGCCAAATATCAAATTCCAACGTCCCCCAACGGAGAAGTCGATCCCAGTGGGCAGATCCTGCCGCTCCTTCAGGCAAGCCAGCCAGGATTCGTACCGGTGGCATCCCAGGACATCAACGAAAATCAGAAAGAGAACAATCAATACGGGCACATGGTCTGGCGGCATGATGTGAACAGTAGTAACTATTTCAGTCTTGCCGGTTATGCCCGTCACACGCGGGCTAAATTTACGACGGATCCATTCAACCTGCTGGCTTATACCGCAGATCCAGCAGAGCCGTTTTCCGCGGCGGATCAGGATCGGACTGCCTATTCGGGCGGAGTCCGATTCGATTACACCTATATTCCGAACAAAGAGCATGTGGTCAAAACCGGGTTCCAGATCGATCGGACAGAGGCGGTGAATAAGACGAGGCTCTATACATTCGCGGATGACGGAGCGGGCAATCCGACGGGGAATGTGCTAGGCCTGGACTCGGAGAATCGACTCATCGGCTGGCGCCAGGAATTCTGGATTCAGGATCAATGGAGTCCGAACGATCGATGGACGTTCAATCTCGGCGTGCGGGCCGATGTGGTGCAGTACCAGCGCAATGAGGCGCAGGTCAGTCCCCGAGTCGGAATCACGTATAAGGCGAATCAGGCAAACGTATTCCACGTCTTCTATGGGCGGCAGTTTACACCGCCGAACCTCGAAGCCATTTCCTTTGCGAAACTCAACACCACGGGCACAAAGGCCCAGCCGGAAGATACAACGAATAATACAGTTCGGGCTGAACGAGCGCATTACTTTGAAGTCGGCAGCTACCACGGCCTTTCACGCTGGGCGACCATTCAACTGACCGGCTACTACAAACTCGCGGACTATTTGTCCGATGCGGGCCAGTTCGGGACCACGCCCTTGTTGAACTACTTTGCCTTTGAACGGGGATGGACTCGGGGGATCGATGGCGCCCTGAGGCTTCAGCTCATGGACAATTTGACGGCGCGTGGCAATGTGGGCTGGGGGCAGTGTAAAGGATACGGTCTGCAATCGGGCCACTTTCTCCTGGAGGCGGCTGAAATTGCCGACATCAACTCGAAGGGCGGAATATTTTGCGATCACATGCAGACCCTCACCAGTTCCGCGGTGATGGCCTATCGTTTTTTGGAGCGGACGACACTGACAGGTCAGATGCTGTTTGCATCGGGATTGCGTACGGCGGAGGAGGGAGGGAAGACGAACTCTAGCCACGTTCCGTCATACACGATATATAATATGTCCCTCACGCACATCATCCCGTTACCGTGGGACAATCAGAAGCTTCTGTTGGGATTTGACGTGGTGAACTTACTGGACGAACAGTATTTCATCAACCAAGGTGAGGGCAGTATTGGTCTAGGCGTCTCGCATGCCGGGATGCCGCGTTCATTCTTTTTCCGAGGACAGTGGTTTTTCTGAGGACTACCAGGTTGAGTCAAGGTCAAGGTTCAGGCATGATGGAAATATTCCTTCATAACCTGAGCCTAGACCATGACAAACATAAGACGACCAGGGAGCTCTGTTGTGCAAATAGCGTATCGTATTGTTCAGGTGTGCATGTTCGTTGTGTGTATCTGCCCGGCCATGGCCTATGCGGTGGCGGGTGACGAGGCTACACATGAGGATGACCATCGGGAAGACGTGCTGGAGTTGCCTGAGGTCCATGTCCATGGCTTGCCGCTCAACAAGGATCAACAGCTTGGACCGGTTCCCAAAGCCACACCCTGGCCGACTATTCCAGCTGCCTTAGACGGCAAAGAGCTCGACGATTGGATGAAAGCGCGTATGTTGGTCTCCAAAGATGCGACGGTGACGGTAGTGGTTTTGGAGCCGGCCAAGCATCGTGAACTCACCATCGCCGGTATGGCTGCGTTGAACAAATGGACCTTCGATCCCCAGATGAAAGGCGATGAGCCAATCAATGGGGAACTCACCGTGCGCATCCATTTCCGCACGCGCTGACACCGCAAAAAGCGAAAGGCTGAAGGCGTATAGCTGACAGTACGGACAAGAATCCGGATAACCAGACAAACCAAACAAACCAGACAGACTAGATGAGTTGGGACGAATCACTCTTTCGCGCGATTAATGGTCTCGCCGGCCGTGCATCGATCATTGATCAATTTTTCCTTATTGTCGGAAATCGCAGCACCTTCTATATTCCGCTGGCGTTCGCCGTCATCTATTGGATCTGGAGCAATCGACGTGAAGCGCTCCTCGGCGGGGCTTTCTTAGGCGGAGTCATCGGTCTCGTGGATCTACTGAGCGGGCAACTCAAGTGGGTGGTGGAACGTGTCCGACCCTGCCGAGCGCTGAGTAACATCGTAGCGGTAGAGCCTGGCGGCTGTGGAGGGTTGTTCAGTTTTCCTTCCAGCCATGCCATGAATACTGCGACTGCGGCAGCCTTCCTCCACGTACTCTATCCGCGTTCCGGTTGGGTCAGTTGGCCACTTGTCGGGCTCATCGGGTTATCCAGGGTCTACGTTGGAGCCCACTATGTCACGGACGTGTTGGGCGGTTGGATGATCGGCGGATTGTTCGGAGCCGGTGCCGCATGGCTCCTTCTGCGATTTTCTGGTGTTCGCGCATCACGTGAAAACCCCGCTGTCTAACTCTGCGCGCCCCCCTGGTTTTCAAGACAGTGTAACAACTCTGCTTGGCAGCGCTCCTGGTCGTAACCTCGTCCAATCAGCACGATGGCGTGGCTTGGTTCGTCGAGCAACGTGATCGGCGCAATCGTTGAGTTGCCAGGCAGGGCATATTGAAACTCTTGGAGTTCCGGTCCCTTGGCGAAGCGGAAGAAGCCTTTCGCGCGTTCAAGTTCAGGGGGCAGGGTCTTCATCCAGCGCAGGAATCGCTCAACGTTCAACGGGCCTGGCAGCCGAACCGTCGTGGCGATGGGATGATACGATGCCCTCTTGTTCGTTGCGTGTGGTCGAGATACTCCGAATTCCACATTCACTGTCGCGGTTGGCGTGATGCGGGTGATTGGTTCCAGTAGCGAGGTGGGATCGACTCGGGCATGGCTGGTTTCCCAGATCCGCGCATAGGGATTCTGCTCGACGATCGTCGCGGTAAATTGTTCCCAATGGCCGGCGACATAGAGATCTTTCTTGTTGAGAATCAACTCGTCGGCGCAGCGAATCGCCTGTGCGGTCACGAAGCCACCCATACTTTCCCGGTCGATGGGGATCGGTTGCAGGAGGGCGATGACTTTTTCTAAGTGTGTGAGCCGCGCGGTGTAGAGATCGGTGACGCCATCGATCACTTCGGCCGGATCGGCCATGCCCGAGCATTCCAGGATGATCACATCCGACTCATAGTCCCTCACCAATTGGGCGATTCCCCAGGACAAGTCTTCCTTCGTGTCGCAACAGACGCAGCCGCCGGCGAGGTTCATCACTTGTTCGGCGATGGTGCCGGCGCGCGGGCCGTCAATACTCACTTCGCCGGCTTCGTTCATCAACACGCCGGCCCGCTTGCCCTGGCTCTTCCAATGTTCAAGGAGCCGCATCAGGAGCGTCGTTTTTCCTGCGCCCAGGGAGCCGCAGAGGACATAAAATGGAATCGGGGCCTTGGTCATGGTTTTAACCTGAATCGTCGATCCTGACTCAAGCGAGACGGGCGAGACTGGTGGGAAAAGCGCGACTAGAAGTTCGGGTTCGAAGTTCCGGAAAGCTCGAACTTTGAACTCTGCCCCGTCTCGCTCGTCCCGCTTTTCTCGCAAGTCGCGCGCGTTTAATGGTGCACATGCAAGAGCCCCTCATCCTGGTGCTGCTTTGCCAGCGTGGTGAGATCGCAGTGGATCTCGTCAGGGTGGCAACAGTCGGTTCCCATCTGAATCGTCATATGTTTGATGCCGAAATCTGTGCTGACCCGTGTGCGGATAGTATGCAGAAGGTCATTGGTCATTGCCGAATCGTCTCCATCGACGAGGATATGACAAGTCATCATAATCAACCGGGGTTCGACCGCCCAGATATGGAGGTCGTGGACGTTCTTCACTCCGGGGATTGCCTCAATGGTTGCAGCCACATGTGAAGCGCTGATCTTGGGCGGGGTCGATTCCAACAAGACATCCAGCGATTCCTTAAACAGCGGCCAGGCCCCTTTGGCGATGACCGCGACCACCAGCAAGCTGACCAGAGGATCAAGAATGGTCCATCCGGTGAGCAAGATGGCCCCGCCGCTGATCACGACGCCCAGTGACACCCAGGCATCACCGAGCATGTGCCAAAAGGCGCTGCGGATATTGAGATCATCCTTGGCTCCGCGCTGCAAGAGGAGCGCGATACTCAGATTGGCCGCGAAACTCAGCGCGGCGACCGCCATGACCCAGCCGCCGTCCACCGGAATGGGTTGCAGCAGCCGCTTGAGTGCAACGAGCGCAATACCGAGGGCCGTGAGCAATAGGATGAACGCATTCAAGAACGCCGCAATAATGCCCGCTCGGTGATACCCAAATGTTCTGGCTTCTGTGGCGGGCCTGGCCGTAAGAATATGGGCATAGAGGGCAAGAAACAGCGCGCCTTGGTCGACGAAGTTGTGGCCTGCGTCGCTCATGAGCCCGATGCTGTCGAGGATCCATCCGCCGATGAACTCAGCGACGATGATTGCCGCGTTCAGTGCCAAGGCGAGGTACAGCCGGGAGCGGAGATGTTCGTATGAGGCTGGGGTAGACATTACTTATAGTGTCGCACGGCCCTCGCATCTCGGCAAGCCTTCAGACAGAGTGATGGAGGACATGACCAAGAGGGGCATGGCTCTTTTCTCCTGAGCAATCGTCAAGGTTTTTTGGGCGGCAACCGTTCGTCGAGCACGAGATATTTCGCCGTCCCCACACCAGCGTTCCCGTTAGAGGGGTCAGCGGCTACGACCCGAATGGTGATTCCGTCAGGAGCATTGTCCGGCAAGGGAACGAAGAACGGCGCTTCGAAGCGCGCTCGGTCGTTGTTGTAAAACAGCTGGAGTCGTTCGAGAACCTGCTCGCCAATCACCAGCTCCCCGTAGATGTGGAGCTTCCGGGAGTCCCAGTCCCCGTGTGGGCGAACCAGCGCTCCGGACAATGTTCGGACTGAAGCCCGCAGGATCACATCGTCTTTTGCGAACAAGGGCTTACCGGATTGTGGATGTTCGATCTGGACGATGTACCCGTAGAGATGAAGGACAATTCCGTCGTTGGTGGTGTTCTGTCCGGGAACGAGCCATACCGTCGTTGAGGTGCGTTGGGACGACGCAGGGTAGGCGAGTGGGCCTTCGGCGGTCACTTCAACCAGCGTGGGATGGAGTAAGTCGAATGTTGCGGTATAGGCTGCGGCTGGTCGGGAACTATAGTGCGGCTCTTCCATGAGACGCGGCGTCCGCATGATTTGATTTTGGTCGCCGGCGTCGCCCTGCTGAATGCCGGTGGCAAGAATCTGTTTGGTGGCCACGTCAGTGATCGTCACGCGGGCGCCACCGACCTCTCGACCGAGGACCATCGCGCCATGGCCCACGACGCGGACTAAGATGGTCGTCGGTTGTGGATCGTTCGGGCGGAGACCGGAAGGGGGGAGGCCTTCAGCCGAGATTGCGAGGGAGGGGAGGAACGTCAGCGAGGCACCGCAGAGAAGCAGCAGCCGGGCTGTGGCAACCGCCAGGTTCATTTCACTTTGGTCCCAGGGTCAACCTCTTCGAGGATGGTGGCCAGGCCACGGACTTCGCTGTCCCCTGCGGCCAAGACCATGCCTTGCGATTCGATGCCCATGAGCTTCGCAGGTTTGAGGTTGGCGACAATGATGATCGTCTTGCCGATCAAGTCTTCCGGTGTATATTTCTTGCCGATACCTGCAACGATCTGTCGTTGCTCTGTACCCTCTCCAAGACTGACTTGCAGCTTGAGCAACTTTTCCGACTTGGGGACACGCTCGGCGGTAAGCACCTTTGCGGTCTTGAGCTGAATCTTCATGAACTCATCGATGGTGATCTGAGCTGGCGCTATGGGTGCCGGTGGTGCAGGGGCTGATGCTTGCGGTGCGGCTGCGGTTGGTGCTGATATCGCTGTAGTTGGTTGCGGGGGAGTCGGTGTGTCGCTCACGGTCTTGGCTCCTTGTGGTTTTGATTCAATACGTGGGAATAGGCTATTTCCTTTTTCGATCTTGGTCGAGGATTCGATGCTATCCCAACTAAATTCATTAAGTAGGAGTGGGCTAGAGAAATCAAGTCTCAAGCCGAGTTGTCGACTCATTTCAATTGCAGCGCCAGGCATATAGGGGAAAGTAAAGATGCTCAAAGCTCTGAGCGCTTTTGCGAGGGTGTTCAAGACATTGTTGAGTATGGGTTTTGATGCAGGCTTCTTGGCAAGATTCCAGGGTTTTGATTCATCAATGAACTCGTCGCAGAGGGAGATGATACAGGCTAGAGATTCTAAGTTGTCTTTGAATCTGAAATTGGAAAGCAGATCATCAGAGGTTAATCTAAGGACTTCTGTTTCCCCCTTAATTGATTCTTCGATTCGTTCAAGTTTCGGTGTGCCTCGATCCGGAATGACTCCTTCAGAAAAGCGTTCGACCATCGTAAGCGTACGGCTTAAGAGGTTCCCCAGCCCGTTAGCTAGGTCACTATTGATGCGCGTGATCATCGCTTCTTGGGAAAAATCCCCGTCCTGACCAAACGGGACTTCCCGTAGCAGGAAATATCGGAAAGCATCGGCGCCGAATTCATCGACCATCTTGTTCGGGTCCACGACGTTGCCGCGACTCTTCGACATCTTCTCTCCATCCACGGTCCACCAGCCATGGGCAAAGATCGTTTCAGGAAGTTTCATGTCCAAGGCCATGAGCATTGTGGACCAATAAACGGCGTGGGTGGTCAGAATGTCCTTGCCGACCAGGTGGACATTCGCGGGCCAGAACTGATCGAAGGCCGGTTTTTTCGGAAGGTATTCGAGGGCAGAAACATAATTTACGAGCGCGTCGAACCAGACGTAGGTGACGTAGTCTTTATCGAACGGGAGTTCGATCCCCCACGAGAGACGCGATTTGGGTCGGGAGATGGAGAGGTCGCCGAGCTTCTGCGTGGTCAAGAAGCCAAGGACTTCATTGCGGCGAGACTCAGGGCGGATGAAATTCGGATGCTGCTTGATGTGGTTGATCAGGCGATCTTGATATTGGCTCATCTTGAAGAAGTAGTTGTGTTCGCTGAGCTGTTCTACGGGTCGTTTGCAATCGGGGCACAGCCCGTCGGTGACATCTTTCTCCGTCCAAAACCGCTCATCAAAAGTGCAATACCATCCGGTATAGTCAGCCTTGTGAATCAGTTTACTGTCGTAAAGCTGTTGAAGATATCGTTGAACCACTAATTTGTGTGGTGCGTCCGTCGTTCTGATGAACGCATCGTTCAAGATGCCTAGTCTTTTCCAGAGCTGCTGAAACTGAGGTGCTAGCTTGTCGCAGTGCGCTTGCGGGTCGATGCCGGCTTTGGCCGCGGCCTGCTGAACTTTTTGTCCATGTTCATCGAGCCCGGTGAGAAAGAACACGTCGCGTCCTCGCAGGCGCCAGTAACGAGCAAGAACGTCGGCAGCCACGGTGGTATAGGCATGGCCGATGTGTGGGACATCGTTCACGTAATAGATCGGTGTCGTGATGTAGAAGGTATTTGGTGCGCTCATGGCCGAACGAAAAGATATCAGGTTGACGGCGAGGATGCTAGGCAGGGGCTCCAACTGGCGCGAGTGCGACCGCGTCGCGTAGGCGGAGCAAGATCATTTCCAACGCCATGTGGAGATTGAGGTGCCGCGTGGCTCGTTGCTCGGTCATCTCAATCTCACGGAGCAGGTCCAACAGCGAATCGGTGTTGGCCTGTTGTGCGTAGGCCTCTAGCGTCGCGAGATCGTCAAGGTAGAGTACCTGGTCGCGATCTCCTCCCACCTGAATTAAGACAAGGTCGCGGATCCAACGAGCCAACCAGGCGAGCATATCCTGTGCACGGTCGGCCTTCGCAATCGCTTCCGCCGAGGACAGGATAGAGCCGATTGATCGCAAGGATTGGGGACGGACCAAGTCCACAAGCTCCTGTTGGCGTGCGCGAGTGTCCCGTACATCGGCGGTGAGGGCTTCCCCGATACGGCCTTCGCTGATGATGGCAAGGAATCGCGCGTCTTCGGGAGGGATTTCGCGTTTCAGGATGAGCGCGGCCTCCACCTGTGTGCGAGCCGGTGTCGTAAAGCGAAGGGCCTGACAGCGCGAGCGGATGGTCGCAGGGAGAGCGGCAGGGCGACTGGAGATGACGAGGAAGAGACTGTGCGCCGGTGGTTCTTCCAGGGTTTTTAACAGCGCGTTGGCCGCGCCGATTGTCATGCGGTCGGCGTCGTTGATCAGACAGATTTTTCGCTCACCGATGAGCGGACGGTACATGATCTGGTGCTCGATCTCGCGGACTTGCTCAATCTTGATTTGCTGGGTGGCCTGTTCCGGGTCCGGCTCGATGACGAAAAAGTCCGGATGCGTGCGGGCTTCGATCTGTCGGCAGGATCGGCAGGTCCCACAAGAGTCGAGACCTTCCGCCTCGGAAGGCTGTTCGCAGCTAAGCGCTTGCGCGAGGCGAATCGCTGTCAAACGTTTCCCAATCGCCTCCTCGCCATGGAACAGATAGGCGTGCGCTAGGCGTTCATGGGTGACGGCGGATTGTAAGAGTGCGATGGATTGTTGATGGCCGATACAGTCGTGAAATGGCATGTTAGCCCGCATTATTCATGATGGTTCGTCGCGAAATCGCGCAGTCGCGTTGCGAGACGGGCATGCGGAGCCGCGAGGCCCCGAGTCGTACGTGAACAGTACGTCGAGGGAGCGAGCGACGAGCCTGCCCGCCGAAGGCTTGTCGCAGCAGCGAATCCGCGATTGCAGTAGAAGCACTCATGGATAATTCGGGCTAGCTCCGGCGACGCGGTCGAGTCATCCACCCTACCACGATCTCAGTAAGCTCGTCCTGGACTGCTTGCGCGGACCGATTCGCATTCACGATCTTTATGCGGACAGGTTCTTCGGCGGCAAGCGCCAGAAATCCTCGGCGCACTTTTCGGTGGAACCGTTCCGTTTCACGGTCCAGCCGGTTCTGTTGCCCGCGATCGATTCGCCGTCTGGCCAGGCCCACTGAAACCGGGAGGTCGAGTATGAGCGTGAGATCCGGCGTCAGCCCGCCTGTCGCGACCTCGTTGGCTGCCCGCAACCACTGAAGATCAAGACCGCGCCCGGATCCTTGATAGGCGAGGGTGGAATCGGAAAACCGGTCGCAGAGCACCACAGTGCCCCGTCGCAGCGCCGGCATGATGAGATGCGTGACGTGTTGAGATCTTGCAGCGAGAATCAGTAGGGCTTCGGCCTGAGGTGTAACTGGTTCTTGAGATGACGTGGTGAGGAGGATGTGGCGGATCGCTTCTGCGGTCGCAGTGCCGCCCGGCTCTCTGGTTTGGAGTACGCGGTATCCTGCCTTGATCAGTGCGTCCGCGAGGCGGCGAATCTGTGTGCTTTTCCCGCTACCTTCGACCCCCTCCAGGGTAATGAACAGGCCGCGAGTCCGTTGCTTTTTTGTTGCCATCGCGTGGCATCCTCATCGGTAAAGAAAACGGGCGGGATGGTATTCCAAGTTGTTGAAAATAGCAAGAAAAGGCTTGCGAGGGTCTCGGAATTCTCTGTATGATGACCCTCTACGTCTGTCAGCGCATATTTATGCTGAAAACCTCGCTAAAACGCTACTTTCTGACGGGCTTGCTCGTGATTATCCCCATCTGGGGAACCGTCCTCATTTTGAAAGCCATTTTCGTGGGTGTAGAGGGGATTCTTGGGGATCTCCTGGTCCGGTTGGTGCCGAGCCATTATGTGCCAGGACTCGGAATTCTGACGTTGATCGTTTTAGTCTTTGCGACAGGCCTGTTTGCCACCAATTTTATGGGCCGGCAAATTGTAAAGTGGTGGGAAAACTTACTGAACCGTGTGCCGCTGGTGCGAGGGATCTACTCGACGTTGAAATCCATGATCGACGTTTTGTCGTTTTCTGAGCAGGCGTCGTATAATCGCGTCGTGATGATTCAATTTCCCAAAAATGGCCACTATTGTATCGCCTTTGTGACGGGTGTAACCAAAGGGGAAATGCAGGATCTCTCGCAGGAGCCGCTGATCCACGTCTATGTGCCGACCTCACCGAATCCGACGTCCGGCTATTTCTTGTTGGTGCCGGAACATGAAGTCACGTCCGTCGATATCAGCGTTGAAGAGGCGATGAAACTCATCGTCTCAGGCGGGCTCTGCTCACCGTCCACGTCCCTCGCCTCATCGGTCGCGACCGCGACGAAGTGGGGCACGGTCAAACAGCCTGACACGGGGGTGCCGATCGGATGAGGCGTCCACGAGCTACTGAAGTCTCGACGGTGAAGAAACCGGTCAGCCACGAGCAGCAGGGAAAGATCGCCGGCCTTGCAGTGGTTGTGATGGCTGCCGGGCTGGGGAAGCGCATGCGCTCGAAACAGGCGAAGGTGCTCCATCCAGTGGCCGGCCAGGCGATGGTGCTCTATTCGGTCGGGCTCGGGTTGCGCGTCGCCGGGGATCGTGTGGCTGTTGTGGTGGGGCATCAGGCCGATCTGGTACGCCAAGTGATCGGCCGTGCAACGTCAGGAAGGAGCGGCGACTCTCTGGTTGCGATTGTCGAACAGCGGGAGCAATTGGGCACAGGCCATGCGGTCTTGCAGAGCCGTCCGGTATTTGCGGTGGGTAAACGGGGCGCCCCATCCAGGTATCTCATTCTGAATGGCGACACACCGCTCCTTCAGGAAAAGACCGTGCGCGAACTCCTTCGTGTCCACGAGGCGGAACGTGCAACCGTGACAGTTTTGACCGCAGTACTTGCAGACGCAAGCGGATACGGACGGGTCGTGCGTGCGCACTCAGCCGAGCGGGGCGTCTCCCGCATCGTCGAGGATCGTGATGCCAATGCAGCCGAGCGAGCGATCCACGAAATCAACGTGGGCACCTATGTGGTCGACGGCGAGTTCCTCTTCAGCGCGTTGGAAAAGCTCGATCCCAGCAACGCCCAAGGGGAATATTATTTGACGGAAATCATCCAACTTGCGGAACATTCCGGACGGCGTGTGGCCGCTGTGGTGCTTGACAAGCCCGACGAAGGACTTGGTGTGAATACGCGCCGACAGCTTGCTGAAGCCGAACAGGTGGTACGGCAGCAGATTCGAGACCGCTGGCTGGATGCCGGGGTGACGATGATCGATCCGGCCTCAACCTGGATTGACGCAGCGGTCACGATCGGGAGAGACACGGTACTGTATCCCAACGTGACGCTCGAAGGGACAACGGTCATCGGGGAGGATTGTGTGGTGCGTTCGTCTACACGACTGACGGATTGCACCGTCGGCAATCGCGTTGAGATTCTCGATCACTGCGTATTTGCCGATTCGCATATCGAGGACGACGCGCACCTGGGCCCGTTCGTCCATCTGCGTCCTGGTGTGGTGGTGCGGAAGAAGGCCAAAGTCGGGAACTTTGTCGAGATGAAAAAAACTGATTTGGGTGAAGGGTCGAAGGCGAACCATTTGAGTTACCTGGGGGACACGACGATTGGGAAAGGGGTCAACATCGGCGCCGGCACCATCACCTGTAACTACGACGGTGTGCAGAAGTTTCAGACGGTGATCGGTGATGGGGTGTTTCTCGGCAGCGATACACAGTTGATCGCGCCGGTGACGGTGGGGGCGCGAGCCATCATCGCAGCCGGTACCACGGTCACGAAGGATGTGCCGGCGGATGCGTTGGTGATTGGGCGAGTGCCTCAAGTGAATCGTGCAGGATGGGCTGCGCGCCGGCGGGCACTGCAAACCAGCGTGAATCGAAACGTGAAACGTAAAACGGAGTCCACTCGCCCGACGCCTCACGTCTCACGCCTTACAAAGAAACAGACATCTGTCTCAGAGAGCAATCAGGGTAAGAAGCGGAGGTAGTTCCCCATATGTGTGGAATTGTCGGATACGTAGGCGATCAGGAGGCGGTGCCGATTCTGATCGGCGGCCTTGCCAAGCTGGAGTATCGAGGCTACGACTCATCCGGTGTCGCGGTGTTGCAAGGCGAGAAGATTGAGGTCCGGCGTAGTGTCGGCAAACTGACCAATCTTCAGAAGTCGCTCAAGGAGAAAGAGCTCAAGGGCACTATGGGAATTGGCCACACGCGATGGGCGACGCACGGGAAGCCCTCGGAGCAAAACGCCCACCCGCACCGCTCGAAAGGCTGCGTGCTGGTGCACAACGGCATCATCGAAAATTATCAGCCCTTGAAAAAGCAACTGGAGAAAGAAGGCTACAAGTTTCATTCGGAAACAGACACGGAAGTCGTGGCGCATCTGATCGACAAATATCTTGAGCAAGGCCTGAAGTTAGCAGAAGCAGTGCGAGCCGCCACGAAGGATGTGCGAGGAAGCTACGCGCTTGCCGTCATTTCAGAACGGGAACCAGGGACGATGATCGCGGCGCGTTCCGGATGTCCACTGGTCGTGGGTACAACTACCAAGGCATCCTTTGTCGCGTCCGACGTCATGGCCATGCTCGCCCATACCCGTGACGTGATCTACCTCGAAGAGGGCGATGTGGCGGTCGTGACCGCGACCGGCATCCACTTCACCGATATCCAAGGCCAGCCTGTTACACGGAAACTCACGAAGATTACCTGGGATGCCTCGGCGGCGGAAAAGAGCGGATTCCCGCATTTTATGCTGAAGGAGATTCACGAACAGCCACAGACCATTCTCGACACGATGCGCGGGCGCTACTCCTACGATTCCGGCGAGGCGGATCTGCCGGATATCGGATTGACGCCGAAAGAGTTTGCCGCCGTCGGACGGATTTGGATCGTGGCCTGTGGTACCTCATGGCACGCGGGGCTGGTAGGGAAGTATCTGTTGGAGGAGATGGTCCGTACGCCGGTGCAGGTCGATATCGGCAGCGAATTCCGTTACCGCGATCCGCTCGTCGGTAAAGACGATCTCTTTATCACGATCTCGCAGTCCGGCGAGACGGCGGATACGCTGGCCGCCGCGCGTGAAGCGAAGGAGAAAGGAGCGCGTGTCGTCTCGATCGTGAACGTGGTGGGCAGTACCTTGGCTCGTGAATCGGACGGCACGCTCTACACGCATTGCGGGCCTGAAATCGGCGTGGCCTCGACCAAGGCCTTCACGGCGCAGCTCACGGCGCTCTATATGCTGGCATTACATTTGGGCCGCGTGCGCGGAACCCTGTCTGTCGAGGACGGCAAGGCCTGGCTCGATCGGCTAGTCCGGCTTCCGGTCTTGGTCGAGGGGGTGCTCGGTCGCGAGGCGGAGATTGTCGCGATTGCCCAGCGGTATCACAAGAAGCGGAACTTCTTGTTCTTCGGTCGCGGTATCAACTATCCGATCGCGCTCGAAGGAGCATTGAAGCTGAAAGAAGTGTCCTACATCCATGCG
>JBGTCI010000052.1:0-2034 GCA_041748925.1 Nitrospiraceae bacterium | reverse complement strand
TTCACGGTGCGACCTCGACGGCTTGGCCATCACCCACAGCCGTCTTCCCGTCAGCGATCACCTGCTCGTTGCCGGTCAGCCCACGGATCACCTGCACTCGCCCGCCTTCGTTGAACCCCAACTCAACTTCCCTTCGGCGAGCCTTGCCTTCCTCGACGACAAGGACAGCCGGCTTTCCTCCAGGCACCAGCGCACTTGTCGGCAGCATCAACGCATCAGGGACATCGACGAGCAGGATAGTGACCGAGCCGAATGTGCCTGGTCTCAGCATCAGGGCCGGGCCATCCAGTTCCACTTCTGTGCGCATGGTCCTGGTCCCGGAATCTAAGGCGTCGGCAAAGCGAATCACCTTGCCCTTCAATAGCTGGCCGTGTGAGGCATTTACCAGAAGGGTGGCCGTCTGCCCCAGCTTGACTTGACTGGCTTCCACCTCGGGGATGTCAGCGATGATCCGCAACCGATCCACTCGCGCGAGTGTGAAAAGAGGTTCCGCCTTCCCCGTCGCGGCCGACTGGACGAACGCACCCGTATCGACCAACCGGCGTGTGATAACACCGTTGTAGGGTGCCTTGATGGTGGCGTAGTTCAGCATGATGACGGTTTGTTCGTGGTTTGCCTGAGCGACCTTGAGGCGGGCTTTGGCACTGGTCACGTCGGCCTTGGCCTTGAAGGACTTGGCCTGCTCCACCTTGATATTGGCCTCGTCTGTCGCCAGGGCTGCTTTCGCGGCCTTATGCGCCGCCCCCGCAGCACGGTACTGGTTGAGCTTCTCGTCCGCCAGTTCCTGCCGTACCGCGCGTTCCTTGACCAACGTGTCGTATCGGTCGTACTCCCCTTTGCGAAAAGCAAGCTCGGCCTCGTACCGTGCAACGTGGGAAGTGGATTCTTCTAACTTGGCCTTTGCGGCTTGCACCATTGCTTCGGCCGCAGCCAGGGACGCTTCCGCCTGCCCCTGTTCGGCCTGGGCCTGGTCAACGAGTGCGGCCTTCTGTTGGCGTTCCTGTTCCATTTCGGGGACCGAGAGCTTGACCAACACCTGGTCCTTTTTCACCCGGTCCCCGATGTCCACAGTCCGCATCTTGCCATCCGCTCCTTCGATCTCCCCGAACGTATCGAGGTAGCCGGCGACCCTGGCGTAGATGTCCGTTTTCTCGTAAGGGCCAACGTGCGCCGGTTGGGGGGTGGTTTGACGCTTCAGTGCTTCCCGAGTGGGACTCACGACCTTGACCCGCAACGTTTGATCTGACCCGGATGTGGCCGGGGGGGACACAGGCTGTTTACCAGTCTGGGTCTGCGCGGCCGACTGCTGGCCGGAACATCCCGGCAGGCCGATCACGAAGACGGCCACCAGGCCAGCCGTCGAAGTCAGGACGAGGCCCGCCACAACCCAGGCCACAGTTCGATTTGTCGTCTGCTTCTTTGTCATCGCATCTCCCCTTTCAGGCAGAAGCCGGCACGGCAGGATTGGTTCGTGCGACGCGGCCCTTGAACAAGACATAGAGACAAGGCACGACGAACACGGTCAGAAGAGTGGAGACGGTAAGTCCGCCGATGACCGCTCTCGCCAATGGCGTCGTCGCCTCACCGGACTTGAGGGCCAGGGGTAGCAGCCCGAACACCGCCGCCAGGGAGGTCATCAGGATGGGCTTGAGCCGGACCCGGCCCGCCTCAACGGCGGCTTCCAGCGGGGACAGCCCGCGTTCGGTACGCTGCCGGTTGGCGAACTCGACCAGAAGGATCGAGTTCGACACTGCGATGCCGACCATGAAGATTACGCCCATGAACGACTGCACGTTCAAAGTTGTGCCGGTGAGGAACAGGATCAGCAGGACGCCAACCAACCCCAGCGGCACGGCGAACAGGATGATGAACGGGTCGAGGAACGAGCGGAACTGAGCGACCATGATGAGGTAGATGAGCAGAACGGCCAGGACGAGGCCGAAGCCGAGGCTCTGGAACGATTGCGTCATGTTCGAGACTTCGCCGCGCATCTGCACGGCGTAACCAGAGAGCGTCTTGTCCGGGTTCGCAGGG
>JBGTCI010000051.1:0-17752 GCA_041748925.1 Nitrospiraceae bacterium | reverse complement strand
TCCGATATCGAATCAACGATCGTTCCGCAATTTCTCTCGGAAATTGACGGCGTGGAGCGACTCCGCAATGTGATCGTGATCGGAGCCAGTAATCGCCAGGATCTCATCGACCCGGCTGTCCTCCGCGCCGGGCGGTTAGATGTCAAGGTCAAGGTGGGTCGTCCCGATGCGGTGGCGGCGAAGGACATTTTCTCGAAGTACTTGAGTGTCGACCTGCCGTTCGCTGAGGAAGACATGAAACGCCATGGCGGAGACACCAAGGCCTTAGTCGAACAGATGACCGATCTCACGGTCGGGGCGATGTATGCTTCCTCGGAGGAGAATAAGTTCATCGAGGTCACCTACGCGAACGGTGAAAAAGAAGTGCTCTACTTCAAGGATTTCGCGAGTGGTGCGCTGATCGAAGGTATCGTGTCGCGCGCGAAAAAGTTTGCCGTCAAGCGGGCGATCGCGAAGGAAGGCCGTGGCCTTCGGTCCGAGGACTTGATCCGCGCCATTCGGGAGGAGTTTAAGGAACACGAAGACCTGCCCAATACGACCAATCCAGACGATTGGGCGAAGATCTCCGGGAAGAAGGGCGAAAAGATCGTGCATCTTCGGACAATCAGCGGCGGCCCGGGCGACTCGCGTCAGATCGAAACGGTTACGACAGGACACTATCTCTAAACCGTCACACCTATGCAGGAACCTACCTCGCCGACGATTCCTCGTGTGCTGGGAACAGAAACGGAATTCGGCATCGCGTCACGCGATCCTGCCGCCGCCGACCCTGTCTCCAATTCCATCGCCGTCATCGGGCACTATCCGGGCCTGCCGGCTCCTCAGGCCGTCTGGGACTATGAAAATGAGAACCCGCTGCTCGATGCGCGTGGCTTCGAGGTCGAAGGGGAGCGGGAGCGGCCCAATCCCGAATACAATCGTCAGCTGAATAAAGTGTTGGCCAATGGGGGGCGTCTCTACGTCGATGGCGCCCATCCCGAATACTCCACGCCCGAGTGTACCAACCCGCGAGAAATAGTGGCCTTCGAACGAGCCGGCGAACGAATCCTTTCCCAGTGCCTTGAACAGATGGCGCGCGCCACCGGACGAGATTATTGTGTGCTGTACAAAAACAATTCGGACGGCAAGGGGAACAGCTACGGCTATCACGAAAGTTATCTCATGTCTCGTGCGACTCCTTTCGAGCGTATCGTGAAGGTCTTGGCGCCGTTCTTTGTGACGCGGCCCATTTTCGCAGGGGCTGGAAAGGTCGGCGCAGAGAATCAGACCAGCCCGACGGATTATCAAATCTCGCAGCGTGCGGACTTCTTCGAGTGCCTCGTCGATCTCAACACGATGGTCAGGCGCCCCATCATCAATTCACGCGATGAGCCGCATGCGGAGTACAGCAAGTATCGGCGGCTGCACGTGATTGTCGGAGACGCCAACATGGCGGAACTTTCGACCTACCTCAAGGTCGGCACGTTGGCCATAGTCTTGGATCTTCTCGATGCCGGGGCTGATCTGCCGCAGTTCGAGTTAGACGATCCGGTTCGAAGCATCAAGCAGGTGTCGCGCGATCTCGGCATGAAAGAGACGCTCAAACTGACCGGGGGGCACTCGACGACAGCAGTGGCGATACAACGAGCCTATTTGAAGGCTGCCACGGGATACTATGCCTGTCACGACCTCTCCCAAGTGACGAAAGATATTCTTGTTCGCTGGGAGGACGTGCTGGATAAGTTGGAGCAAGATCCCCGGCTCTTGGCGCGTGAGTTGGATTGGGTTGCGAAGCGCCAGATGATGGAATCCTATATGGAGCGGAAGAGCTGTGGGTGGGATGATCCTCGCGTACGGCTGATGGATCTGCAGTATCACGACGTCCGTCCTGACAAAGGCCTCTACTTTACACTCGAACGCAGCCACCTGATCGAGAGAATCGTGCAGGATGTCGAAATCGCTCGAGCGGAGTTCACCCCGCCGCCGGGGACGCGCGCGTATTTCCGCGGACGATGTGTCAGCAAGTTTGCGAAGTCGCTCTATGGGGTCAGTTGGACCTCGGTTCTTTTCGATGTCGGCAACAATCAGGTGAAGCGAGTGCCCTTGATGGATCCGCTTCGGGGCACGGCCTCGCTGACAAGCGACCTCCTCGATCAGGTCGAGACCGTCGACGCATTGTTGGCGAAGCTCCAGGCCTGATACACAGAGACCCCTCGCGATTGACATTATGAAATTGCCATTTCTTCCAAATCACGACGATCCAAGTTTCTTCGACTTCTTGACCCAGCACCATCCCATGCTGACCCCGACCGGTCGTAGCGGCTTCCTACAGCCTCAGGCTGCAGGCGAGCCGATGCGCGCTTCCGGCTCGATGAGCGTTCCCCATGCCACCACCGTGCTGGCAATCAAGTATCAACAAGGTGTGGTGATTGCCGGAGACCGTCGAGCGACGGAAGGATTTCAAATCGCCGAGCGCCGGATCGAAAAGGTGTTCAAGATCGACGAGTATTCCGCGATGGCGATCGCCGGCGCCGCCGGCCCGTGCATCGAAATGGCCAGGTTGTTCCAAGTCGAACTGGAACATTACGAAAAGTTAGAGGGTGTGCAACTGTCTTGTGAAGGAAAGGCCAACAAGCTCGGGCAGATGGTGAAGGCCAATCTGCCGATGGTGTTTCAAGGGCTGGTCGTCATGCCACTCTACGTCGGCTACGACCTCAAGCGCGCAGAAGGCCGCATCTTCAAGTACGATCTCGCAGGCGGCCGGTACGAAGAGTCGGATTACCATGCCATAGGGTCGGGCGGGAAAGATGCGCGCAATACGATGCGGGAGCATTTCCTCAAAGGCTTGGCTGAGCCGGACGCGCTGAAGTTGGCTCTGCTGGCTCTCTACAATGCGGCAGATGATGACGTTGGCACCGGGGGGCCGGATCTCGTGCGGGGCATTTACCCCACCGCGAAGATTGTCAATGCGAGTGGTATTACCGATGTTCTCGACCAGCAGATCCGTGGCATCTATGACGGGCTGATCGCCACTCGCCGTTCCAAGGAGAATTAAGCATGCCGATGCCCTATTACGTCTCGCCCGAGCAGATGATGCAGGACAAGGCGGAGTATGCCAAGAAAGGCATCGCCAAAGGCCGCTCGATCATTGCCATAGAATATGTGAACGGGATACTGCTCGTCGCGGAAAACCCCAGCGCCTCGCTGTATAAAATATCCGAGATCTACGACAGCATCGCCTTCGCGGGGGCCGGCAAATATAGCGAGTTTGAAAATCTCAGGAAGGCCGGCATCAGGCACGCGGATCTGAAAGGATTCATGTACAGCCGGGAGGATGTGACGGCCCGCTCTCTGGCAAACGGCTACTCTCAAAGCCTTGGCACCATTTTCAGCCAGGAGCTGAAGCCGTTGGAGGTGGAGATTCTGGTGGTGCAGGTCGGGCACAACGGCCACGCTAACGAGATGTATCGTATTTCTTTCGACGGCAGCATCATCGACGAGCGTACCTTTGCGGTCATCGGAGGCAAGTCCGAGGCCGTGCAAGCCCTGCTCAAGGAGAAAGGGCTCACCCAGCCTCCGGAACTCCAGGCTGCTCTCACCCTCTGTCTCTCCACCCTCGAACACATCGGGAATCAGAAGCTCTCGCTGGAGAGCCTGGAGGTGGCGGTCCTGGATCGCGCCCGCGACGGCAGAAAGTTCCGTCGGCTTTCGCCCGCCGATACCAAACAGCTCCTCTCCTCCTAAAACTAGTTCATCTGGTCTATTTAGTCTATTCGGGTCTATCTGGTCTGTTCGGACCGTGTGTCGAGTGAACGAATTCACCAGACAGACAAGATAGACTAGATAGACCAGATAGACCTGCCTCCTTCTGTTGAAGAAGGCGGAGCTGGCTGCTATTCTGTTTGTACTAGTATGTTACAACCCAGTCCACTGAAACGACGGATCTTCGGTTTGGAGAATGAGTACGGTCTCATTTTTTCTCCGAACGGACGGGTCTATCTGCCGATGGAGAAGGTGCTGGGGTACATTTTTGAAGGTCTCATTCCGAACAGCTGGCCTTCCAATGCGTTCCTGGTGAACGGCGCCCGGTTTTATCAAGACACCGGTTGCCATCCTGAATATTCTACCCCCGAGTGCGACAACATTCTCGATCTTGTCATCCACGATAAAGCCGGTGAGCGACTCCTTGAAGCCTGCCTGCCGGCGGCTGAAGAACGATTGCGGGAAGAAGGTCTGTCTGGGGAGATCTACATTTTCAAGAACAATACGGATTCGCTCGGCAATACCTACGGGTGCCATGAAAACTTTTTGATGCGACGCGACGTCGATTTTTGGAAGGTCACGGAGCAACTCATTCCTTTCTTCGTCACGAGGCAGATCTATAGTGGAGCGGGTAAAGTTCTCAAGGTATCGGGTAAACCGCAGTATTTCATCTCGCAACGGGCACAGCACATTCACGAAAAGACCTCCTCCTCGACGACCTCCTCGCGCAGCATTATCAATACCAGGGACGAACCGCACTCCGACGCCGAACGCTATCGGCGCCTCCATATCATCGTCGGGGATTCGAATATGTCGGAGTTCGTGACGTATTTGAAAGTCGGCACGGCGACGTTGGTGCTGTCCATGATCGAGGAAGGGTACGCAGTCCAAGGGATGGAGTTCGAGGATCCCGTGAAAGCCATTCGCGAGGTGTCGCGTGATCCCACGTTGAAGCGCAAGATCAAGCTGGACGATGGTCGTCAGATGACGGCGGTCGAAGTGCAGCGGGTCTATCTGGATCGAGCGCAGGAATATTTGGCCCAGCAGGAGCACGATCCCATCCTCGACGATGTGTGGGAGCGATGGGCCATGGTGCTGGATAAGCTCGAAGAAGATCCGATGCAGCTCGTGCGCGAAATCGATTGGGTGACCAAGCGTCATCTGATCCAGTCCTACATCGACAAGAAGGGTTGCGGCTGGGATGATCCACGGGTGTTCCTGCTCGATCTTCAATTTCATGACGTGAAACGGACACGCGGGTTGTACTATTTGATGGAGTCACGTGGGTTGATCGAACGGGTGGTGGAGGAAGAAGCGGTCCAACGGGCCATGTCGACTCCGCCCCAGACGACGAGGGCAAAGGTGCGCGGCGATTTCATCCGGTTTGCCCGCGCGAAGAATCGGTCGTACACGGTCGACTGGACTTATCTGAAACTCAATGGCTACTGGGAAGAAACGATTCTCTGTATGGACCCCTTCAGCGCCGTGAATCGGCGTGTAGATGAGCTGCTCTCGCAGGTGGCTGGGTTACGGTTCTACCGATGATGACTGCACTCAAACAATCGTCTATGCGGATCTCACGACTGGACCGAACGCTGATTATGGCCGTCGTGTTGCTGTCCAGCGTCTTTCCCGTCGAGTTATTTTCCAATACGCCCCCTGCGCCGAAGGGCGTCGATGGGCAATACAGCGGTAGGCAGGGGCAGGTCCTGGTGGTCAAGGTGAAGGGCGAAGAGCAGGCGACGGAGTTGAAGGGGACATTTCTGAAGCGGACCATTCCATTTTTCCGTGAGTTCAGACCTGGAGAGCCGTCAGGCTATATCGGACTGCTCGGAATCGACATGCAGGACGAACCGGGGACCTATGAACTTACTGTGGAAGTCAAGCAGGGCGAACAGGCAAAGCAGTTGAGCTTCAATGTCCTGGTCGCCAAAGAGAAGTTTGCCGTCGAGCATCTCACGCTCCCGAAAGACAAGGTCGATCTGGATGAGAAGGCCGCAGCACGTTGGAAAGCTGAGCAGGAGCAAGTCAAGCAGGCTCTCGCAGAGAACTCGCGCCTGAAGTTATGGCGCAGTAATTTCGTGGAGCCGGTGAGCGGCAAGCGCACCGGTATTTTTGGCAGCGTGCGAATTATGAACGGCCAACCGCGCAATCCGCACAATGGAGAGGATATCGGCGCGCCGCTGGGGGCCGATGTCGCCGCCACAAACGACGGGATTGTTCGCATCACCGTCGATCATATTTTCTCCGGTAAAGGCATCTTCGTTGACCATGGCTTGGGGTTCTATACGATGTATTTTCACCTGTCTGACGTCTTGGTCAAAGACGGAGATTTGATCACAGCGGGGCAAATTATCGGCAAGGTGGGAGCGACCGGCCGCGCCACCGGCCCGCATCTCCATTGGGGCGTCAAACTCAACGGCGCCCGCGTGAATCCCTATTCGCTACTCGATCTACCATTCAAAAACGGCTCTATACCGGGGAACACCGTCGCCACGCCGGCTCCTGACGCATCCACTTCCGTTCCGCAACCCCTTCCCATCAAGGAATAAAAAGTCGTGCTGTCGCTCGAAGGAGGGATAGACTTACTTGCCACCCCCCACCATTCCATTCAGCAGATCCGGCAACCTGTCGGCATCGGGATGGTTCTTCATTTGCTGACCGATGTCGTCCAGCAGAGGGCTGGCTTCGGGGTTCAGGTTTCTCAACGTCTGTTCGAAAGTGCCGGACTTCAATTCTTCCTGCATTCGTGCTTGGGTCAGCTTGCCCTCCTTCAGATCCTGTTGCAGGATCTTCCCAAGAGCTTCAACGTTCTTCAGAGTCTCTGGCGGCAGTTCGCTTAGAAGTTTCATGACCTCAGCTTGGCTCTGTCCGTCGATCGGCATTTGTGCCTGGGCAGTGCTGATGAATGCGATACAGATTCCTCCACATAGCAGTCTGACGAGTGTCTGCATGATCATCCTCCCTGCAGATGGTGCTGCTCTATTGACGCGGTACCAGCAGTATTGCAGCACGATGGCAGCCTGTCAGCAAAATCTAGAGTCTTGTTTATTTGGTCTGTTCGGTCTATCTGGTCTATCCGGTTTGTATCGTCTTTCCGGCAACCAGACAGACCACAAACCAGATAGACCAGTCTAGTCGTTTGACTCGATGCTCGACGGGGTCTTGTTGAGGACTGTGGCGGTGGCGCGCGAAAGAGCTTCGTCGTGTGCGTGATCGTGGGAATAGACGCGGAATTGGACCAGGCGGGTAGGCAGCAGGTCGAGGAATTCTTCCAGTGGGTCGGTCGAGATGGCTTTGGTGCCGGGGTCATACACGTAGAGAGGGCTGCCGCGCCGGTCTTTCGGGTCCGGCCGTGGGTCGAGCGGCGCCATGTCGACACGGAACTCAACTTTTTTAAGCCGCGCCGGCAATTCTTTTTTGATCTGTTCTTCGAAGTGCGCGTGGCCGGGAAAGTCCATGCCGCGTTCTTGGCCCTTTTCCTTGAGCACGGCGCTATAGGCCATCTTCCATTTAACGTCGCGGCCGAGAATCCGCTGCCATTCTGCCCCCAGGCGCCGCTCAGTGGCATGGCGAGAGGTCTTCCATTCCCGTACCTGTTCGAGTAAGGACCAGTCGGTCAACGTCAGGTATTCGTCCATCTTCTTGCGAGGATCGTGGGGAAACAGGAGCTTCATCGTGTCGCCGAAGATGTCACGGAGGTGGATATCGATCGCGCGCGTGGTCCGGTGATAGTAGACGTTGGAATAGAGATACATGCGGGTATTGAGGAACATCTGCAGCGCCGGAAGGCCCGTCTTGTGGATCGTAAACCCCTTGTCGGTGATGATCGTGTAGTGAATGAGTCTGGAGAGATCGACCGGGCCGACCGCCACGCCGCACATATAGGAATCGCGCAGGACATAGTCGAGGTTATCTGCGGTATAGCTCCCGGAAATAACCGGCTGAAGCATGTTGAGCCATCGCGGAATGCGGGAGTTGTCTTTGCCCTTTTCTTTGAGAATCACATGCGCGATTTGATCGGGGTTGAGTTCCTCGCCTTTGGCAAAGGGGCCTGACGGGCTACGCCGGATCTTTCGGATGATCGGGCCAAGATGGTCCCGGATGATGATCTGTCCGAGTTTCTCGTGACTGGCATGGAAGGCGTGCAAGTAGTTGTCGTCGAAGAAATGGCAAAAGGGGCCGTGTCCGATGTCGTGCACCAGCGCTGTGACACGGAGAAATTCTTCGACATAGTTCGCTGAGGGGACGTCCTTGACCGCTTTCTTGAGAAACGGATACAGATGGCGCGCAAAGCGGCCTGCCACATGCATGGTGCCGAGCGAGTGGACGAAGCGGGTGTGCTCCGCCGAGGGGTACACCCATCGGGCGCTTTGAAGTTGATAGATGTACCGGAGGCGCTGGACCCAGGGGGAGTCGATCAAGTCCTTTTCCGTCCGTTCGTGGGGGTCCGCAACGGAGAAAGGTACGGTGAACGAGACGTATTGGTGAATCGGATCAGCAATCAGCGCCGACCCATCGTATGGAGCATGAGATTGATGCGCGAATTCAGACATGACGAGCCAGGATCTTAGCGTATATCTTGAGGGGGCGGCAATGGTTCTCCCTGGGCGAGGGGGTGCGACTGCCGATATTTGGCGACAAAATAGTAGGCGAGCGGATAGGCGAGTGCCGCACCGAGAATACTCAAGATGAATCCGCCAAGAACAAATGGTATGGCGTAGGGCATGACCTGTTCATAGATTGCGCTGAAACTTACATCGTTCCAGTCGAAGGTGGGGCTGTCCGATCGGCCGAGCACGAGTGCACCGACCCAATAGGTGGCGCCGAGGATGGGGACCAGGGTCCATGGATTGTTGAGAAAGGCGCCTGCCATGAGCGCGAGAACGTTGAGTCTCCATGCCCAGGCACAGATGAACACGATGACTGTGTGTAATCCATAGGCTGGGGAAAACCCGATGAAGACCCCGATAGCGAAGGCCAACGCTGTTCGCTGCGGCGACTCCTGCAAGTGGAGGACTTGCTTCAGCAGTGATCGAAATGAAGGGATACTGGCCATAGCCGTAGTAGCGGAAGTCGGTTAGCCCGCATTATTCATGACGGTTCGTCGCGAAATTGCTGAGCCGCGTCGCGAGACCGGCGCGCGGAGCCCGGAGGACCTGAGGCGTACTCGTGCAGTACGGTGAAGGTCCGAGGGGCGAGCCCGCCGGCCGAAGGCTCGTCGTAGCAGCGGATCGGCAATTGTAGCAGAAGTGTTCATGAATCATGCGGGCTACGTGAAATGCTCGTAACTGCGGTTCGCCAACCGGTGACGCCGGCCGTGAGGGGACAGGGTTTGTATTCCGAAGCGATGGGGATGAATCGTTCCAATGCATGTCAAGGAGAATCCTCGTTCGGTGGCTGATTGCTCGAGTCGCGAGCGCCGTTGTGGTGATACGGTAAAAAGCAATTCATAGTCTTCACCGCCCGTCAACGCGAGGTCCACCGGGTCGAGCTTTCGAGCGGCGGCATAGGTGCGGCAAGCCGTCGATAACGGAAGCGCGTTCAGATCCAGCTCCACTCCGACATGGCTTTCCCTGCAGATGTGACGGAGGTCGCCGGAGAGGCCGTCTGAAATATCGATCGCGGATGTGGCAAAACGATGTGAACTGAGCCACCGGCCTTCCGCAACTCGCGCGGTTGGACGCAGGTGTCGTCTGAGCAGAAATTGCCGGTGCCTGCTGGAAAGTGCCACAACCCATGGGGAACGCTTCGCACGAGGCGGCGGTTCGTTCAAGAGTCGTAGGCCGGCCAATGCGTCACCGATCGTGCCGGTGACGTAGAGGGAATCTCCGATTCGTGCACCGCTCCGAAAGAGGGCCTTGCGCGGAGGGACCATCCCGATCAGCGTCAGACTGAGAAACCATCCGCTGAACGAAGCCGACGTGTCTCCGCCGATGAGCCGTACGTGATGCGGCCGGCATGCGGCCATCATCCCTCGATACAGTTGATGAACTTGGTGGCTGGAGCCGGTGGAGGGGATGGCCAAGGCGGCGAGTAGATATTGAGGAGCGCCTCCCATCGCCGCGACGTCGCTGAGATTCGCGGCTGCGGCGCGGAATCCGATATCGGCCATCGTGGCGGTTCGGAGGTCGAAGTGGACACCTTCCGTTAAGAGGTCGGTCGTCAGCACCGTCCATTGGCCTGCCCGTGATGTGATGATGGCGGCGTCGTCACCGATCCCTTGAATGACCGAGGGAGTGCGGCGGCTGTGCCGTCGGTGGAGCGCGTGAATGAGATCGAACTCGTGAATCGTAGAGCGGGCCTTCGGACGAACCGTGGACGCCATGTTAGTGAAGTTGTGTGGGCGGCATTGCCGTGGTAGCCGCATGTGCCGGCAGCGAGCGAGCGGCCCGCCCCGTCTTCGCGCGCGTGGCGTGTTTTTTTGAGTGTGGCTGCGGGGTGTGAGGCTTGCCGGTTGGACGTGCGGATTTCGAATCCCGCCGGAGCGCCACCTTCATCACGTCGTCCATCGTGTCGGCAAAGACGAGGTGGATGTCCTTCAAAATGTGCTTGGGAATCTCGTCGAGGTCCTTCTTGTTGCGTTTCGGAAGGATCACGGTCGTGAGTTTGGCACGTTTCGCCGCCAAAATTTTTTCCTTCAATCCTCCGATGGGAAGGATTCGGCCTCGGAGGGTGATCTCGCCTGTCATCGCCAAGTCGCGGCGTACCGGGATTTGCGATAACGTCGAGGCAATGGCGATGGCCATGGTAATGCCCGCAGACGGCCCGTCCTTCGGAATCGCTCCGGCCGGCACATGGATATGGAGATCCTGAGTGGTGAACACATCGGGATTGATGCCGAGGGTGCGCTCGCGCGACCGGACGTAGCTTAAGGCTGCTTGCGCGGACTCCTTCATGACGTCGCCCAATTGGCCGGTGAGAGTCAATTGCCCCTTGCCCTTCATCGCCGTGGCCTCGATGTAGAGCACGTCGCCGCCGGCCTCTGTCCAGGCTAATCCCGTTGCCACGCCGACCTCGTCCATCTTCAATTCCTCTTCGGGCACGAACTTAGGGACGCCGAGATATTTGTGCAGGTTGGCGGGATCGACGGGGAACCCC
Organism: Nitrospiraceae bacterium; assembly: GCA_041748925.1. GTDB lineage: Bacteria > Nitrospirota > Nitrospiria > Nitrospirales > Nitrospiraceae > Palsa-1315. The sequence goes on along the minus strand of JBGTCI010000051.1, from coordinate 6,910 downwards.
ACGCCTTTGCCTTCCGCCACTTTCTTCGCCACCTTGCGCATGACGTTGGCGATCTCTCGCTCGAGGTTCCTGACACCGGCTTCACGCGTATAGTTGGCGATGATTTGACGCACCGCCGGCTCAGCGATGCGGACATGTTTCTCGGTGATACCGTGTTCGTTGAGTTGCCGAGGGATCAGGTACTTCTGGGCGATGCCCAACTTTTCTTCTTCGGTATAGCCGGGGATTCCGATCACTTCCATCCGGTCGCGCAAGGCGGGCAAAATGGGATCGATCAAATTCGCCGTGGCTATGAACATCACTCCGGTGAGGTCGAAGGGCACGCCCAGGTAGTGATCCGTAAACGAGTTGTTCTGTTCCGGGTCGAGCACTTCGAGCAAGGCGGCGGAGGGATCGCCCCGAAAGTCCATCCCGACCTTGTCCACTTCGTCCAACATGAAGACCGGGTTGTTGGTGCCGGCTTGTTTCATGCCTTGAATGATGCGGCCGGGGAGCGCGCCGACGTAGGTGCGCCGGTGACCGCGGATCTCGGCCTCATCACGGACGCCGCCGAGACTGATGCGGACAAATTCGCGGCCGAGTGCGCGGGCGATCGACTTCCCGAGCGAGGTCTTTCCGACGCCCGGGGGGCCGACGAAACAGAGAATCGGACCTTTCATTTTGTCTTTGAGCTTTCGCACGGCGAGATACTCAAGGATCCGTTCTTTCACCTTTTCAAGATCGTAGTGGTCTTCGTTAAGCACTTTGGCGGCAGCTTTGAGATCGAGGTTGTCCGTGGACTTCTTGGACCAGGGCAATTCCACGATCCACTCGAGATAGGTCCTGACGGTTGCAGACTCGGCGGTATCCGGGTGCATTTTCTCGAGGCGTTTGAGCTGCTTTTCGGTTTCTTTCAGCACCTTTTCCGGCATCTTCAGTTCGACGATCCGTTTACGAAACTCGGTAATTTCTTCTGCGCGTTCGTCGAGTTCGCCCAGCTCTTTTTGAATCGCTTTGAGTTGCTCGCGGAGGAAGTATTCGCGTTGGGTCTTGTCCATCTCTCCCTTGGCTTGCGCTTGAATCTTCTGTTGCATGGAGAGGACTTCGATCTCCTTGCCAAGGATCTCGCTGACGTGCCGGAGTCGCTTGATCGGATCGATGACCTCCAGGACTGCCTGGGTGACTTCGACCTTGAGGCCCAGATTGGATGCCACCATGTCGGCAAGACGGCCGGGGTCTTCGAGGTTCTCGATGACGATCATCACATCCGGGATCAAGACCTTGCCGAGACTCACGATCCGTTCGATCTGTTCCTTGACCGTCCGCATCGCGGCCTCGGTTTCAAGAGCGGCACTCGGCAACTTGTGTTCGGTAAGCTTGTCGATGCGCACGGAATAATAGGGCTCCGTCTGAATGTAGCTCGCAATCTTGGCTTTCGAGAGCCCCTGGACGAGGATTTTGATGCGCTCATCGGGCAGTTTCAGCATCCGCATGATGATGCCGACCGTGCCGATGGCATGGATATCTTCCGGTGAGGGATTCTCGACGTCCAAAGCCTTTTGCGTCGACAGGAAGATCATTCGATTGCCGGCCAACGCGGCTTCAATTGCTTTGATCGACATCTCTCGCCCGACAAACAAGGGGAGGACCATGTAGGGGAAGACGACGATGTCTCGGACCGGCAACAGCGGAAGTTGGTCGGGGATTTCGACGTTCTGGGGCGGCTGCAAGTCTTGTTCGATCGAGTCGCTCATCGGTGTGGTCTCAGTAGTGTATGAGATTAGGGGGTTGTGCCTTCGTTGACTGTCGTGACTAGGATTTTCGTGATCGTGTCATGCGGCGTTCGCCGGAAGGCCGCATCCGATTCCGCAGATAGTCGCCGAACTCCGGTCCCAGGGAAGGGTTCTTGAGTGCGAATTCGACGGTCGCAATGAGCCATCCTAACTTGTCCCCGGCATCATATCGCTGTCCCTCTACTTCCAGCGCATACATCGGGGACTTCTTTGCCAACTCCCGAAGCGCGTCGGTCAATTGGATCTCGCCATTTTTACCGGGTTGGGTCTTTCGTAGGATGGAAAAAATCTCCGGCGGCAGGACGTACCGACCGATGACTGCCAGATTGGACGGAGCTTCGGTCGGCGCCGGTTTTTCAATGAGGCCTTCGACGCGATGGAGCCCTCTTGAGATGGTTCGAGGCGACACGATTCCATAGCGATTGACTTCATGGTGGGGCACTTCCTGCACGCCGAGGATTGCGCCGTGTCGTTTCTTGTAGGCATGAATGAGTTGTGCGAGGCCAGGCACCGGGGCATCAATGATTTCATCGCCGAGAATGACTGCAAAAGGCTCGTCACCGATCAGCCGTTGGGCGCAGAGGACGGCATGGCCGAGTCCGAGGGCCTCCGACTGACGGACATAGCAGAAATTTGCGAGCGATGAAATATGCCGCATCTGGCTCAGGAGCTGCGCCTTGCCGCTGCCATGGAGATTTTCTTCCAACTCGACGGACCGGTCGAAATGGTCCTCGATCGCGCGTTTGCCCCGCCCTGTGATGATGATGATGTCCTCGATTCCGGAGGCGACCGCTTCTTCCACGGCATATTGAATCAGTGGCTTGTCGACGAGCGGTAGCATCTCTTTGGGAGACGCCTTCGTTGCGGGAAGGAAGCGAGTGCCAAGGCCTGCGGCGGGAATCACAGCTTTGCGCACTTCGAAGCGTGACATGATTCGATACTATGTGATGGGGTAGGCGATGTCAAGGAATGCAGGAGCTTAGCTCGCATTCCTCATGAATGTTCCGGCTGCACGTGCAAATGCCCTGCTCAAGCGCGACGAGCGAGACTTGCATGAAAGGCGCGATCCGAAGTTCGATGTTCAGGCTGTCAGCTTTACATTCAAATATTTGCCCAATATAATTCAGAAGTTTTGCACACATGTTGCCGTGAGGGATACGCTTACGCTGACCGCATGGTCCTCTCACGTCCGCAACCTCCTCTGCCACCATCATCACACGTGCCCCGGATGCGTCGTGTGTGATTGGGCTCGAGGTGCAGGGGGTATGGTCACGGCCCAAAGTAGGATTATCCATGATGCCGGTCTTATCTTCCTCTGCTGCGCATGGAACTCAGGTTCGGTGAGGGTAACTCGCGGTTCAGCCGGGCCGCGTTGGCTCTTCGTCATGGTGCTCGTCACACTGGCCTGCGGCGTGCCGACGGTGTTTGCGGTCGCTGCGGAGCAGGCTGGAGTCAAAGTGACGGCGATTGAGATTCGAGGGAACAAGCGGATCGAGCTGCCGGCGATTGCCGGCCGATTGACGTTGAGGCCTGGCGATCCCTACACCCCTGAGAATGTCCGTGGACAAATCAAAATTCTTTACGAAACCGGGTTCTTTGAAGACGTGCAGGTGGAGACGCAATCAGGGGAAGGCGGGATAGTCCTGGCTTTTCTGATCCGCGAGAAACCGTTTATCACCGAGATCGTGTTCGATGGAAATAACGAGCTAAGCGACGATAAGCTCAAAGAGAAGATCACGATCAAGAGCCAAGCCTTTCTCGATCAGCCGCAGGCCAAAGAGAGTGCGGAGAAGATTCGCCTGGCCTACCAGGGGAACGGCTACTTCAATTGCCGAGTGATTCCGGTCGTGCAGACCTTGGATGAGGATCGGAAGCGCCTGACGTTTTTCGTGAAAGAAGGGGACAAGGCGCGTGTCAAAACGGTCAATTTTGACGGCCTGCACGCGGCGACGAAAGACGAGATGTTCAAGGTGATGGCGACGCGGGAATGGATTCCCTGGTATGGTCTGATCACGGAGCTGAAGTTGCCGTCGTTTCTCTCAGATGCCGGCGTCTTGAAGCGGGAAGAAATGAACAACGACGTCGAGCGGATCAAAGAGCTCTTGCTCAACAAGGGATATTTAAATGTCCGGGTTGGGTTGCCGACTGTGGAGCTCATCGACGAACAGAAATGGTTCGTCGTGACGTACACGGTGATGGAGGGGGAGCCGTTCACCATCGGCGAAATCGGATTCCGCGGGAATACGGTGTTCGAAGATCCGGAGCTTCGCCAGGGGCTCAAGATGAAGGAAGGGGAGATTTTTCAACGTCAGAAACTCCGTGACGAGATTACGCGGTTGAACGATCTCTATGGGAGCAGAGGCTATTCGTTTGCCGATGTCTCGCCGAATGTGAATCCGAACATGGAGGACCGGACCGCAACCATCATTCTGAGCATCAAGGAAGGGGAGATGATGCGGGTCCGTCAGATCAACATCCATGGGAACGAGAAGACCAAAGACAATGTGATTCGTCGTGAAATTCGTGTCGATGAACAGGACGTCATCAATACCCCCGCGCTGAAGCGGAGCTTTGAGCGTCTCAATAACTTGAACTTTTTCGAAACGGTGGAAATTCTTCCTGCGCAGGTAGGTCCGGATAAGGTCGATCTGAACGTCCGCGTAAAAGAAAAGCCGACCGGCCAGTTCAGCGTCGGCGGCGGATTCAGTACGTTGGACAAGATTGTCGCGATCGCCGACATTACGGAAGGAAACATCGGTGGGAATGGTTGGATGGGACGAATCCGCGGTCAGTTGGGACAGCAGCGGCAATTAGGGTTGATCACGTTTCGTAATCCCTATTTGAACGACTCCTTGACGTCGATGCAGCTGGACATCTACAAAAGCGCCACGAACTACTTCACCTATTTTGAGAGGAAAACCGGGGGCAGCGTGACATTCGGCCGGTGGTTCTCCGAGTATGTATCGGGAAGCATCAGTCCGGTCGTGGAGGAGCTCGAATACAGCAATCCAACGGCCAATGCGCCGCCGCTCATCACCTCGCAAGTGGGGCGTCAGACGACCACGGGGTTTCGAGCCACGCTGACCCGCGACACGAGAGACTACTATATGGATCCCCGCACCGGTTGGCGAACTTCTGTCGCATTTTCTCTCGGCACGCCGTACCTGGGGGGTAGCAACGACTTCTATAAATATACCCTCGATGTCAACAAGTATACCCCGCTCCCGTTCGATACGCGGCTCTCGATCCGTGCGCGCTATGGTGTTGCAGAAGGCAACAATGGGAATCCGGTTCCTCTTACCGAACTCTACTTTGTTGGAGGCATTAATACCATGCGCGGGTTTGTCTTCGGCAAGGCGGGACCAGTGACGACAACCAACACGCTTCTCGGTGCGCAAAGTGAGTTGATCTTCAACTTTGATTTTATTTTTACGATCTCTTCTGAGGCGAAACTCAACGGCGTGATTTTCTTCGACTATGGGAAAGGGTTCGCCGATAGTTCCCCGTCATTCCCTTTGCGGCCAGCGGTCGGTTTGGAGGGGCGATGGGTTTCACCCTTCGGCCCCCTCCGCGCCGCGTATGGGAAAAATTTGGATCCCAACCCAGGAGAAAAATCAGGGGTCTTTGAGTTTACAATCGGTACCATATTCTAAGAGACTGTCCAGCGATCCGTGAGACGTAAATCGTGAAACGTGAAAAGTTTCAGAACAAGAGCGCTCTGCAGTTTTACGTTTCACCTTTCACGTCTTACTTTTTACGGCTCTTGAGAGCGACTTTTTCAGCACCCTGCTAATGGGACGAGTCTATGACCACAAGAGAGAGGTAGCAGTGTGATCCAGGTTAATGTCGTCATGCGGAAGGTGTACTGCACAGGAGGTCTGTTGATGGCGCTCCTCGCTGTCTCCGGCTGTGCTGCAGGCGGAGCCAAAGTCGAGGGGAGGATAGGAGTCGTCGATCCGGCCCGTGTCTTAAACGAGACGAGCACCGGCAAGAAGGCCAAGGATTCCTTGAGCGCATTCTCCAAGAATCGCCAGGCGCTGATCGAGATGGATGAGAAGGAGCTCCGCCGCATGGAAGAAGATTTTGGGAGGCAGGCCAGTGTGTTGAGCGTGACTGCGAAACGGGAGCGCGAAGAGCAGTTTCGACGTCGGGTGGCGGAGTATCAGCAGAAAGCGGGCGAAATGAACCGGGAGGTTCAGGAGAAGCAAAAAGACGTGCTTGAAGGGTTTCGTGAAAAAGTGGGACTCGTTGTGGGGAAAGTATCGAAGCGCCTCGGATTACAGGTCGTCATGGATAAGGGGAAAGGCGGCCCCACCTTATATAGCGATGAGGGACTCGATATTACAGGTCAGGTCATTGATGAATTTAATCGTGAATATCCGTAACCGGTCTGTCTGGTCTATCTGGTTTGTTTGGTCTATTTGGGTTTTTGGTTGAACGAAACTAACCGGATGAAACCAATAAACAAGACAAACCAATACAACAAGATATTCGTGAGGTAGCGGAGGAGGCTTTGATGGAACGACTGAGAGTCACTAGTCTGATCGGTGCAGTGGCATTGTGGTTGGCGATGGTGTTGCCGGGTTTGTCGGCTGAAACCTTCCAGGTTGCGGTGATGGACCAACAAGTGGTCATCGCGCAGTCCAAGGCCGGCAAGCGGGCCTTGGAAGAGCTCAGGGCCTACTCCATGACCAGGCAAAAGATCATCAATGCCGACGATCAAGAACTGAAGGAATTGCAACAGGCGACTCAAGACGGGAAGTTGACCGACAGCGCGAAGCAAGAGAAGCAAGGTCAGTTCCAGGCCAAGATGGAGGCCTATCAACGTCGTCTGGCCGACTTCAATCGCGAGATTCAGCAGAAGCAGCGTGAAATGGTGGCGGAATACTCGAAAAAAGTGCGAGCGGCGGCGCAAGCCGTGGGGGAAAAGAACGGGTACGTCGCGATCATCGACAAGGGGAACGAGGCAGCGATGAAGATTGTGATCTATCATCAGCCCGCGTTGGATTTGACCGATCAGGTGGTGAAGGAGTTCGATCGACAGAATAAGTAGGGGGAGCGGGGGCGGCCTGGTTGGCCCCTGTGCTCACGGAACCCCCACGATAAAACGGTGGTCGTTCGACGTGCGCAGTAGGGGG
>JBGTCI010000050.1:0-4320 GCA_041748925.1 Nitrospiraceae bacterium | reverse complement strand
AATCAATCCCCAATGTCGTGATGTGCATAACAGCCCCTCCTTCTTCCTACCGATGAGTGTGGGTTGCGCTCAACACCACCCATCTTGCCTCGTGTGAGACTCGTGTGGGAAGAAGGCTGGGTCCATTTCATTAGCACAATTGCGGGTGGTATCCGAAAGCGGTCCTGCAAGCTGTTGTAAAATTGGTGCCCCCGATACGAATTGAACGTACGACAAACGGTTTAGGAAACCGCTGCTCTATCCAACTGAGCTACGGGGGCATTCTGTGTTTTCAATCACTTACCTTGGTGGGCTGGTTGGTCAGTTCCACCAAGTGTTACCTGAGTGTTAGCCTGGAGATACCGATTAAGTTTCTCCGCGGCTTGCGTCAGGTCACGCTCCTCTATGGCATTATACCTTTTCCACATCTTTTCTGACTTATGCCCAATTATCTTCATAGCCGTTGCTGTGTCGACTCCCGCCCGCCGAAGATTAGTGGAAGCACAGTGACGAAGGTCGTGGAAACGAAAGTCTTTAATCCCCGCATCCTTCAAGGCCGTCTTGAACGACCGAGTGAGACGCTGAAGCGGTCGGCCTGCATAAGTGAAAACGTGCCGAGTCTTAAGGCTCCTCCGGACCTTCGCCAATCCCTGCAAGGTCTTTCTGACATCTGGTGTCATTGGCACTTGCCGTGCGGTCTTGGCCTTTGTATCGAGTGCGCGCAGCGTAATAAATCCACGCTTCAAATCCACTCTCTCCCACGTCAAGCCGACAATCTCGCCGAACCGCTGTCCTAGCTGGTAAGCAGTCAACAACACTGGTTGCAGGTGCGGCTTCGCTGCATCATACAGCTTTGCCCATTCCTCGTCACTCAGCACCCTGTCTCGCTCGTTCTGGGGGTTAGGCATAGGAACTCGGGCGGCTGAATTACTCACCAACAAACCGCGACGCACAGCTACGTTGAGACAGTGCTTGAGTACCGTGTGGTCATTGTTCACTGTCTGGAGGCTTGCGGGGTTGCCGTCCCGTCGCTTGCGCTGCCCTCTATACTCCTCAATATCTGCCGGTTTGATCTCACTCAGAATCTTTGCACCAAAGAAGGGCACAAGTTGCCGTCCCATAATTTCCACTCTGTCTTGATAGCTTCGCAACGTCTTGACGCCTTCTAGATCAAGATACGTTTTGGCCCACTCCTTGAAAAGTACCGGCTTGGCTTGCTGGCTTGCCACCTTCCCTAAGAGAAGGTTAGTTCGAATCGCCGCTTCCGTCTCTCGGGCTATGGTTTTATTCAAGCATCCAACTTTCCACCGCTTGAGCCGTGCGCCCGCCACACCCCCAGCCAGTGCCAAAGACTTTCCGTCCGGACTATCCATCACACGGAACTCGACATAGTAACTGTCAGGTCGTTTGGTCAATCCCATCGTTCTCTCCGTACTTGCCTCTATGAGCTGCCCGAAGCCATGCCGCTGCTATCCGTGCTCTGACGATCTTCTACGCGCTCATGCACTGCTGGCCGCGCCTTGACTGTGTGCTGGTCTATCCACCTGTCGAGGTGTTCTTGCTTGAATTTCACTAAACGTCCGACCTTGACGAAACCCAGCTTCCGCGCAGACACCCAGCCATACAGGGTCAATTTTGATATGCCTAGATACTCCGATGCCTCACCAATTGTCAAAAGCTTGCTCATGGTCCCCCAGGAAAATGAAAAAGCGTCCGTTAGCGTGAATAAATTCCATCGCCACATGAGATTGGGAATCTCCCGACATCTCCTGTGCTCCCCTATGCGCCCGCCTAGCCGCCGGCGTCGGATTCGGACTCAACCCCAGTGGGTGCGAGCTGGCGCTGCAGAGCAGCGGCCAGGCCTTCCGGGTACCTTCCCGTGGGGCCCCTCCCGTTTCAGGCCTGTCCCCCGCGAGCGCGCCATCCCGCCTGCTTCTTCGACGCCCCACCCCTGTGCTGTGAAGGGTGGGGCTAGACATCTTGATGAAGAAGGAGGCGGACATGGCGATTCACAGTTCACAGGGCATTCTGAATGGGCAACGGCAGCCGAAGCCGAGGCATGAATACGCGGTGCCTCGATACCGGGTCATGCTCGTCCGCGACAACCGGGCCGTGCAGCCCTCGTCGCTGTTGACCACGTCGGTCGCCGCTGCGGTCGCTCTGAGACCGCTCTTTGCGGGACTGGACCGCGAACAATTCCTGGTCTGCGGGCTGGATGCGAAGCATGCCATCATCGGGGTCAACATCGTCTCGATCGGCTCCCTCACGTTGGCTATCGTGCATCCGCGCGAAGTGTTCAAACCGCTGATCCTGATGAATGCCGCCGCCTGGATTTGTGCGCACAATCACCCGTCCGGCGGCGATGCGACGCCCAGCCCAGAGGATCGCGTCCTCACCAGCCGACTCCGGCAGGGGGCCGACATGCTCGGTATCACCTTGCTCGACCATCTCATTCTCACTGAGGAGCGCTGCTACAGCTTCGCTGATCAGGGCTGGCCCGATGCGTGAACGCTTAGGCCCGCATGAGCCTGGGCACTCAGGTCGCGCCCTTAACGCGTCGATCACTTGAGGCACCGACCACGACACACGGCGAATTGCACGTAGAGATGCGGATGATTGGCCCGCAGTTCCACATATTCTTCGAGGATGGTCTTGAGCACGCCCTCGGGCGACAAGGTATTCTCTTCACCCACCTCCGTCAGTACGCCAAACTCCGCTTTAGTCAGCAACAGGTTCAAAGGCATGCATGGTTGCGCACTCATCTCATCACCTCCATCGAACACACGTAATGGACTGCACGATACACCGCACGGACAAGGCTATGGCTCGCCCACACGCCTTACTTACTTGCTGATGGGAGCGACACAGCCCCCATGGGTGAATAGCCGGTCACATCGATGAACCGTTGCCCTTTGTATTCTCTGAGATTCACCGTGAGGTGACAGGGCTTCATCTTGTTGGCCTCCATCAGCTTGTAGAGGTGCTCGTGCTCATCTGAGATACTCGCCTCCAGGCTCGTCGTATCCTCATCGAAATAGAGCATCGCGGTCCGATAGGTCCGCGTCCCATCCTGACTCGGCTTGGACTTCACCCCCATCACCACACAATTCGCGACGAACTTAGACATGCTTCCCCCTTTCATTCGTCCATTGAAACCAGTCCTGTCGAGCACAGGACCACAGAAACACGAACACGGTGCCGCAGGCTCCACACCGGCCACGCCACCGCGGCCCGCACATGTAGAGTCTTAGCTCGCCGGTTCGGCACAGGCGGCAGAGAATCCGTCTCGAGGATTCCACTCCCGCATCTTCTGTCGGAGCCGCGGGACCTCCTGCGCGCTCCCCAACATCGTCATATGCTCGGGGCGCCAGCGTTCCACTCCCTCCACGATCCGATTGATGAGCCATCGCTCTCCCGCTTCTGGATGGGCACACAGGAGTCCGAGCATCGGAGCCAGGCTCCGTTCCGCCCACCGTTTGACGTCCTCGATCTGCTTCACGGATTTGGCGATCTCCAACCGAGCCCGCTGCATCCCCTCCGTCAGCACTTTCCACCAGTCCAGCAAGGGCGCGTAATACCGATCCTTGGGATCATCGGCGCGTGTACAGTCACGGAAATCCAAGGCACTGCGAAACACCCCGACGATGTATTTCTGGAATGAATCCTGATCGAGCCCTGACAAGGCCATCCCGACCGCATCGGCCCGTTCTGATTTCCATTCCATCTCCCACCGAATCCAGGTGCCCTCGACCACTTTGTCTTTTGACCGTTGTTCAGCGGCCTTGTCGTAGATACGGAGATAGGTGTCTGACTGACGGGAGCCCATGCACAATGTTTGGCCAGTGTCCAGGCCTGAACCCACATCGAGACCAGAAATCAAACGGGATTGACGGAAGTGCGAGACACAGTTACCTGCCTTTACCGAGGCATAGATACGATCGACATCGATTACGCCATTGCGGTCATCGAGCGCCACGTCAATGCGTCCAAAATGGCCGTGCTGCTCAAACACCCACGTAGCCACATCGTGAAACTTTTGATAGGTCCAGTCACTGATGAGCTCTTGAGACAGATCCACATGGACTTCCCGAGGGGACCAGCTGGCCGCGGTACCAATCCGGCCTAACCCACCCGCAGGACCACGGGATAACCAGCTTTGGCGATACCCTAAGAACCCTTTCTTGTCCTTGATCCACTCCCCACCGATTCGTGACATGACTTCATCTGCCGTCGAGTCAGGTACCGTGAATCGAAACCAGCCGAGTAAACAGGTCCAGATACTCATGTGATCCTCCGTTAGAAACCGTGGAAATTCCGCCCCCGTTTTACCGAACGGGGGCT
>JBGTCI010000049.1:0-8490 GCA_041748925.1 Nitrospiraceae bacterium | reverse complement strand
GGCCGATGTGTTCGATTACATCGAGTGTTTCTACAATCCTCGGCGGCGGCACTCCACGCTGGGATATCTCAGTCCCATGGAGTTCGAAATGAAGGCCGAATGAGCGTAAGTGGGTGTCCACCAAACCAGCAGCAGCCCAATACCTCCTTACCAGACTGATTGTTCATCGTCCGAAAAGACTCGCAACCCACGGCGGTGGACTAAGAAAACAACGCATGCCAAGCGGACCAGAAGCCCAGAGCTACGAATCCAGCGAATAGCAGACTTGCAGCAACGAGTGAGCGCATATCTTTCATCGTGGTCACCTCCTTTTTACACGAGGCGTTACGCTTCGGTTACGTATGCGCTGGAGTGGGAGATAGGGGAGAAGGGCCGGAGAAAACTACAGGCATTTGACAGCCATTCCAGATAGTGGCCCTTCACCAAGTCCACCCGGTCCAGCGTGCCAATCTGAGAATGCAGATAATCCCGGAGCAGTGGGAGTCAAGAGGGGGGTGGTCCGGTGTGATGCAGAGCCGCAGTCGCGGCTGCGGTCTTGACCGAGGCCCTTGCGCCTTCCTTCGCTCCCTCCTAGAATACGCCTCCCTGCGAGGCTCTCATGTTGCAGTGGCAGGTTGCGGCATTACGTGAAGCGGTTAGTTCGAGAACCGGCGGAGAGGATCTCATGATTGACGATCGGCCCATATCGCCCCGATTCAACATTGCCCTCGTCCTATCGATCGTGTGCCTCACCAGTTCCGCTTGCACCGACATTAAGCCTGCCGTGGACACGTCAAAGAATAATCGTGCCGAATACGAGGCAGTTGCGAAAGAACTCCGCAAGTCAGCCGGAGAAGGAGACGCATCCGCTCAATTCAGACTTGGCCAGCTGTACGACGAAGGCACGGGTGTACCTCAGGACTATAGGCAATCGATGGAGTGGTTTGAAAAAGCCGCGAAGCAGGGGCACGTAGGAGCCCAAGTCAACCTCGGCACGTTGTATCTCCAGGGAGAGGGGGCTCCGCAAAGCGACCAGATGGCGTTGTTCTGGTGGAGTCGGGCGGCAGAGCAAGGACATGCTCTGGCTTTTGCGAAACTTGGGTGGATGTCTGCACAGGGGCGAGGAGTGCTCCAGGACTTTATCCAGGCCCATAAGTGGTACAACCTGGCGGCAGCGAATGGACATAAGAAGGCAGCTGAGTATCGTGATGCGCTCACCAAACAGATGACGCCAGCCCAGATCGCCGAAGCGCAAAAGCTGGCGCGGGAGTGGAAGCCAAAGGCCCATGAGCACCGACCGCCCCAAACGTGAGAGCATGTCCCTCGAAGAGGCGACCATCTCCAACATGTGGGAGATCGCGGCCATTGTGGAAGTGCTCGAACGGAAAGGACTCTGCACGATAACACTGCGCAGGATGCTCAAAAAGTCTAACCTTCTCACCCGCCCAGCCCTGGCGCTTATTTCACCCTCCCGCCCTGAGTCTGACAAGGCAGCCTCTTCGCCCAGACACGCGCCTTGCCCAAGCAAGGCCGGAGCGAGCGAAGAGGTATACGTACCGCACTTCGTGCGGGCCGTTTTCAGCATCCTGCTAAGGCAGCGATTGCCGATGCTCTTTGATCAGAGGTGGCTCATGTTGCACGGGTGGCTGGAGCGGAGCGGATGGATCTACTGTATTCGGAAGGGGGCGGGGAGTTCCGTTCTGGCGTTCGAGTTTTTCTAAGACATCTTGCTTGAGCTTCGTCGGTTCCTCAATTCGATTTTCTCGCTGCAGCGTCCCCAATTCCGCTGCTTTTCGAGCATTCAACTCCGCTATGTCTGCCTCATCCCTGACTAGAGTTGGGGTCAGGAATACGAGCAGATTCAGCTTCTCAACTGCTCGGCTTTGGAATTTGAACAACCAGCCCAAGAATGGGATATCGCCCAGGAGCGGAACTTTTCGCTCGCTGATGATGATGTTATCCCGCACGAGCCCGCCGACGACGATCGTCTGTTGATCTTTCGCGATGGTGGTCGTCTCCATCGACCGTTTGGTCGTGGTGGGTCCGACTGGGACGCTGGACGTCCCGCTTCCGATCGTTTGTGCGACATTCTCCGCAATCGCGGTAATCTCCTGTTTGATTTCTAATCGGATCAGGTCGTTCTCTAAGACCTGCGGAGTGAGTTCGAGTGTGACACCGACATCTTTTCGCTCAATCGTGACAAGAGTTCCCCCCGTGATTCCCTGGGCCTGACCGGTTGGGAAGGGGCGATTTTCACCCACGACGATTTTGGCCTTTTGGTTATCGGCGGCGAGCACTTGGGGGGTCGACAGGACATTCGTGTCCGTGAGGCTCAGCAACAGTTGTAAGAATGCGCGCACGTTGACCGTGTTCAGGACCGACACTCCAGTTGCACCGCCCGCCGCGCCCCCAATAATGGCAGCCGCGAGGGCTGACAAGTTTTCTGGTGCGAGATTGAGTCCAGCGATGCCTTGCACTGCACCGCTACTGCCCGCAGCGATTACCTGCACAGGGTCGCTCCCAATCTGTCTGAGCCGATCGACCTGCACTTCCAAGATGACGGCCTCGACAAAGACCTGCTTTCGGCGCGTATCCAAGTCTCGCATGACAGACTGCAACTTGACGTAAGCGCTTTTAGTGGAACTGATGATGATCGAGTTTGTGGCTTTGTCCGCAAAGACCTGAACGGGCGCTTCGAATTCGCTTAAGGACCTGAACGGCGGGCGTGTCCCTGGCGCTGTCTGCGCGATGGTTTGAGAGCGGGCAACGAGATTGGTCAGGATGGCGGCAAGGTCGGTCGCGTTGGCGTGTTTCAATCTGTAGACGAATGCCCCTCGCTCAGGAGGAAGTTCCCCCATCGCCACGATTTGATGGACGTTGCCCTTCGATACGACCGCGAGACGACTGACTTCGAGTGCCGCTACAAACATGCCGTATGCTTGATCGTGTGTGACTTTGGTAGGGGAATACACGCTGATTTTCCCCCCGGCCTTCTTCACCACATCGTCCAAGACAAAGTTCTTACCGGTCAACTCGCTGATGAAGCGAACAAAAACAGAGAGTTCGACATCATTGAAGTCGAGGGCGACGCGTCCGGAAGAGTTTCCTCCAGATTCAGCCCGCAGGGTGAGAGGAAGCAGAAATCCACAGAGCACTGTCAGCAGACAGACGAGAGAGGCTTGCCTGATCCACCGCGTTTGTCCGAAAGAGAAAAAATCCATGACTTCCAAGCAACGTAAGTGGAGAGACCGATCATCCCCTGGACCAGGTCGAGCATGATAATGGGAATACAGAACGGTACCATAAGGCCCATCATCTACACAACCAACGAGCATACCTGTTGCCTGAGAGCTTCTGTACCCGCTGGTTTAGCCCAGATTTGCGTGACCAGATGGTCGCCCTTGTTCCTCGTCATCCCGTGTAGCGATGCCCCTCGCCCACTCAGCCCTGGTACCCTGGTTCCTGCTTTGAGGGTTTGAGCGGATAGAATCAGCTCAGTTGTTTGGAGTTTCCCTGGCCCGCATTACTCATGAACGCTTCTGCTGCAATCGCTGATCTGTTGCTACGACGAGCCTCCGACCAGTGGGATTGCCTCTCGGGCTCTCAACGAACCGCACGAGTACACCTTGGGACCTCAGGGCTCAGCGTGCGCTCCAAGAGAATGTCCGCTCGACGCGATTCTTGTCGGGCTTGTTCATTTTTGAAAAAAAGACCAAGGAAAAGAAAAGAAGAGAGTCGCCTAACACCTCAAAAATAAACGACATTTATATTCACCGTGAGAATCATAATGGCACTAGGATTGCATTCCTCCGTCCAGTTTGCCTTCCCCGCAAGATCCTAAGAACCCGAACGGAAGCGAAATCTGGTGTAAAGAGCCTAGGGAACCACCTCGTATCACTTGATGATCTGCTAAGGTTGTAACGTGCGGACCGATAAGAAATCCTCTCAAAAAGCTGACAAAAAGTCTCACTCCCGAGTGCACAATCGGGGTGTCGTCGGCTACAGCAAGAAAAGTGCGCTTCTCGAGGAAGCCATCACCCACATGAACACCGGCAAGTATGGCCGGTCGTCCGCTGCGTTGAAAGAACTGCTCACGCTTGATCCTCACAATACGGAAGCTCGACGGCTCTTTGCTACGTTGCATCTACGACTTGGGAGTCTTGTCACGGCTCGGCAAGCATTTGAGTCTCTCGCCAATGAAGCGATTGGGCGACAAGACTTCTGGTTGGCCGAATCTTTGTTACGCGAATACTTGGCTGCCGGACCCCGTTGCGTCCCGTTCCTCGAACTCTTGGCCCATGTCCACGAGGAAAAAGGGGATTCCATGGCTGCAGTGGTCGAGCTGGGCAAGGCCATCGAGATTCTTATCGAAGGTCCAGACTCTGAAAATCCCAAGAAACCGTCTCAGCTCTATGCCAAAGTGAGAGAACTTGCGCCGGCGAGCCCTGTAGCCTTTCAGTATGCCTCTCTCTTCGACATACAAACAGGTGAGCTTCTTGTGCCTCATCCGCAGGCTCCTTCCGCGGAGACGTCATTGGAAATTGATTCCTCGCCGCCCCAGGGCGAAACTTTCTTTGCCACTGAAGAAGCGAGGGCATCTGATGTGATGCCGTGGGAACAGTTCGATGGGACTTCTCCGATTCAGGAGATTCCGCCCCCCACTTCGTCGAATCTTGTCGTCGAATCGCTCGACGTTCCGGACGTATTGATAGACGCGGCGCCGGTCGGTTTGGCTCCGCAGGAACAGGAACTGGAGATCCTTCCGTCAGAATCTACTGAACCAATCCAGGAGGCTGATAACGAGGAAGGTGTTACGGCTAGTTTCTTAGAAGAGCGTGCGAGGGATGTAGAGAGAGACATTACCCCTTCTGTCGGGTCGCCGGAATTATCTTCTCCCATGCCCTGGGAGCAGATAGAGAACTCGACGGTGAGGATTGAGGAGGCGGCCCCCTCATCGGTTCCGTCAGCTCAGTCAGATGAAATGCCTTTATCGGGCAGTGAATCCGGTCTTGCCCCTTCCTCCACTATTCAGTCTGAATTTGTCTCTGATCATTTGATGACTCCATCTCCTGTGTCAGATCCGACGGAGCCGAGTGAGTCGGTTTTTGCGACAGAGCCGTCAACAATTCCCTCGGTGCTTCCAGAGCCCGAAGTCTCGACCCCTCCCACGGATGACTCCTCGCCCACAGTCCCATTCTCTTGGAACACCGTCTTCGATGGCGCATGGAAGTTTGCTTCAGGAACGTTGTCGTCGAGCTCGTCTGCCGCACCCTCCAGGCCGGATGCGGTTTCCCAGGATGCGCCGGAGGTAGAATCAGTCCAAGCAGAACCTGCGTCAGGCCCAGCGATCTTTTCTCCATCCGGTACATCAACCTCGGAGCTTCCCGTCTCATTCAGCGATCCCGAGCCGTTGCCCTCGACTCACCCTTCGATCTTGAGTGCAGCGAGTGGATCAATCGTAGAATCAGATGCAGTCGGAGAGTCCGATCTCTCACAGGCAGCGCCGGTTCGTTTTCCAAAAGAACCCTCGCAGCCAGAGACGCTAACAACTCTTTCGAACGATCCCCCAATCGCCTTCCAGGTAGAACTTCCAGTACCGCCTCTGCCAGAGTCAGCCGAACCCGCTCGTGAACTTGAATCAGTTTCCTCCCCGTCTTTTATGGCGCCAGAGCCTTCTCGTTCAGCGGTGATCCCGGAAGCGCCACCTGCGCCTGAATTGGTTTCCACAGAGCCTCGTGAAATGCCGCGCACACTGTTCAAGGTCGCCGAGACTCCTTCGCCCTTTGTTGCGCCAAGTGATGCGTCGCCAGCATCGCCCGTTTCGATGGATACCGTGTCGAGTTGGAGCACTGGTGAAGTCGAGGTTCAGCCACATCGTCCATCTGACAAGAAACGAAATTGGGACAAGGATAAGCGGGATGCTCCAGTTGATTCGCCGGCTCCAGTACCGATGGTTGATGAACCTTCTGATGCGGCCGTCGAACTGTCGCGTAGCGGTGGATGGGAATCTGTTCCTTCCGAGGCGGCCCCTGTCGCGGAAGCGGTCGCTCCCAACTTGGGGAAAATTATTCCTCAGGAGGATACGAGACCGGAGTGGGTTCGGGCGAGTGAGTCGATCACGTTTGTGAATACTTCTCCACCGCCTTCCACAGCGTGGGAGGATTCTGGTGTTGAGTCCACTCAGGCAATTTTAGAACCTGCATCCTCTGTCGCTGCGTCGGCTGTTGATGTGCTTTTTAACTCAACGAGAGAGAAGAGCCAGGTTTCCACACGGGATCGTTTGAAGTCGTCAAGGCCACGCCCTCGCTTTGCCGCTCGAGTGGCGCGGGTCCGCATTGGTATCTCGTCGTTTATCGGGTCTTGTTTTTCGACCACGCGATCGATTGTGTTGTTGTGTGTGGGACTGGCGCTCGCCTGTGTTGTGCTGGTGGCGGTCGGCATCGGGGCTGTTGCAGTAACCTGGATGGTGATGGAATCTCCCCCGTCGCCGGTTTATCAAAGTCTGACAGCAAGCCCTCCACTGGCACTCACTGATTCGAGAAAAAACGGGTATTTCCTGTTACTCGGGTTCGAGGCTTCCGGAGAACAGGATCCGCTCCAGATGGGCTACGACCGCAAAGTGGAAGCGAGCGATGTTCAAGCTGCGAGCGCATGCATGCTCGGTGATGATGGGAAAGGGACGACAGGAGCGTCCGCTAACGGGGTTCGTAGCATGTTCACCAGTGCCGACCCGGTGGCACAACTGAAACCGCAGGCTGCTGCTGTCCGATCTTGGGTGGCTCAAGAATCGCTTGCCCTCAAGCGTTACCAGCAATGGCTTGGAATGCCGTTTGAAGATGTGGGCTACGGACAAATTCTGAGCCCGAACTGTGCCCACATTTTGCTGGCTCATCGGCTGTACCTTGCAGAAGGATTTGCGCAGGATCTCAGCACCGGTCTCGGGCGACTTGAGACCGATATGGGATCCTGGCGTGCTGTGATGGGACAGTCGAAGACATTGATGGTGAAGATGCTGGCAGCGACGGCAGTTCAAGACGATGCCGCAATTGCATCCGGGCTCTTGACTCGTCCAGACCTCGATGGGACATTGATTAGTCGACTCGGCAAGGTTGTTCGTCCCTTCGATCAGGTTGAGCTGTCGCTCCGATGGCCGATGCAGAGCCATCTCGTGTGGGCGACGAAGGCTGTGACGAAAGACCTAAAGAGCGACAAGACCAACGAGCGTCCTCTTCACGTTGCCCTGGCGGCTGCGATGTCCCTTCCCGTGCAGCGGCGATCCAATGCCTATGCGGATTATTACGAAGCCGCGAGCAAAGCTGTGGCGGAAGGGCGCTACACCAACTTGCCGAAACCGTCCAGTTTCATTCGGACTCCCGCTGTCAGCGCGGTGGACTATGTGATGAATCCGATCGAGCACATCATCGGAATCGAACCACTCCCCTCATGGGATTCCTATGTCGGGCAAACAGTGGAGACCGATGCACAGCTTCGCCTGGCGAGCCTGCAAGTCTGGGTCAGACAAGGGGCGCAGGATGGAAATGTGGTCACGCGTCTCGCAAAGGCAGGACAGGCCTACTACGATCCCTTTACCGGTCTTCCTATGTTGGTCAATCAGCGGAAGGGGCTACTGTATAGTGTTGGGCGAGACGGTAAAGATCAAGAAGGTGACCCCTTGCGCGATGTCGTCGCAACAATTCCCAAGACTCAATCGGTTGTGCCTGAGAGCAGCCGCTCCGTGCCCCCGCCTCGGTCCAAGTAAACACTACCCCTTCCCTTCCGCAGTCGAAGATTTCTGAATACTTCGCGCGTTTTGGTTGCTTGACACTGCCGGCTGTATTCCACAGAATCACGGCACACCAATCACGAGAATAGGCACGATGGCGTCCTCACCCTCACCATTTCCACACCTTTCCTCGGCGAGGAAAGGGATCACATTTCCATCCGCCATTCCGACGCGGATCGTGTCGAACGAAGAATTTGTTCCCTTCAGTCAGACGGCAGACCAAGCCCGTGTTGAGGAACGTGCCATCACGCTCGTGGAACGGACCGCAGCACGACGAAATCTGACGCGTCGAGACTTTCTCAAGACCACCGGCGGCATGGCGGCCGCGTTGCTGGCTATGAACTCGATCTTCGGGAAGTTCTTTGAAGTCGGAGAGATCGAACTGTTTGAAACAGCGGCTTTTGCCGAGCAGCAAGGTGCGCCCTATTTTGTCTTCGATGTGCAGACACATTACGTCGGCTCGCATTTTGACCCGACCGATGCCGAAGACAATCGAAAGGGTGCCGTCTCTAAGCAGGGGCTGCTGTCGCTCAGGCGTTCGATACGGGAATCGGGACTCAACCCCAAGCTGTCGGGTGATCGAGGCACCATCGACGATCTTTCGTGGAAGAATTTTGTAAAGGAAGTGTTTCTCGACAGCGAGACTACCATCGGCCTCATCAGTACGCCGCCGGGGCCCTATCCGCAAGAGGCGGTCGTGCCGCCCAAAGAGATGGCGCATATCCGTG
>JBGTCI010000048.1:0-117831 GCA_041748925.1 Nitrospiraceae bacterium | reverse complement strand
CCGTGTCCGGAGGAACAGACATCGAGCCCCGGACCATGGCTTGTCGGAACCTCAATAAGGTCCTCCAGGCACTCGGGACATTTCATGGTGACCATCGTGTTCAAACTGTAGCAAGAAACGGGCAGGTGTCAACGCGAATGGCGCGTAACCATTTTGAAAGACGAAGGTTTCTTTAGGGCCATCAGCGGGGAATCATATGACAGAGTGAGTCAGGTGACAGGTCCAATCGATATGCTATGAGCCCCCGCGTTAGCGCTTGCAGCGGCATTGGTAAGTTGCTACCGGCCTGTGCGCGAGGCACAAAGCATCTTGTAGTGGAGGGGGCGCCAGATGAATGATGGGAGGTAGGAGCGTGAGTTAAATGCTAACCGGTTGCTGGTAGTTCACTTCGATCTTGAATCCCAGATCTTCGATCATGCCCCAGACTTCCGGGGCCGGCTGGCCTGGTGTCGTGAGGTAGCCGTTCACAAAGATGGAGTCGGCTGGATAGAGGGCCAGCGGTTGAAGGCTTCGCAGATTGTGTTCGCGGCCTCCGGCCACGCGGAGTTCGGTGCGGGGGTGGAGGAACCGGAAGAGGCAAAGCACTTTTAGGCAGCGTTGCGGGGTGAGATGATCGCAGTTCTCTAGCGGCGTGCCTGTTGCTGGATGGAGTGTGTTCAGCGGAATCGAATCCGGTTTCACGTCGATCAAGGCCATTGCCAGGTCGATGAGATCTTCATCCTTCTCTCCCATTCCGACGATCCCACCAGAGCAGATTTCCAATCCTGCCGCTCGAGCATTCCGGATCGTGCTGAGCCTGTCCTGAAAGGTGTGCGTGGTGCAGATGGAGGCGTGAAACGCTTCGCTCGTATTCAAGTTGTGGTTCACTCGATCGACTCCCGCCGCTTTCAGACGCTTGGCCTGTTGTTCACTCATGAGGCCTAATGAACAGCAAATCTGAATCGGAATCTCCTGCTTGATCGAACGAACTGCTCCTGCGATTTCGTCGATTTCCCGATCCATGGGACTCCGACCGCTGATGACGATGCAATAGCGTTGGGCCTTCGAGGCTGCCGCTTGTCGGGCGCCGTTGATCATCTGCTGTTGGGGCACAAGGTTATAGCGCTCAATGGGGGCGGTTGAGATCGCAGATTGAGAACAGTAGTGACAGTCTTCCTGGCAAGCCCCACTTTTGGCGTTCTGTAGCATCTGGAGCCGAACGGTTTTGCCGAAATAGTGGGATCGGACGACAAACGCGGCTTGGAGGAGCCCTAGCAACTGCTCATCTGGAGTGTCGAGCACGGCCTGGCATTCGCTTCTAGTCAGCGTCTCGTCGCGCAAGGCCTTGGCAGCGAAATCCTGATATTCGATCATCGGACACTCCATCGTCTGTAGAGAGGTTGCACCGACTGTGAGTGGACGGCTGCGCGTATGTCAGGCAGCCAGGCTGGCCGAAAACCTACACGGTTTCGAAGGGAGAAGCAATGCCCTGGTAGGGAACTGTTGAGACTGGCTGGGGGCTGCTATCTTGACCGGGGACCGCTTGACCGGCATTCGGCCAAGGCAATGCGACTAAGGTATTCCAAGTTCCGCAGCGTCGGCAACGTCCCGACCATTCGGTCGATTCTTGCCGGCAGGCGGTGCAGATATAGGGGACGACGACACGTTTCTTGAAATGCAGAGCTTTCTTGAGTTCCACGACCGCCTCCTCCATCTGCTGTTTGCGCAAATAGAGGTTAGCCATGATTTTATGGTAATCCGCCAATTGGTCCTGTACTCCTTCGACGGTCGAGAGGATGTCGAAGGCTTCGTCGACCATTTCGAGTCGATAGTAGAGCTTGCCTAAATAGAATTGCAGAGCAGGGTTGTTCGGGTCTTGCCGGAGGGCCTCCTGATAAACACGGATAATTTCGCTGGGCTCGCCTTGTTCGAGAAAGAGTTCTTCCAGGCGGTGCAGGATGATGTTGCTCCGAGTCTTGGCATAGACCTTCTTGAGAATTTCTACGGCCTGTTTGGTTTTGCCTTCTCGGATCAAGATTTCTCCAATGCCGACGTAGGCCGGCAAGAACGTCCGGTCTTTCTTAATGGCACCGCGGAAGTAGCGTCGTGCCTTATCGGGGTGGCCTCGTTCCAGAAATTGGCGTCCGACTTCGTAGGTGCAGCCGGTGAGGAGTTGGGTCTCGGCCAGGCGTTCGGGCTCAGGCAAGTTGGCCTTCAGGAGACGATGTTGGATTTCGAGCGCCTCGCTCCATTTTTCGAGCCTGATCAACAGATCGCGCTTGCGAATGAGCGCGGTGAGGTTATCCGGTTCAACCTTGAGCATTTTGTGCAGGGTCTGTAAGGCGTCTTCATAACGCTTGGCGCCCTCCAAGTCGTTGGCCAACTCCAGCAGAATTTCGATGTTGCGATCGTCGACGCGATTCGCCCGTTGATGGAGGCGGATCGCCTCAGCGAAATTGTTTTCCACGCGGTATATGTTTCCCAGCCAGAGCAGCGAATCGACACGATTCGGATCCATGGCCAGCGCTCGTTCAAACAAATTGATGGCTTCGACGGTGCGTTTCGACATGATGGCATGGGTGCCTTCACGATGGAGTGCATCGATTTTTTCTTTGCGCCTCAGCAACCGCGTGCTGCGCCAGTTGCCGATGACATGGGCGGTTTGCCGCATGCCGACCGCTAAGGCCACGAGCACGGCGCCGACAGCCATGGAAAAGACAACGAGTGTGACGGGACTCAGCTCGAATTGGACGGACGGGCTGGTCCGGACTGCGACCGTCCCAGGGTTCAACTCACGGGCATAGCTGTAGAGGAAGATTCCGGCGCTGACGAGGAAGATAGTGGTGAGCAGTCGGAGCATCGACCTAGGCCTTTGTTTTCACGGGAGCCTTTTTCCGCTTCACGGGCCGTGGGGTGACGGCCGGTTGTGTGACTGCAGGTTTATTCGGGATGGCGATAAGTTTTGCGTCGGCCCACAACCGTTCGAGTGCGTAATGTTTCCGAACATCCTGTCTGAAAATATGGACGATGACATCACCAAAGTCCATCAGAACCCACTGCGAGGACCGCATGCCTTCGATGCCCAGCGGTTTGGAGCCAGAGCGAGAGAGGATACTGTCTATATGATCGGCGATGGCACTCGCTTGGCGATCCGAATCCGCAGAGCCTATGATCAGGTAGTCGGCAACGGAGGTCAGCGGCGCTACCTGGAGAATGAGAACGTCGGTGGCCTTCTTATCGAACATGGCCCGGGCAATGGCGAGGGCCGTGGACCTAGCTGTTCGTACGATTACGGTCCTCTTGGTAGAGATGATGCTGAAGTATATAAGATTCCACTAAGGGCGGCAACAGATTTGCCGTCGGGAGTCCTTGGCGGACTCGCGAGCGAATGTCCGATGCGGAAACCGCGCAGGGTGGTAGTTTGAGACAGATCAGGCGTTGCGTTCCGAGCATCGCCTCGATTCGTAAAATCCGTCCTGCATCGAGGTCTCCCAGCGAGGGATAGGGAATCGGCGGAAGCAGTGCGACGGTTGAGAGGGAACGAAACGACAGGCCTGGCCGGGAGAGGACGACGAACGAGCAGAGTTTCAGCAATGTCTGAGGTTCACGCCAGGATGGAAAATCCAGGAAGGCATCGAGCCCGATCAAAAAAAAGAGTTGGGTCTGCGCGCCATACTCTTGCTGTAGCAGGGGAATGGTGTCGATAGAGTAGGACTTGCCTGGCCGTCGGATTTCCACGTCCGAGATAGCGAGGAAGGGGTCTGAGGCGATGCCAAGACGGACCATCTCATAGCGGTCTTGGGCCGGCGCCAGACTGTTGTTCGGCTTATGGGGAGGGTGACTCGTGGGAATGAAGAGGATTTGGTCGAGTCCGAGGGCCTCGCGTGTTTGGCGTGCAATGTCCAGGTGGCCATTGTGCACAGGGTTGAAACTGCCGCCCAATACTCCAAGACGCATACGTCAAATGATGAATGTTCAAGGTTGACTGTTTAGAAAAGACCGCGTTTCAATCGGCTCTCGTCCGATCAGTCATCATTGAAAACCGAGCATTGATAATTGTTCTCAGAGGATGACCAGGTTGTCTCGGTGGATGACTTCCTCGTATTCCTGCGGGCCGAGTCGCTGCTGGATCTCGATCGTTTTGAGCCCTTTGATCTGTGCCAAGGTGTCAGATGAGAAGTTCACAAGTCCTTTGGCGAACTCTTTGCCATCTTGGTCGAGGCAACTAACTGCATCTCCCGTATCGAACGGACCGCTGACTTCCAGAATACCTGAAGCCAACAGGCTCTTGCCCCGTCGGGCCAGCGCCTCCACGGCTCCGAGGTCGAGTGTCAGTGTCCCTCGCGGCCTGAGAGTGAAGGCGATCCAATGTTTGCGGCTGGTGAAGCGACGTTCCTTCGCGAGGAAGAGGCTGCCGCCCGATCCGCCGGCTAATACGCGTGGAAGGAGGCCGGCTTCTTGCCCGTTCAAGATCAAGGTGGCCACTCCGTACTTACTGACTTTCTTAGCCGCCTGGACTTTCGTGGCCATGCCCCCTGTACCTTCGAAAGAGCTGGAGACACCGGCCCGCTGTTCAATTTCCTCGGTAATGTCAGGGATCAATGGAATCAGCGTGGCTGCGGGGCTCTTGCGCGGGTCCTCGGTAAAGAGGCCGTCGATATCGGACAGGATGATCAACAGTTCCGCATCGACCAGATGGGCTACCTCGGCAGCCAGGGTATCGTTGTCTCCCACACGGATTTCATCCACGGCCACCGTATCGTTTTCGTTGATAATGGGGATCACGCCGAATCCGATCAGCGCGCTGAGGGTGTGGCGTGCGTTGAGAAACCGCCGCCGGTCGGCGAGGTCGTGGTGAGTGAGTAGAATTTGCGCGACCTTGATGTCGAGTCGCTCAAACGATTTTTCGTATGCCCACATGAGCCGGCTCTGGCCGACCGCCGCTGCTGCCTGCTTCACGGGGAGGCTCTTGGGGTATTCCTTCAGGCCTAACTTCTTGATGCCGGAGACAATCGCGCCGGAGGAGACGATCAAGACTTCACGTCCGCTCGACCGGAGGGCCGCAATCTCATCCGCGAGCCGATCGATCTGTTCCGGGCGCAGCCCTGTGTCTCGGGACGCGACGAGACTGCTCCCGATTTTGATGACGATGCGGGTGGCTTGCTTTAGGAGCTGATCTCGCATGGTGTGGCTCGAAGTTGCGCAACCTGTTGTCCCACATAGTTGACGAGTTCCGTCAACCCGTCTCTCGTGGCGGCAGAGATCGGGAGACACGTATAGCGATGACGCGTACAATACTTCTGCAGCTCGCGCAGGCGCGCGCCGTCTCCAACCACATCGATCTTTGTGGCGACCACCGCGAAGGGGCGTGTGATGATCGGCTCATCGTAGGCGGCCAATTCTTGACGCATGACCTCGAAACTCTTGACCGGTTCCTCGGGGGCCCATTCTGACACGTCGATCATATACAGCAAAAACGACGTGCGTTCGATATGCCGGAGAAATCGGAGTCCCAGCCCCTTGCCTTCATGGGCGCCTTCGATGATTCCGGGAATGTCTGCGACGGCGAAACTTCCTTTTTCTCCCCAGCGGACGATCGCCAGATTTGGGGTCAGGGTGGTGAAAGGATAGTCGGCGATCTTCGGTCGTGCCGCCGAGATTGCGGATATGAGCGTCGATTTTCCGGCGTTGGGAAAGCCCACAAGTCCGACATCGGCCAACAGTTTCAGCTCAAGTTTCAGCGAGCGTACTTCGCCTTCGGTGCCGGTTTCAAAGTTCGTAGGCGTGCGGTTGGTCGAGGTCGCGAAATGATTATTCCCTCGCCCCCCCCGGCCGCCGCGAGCTGCCACAAACCGCTGTCCAGCGGTAACCAGGTCGGCCAGCACCTCACCTGTCTGATCATCGAAGATCACGGTGCCAACCGGAAGGGCTACGACCACATCCTCTCCGGTCCTTCCGGAGCAATTGGCCGCGCCACCCTGGCGACCGACTTCTGCTTCGTAGTGTTTTTGGTACCGGAGGTCGAGGAGCGTGGTCATGCGAGGGGACGCTTCAAACACGACATTGCCGCCGTGGCCACCGTCGCCGCCGTCAGGACCGCCGCGGGGTACGAACTTTTCGCGCCGAAAACTGCATGCGCCGTCGCCGCCTCGGCCGGCTGTGATATGGATACGGACTTCATCGACAAACATCGGCACACCGTTTCAGCATAGTGACTGTATAGGTATGGCATACAAGGAACATCCCGTTGCACCCCTGCGCATGCCGGGAATCCTCGCGATCACGACACTGTGACGAGAAAAGAGGAAAAGAATGTACTATGAAATCGAGGGCGCGGAGTAGACGCTGATCTTCTGCCGTCCGCGGCCGCGTTCGAACTTCACGATTCCTGTGATGCGGGCGAAGAGGGTGTGGTCTTTGCCGAGGCCCACGTTAAAACCGGGGAAAAACTTTGTCCCTCGCTGACGGATCAAAATGGATCCTGCCTTCACGGTCTCTCCACCGTAGGCCTTGACCCCAAGATATTGCGGATTACTATCGCGCCCATTTCTAGTCGATCCGCCGCCTTTATTTGTTGCCATGGGTGATCCTCGTTAGGCCGTTTCAATACCGGTAATGCGCAATTTGGTAAAACCCTGGCGATGGCCATTGGTTCGCCGATAGTTCTTGCGCCGTTGTTTCTTGAAGATGGTGATGGACCGGGTTCGGCCTTGGTTGATGATCTCGGCCTTGACGGTGGCCCCTTTGACCAATGGTTGTCCGACCTCTATACCCTTGTCGCCATGGACCAGCCGAACCTGGCCGAGTTCGATCGTCCCCCCGACTTCGCCGGGAAGAGACTCCACTAGGACCAATGACCCAGTTTCGACCCGATACTGCTTGCCGCCTGTCTCAATGATTGCGTACATAAGCCACTGTCTCCATTTAGAGAAGATGATTGTGTAACATAGGGATTTGAAGCCTGTCAAGGTAAAGAGATGGGCGATTATGTCTAACTTGACACCCAAACCCGCCCAATGTATCCTTGGCCCTCACCAAGGGGGTGCATTGTGCAAAAAGATATTTGGGGATTTCTCTGCGCTATCTCCCGTCATTGGGAGCCACTCGCTACCGGTCTTGCCGCCTTGGCGGTGTCGGCCGTGGTAGGCGCATGGTGGGGCGATCATGCGCCATGGTGGGTATGGTTTGGCATAGTGAGTGGATCGATATTAATCGCGTGCTTTTTGGCCTGGCGTCAAACTCAGAGCGAAAAAGATGATAACCAGAAACAATTAGAAATTTTGAATACACCATCTGTGTCTATGGCCTTACATAAAATCGATGAAGACCTAATCGATAGCCCCCAAACATTGTTCATCGAAGTAACTGGCACCAGTGCAAGCCGTATAAGGCCGGAGCTTTTCGCGGTTAGTGTTGAAGTGAAAAATAAAGGCAGGCAATCCCTTTGTCTAAAACCAGGAATTCCCCCTTCATTTGGGTTGAGTCGTGGAGAAACAGAAAATGTGCCGGCGGTGGCCTATTATACGAGTGGAACCTTGGAACTTGTGCTTCCATGCAAAAAAGTAACCTCTTCTGAATATATCCATGGGGAATCTTTTAGTATCAAGGTTTGTGCCTATGGAGGGCCGAAAGAGGCCCAACTGGAATTCGATATAGGAGTTACGAAAGGAGTTTTATGGGCTCAGAAGCCGAACTCTACGGAGAAGCTATTCTCAGATATTCGACATATAGCAAGTGGAAGCTAACTCAAGCGGTGGGAGGTTAGCTCGTGCCCGGCATATTTATTTCAAGCAGAATGCGTGCATGGAGCTGTTCGTAGAGGCCAGGTGTGATTTTGGCGACATCGAGAGCCCGATTCATGGCATCAAGCGGAACTGGTTCGACGGTATGCGGGAGAATGATGGGGTGAATTTGTCCGCACCCATCTTTGAAAAATGCCCAATTCAATCGGTCTTCACGCACCAACTGAAAGCCTTCGATCTCAAGCATTCTCCGAATAATGCGTGGCGAGACTGGTCGCTCGATGGGCATACGCTATCCGATGGCGTATTGGAGATGAAGCGGGGTATGCGTATCAAAGATGCGATCAGTAGATGGACCGAGGGTTGAGGGTTGCTGCCGTTCTCCCGTATTCAGCAATCCAGTTTCTAACAATACTTGCTCAAGGGTGCCCTTATCTGTGGCAACGTCAAAAAACATATCCACGGCACTTTGGGCAGCCTCAACCGCCTCTTCTTCCGTCTTTCCGGCAGAATACAGATCAAGCACCGGAATATGGCTTACAAATGCGCCAGTCTCAGAATCCTGCCGAATGACGGTCCTGAGTCGAATGGAGAATGATTGTGACATAGGGCGTGCTCCTTTGGTCGTTGGGGATGTCATTCTAGGTAGTCCGATGGAACACTGTCAAGAGGAGATATGCCATCCAAACAAGCTATTAACAACTGGGGGTGACCCTAGTGGTAGTGTAGCAAAAAGGTTGCACCAGACAAGTGGAATACGATTCCTGACCTACTTCTTTGGTTTAGCCTTCACCCGTTTCTTCTGTGGTTTAGGCTGTGCTTTTATGAGCGTTTCAATGGCCTGCTCAAAACTCAGCGGATGGAGCGAAACCGGTTTCGCCTTCGGCATACAACCTCCATGGGCAAACGGAGCTGAACATTCTTCGCTTCGTATCTCATCTGAGCACGTTTCAGCGGCGACGTGCTCAGCATTTTGCTATCACATCTCCGAAAATGTCGGCATTCTTCCGGTTGTTGTGGCGATACGAAAACTCGGCCAGGTACAGCGGCAAATAGCTTTTGCTGACCTGATGGAACGTCCCCATCACGCCACGCTTCAGGAGGCTCCAGAAGCTGTCCAGGTTCGCCGTATGGACATTCCCGCGCAACATACTCACCCTTAGCGTGATTGACCGTCTGGTGCGGAAATTGGCGCTTCAGACGGGTATACCCGACATATTCATCGGTGGCGACCAGCGAGACATTCTCGCTCACGGTTTGCCGAACAAAGTTGACCAGCGTGTGGCTATCCACGCTTTCGATCACTTGGCACACCACATTGCCCTTGCGAGCAATGGCGCCGATCACGCCGACTTTGCCGACCGGTCCATTCTCCGCTTTCCTCTTGCTGCGATGGCGGTTCCGGTTACTTCCGCCCATGAACGTTTCATCGACTTCCACTTCGCCCATCAGCTTAGAAAATCCTCCGTCCTTCATCGCTGCACGGATGCGATGGCACATATACCAGGCGGTGCGGTAGTCGCCGCTCCCGATCTGGCGGTGGATCTGCAAGGCGCTGATGCCCTTCTTGGATTGGGTCATCAGATAGACGACTTGGAACCAGGTGCGGAGCGGGTAGTTCGTGTTTTCAAACACTGTTTTGGTGATGACGGAGAAGCGATAGCCATTCCGTCCGCCGCACTCCTTCGCCTTGCAGACCCAGTGAAACGGCTTGCTCTTCAGTTCATAGACTTTCTTGTTGTGACAGCGGGGACATTCCACACCGTTGGGCCATCGCTTTTCGGTGAGAAATTGCTTGCACGCTTCTTCGGTCGAGAAGCGATCCGTCAGGTTGGTCAAGGTCATCGTGGGCTTGGTCATGGCGTCCTCCGTTGTTGGGAGGATTATACCCACAATTCAGATGTGGTGTCAAGTGCAACATAATCGCCAAGAGATGGGCGATTATGTTGGATTCCACCTGCAAACCTTACCCCCTCCTTCGTGTTAACCTATTTGTGGACTATCCTGCCTTGGCTCCTGGGCGTATGCTGTCAGTCTATTGTTGAGCCATTTCATGGATCGGAGATAATGATGGCCGTAGGACCGAAGTCTAGTCCCTCCAAGCCGAGGGCCACTCGATTTGTGCTCCGCCCCTATCGTCGCATACCCACCTGGCTCATGCTCTATTATCTCAGTGGGGACTGTGTCGGGAAAGGTGTCGTGACCAATTTGTCCCAATCGGGGATGCGTGTTCAAGGTGACCATGCCGTTGAACCTGGCCTCGATTTGGCACTACGCGTCACGTTTGCGGACGATGGCCCGCCGATAGAGATTGAGCGAGCGACGGTCCGTTGGGTGGATGGGTATGATTTTGGGTTGGATCTTGTCCTCGTCAGTCCATTTGCTGCGAAGCACATCACTGATGCATTGAGCCAGCAGATTCGTGCCCCGCAGTTGCCTACCTGAGCGTCCCTCTTGTTCATTCTTGCTGCGGGCCATACCACGCCCGTTTGCTTGACGCTTCTTCCAGCCCGCTGCTATATTCCAATTTCGGCGCATGAAGGTTCACGTGCTCGTCTTTATTGCCCATGCTTGAGCCACAAGGAAAAATTTGGATGGACGGCTCGTTCGTCGATTGGGCGGACGCGCATGTTCACGTAATGACCCATTCGCTCCATTATGGACTGGCTGTGTTCGAGGGGATTCGCTGTTATAAGGGGAAGTCCGGTTCCGCAATATTTCGGTTGCAGGAACATGTTAACCGGCTGTTCGATTCCGCCCATATCGGCATGATGCAGATGCCTTTCGACAAGAAACAGGTTGCAGAGGCTATCGTGGAGACAGTCAGGGTGAATAGGCTGGAGGCGTGTTATATCCGTCCGCTCATCTATATCGGGCACGGCACGATGGGGGTCTATCCCGGCGACAACCCAATTAAGCTGGCCATTGCAGCCTGGACTTGGGGCGCCTATCTCGGAGACGACGCCCTGGCGAATGGGATGCGGGCTCGGGTGTCGTCGTACACTCGCCACCACGTCAATGTCTCGATGACGAGAGGGAAGATTTCCGGCTACTACGTGAATTCGATTCTCGCGAAGCGGGAGGCGAAGTCGGACGGGTACGATGAAGCCATTTTGCTCGATACCGAGGGATATGTGTCCGAGGGGACAGGGGAGAATATCTTCATTGTGCGGAAAGGACAGATTAAAACCACACCGCTCACATCAATCCTCGACGGCATCACTAGGAGCTCCGTCATCGATCTGGCGCGTGAGCAGCGTATCCCTGTGGTGGAGGAGCGTTTCACACGCGATGATATGTATATCGCCGATGAAGTGTTTGTGACCGGGACCGCTGCCGAGTTGACGCCGGTGCGGGAGATCGACAATCGCCGCATTGGAACCGGTACGCCAGGTCCGATTACCCAATCTCTGCAGAAGAGTTTCTTTTCTATCGTTCGTGGGGAAGACCCTACCCACGAGGCGTGGCTCACCCGAATCTAGCAAAGCGCTGCAGAGGTTCGTTCTTACCTTCCCATTCTTTGCAAGACAGTGTTGACACTCGTGGATCGTGGCGGCCGGCTTGTAGGGCTGGTGTGTTTAGTTTGTTTCGCTTCTTTGGTTGAGCCAAGCTAACTGTTAAACCACGCAAACCACCAACGACAAGCGCGGACACTTTCAATCCTGCTAGTGTCCGCTTGACGAAGAATCGCCAGGAGTGTGGCTTTCAGTAGCCGGGGCTGCCGGTGTAGTCGCGGGAGCTTCAGGGGCGCTCTGAGGAGTCTCTTTCTTGTTGAGATCGATGACCGTGGAAGAAAACGTTCGTTCTTTGGCGAGAATAGCCAGACTGAGCGCAGTCACCATGAAGACGGCTGCGACGACGACCGTGAATTTGCTCAAAAAGTTTGCGGGGCCGCGGCTACCGAAGACGGTCTGGCTGGAGCCTCCAAATGACGCGCCGATTTCAGCACCCTTTCCTGATTGCAAGAGGATCGCGCCGACCATGAGAAAACAGACCATGACGTGAATGACGATGAGAAAGATATACATGGCACTCCGATCAGTTAGGCGCGCGGCGTCTGAGCAACGGTGATGATTGTAGCAAACGAATCGGGATCGAGACAAGCCCCACCCACCAGAGCTCCGTCGATCGCATCCGAACCAAGGAGCGATTCGATATTCTGGGGCGTGACGCTTCCGCCATAGAGAATTCTGATGGCCGAGGCTGTTTTGCTATCCCAGCCGGTCTCTATGAATAAGCGGATCGAGCGATGTACGGTCACGGCCTGATCTGTGGTGGCGGCTCGTCCCGTACCGATAGCCCAGACTGGTTCGTAAGCGATCGTAACGGTTGCAAGATCCTGTGAGGTCAACCCCCCCAGGCCGCTGCTCAGTTGAGCTGTGACGATCGATTCTGTTTGGCCTGCCTCACGGTGCGCGAGTGATTCTCCCACGCAAAGGATCGGAGAGAGCCCGTGCCTCAGCGCCGCCAGGACTTTCATCTGAATATGCTCATCTCGTTCGCCGAAAAGAGTGCGACGTTCAGAATGGCCGACGATCACATAGCGGCAGCCAAGATCGCGCAACATCGGAGCGG
Organism: Nitrospiraceae bacterium; assembly: GCA_041748925.1. GTDB lineage: Bacteria > Nitrospirota > Nitrospiria > Nitrospirales > Nitrospiraceae > Palsa-1315. The sequence continues at coordinate 105,535 of JBGTCI010000048.1, read as the reverse complement.
ACACTTCCCCGGTGAAGGCCCCGCGGGTTTCCCAATGCACATTTTGTGCACCGAGGCTGAAATAAGAGGAGGAGCCCAAGGCGTTACGGGCCGATTCGAGGGCCGTAAAGGGTGGCGCAAGAACCACGTCGGCGTGAGGTGATGCAGGCACGCGTTCGCGGAGGTCGCGAATGAAGACCACAGCCTCCGAGGCCGTCTTGTTCATCTTCCAGTTGCCGACGATGAGGGGTCTGCGCACAGGTGTCTCGATGCTCGATGGTGGTAGAGGGTATGAACTCAGTGACGGGCGATTACATGACTCGATCTGGGAGGGCGGTCAGGCCTGGAAGTCGTTTGCCTTCCAATAATTCCAGCGCGGCGCCGCCGCCGGTCGAGATGAATGACATGTTCTCCGATTCGCCGGCTCGATGCACGGCCAGAGCCGTTTCGCCTCCTCCGACGATGGTCAGCGCATAGGCATCGGCGATCGCATGAGCCATCGCGAGAGTGCCACGGGCGTAGGCATCGATTTCGAAGACACCCATTGGTCCATTCCACAGAATCGTCTTTGCGTTCTGGACTGCTTCGTTGAAGAGTTTTACGGAGGCCGGCCCGATGTCGAGGGCGTACCACCCATTCGGAATCTCCTGAACCGGGACGATCTTCGATTCCGCCCCAGGTTCGCGGCTGGCCGCGACGACACAATCGACCGGCAGGTAGAATTTTACGCCGCGGGAAAGGGCATGCTCCTCAATGCCTTTGGCGAAGTCCAGCATGTCGTTTTCGACAAGGGAGTTGCCGATTTCCATCCCCTTCGCCTTTAAGAAGGTAAAGGCCATGCCGCCGCCGATAATGACTTTGTCGACGCGTTTGCCCAAGTTCTCGATGACGCCGATCTTTCCCGACACTTTCGCTCCGCCGAGAACGGCAACAAAAGGCCGAACGGGGTTTTCGACGGCGCCTTCGAGATATTCGACTTCTTTCTTGAGGAGGAAGCCGGCAGCCGAGGCGGGAATGAATTTGGCGATGCCGACAGTAGAGGCATGGGCCCGGTGTGCGGCCCCGAACGCATCGTTGATATACACATCGCCGAGAGCCGCCAGGGCTTTCGAGAAGTTGTCGTCGTTCTCCTCTTCACCCCGATGAAATCGGAGATTCTCAAGAAGCAGGACGTCGCCAGGCTTCATCTTCGCGACAAGCGCTTCCACCGCTGGACCGATGCAATCGGGTGCAAACAAAATGTCTTTGCCCATAAGCCGTCCCAGGCGTTTGGCTACTGGGGCCAGACTGTATCTGGAATCGAATTTTCCATTCGGTCGGCCGAGGTGCGAACAGAGGATCACCCTGGCGCCGTCGTCGATGGCTCGATTGATGGTCGGCAGGGTCGAACGAATGCGGGTATCGTCGGTGATTTGGTGCGAATCGTCCAAGGGAACGTTGAAGTCGGCCCTGATGATGACGCGCTTGTCTCGCAGCACGACGTCGTCGAGCGTTTGTTTGCGCAATTTCATGGCGGCTCCGTCAGATCAGTCCGTATAGCAAGGAGAGTCAGCGTGAAATCGGATCGAGCTGTGTCAGGCATCGACCCGCGGTGTTCAGCGTTCTTTTGCTCTTGCCGCGATGACTTTGATCAGGTCTCGAACCCGGCATGAATACCCCCACTCGTTGTCGTACCAGGCCGTCACTTTGACAAGCCGCTTGTCGATGGCCATGGTGAGCGGGGCATCGAATGTGGCCGAATGAGAGTCGCCCTTTTGGTCGATCGAGACGATCGGGTCTTCAGAATAGAGCAGAATGTTTTTCATCGGGCCGTTCGCCGCTTTCTTGAAGGCGGCGTTGACGGAGGCGACGTCACAGTCCGTTTCGGTTTCGACGGTCAAGTCCACCAGTGAGACATTCGGTGTGGGGACTCGGATGGCGAGGCCGTCGATTTTGCCCTTGAGCTGCGGTAGTACCAAGTGCAATGCCTTGGCTGCGCCGGTGCTGGTTGGGATCATCGACATGCCCGCCGCGCGCCCGCGCCGCAGGTCCTTGTGGGGCAGATCGAGTAATTGCTGGTCGTTGGTGTAGGAATGGATCGTGGTCATGACGCCGTGCTTGATGCCGAAATTATCCAACAGAACTTTTGCCACGGGAGCCAGACAGTTGGTCGTACAAGAGGCGTTGGAGATAATATGGTGCATGTTCGGATCGTAGGCCGCGTCGTTGACACCCAGTACGATGGTGACATCCGGGTCCTTCGCCGGAGCGGAAATAATGACGTGCTTGGCTCCGGCAGAGATGTGCTTCCCCGCGCCTTCACGATCGGTAAAGCGCCCGGTCGATTCGATGACGATATCGACCCCCAGTTCCTTCCAGGGAAGCTCTTTTGGATCCTTGATCGCGAGCACCTTAATGGGCTTGCCGTCGACGAGTATCTGGTCGTCTTTGGCCTCGACGCTTCCTTGTAACGTTCCGTGTACCGAGTCGTATTTCAAGAGATAGGCGAGCGTCTTCGCATCTGTGAGGTCGTTCACTGCCACAACGTGGAGGTCTGGATCACCGAGTGATGCCCGCAGGACGTTCCGTCCAATCCGCCCAAATCCGTTGATACCGATCCGAATAGCCATGACGAGTGGTCCCTCAAGAAAAATTGGCCGGTTGAATCCACCGGCCAGAATGACGCCGATAGTATCCACGCTCCTGGGGCTTGTCAAGCCATACCAAGGCGGTAATCCCGCGCCGGATCACAGAAGTTTCACTGCCATCTGAACCGGGTCCAGACAGAGATGTTGTGGGGTCCGCGGACCTGTGTCTTGCGTCTCTGTCGCCGGGTTCGTTAGAGTTCGTCGATTCTAGGAGCCTGTCCGACATTGACCGTCCTACTGTGGCGAATGAATGATGGCTAGGCATCTACGTTGTTCTCGGTCTCGAAGAATCCTCACCGTATTCCAGCGAATACGCCTCCGGTTTTTCGTGGCCTGCGGGCGCGCATCTGCCTGGCCCGCCGTCGCCTCATCACGAAGGCAATGTCCGACAGGCTCCTAACGTGAGACGCTTCCCCTTGAGGTATTGGTGAATCTTTTTGAACAGACCACACAGGTATTGGAGTGGCCCAGACTACTTGAGGCGCTGGCGGGGCATGCCCGATCGACGATGGGGGCGGCGCGCAGTCGGTCCCTCGAATTGGCGACCAGTCTCCGCGATTCACAGCGGCGCCAACAAGAAACGACGGAGATGGGACAACTACAAGCATCCGGCGAGGCCCTGCCGACCTTGTCATTCCCGGATATTCGAGACCCGCTCGCCCGGGCGAGGAAAGGGGCGGCGTTGGAGGTCCACGAACTCCGGGATTGCGCGATGGTCTTGGAATTGTTGGAGGAGAGCGGCCGTTTTGTGGAGCGGCATCAGGATGACGCTCCCGCGTTGTTATCCGTCGCGCAGCCCTTGCGATCGGTCAGGGAGCTGAATCCCGTGAAAACCGCGCTGAATGCGGCGATCCACCCAGACGGCTCGATCAAGGAGTCGGCGACACCGGAGTTGCGGCGCTTGACCCATCAGGCTCAAGCACTCAAGCAGCAGATGCGCGATCAAGTAAATCAGATCCTGCACTCGCGTCGGTATGAAGACATCCTGCAGGAACAGTACTTTGCCGAGCGAGAAGGCCGCTATGTCATTCCGGTGAAAGCCGACATGAGGGGACGGGTGCCGGGGATTGTCCATGACATTTCGGCCAGTGGGGCCACGGTGTTCCTCGAACCGCGAGAGCTGGTCGAACTGAACAATTCGATCAAAGTGGCGGATCTTGAGATCGAACGGGAAGTACGACGGATTCTCCGTGAGTTATCCGCCCTCGTCGCCGCACGATCCGAGGTCGTTCTGGCGGGGCTCGATGCGCTGGCCGTATTTGACGGTATTTCGGCCCGGGCAATGTTTAGTCGTCAACTGAAGGCGCATCCAGTCAAGCTCAACACAGAAGGGCGTGTACGGTTGCTGCGTGCCAGGCACCCCCTGCTCGTGTTGTCGAAAGAGCAGGTAGTTGCCAACGATATCCTCTTGGATGAATCGATTCACGTGCTTGTTATCTCCGGCCCCAATACGGGTGGGAAGACCGTGACCCTCAAGATTGTCGGGCTCTTTGCCTTGATGGTTCGGGCGGGATTGCACCTGCCCTGTGACGCGGAATCTGAGATGGCAGTCTTTCCCGACGTCTATGCCGATATCGGCGACGCGCAAGACCTGGCGCACGATCTATCCAGCTTTTCTGCGCACATGACCCAGATGATTCAGCTGCTCGATGAAACGGACTGTCAACGCAGAAGCGACACGAATGCCGTTCCGCGGCAATGGTTGGTTCTTCTTGATGAACCAGTGACATCGACCGATCCGACAGAAGGAGCGGCCCTTGCCGAAGCGTTACTCTGTCGGCTGGCCACGCTGGGGATGAAAGTTGTCGCGACCACGCACTATGGAGCGCTGAAGGCCTTGGCCCACACGATGCCAGGCTTCGCAAACGCCGCAGTCGAATTTGACGTGGCGACGCTCTCGCCGACCTATCGGCTCTTCATGGGGGTGCCCGGTGGGTCATCTGCGCTTGAGATTGCCTGTCGGTTAGGGATGGATCGGGCTTTGCTCGATGAGGCGAGGCAGAAGCTCCATAAAGACGAGCGGGTCATGGAAACGATGCTCCACGATCTTCAAGCCACGCAGCGGCAGTTGACCGACGATCTGGCTCGGGCTATCGAAGCGAGACGTGAAGCGGAACAGGCTGAGCAACGCGCGAAGGCGCAGCTGGCTCACCTGGAAGACACTGAACAGGAAGCGCAGAAGGGCCACAAGCGAAAACTCAGTGAGCAGTTCAGTCGAGCGCGGGCTGAAGTGCAAGCCACGGTCGATGCCGTCAAGGGTGAGCAGAAGTTGATCAAAGCCAAAGCGGCGAAGCAACGATTGTTCGAGCTTGAGGCGCAGACGACAGCTGAATTGGCCCCAGCCTGCACGCCAATTCCGCTGGCACAGTTGGGGGTGGGGGATCAGGTGGAGATCAGCGGGCTCGGCATGACCGGCACACTACTAGAATCGCCACAAGGGAAGAAACGCGTGAGGGTGAAGGTGGGAGAGGGGGAAGTGCTTGCCACAGTGGCAAATCTCGTTGGCCTCGCGCGAAGGCAGGTAGCACCGTCGAAGCCGGTCTCGTCGAGTCCTCGCCGGGTCCCGGCAGGCGGCGGGCTGGGGCTCGATGAACAGACGGTCGTGGATGTTCGAGGGAAGGCGGCCGATGAGGCGTTAGATGACGTGGTTGCGGCGCTGGATCGGGCGACGTTGGCCGGTGCGCCGTTTCTGCGCATCATTCATGGCCATGGCACGGGGAAACTCAAAGCGTCGTTGCGAGACTACTTGAAAGACTCGCCTTATGTCGCTGAGTTCCGTGCAGGAGATCGGGCAGAAGGCGGAGATGGCGTGACAGTTGTGAAATTGGGGTAGAGAGGAGAGGGCCGGCTAGATGGTCTCCTGCGCTCGTGCAACGCACGGTCTCAGAAGGATGGGAAGGGTAGCCTGGCCGTCCTCCTGCTCGCGAAACGCCCACGATAAGAATGTGCTCGTTCGACGCGCGCAACGAGGATCGACGATGCTACCCTTGAAAATGAAATGGGAAATTGGGAAGACGCGCGCAGTTGCGAAGCATTCGGAAGATTATGTCTATTCTCTTCTATTGAGGCGCATCATCATAGCACTCAAGCCCAATACAATAGCCCCAAAAGCCAGAATTATAGCCGTTAACAAGCCGAGCACGCAGGAAAAACTTTCGTTGCAGAAATCAAACATATATTGCCAAAACCCCCACATTTTGGTCTGAGCTAGGGTCTTTATAAACATCGTATCCCCTCCTTGGCACTTCCCTTCGGTCCTACGGTAGCGAAGCCAACTAGGTCAGCGATTCGACAGAAGCGCGTAACAGCTCGGTCAGCTTCGTCGCCGCAACCGGGTCTTCCTGCGCCCGCGCAACTTTGATAGGTTCTCCGAAGATGACGCGCAACCGCGGGAAGCCGATTCTGCCCAGCGAGAGGGCCCGTGCCGTGCCGACGAGACGGACCGGCACAAGCGGTGCGCCCGTTACCAGCGCCATGCGTGCGGCACCTCGGTGCCACGGACGGTTGCCGCGGACAGCGCCCTGTGGGAAGATCGCGACCGCCTGTCCTGCCTCGAGTGCCTGCCGCACCCGCACAAGCGCGGACTGGTCGCCGTGGCCACGCTTAATCCCGATTGCGCCCAGGCCGTCGAGCGCCCACGCAAGGAGTCGGGAGCGCCAGAGTTCCGCCTTCGCAAGGAAACGCAGTTCCCGCGAGATTGCCGCACCGAGGACGATCCCGTCGAGCACCGAGTCATGATTCGGGGCGATGACCGCAGGCCCGGTCATGGGGAGGCGATCGGCGCCGACTACCTCGAGTCGATACATGGCGCGCACCAAGTTGCTGAAGGCACTGTGAACCTGCGCGTAGGTCGGAGCGGAGAACGGTATAAAACCCGCATTGTTGTTCGCCCGACGGCCAACAAGAGTACCCATCAATGATTCCATCAGACCTCCTCCTAATTCCTAACATCTACGTTCGATCGCAGCAGTCAACCAATTGACTGTCTTGTTTCAGCGCATGGTTAGACATCAACTCTGTTTCGCCTCTCTTGTTTCCAAGCTCCCCAGGCATAGAAAAACCCCACCGGCGCGCTGAGGATGCACACCCATGCCAGCGGAGACGATTCTGCGAACAGCCAACCGGCAAGAGCCGTATAGATCGCTGCTCCGATAAAGTAGACATACCAAGGAATCTTGTCTTTCTTTTTGAGAGGTGCGTCGGTTTGCGATGTCACGAAGCGCAGGCCGGCAGGTTTCAGAAATGGCATAGACATTGTCAGCCTCCTCCCTTTGGAATGGTGAACCATGTGCTCGCGAGCTGGAGCGCTCGGCTTCCTACGAACGGACGCCTGCCCACCGATTCCGCAGCCACTTCGATCGTAGGAGCTTGTAACCGAGCCAGGCGCATAACAGCACGCCGAGTAGTGGTACCACCACGGAATTCACCAACTTCTGATAATCGATCATCTGTACACGCAAGAGATATTGGTAGCGCGAAGGATTCCGCCCCTCAGCCGTGATGATGACCCTATACAGACCCTCGTCCAGCATGGTTTCGCCACTGACGACTCCGGTCGGATGGTGGCTTGGACGCCAATCTGCCACAGTCTGAGCTTCTGCCTCATTACTCCCGTTCCCCTTCAGGATCCGCAGACCTACCGGCATGTTACGCAGTGCCGGGTCTACGAGGTCCACGACCAGGAAGGTCTCGCCTGTCTTGGGAATGTCCGTGCAATATTGAGCTTTCAGTTCGTGCTGCGGCTGGTAGGTGCTGAAATGCACTGCGCTTTCACCGACCCAGCGCACGCAAGGGTCAACTTCCAAATCCGCTCCGCCATGCGCAGCGGCTGTACCGGGGTACAGTGCGACAACAAGAAGGAGCACCATAGTGCCTGCTCGTGTCATGTTCTTAATCATGGTCAACCCTCCTGTTTCGGACCCTTCCCAAGCTCTGATCCATGTTGCTCTCCTCATCACTGCCGACAGGTCCACTCCTTACTCTGGTCATCCGGATCTGTTGCGTACTGAGGAGACAGGCCCCTCCGGGGTGTTAAGAGGGGCCCATCTACCTCAGCGGGAGACGCCGTGCTGACTCGCGGCGCCACCAATTCTCCAGATATACGTGCGCATGGACGAAGCGTTCTTACACGGTTGTCAGTGCCGGGCTCGATGCCGCTGCCTGCGACGTGAGGCGTTGATGTGCAGCAATCACGAGATCGACAATCGCCCCACAGTTGATGCAGCGCTGTCCCCACAATCCGTCGCCACCAGACCCGAGCACAAAGTCTTCAAACTCCTCAAACACCATCAATCCCCCACAGCGTGTGCACCTCATCGCATGCCTCCTTCCTTGATGGGGTCTTGCGTCAGATACTTCGCACCTTTCCCACTGGTCTTTCTGTTACAGTTTTGAGCATCTGCATACGTGCGTTTGCGCCTCAGTACATGTCCATGATGGCTTTGAGATCACTGCCACTAATCACCTCGCGATCGAGCAGGGCTTTTGCTCCTTCTATGAGTGCGCGCTTTTTTTCAGCTAAGAGCCATCTCACGCAATCGTATTGCTCATCGATGATCCGGCGCACTTCACAGTCGATCTCGCGGGCAGTCTCCTCCGAGTAGTCGCCTTTCTCCTGAGGCGCCTGAATCTGCATGATGAGAGGCTGGCGTTCACGATCCAGGGTCACGGCGCCCAGCTTCTCGCTCATCCCGTAGGATTTGACCATGCTCTTGGCAATGTCCGTTGCCCTGACCAGGTCGTTCTGTGCGCCCGTGGAGGCCTCGCCGAAGATCAATTCTTCCGCATTCCGCCCTCCGAGTAAGACGGCAATCTTGTTTTCCAACTCCGTCTTGGCCATCAGGAATCGATCCTCGGTCGGGAGCTGAAGGGTATAGCCCAACGCGGCAATGCCGCGAGGGATGATCGAGATCTTCTGAATCGGGTCTGACCCCGAGAACGACAATGCCACCAATGCGTGGCCCACTTCATGGTAGGCGACGCGTTCCTTCTCCATCTTGTTGAGCACCCGGTTCTTCTTTTCCAATCCGGCGACGACCCGCTCCACCGCTTCTTGCAATTCCGAGAGCCCCACCTGTTCTTTATTCCGACGCACGGTCAACAGTGTCGCTTCATTGATGATATTGGCGAGGTCCGCGCCTGAGAACCCGGGAGTCATCGCGGCGATCACCTCAAGATCTGCATCGGGTCCCAGGGTCACCTGCTTGGCATGGACGCGCAAGATAGCCAGGCGGCCGATCTTATCCGGGCGATCGACCAAGACTTGCCTGTCGAACCGGCCTGGCCGCAACAGTGCAGGATCCAAGATTTCAGGCCGATTGGTCGCCGCCATCAGAATGACGGCGATGCGGGGATCAAAGCCGTCCATCTCGACCAGCAACTGATTCAGGGTCTGTTCACGCTCCTCATGCGCCATGGGTCCCGCCCCACGGGCTTTTCCCAGCGCATCCAGTTCGTCGATGAAGATAATACAGGGCGCCTTGATCTTCGCCTGCTCGAACAGATCTCGCACGCGGGAGGCGCCCACTCCCACAAACATTTCCACAAACTCGGACCCGCTGATGCTGAAAAACGTCACGCCTGCCTCTCCTGCCACAGCGCGAGCCAAGAGCGTCTTGCCGGTTCCAGGCGGACCGACGAGCAAGATGCCTTTCGGAATCTTTCCTCCGAGACGCGTGAACTTTTCCGGTGTCTTCAGAAACTCAATCACTTCGCGCAGTTCTTCCTTCGCCTCCTCCACGCCGGCTACATCCGCGAAAGTCACTTTCGTATCCTTCTCCGCATAGATCTTCGCCTTCGACTTCCCCACGGTCATGAACCCTTTTTGACCCTGTCCAAGCCCCTGACCGAGGCGCCGAATCACAAAAAACCAGATACCGCCAAAGATCAGCGCAGGAATGACCCACCACATAATGTCTCGCAAGAACGTACTCTCAATCATGCCGGTGAACTTGACGTTGCGTACATTGAGTTCCTTGACTAAATCAGGATCTTCAACCCGGACAGTCGTAAACAGCTTCGGTTCTTTTGATCCTTCTTCCGGCTTCAGTTTCCCGAGCAATGACTGACGAGTGACCGTGACTTCCGCCACGTTGCCGGCCGCCAGGAGCGTCTTGAATTCGCTATACGGAAGCTCTTCAAGCATCTGCATGGGCGTGATGAAATTGTGCACGAACATGACTGCCCCAATCGTGAGAAAGGCACACAGGACCGAAAAGGAGATTTTTTTATTCACTGGCATCGCGATGAGTTCCTTTCTCTGTCACGACTTAAAGAAGAGCCAAGTATTCTGACCTGTCGTGCTTTCTTAGGCTCCTTGCTGAAGGGCTGAGAAACGGAAATCCGTCGGATAATTATGGACATTCGCAAACCGTCGCATTCAGTTTTAATCGGTACTCGCTATCCCAACGGCTAAGGTTGGAAGTAACCAGTTGCAAGTACCAGGCACATCAAAATCACGGCACCAAGAATAATGAAAATGACGCCCTTCATGGTGTGAACTCCTCGTTGAAAAACTATAGATGGCATTTGCATTCGGCCTTAGGGCCTGAGGAGGCCCGTTGCCAGTGCCAGGCACATCACAAGCACGGCACCAAGAATAATGAAAATGACGCCCTTCATTGAGTCATCTTTTTTTTGAAGAGTAGTACATGCCATTGGAATTCCCTCCTTTTATATGTGCTGCTGTGGTTGTCTGAACTGCATCGCCTTATCCTTCTCTGCCCTTCTCACGACTCATCCACTCCCGTATGTACGGCCAGCAATTGAGGAGCTGGACACCGTTTTTTTCACAGGCGTTCAGAAAACGAATGATCTCGACATCCACGAGCGTCACTCCGTTGAGGTCCAGTGCAACCCGCGACCGAGCGCCTTCCAGTTGCGTCTTCAATTCCTCCAGGTGCTTCGCTTGCAACCGACCGCTTAGACAAATCATCGTCTTGAGGCGGCGGGTTTCTTTTTCAAATTTTATTGTCATCTGTGACCTCTCACCCTGGATGATATGAAACGAGTGCAACGAAGAGGCCAGATGTAAACATTTGAAATGTTTGTGCTTGGTATAGGAATACCTGCCGAAATTTCAGCATTTGCTGAATGATCGGCAAAAGAGGCAGGAGTATTCGGTAAAATTTCGATTGTCGGTCGGATTGGTGGAGGATAGTGAACGGGTGCGGGGTCAGAGGAGTCGTCTAAAACACAAGCAATGATTCACGAAAGGCCGGTTTTCGCAGATGGCGTCCAAACAACTTTTGGCTTTTTATCGTGCGTAGTCGGCTTGGCGAGTCTTGAAGCGATGCTTGTTAATTCCCAGGGCCGTGATTTTCGACTCAAGCGTCTGCCTCGGGAGTCCGAGCTTGGCAGCGGCGCCGGTTGGGCCCGCGACCTGGCCCCCACAATCCGCCAACGCCGCTTCAATGATGTCCTTTTCATGCTCGGCAAGTGTGGCGCCTAGGGGAATTACCGACCCCGACAGTCTGTGCTTTTCCCGTTTCAACCATGTCTCGTCGACGGAAAATGTTTCGCTCTCGCACAGCACGATCGCTCGCTGGATGACGTTCTGCAGCTCGCGAATGTTGCCGGGCCAGTCGTAGGCCTGAAACAACTCCAAGGTCTCTTTCTGTATATTCTTGATTTTTTTCCCCGCCTTCTTCGCATAGCGTTCAATCAGGTAGGTGACGAGTAACGGGATGTCGTCCATCCGTTCGCGTAACGGGGGGACCTGGATTGGGAAGACATTCAGCCTGTAAAAGAGATCCTGGCGAAATGTGCCTGCCGCCATGGCTGCCTTCAGATCGCGATTCGTGGCGGCCAGCACGCGTACGTCAACGGAAATCGATTGGCTGCCGCCGACCCGTTCAATTTCCCCCTCTTGCAGGACTCTCAGGAGCGCGATTTGAGTCTCGGCAGGCAGATCTCCGATCTCATCAAGGAAGATCGTCCCGCCATCGGCCAGTTCAAATCGCCCGAGACGCCGTTGGAGCGCGCCGGTGAATGCGCCTTTCTCGTGTCCCAACAGCTCAGAGGCAATGAGCGACGCGGGAATCGCCGCGCAATTGACGGTAATAAACGCGCGGGATGACCGCTTCGAGCGCTTGTAAATGGCCCGTGCGATCAGCTCCTTGCCCGTCCCGGTCTCACCCAGCACGAGCACCGTGGAATCTGACGGCGCCACTTTGGTGACTTGCGTCAATATGTTGCGGATGACGTCCGACGAGCCGACGATTTCTTCAAACATTGAAGACTGATCGATCTCTTCGCGCAACGCCAAGTTTTCTTTTTGAGTTCTCTCTTCCGCCCGTTTGCGATCGTCGATGTCGGTCCCTGTCGCGTACCAGCGAATGATCCGTCCTTCTTCGTCCTGCAAGGGGTTATAGCGGATCAGAAGCCACCGATATTGCCCATCCTTCCGGCGAGCACGTAGCTCCAATTCAAATGGGGTTTCGCGTTCGAGCGCATGCTGGCGCTCGTTCTGTGATCTCTCGATATCATCAGCGTGAAAAAATCGTGCGCGAAAGTCATCCGCCATGACATTTTCCAAGCTCAGACCGCTGTAGTCGAGCACAAATCGATTCGCATAGAGAGTTTTCCCATCGGGTCCCAGGACACAAATGAGTTGAGCGATCGCGTCGGTGATGCGCCGCAGTTCCCGTTCATCTTGGCGGAGCTTCTCCTCTCTATGCTTATGCTCAATAGCGACCGTCGCCAGATGCGTGATCTGTCCGATGAGGTGTTGATGGTACGCACTAGGGCTACCAGGTTCGCGCGAGTAAATCGCGAAGGTGCCCAATACTGTGTCGTCGGATGACAATATTGGAGTGGACCAACAAGCCCGCAGTCCATGGGCCATGGCCAGTGCGCGCCATTCGTACGTGTCCCATCGCGCGTCCGACGCAACATCGGCAGCAATCACTTGCTCTTTGAGACTTGCCGCCATGGCGCAGGGACCCGAGAGGAGATTCACGGGTCTGCCATGGATCGACTCGTTATAGCTGAGAGGAAGGCTGGGAGCCGCACCGTGCGCTAGTCGGTTGCTGATTGGATCGACCAGCACAATTCCACAGAGGGATCCGCTCGCGATATCTTCGATGAGTCGGCATAAGGCATCAAGGAATTCTGAGAGCGTACATCCGGTGGCGAGCATCTCGAGAAGGCGATTTTCTCCGGCAAGCAATGTCTCGGCCCATATACAGTCTTCGATATCGGAATGAGAGAGGCCATCGGGCGTGGCCGACCGCTGAGTGGTTTCATTGTGAAGGTTGGGTTTCATATGTCCTCCCCCACATAGAGGCAGGTTACGTTAAAACCAACAAGGAGGAATATTCTGCTGACCATCGTCTCGCTGGCGAAAGGGCGAGCTCTCTATCGTTTTGTCATTGCCCGACGCCTACCCTCCTGGCGAGTCTGCAACGGAAGCTTTGCCGCTCGCGCACCGCACTCCGCCAACGGAGGCGGAACCGTCTAGATCATATCACCATAAGTGCATAATACTCCCGTTACTGACCAAAAATCACTAGCCTTCCATGGTGACCAACAGGTGCCGTATTCCTTTATCTTGGACGTCATGCATCGGCACATAGAATAAGAACGGTTGTCACATCACGTTCTGGTCCTTCATCCTCCATGTCAATCAGCCTTATATAAAGAGATTATCTTCAGTCCAAAACTCAGGAGTTCGGTGTCTCTCGCACTTCTTAGCCTGGATTCTCATCCAGCCTCTGTGAATGGTCCTGTGAAAGCTGATTTTTCGGCATCATGCTGTAATCTCGGCAAACAGTCTCAGCACGTCATTGTATCCACTGCAGAGATTCCCGAGTGAAAACGCTCATTCTATTGAAGTTTCAGCATCATCGATGACGAAGTCACGCGGATGCTCTGCTGGAATGCGAGTTGCCTATGAACAGCATCAGGAAATACCGATTGCATCTGTGGATCATAGAGGAAGGAGGAAATTGAAATGACAGGCAACGTATTTCGTAGGGGTTTTCACAACCATCCCACAGAGGTGGTTCTCAAGCACATGAAGGGAGGGTAAGACTATGGCAAGTACAACAACAATGGGAGGAAGCGACCCCGGATATGACATATCACTTTGGTATGACTCGAGGCCCCTTAAGATCGGCTGGTTCACGATGCTGTTCGCAGTGGGAGCTGAGGTCGTGTTTCAGCGTACGTTCGGGTACTCACACGGATTGGACTCGATGACGCCGGAGTTCGAAAACGTCTGGATGGGCCTGTGGCGCTTTAACGTGATTTCCAACATCATCTTCTCGGCCGCGACCCTGGGCTGGATTTGGAGCACGCGGGATCGGAACATCGCCAACGTCGATCCCAAGACGGAACTCAAGCGGTATTTTTATTGGATGGGATGGCTCGCGGTGTATGTGTTCGGCGTGTACTGGGCGGGAAGTTTCACTCTCGAGCAGGACGCATCGTGGCATCAGGTGATCATCCGCGATACGAGCTTTACGGCGAGCCATATTATCGCCTTCTACTTCACCTTCCCGTTGTACATCACCTGTGGCGTTGCGAGCTACCTCTACGCCATGACCCGGCTGCCGCAGTTCAGCAAGTCGGTCTCGTTCCCGTTGGTGGGCGCGATCGTGGGGCCGATGATGATTCTGCCGAACGTGGGCCTCAATGAGTGGGGGCATGCCTTCTGGTTCGTCGATGAACTCTTCGCGGCTCCGTTGCACTGGGGCTTTGTGACGTTGGGCTGGTGTGGGTTGTTCGGCGGGACGGGTGGCGTGGCGGCACAGATTGTGGCGCGCATGTCCAACCTGTGTGATGTGGTCTGGAACAAGGAGAGCAAGGACTGCTTGCACGTAATCCCATACTAAGTCATGCAGTCGGCTTCGGCGTCCTAAGGGCCAAACACGGGCGACCTCCTTACCTAGGGGGTCGCCCGTGGTGTTTCGGTCGTGAACGAGTCTGAGGTTTTTGGTACATTCCCATATCTCGGCCCATTGAGACCTATGCTTATACGGAAGAGTTTCAGGCCTTCCCCTAATCCTCTCGCAGTGAACGATACGAGGTAAAACCGATGAACGCGCTGGTAGTCAATGTCTTCAGAGCCATGATGTTCCTTTCGGTCGCCCTGTTGGCTGTCGGTATCTTTAAGCCGGAGTGGTTACGGTTCCGGCATATACAGCCTGGCCGCACAACGATCGTTGCTGTAGCAATAGGCTTCTTGCTGATTGGTTTTATCGGCACCGGCGCGGTTCAAGATGCTGGGAGGAATGATCCTGAAGCCGTGAGTCGTGGCAAACTGCTCGGTCAGGCGGTGTATGTAGTAAACGATAGTATGCGACGCTGTGAACCAGGGGCAAAGTTGGGTGATGCGGGCGCCAGTAATGATGAAAAGACACCGACGGGTATTCGCTACATGGTGAAAACGCCGGTGAACTACAATTCCACCATTGACCATCCTTTACTCATGGTCTATGCGCCAGGGGGGAGAAATCGATATGAGTCGGAAGAATACATGTACCTCACGCAAGCGGCCACGGCGGCAGGTTTTATTGTCGCGTATGCCGATCACCGACAAATGAATACCAAAACCATTGAAGACCTTGCTGAAATACCTGGATTGATCGAGAAGAAATGGTGTATCGACATGAAACGGATTTTTCTCACAGGCCATTCCGATGGCGGCACTGCTGCCATGGCCATCGCGTTTATCAATGGCACCAAGCATATTCCAGCGGCGATTGCTCCCAGCGCAGTGGGCATTAGAGGTGAGGACTTGAAGGAATATCATTGTCCCAACCCGCTTCCCGTGATGGTCATGCACAGTAGCCAGGACACTCTGTTCCCAGGGTATGGGAAAGAGGTCATACAATGGTGGGTTGCCTGCAATGGTTGCGACGCGACCCCCTCTGTTAAAGATGCAGACGGTTGTGTAACGTATAAGGCGTGTAGGAACAACGTCGCCACACGCTACTGCGAAGGCACTGGGACACACCCTGAATGGCCTGGAAAAAATAAGGCGATCATTGATTTTTTCAAGAGCGGTCAAGACGCCCGTTAAATGCTCTGCTCTGTTTCAGTAGGTCAAATGATGACCATACCTTCGCCATCAGGCAAGTCTGTCACGGCGATACGCCGAATGTAACCGGCCTTTCCCATGAATCGATGCCATGCGCTGTACTGCGCAGGGAGGATACAATGAACAATCGATGGCGCGCGATACTCTCGCATCATGTTGGGTGGGGTATTCTGATCCTGCTCTGTTCGCTCGCGGCTGCCGGTTGCGCGCAGCCTGTTGCGAAAGTTGATACGACCTCGTTCGGTCCATCCCAGGATCAGATGGACATTGCCGGCTACTACCGAGATCAGGCCATGGTCCTGAGGGAGAAGGCCGGCATGATTGCCGAGAGCGCTGTTCGGTATGAGCATCTCTTTGGCCCTCAATCGGACTGGGTCAGTGGTGCGCTGCAACTTTCAGAATACTATGCCGTAGCGGCGCAGGATCTGGAACGTCGAGCTGACGCCCATGCGGATGCCGCTCGAACGGGACGACAGCAGCGTCGGGACCGGTGAGCGACTGTATCAACAGAACGAAGGGGACCGAATGGAGGATCTATGAAGCGCCTAGCTCTTTTCCACGCGATCGTGCTGGTCATTCCGATTTTGTTGTTGGTTTCCGGGTGCGGGAGGACCGTCGACCCGGGGAAGCGAGGTCTCCGGTGGAGCCCATTATCGGGGGGGCTGGAGAAGGAGTCGCTCAAGGACGGGTTCTATTGGCGCGCGCCGTGGAACGATGTGTTCACATACGATGTCCGGTATCAAAGCTTTACGGAGAAGATCGATGCCTTAACCGCCGATGATCTCTCGGTGTCCTTGCATGCGGCGATCACGATGAGCCCGATTGCGGAGGAAGTCTATTTTCTCGCTCAGGAGGTAGGGAGCAATTGGTACCAGCAGCTTGTCAGGCCTCAATTCCTGTCGGCGGTGAGGGGCGTTGTCGCCCAATACACGATGGTCACGCTTCCTGAACGGAGCAGCGAAATAGGAAACAAGATCGAAGCGGTAATGGTCGAGTCGCTCAAAGGGCGGCATCTCAACGTCTACAGCGTGGCATTGTCCGAAATCGAGTTTTCCAAGATGGTGTTGCAAGCCATCGAGCAGAAGCAAGCAAAGGAACAGGAAAAAGAGCAAAAGGAATTCGAAATGGTCATTGCGCAACGCAACGCCGAGATCGCCAGGATTCAAGCCAAGGGCGAGGGAGATGCCTTGCAAATTCGCGCCGAAGGCGAAGGGGAGAGCCTGCGCATTCGCGCCAAGGGTCAGTCCCAGGCGCAGGAGATCATCACGAAAACGCTCACGCCGGACTATCTCAAATATAAATTGTACGAGAGTCCCAACTCCAAGATGATCATCGTGCCGGATAAGTCTAACGTGCCGATCATTGTGAGTCCGGGGTCGGATCAACCACGCTGAGTGCCGGGGCAGGACCGGTTTTCCGGTCCGTACATGCAGTCCAACTCAAGGAGGCCGGTCATGTCACAGATGACTGCCATGCAAGTAAGTGGTCCCGGCGGCGCGTTCGAGACCGTGAATCGTGGGGTGCCGGAACCGGGGCCTCATACCGTCCGCATTAAGATACAGGCGTGCGGTGTCTGTCATAGTGACGTTTTTGTGAAGGAAGGGCACTGGCCAGGCCTGCTATACCCACGAGTGACGGGCCACGAGGTCGCCGGTGTGATCGATGCTGTTGGACCTGGCGTGACGATTTGGAGGAAAGGCCAACGGGTCGGTGTGGGGTGGCACGGCGGACATTGCGGACAATGTGTCTCTTGCCGCCGTGGGGATTTCATGGGTTGCCAGAGTTTTCAAGTTACGGGATTCCAGGAAGACGGCGGGTATGCCCAATACATGATTGCACGGAGCGAAGCCGTGGCTGCAATTCCAGACGTGCTCTCGCCGGTGGAGGCAGCGCCCGTCCTCTGCGCCGGCGTCACGACCTTCAACAGCTTGCGCCGCAGCGGGGCAAAATCAGGCGATCTCGTGGCGGTGCAGGGACTGGGCGGATTGGGGCATCTGGGCATCCAGTTCGCCAACAAGATGGGTTTTCATACCGTGGCGATCGGGCGGGGCCAAGACAAGGAAGCATTAGCGATGAAGTTAGGCGCAGCCCGCTACCTTGATACCGAAAAGACCAACGCTGCCGGAGAATTGACCAAGATGGGCGGCGCCTCGGTCATTCTGGCCACCGCGCCAAACAGCAAGTCGATGTCGGAGTTGATCGATGGGCTTGGTGTCGGTGGCAAGCTGCTGGTTGTGGGAGCATCAGCCGACCCCATTACGGTCACACCCATTCAACTCATTGGCGCCCGTCGGTCGATTCAAGGCTGGCCATCGGGAACCGCCCGGGATTCGGAGGACACGCTCAACTTCTGTGCGCTGACCGGCATTCGTCCCATGGTCGAGACCTTCCCGCTCGAACAAGCCGCGGCCGCCTACGATCGCATGCTGAGCGGCAAGGCCCGATTTCGAGTGGTGCTCACGATGGAGAGATAATCGGTGAGATTCCTTGCGTGCTGCCGATGCCGATGACCATACAGCCCTGATCGAACTGTGGAGTGTGCGCCTCCCCCGCTCGCTTGACACTTAACTCTTCGACACGTCAGACAACAATGCGGCAAGCGATTGCGCGCCGTTTGCTCCACTCCTCGAACAGTTGACAGTGTTGGAACAGGCAGCCAACCCTGGCGAAGAGAGTTGTTGAGCGGATCGATCGGTTGAGATCCAACCAGAACTCACAGGCTGCTCAAAAGGGCTGTCCAGCAAGGTCGCAGCCGATGAAAGCACCGGAGGCGTCACATTCTCACCGGCCCAACCCCGAGCTGTCGGAACAGCTCTTTCCCGTGTGGGCTACGTTGAGGATTCTGTTGAGCCGAGAACGAAGCTGGCGGGCTTTTTCAGCATCCTGCTAGGAGAGTTGGTATTTTGCCATGCGGTATCGCAGCGTATTGCGGGTGATTTTGAGAAGCCGGCTGGCTTCGGAGATATTTCCGCCTGTGCGTTGCAGCGCTTCTGTTAGCAGTTTCTTTTCCATCTCCTGAGCCGAGAGGCCGAAGGCCAGGAGCGATGTCTTCTCGATCTCTCCGTTCGACCCCGCAGGACTTCGCACAGAGGCAGAGAGGTGGTCCGGCTGGATTATCTCGTCCTTACAGGTAATGGTGAGTCCTTCGACCACGTTGTGCAGCTCCCGTACGTTGCCGGGCCAGTCGTGGTCTTGCAAGATGGTCAGTGCGGCCGAGGTAATGCCTTTGATGCGACAGGCATGGTCCCGGCGGGCGACCTCCAAAAATGATGTCAGAATCGGTTCGATATCTTCTGGTCGCTCGCGGAGCGGCGGAATGCGCAGTTGGTAGACATTCAGCCGATAGTAGAGGTCCAGGCGAAATCGCCCGGCTTTGATCTGAGCCGGCAAATCTTCGTTCGTCGCCGCGATTACACGAATGTCGACGCGGATGCTGCGCGTATCGCCCAGTGGATCGACCTGGTGATTCTCCAAGACACGTAAGAGTTTCACCTGAGCGGATGGACTCATCTCACCGATTTCGTCGAGAAAGAGCGTGCCGCCCTCCGCTTGTTGGAATCGTCCCGGTTTGGTCTGCTTTGCGTCGGTAAAAGCGCCGCGCTGATAGCCGAACAGTTCCGATTCGAGGAGGTGCTCGGGAATGCCGGCACAATTGAGCGCCACGAAGGGGCCTTTGGAGCGAGGGCCGGCAGCATGGATACCTTGGGCAAAGAGTTCTTTGCCGGTGCCGCTTTCGCCGGTGATGAGGACGGTCGTCGCATCGGTTTGGGCGACTTCCGCTGCCAGATGTTTCAGCAGATCCATCTGAGGCGACCGGCTGATGATCTGATCGAATGCGGAGGCACGCTCTCCCCGGACTTGAGGTTCTGGCGCTTCGAAGGTGTGGGTTTTGTGGATGGCGCTCTGGAGGTCCTTCGCAGTGACCGGTTGCGCAAGGTAATCGGTGGCGCCCCGATGCATTGCTTCCACCGCGGCTTTGGCTGACCCGTCTGTCCCGAGGATGATCACGGGAAGGTCGTGCGCGGTGCGTCTGGCCTGAGACAGGATCACCTGGCTCGCAATTCGCCCCTGACTCTCATCGCAGAGGACGAGTCCGAGGTCGGCTTGATCTTTCAGGATGCGCAAACCTTCTTCGGTTGTTCCAGCGAGAAGGATGGTGGCGCGGCGGTGGTCGAGGGCTTCTTCGAGCAACGGTTTGGCTTGGGGATCGGTCGAGATGAGCAGCAAGATCGGAAGATGCATTGGGGGCATTCCTTGTTCAGGCCTCCCCACGAACCACCAACAGGATGCTGAAAAAGTCCGCCAGCTTCGTTCTCACTTTCTCAGAGACTCAACGTACCGAAGCGTACGCCTCGCCTCTTCGCTCGCTGCGGCCTTGCTGAACGGCGTTTTTGAGCATCCTGTCAAGTACCGCAGATAGCCTACTCCTCTTCCTGCCAAGAAAACAGGGGGTTCTTATGAGGCCCGGCCGCCTGTCTGTCGCGTGTGATTGTCCTGTGCAATCCCTACGTTGCGAAGGAGGCCGCTCTGTTTGGCTCGTTTGAGGGGGCTCTCCTTGAACGTGCTCGCAAAAGTCTCCGCGCTGATTTGAGCCAGGGTCTGGAGATTGGGAGCGAGGGTCAATGGGGTGGGGGCAAAGGCTGGTTCACTCGTGGCGTCTGATCGAAGATTAAAGGGACAGACGTCCAGGCAATCATCACAGCCGAAGATGCGATTGCCCATCTGAGCAGCGAGATCGTCGGAGATGACCTCGCGGCCTCCGCGAAGTTCGATGGTCAAGTAGGAAATACAGAGTCGGGCATCGACAACATAGGGTTCGACGATAGCGCCGGTCGGACAAGCCTGAATACAGAGGGTGCAGCTTCCGCACAGATCTGTGGCCGGTTCATCCGGATCCAGATCCAGAGTGGTCAGAATCTCCCCAAGCAGGAGCCATGAGCCGCATTCGGCCGAGACGAGATTGGAATGTTTCCCGATCCAGCCGAGGCCGGCCTGCTGCGCCCAGGCCTTTTCCATGATCGGGCCGGTATCGACGTAAGATTTGGTAGTGACGCCTGGCGCAAGGGCTGCGATTTTCGCTTCGAGTTGCGAGAGTCGTTGACTCATCACGGTATGGTAATCCTTCCCCCAGGCGTAACGGGCAATGCGTCCCATTCCAGGTTGCTCGTTCGCACGATTGTGCGTGTAGTAGTTCATCCCGACCGATACCATCGATCGGCATCCGGGCAATACCTGTTGCGGATCGCTTCGACGAGACAGGTCGCGCGTCATCCAGGCCATCGTGCCGTGGTAGCCTCGCTGGAGCCATTCCGCGAGCCGTCTAAGCAAGTAATGGGGCAACGGGGTAGCGTGGTCGGGGGGTAGAGATGGAGAGAGTTGAGCTGCTGACTGACTGCTATTGGCGACTCGGCTGACGCCGACAGCGTCGAAACCTAGGGCTAGAGCGTCGCGTTTAATTGCCTCAGCAAGAGACATGCTAATGAGATTGTTGGGAACAGTCAAAGCGGACAATAAACTGGACCGAACAATGATCGGACTTGCAACGGCCACAGGAGCCGATGATCTTGGTTTTCCAATCTGTCGCCTTGTCGTCAAATCGGCAGAATGTTTTCCCGCCCTTGGAGATGGTGGTCCAGGGTTTGTCTGTTCCTGGGATATCGGCCACGAGGCAGCCTATGGGGAAGGGGACCTGACAGCTCTGCGAAGCCTCTCCCTTCGCCATACCGAAACTGCAAGACTGTTCTGTTGTGGCGTGTGAATCGTCCATAGGTTGCGCTTAAGCCGCGTCTACAGGAGAACCCCAAAGACCGATGAGCATGAGTAACTGGAAGGGCCAGCGTTTCATCGGGTGGCATCCTAGCACAGCGATGTTTGTGGGCGTCAATCATGACTGTGGCGCGTGGAGCGCGAAAGATGCGAGAAAGGCGCGACGTGATCAGATTGGACTTTCATCTCGTGTGGCCCGTCTCGCTCGTCCCGTCTGTCTCGCGTGTTTCAGGATCCTGTTTGTCCTCGCCTGGCCCTCGACGGGTCTATATAATCACGCCATGTTTTGGCGTGCGATGATCGTCGTGGGCTGTCTCCTACTTGGCTGGTCTGGGTGGAGCCGTGCGGCCGAGCCGGTCGTGCTGGACGTTCGCACGGAACCTACCGGCGGCGTGCGGGCGACGGCCACGATTCTCTTTCCGGTGGAACCGGCAATCATTCAGCGATTGCTGACCGACTATGCCCATTGGCCTGAGCTCTTCGAGGTACGGATGCGGATGGCGGAGATACGGGAGCAAGACGGCAAGGCGTTCACGGATATCCGGATCGACCATGCCCTGCTCACAGGTGAGCGGCGTCTCTTGAGTGAGACGCGGACCCTACCGACTGGTGGGTTGCTGACGGAATTGAAGGGGGGCGACTTCAAGCAGTACCGCCGGTTCTGGAAACTCATCCCCATCGATGGAGGGGCTCATACAAAAGCCGAATTTGAACTGCTCGTCGAGATTGATTCGAATATGCCGGATTGGATGATCGCCCTGGCGATGCGGCGAGATCTGGAATCGCATTTTCGAATCATCAGGGAAAAGGCGCTCGCGCAGCAGGGGCTGCAGCCGGGGCGATGAGTGAGGCACAAGGAGAACAATCCTGCAGGATGCTCAAAAAGGCCGTCCAGCAAGGCCGCAGCGAGGGAAGAGGCGAGGCGTACGCTTCGGTACGTTGAGCCTCTGAGCGAAGTGAGAGCGACGCTGGCGGCCTTTTTCAGGATCCTGCTACTGAGGAAAAGTGAATTGGGACAGCTCGGCCTTCTCGATCCCCTGCTTTACTAGCGCGCCAATATCGAACGTTCGTTCGACCTTCTGAATGTCGTCGAGCCTGGTTTTCGTGCTGGGGTGCGGCGGGGTGAACAGTGAGCAGCAGTCTTGATCAGGCTCTATCGAGATGGTGAAGGTGCCGATACGCTCAGCCTGATCGGTGATCTCAACCTTGTCCATGCCGATGAGCGGACGCAGGAGCGGCAACTCTGCCGCCTCCTCAATGACCGTCAAGTTCTCCGGTGTTTGCGAGGCGACCTGCCCCAAGCTATCGCCAGTGACGAGTCCCCAACAGTGTTCGCGTTTGGCTAATTCCTGCGCAATGCGGATCATGACGCGTCGGTAGAGCACCACGCGAAACGGGGCCGGTGCGCTTGCCACAATGTCGCGTTGAATCTCTCCGAAGGGGATGACGTAGAGCGTGGACGTGTATTGATGGGCTGTGAGGGTTTGCACGAGTTCGCGCACTTTCTCTTCCGAGGCACGGCTCACAAGCGGTCGACCGGAGAAGTGGATGAAGAGGGCTCGGCATCCGCGCTTCATCATGCGATAGGCTGCGACTGGCGAATCGATCCCTCCGGAGATCAGGCAGGCGACTTTCCCGCTGACGCCCACCGGCATTCCGCCCGGCCCCTGAATCTTTTCGATCGCGTAGTACACCTCTTTGGAGAGCAGCTCGAGATACACCGTGAGGTCGGGGTCTTTCAGGCTGACTTTCTTACCTGTTCCTTCACAGACGGCAGCGCCGACGTCCCGAGCGACTTCCATGGAGGTCAGAGCCAGCCGTTTGTCTGCTCGCTTCGCTGATACGCGAAAGGTGGAGAACGATTCCGAACGAAGCGCATTGATGACCGCCTTGCTGAGCACTCCCAGGTCTGGATGGGCCAGATCGAGGGGCAACCCATGGGCGAGCGAAAAGTTGGCGATCCCGAAGACTCGTGTGAGCCGTTCTTTGATGGTCTTGTCCGGAACCGTGTCGGGCAGGACCACGCGAATCCGGCTTCGAAGATTCTCGACGCGCCTGACGCCGAGGTCCTTCAGCGTCCATTGGATATTGCGTATGAGTCGCTCCTCGAAATATTCCCGGTTGCGGCCTTTGAGGGCGAGTTCGTGGTAGTGGACGATAGCGCAGCGCATATTACCGTGAAACGTAAAAAGTGAAAGGTGAAAAGTAGGAACAGTATCGCGTCATGGATTGTTCCGGCCTCGAAGGGAGCGAACAAGGCCGCTCAACATGCGGTCGATCCGTTCTAATCGTTCGTCGAGGGTTTCCCACCGTGCCTGGTCAAGGTATTCGAGGCGCCTTGCTATCTCTAGTTGAGTGTCCAATTCGCTCAACGAGCCCTTTGCAATATGGAGGAAATTTAGAAACTCCTTCTTCGTCTGCCTGGCAGCTCATTCGGCAATGTTGCTGGGGATGCTGACGGCTGCTCGCCGGATTTGGCTTGTAAGCCCGAACTGTTCATCCGACGGAAATCTTTCAGTGACCCTATATATCTGTTGAGCAAAATCGACGGCGTCGCTCCAGACATTGAGCTTTTTGTGAGGTTTGTTCATGCCGAATGTTTTGCAGAAAACATTTCACTTTTTACGTCTCACGTTTCACGCGACTCAAGATAGCGTTCGGCGTCGATGGCGGCCATGCAGCCGGAGCCTGCTGCAGTGACCGCCTGACGATAGACCGAGTCCTGCACATCGCCTGCGGCAAACACACCGGGGACACTGGTGGCAGTTCCCCTCTCCGTTCGGATGTAGCCTTTCTCATCCATGGTGATTTGGCCGGCAAAGAGCGCGGTGTTGGGACGATGCCCAATTGCGACGAAGACACCCGCGCAGGACAGTTCTGTCGTTTTTCCTGTGACGAGATTCTTGAGGCGGACGCCCGTGACGACATCAGTGCCGAGAATGTCTTCGACGACGGAATTCCACACGAACGTAATCTTTTCGTTCTTCACCGCACGGTCTTGCATGATTTTGGAAGCCTTCAGCTTGTCGCGCCGGTGGACGATCGAGACTTTGGTCGCGAACTTGGTCAGGAAGGTCGCTTCCTCCATCGCACTATCGCCGCCGCCGACGACAATCAGTTCCTTTCCTTTGAAAAAGAACCCGTCGCAGGTCGCACAGGTTGAGACGCCGTGCCCCGTAAGGCGGGCCTCGTTTTTCACTCCGATTTGAATGGCCGATGCGCCGGTGGCGATGATGACGGTTTTCGCGCGGATTGTGTGTTCAGCGTCAACCGTGATCGTGAAAGGTTGCTGCTTAAAGTCTACGCCTGTGACGTCAGCGGTCAAAAACTCCGTACCGAACCGTTCCGCCTGGGCTCGCATTTCTTTCATGAGTTCCGGACCCATGATGCCCTTGGCAAAGCCGGGATAGTTCTCGACTTCCGTTGTCGTGGTCAACTGTCCGCCGGATTGCCATCCTTCAATGAGCAGGGGGGAGAGATTGGCTCGCGCTGCATAGACCGCGGCGGTGAGTCCAGCCGGCCCCGAACCGATGATCACGACGTTTCGCATGAGCAAAATTTAACACAGAGGGTGCGGGAATGCACAACAGAGGATTAGGCGAAGAGGCAGAGATGTTTGAATAACTGGCCGACTTGCTTACGGAGAGACGGGCGAGGGAAGGTTCCATTCAATATATGGTCGGCCCGTTGGATCTTCTTCGCCAATGGCATCTGGCTGCGGATGCGTCGGATCGCTTCAGCGCGGGAGAAGCCGTTTCTTTTCTTGAGGCGCGCAATTTGGGTGTTGCGGTCGGCGGTGACCACGATGGTCGTGTCGACGCGTTTGTCTACGCCGGCCTCGAACAGGAGCGGCACTTCGTAGATGACCACAGTATGGGGTTTGCGTGTGGCGATCCGGCGCACGAGTCGTTGTTGCTCGCGGGCGACACGGGGGTGGATGATTCGTTCAAGCTGGCGCAGTTTGGCCCTGTTTCCGAAAACAAGGGCTCCTAACTCACGGCGATTGAGTGTGCGGTCAGGATTGAGGACAGTCTTGCCGAAGGCTTTTACGATCTGGTGCCAGGCAGGCTTGCCCGGCTTCACGGCATCGTGGGCCAACTGATCGGCATCGATGACCGTTGCGCCGCATTGTTTGAACATCTTGGCGACGGTAGTTTTTCCAGTGGCGACACCGCCTGTGAGGCCGACCACAATCATGGATGCGGAGCATAGCACGCGAGTTCGCACCTCACAACCGACCTGGATTTGACCTCGATTGACTTCTCACGGCGTAGGCTTGTATGAGTTCGTGGATGAAACAGTTGACGATTGTAGGCCTCATCACGGCGCTTGTGTTTGGGGGCTTCAGCCTGACGTGGGCCGATGAGGGGCCGCCACTTCGTCCTCGGACCCTCGTGGTTGCCCTGGATGGCACCGGGGACTACGTTTCTCTTCAAGAGGCGGTCGATGCCGCCAAGAAGGGCGATACCGTCTTCGTCAAGGCAGGCCACTATCCTCAGGATGTGACTATTCACAGCAAAGAGAAGATCAAGTTCGTCGGGGCTGGAATGGATCAGGTGACGATTTTAGGGCGTAGTATTGTGGTGGGCGCGCTCCATGTCGGCAAGTGGCCCTATGGATCAACGGGCATTGAGATCAGCGATATGACCATCAATGACCAAGGGGGGCATGCCGTCGGTCTTTTCAATGGGCAAGGCATTGTCCTCCGTCGGGTCAAGATCAACGGCCTGTTATTCAGTCAGCAAGTCCACAATGTACGGATAGAAGATTGTGTCATCGGGGGGAGCGAGACGACCGGCGTGCAGTTTGCCGATTCAGAAGCCATCCTCATCGGGAATTTCATCCACGATAACGATCATGGCGTCTCGATTGCCGGAAAGTCGAATGTGCGGTTGGAGCGAAACGTGATTACCCGAAGTCTTTTTGAAGCCGTCGTGGTCAGCGACCGTGCTCGAGCCGTGCTTGTGAGCAATACCTTGGTCAAGAATGGCGGCGGCGCAGCGTTTCTCGGGCAGTCCCAGAGTGATGTCAGCGGCAACGTGGTCGGGCTGAATCAAAGGGGCTTTGTGATCGCCCCATCCAGTCAGACCAACACCTCGTTCAACGCGTTCTACAACACGGATGGAGATTACTTACGAGAGGGTAATCCGAACCAACCGGCTCCTGAGCTCAAGGCCCAGTCCGATATTACCGGCGACCCGCGATTTGTTGACGCAGGGCATGACGATTTTCGCCTACGCCTCGATACGCCCCTCCTCAAAATCGGTCGGTTCCCATACCTCGGCGCCCTTGCTCCTTCCTCAACCGCCCCACACTGATAAACTGAAAAGTAGTTTTGAATCAATAAGATGGCCCACTCTCACCGGAGCACGGACTTTCATGTGCTATGCTACTTATACGCTGTGAATCATATAGGTGATGGATCTCTGGCGTTAGAATTGCTGATCTACTTGTCAGAGAAACAGGAGGCAACCGTGGCAAGCTACCGACAAGAACTGGAAAAGCGTGGAGCTGACGGGATTCCGTCGCTTGACGACGTCGAATCGGGCAAGCTGGTCGGTGCCGTCCTTCCCATGTCTGAAAAGGCGCAAATCCAGATGCGCAATAGCATTGAAGTCATTGATTACCTCCTCAATCAAGAGCGCGTCGTCTGGAGCTGACCACCGCGTTTCGTTCCTCCTTCCCAACTAACATCAGCCTCTTGACAGTCCTCCCGCGTCTTCGTACGCTCGTTCCGTATCGCATTCCCTTTATAACCAGATAACCAGGAGACATACCCATGGCATGCGTTCACCTGCATTGTAGGCGTGTTGTGCCTAAGGCGTATCGGCTCATGATCGCAATAGCCTTTGTGATGCTGATGCCGTATCCGGTGCCGGCTGCTGAGGAATTGCCGAAAGAGGCTGTCTTGCCGATGGGTTTGGCAGGCAAGGCAATCCAGGCATCGTTAGATGCCTGCAACAAGGATGGCTACCGTGTGAGCGTCTCGGTCGTGGATCGAGCCGGTGTGCTTCGCGCCATGACTCGAGCCGATGGAGCCGGGCCGCATACGATCGACAGCAGCAGAAAGAAGGCCTATACCGCAGTGAGCTTCCGTCGACCTACGACCGAATTGGCCGAGCTGATCAATAAGGTACCGACCTTACAATCTCTTCGCGAGATGAACGATCAGATCTTGATACTCGGGGGCGGCCTCCCGATCGAGATCGGCGGGGAGATCGTCGGAGGGATCGGTGTTGGTGGAGCACCCGGCGCACACCTCGATGATGCCTGTGCTCAAGCAGGGTTGGATGCGATTGGCGCTGTGCCGAAAGTTCCAGCAGCCAAGTGATTGGGGGGTATCCGGCAAAGTGTGTGGTTGGTCTGTTCCTGGTTCTGGCGGCCTGCAGCAGTGATGTGCCGGTGCCCGCTTCTGTCGAGTTCGCGGCAGATCAGGTTCGTTTGACGATCACCAGAACCGCGACCAATCCGTTCCTCTCTCGGCACGATCTCCGGCTCAAGTTCGTCAGGTCCGGAGGCTGTTCCATCGAGGTCGACCTCTTTCCCAATACGGGATATGCGAGTCGGCGTAATCTCTACCAAGCCGGAGTGGGCGTGCTCTACGTGGTGGGTCAGTACGATGCCCGTGTGATCGATGTGCCGCAGTGTACGATCACACTCTCAGAATTTCGCACCCTCGATCGCTTCGTGACCTTCCTCGGCAGCTTCGATGAAGACGAGCAGAAGCGCTGGACATATTTTCCTGCCAGTCAACGGTCGGAACTTCCTTTTGAAAAGCGGTAACAGACGACCCCGGCGCACCGGATGGGTGGGCTGTGAAGGCGGTAGGTTATCTGCCTAGCCTTGATGTATTCCGACACGATCAAGTCAAGAAAATATTTGTGATTTTAGGAGGAGGTGGTACGCTTTCCTCTGACGAGGAACAGCAGCAGTAGGCGCATGATATGTGGGATCGTAAATGCGCGACTCAAGGAGGATGATATGGCAACTGTGGCGTTGAGCGTACCTCGCTCTGATTCTGAGCACATTGCGGCGGCCGTTCGAGAAGAACGGAGGGCATATACCCTCAAGATTGCTGTCAGCATGGCGCTCTATGCCTGTCTGTTCTTTGTCCTTGCTTTCTGCGGGCCCTATGTCCTGCCGGCCATTACGCTCTTTTCAGATGCCCCCTTGACGGATCGCCAGGTTGCCGCGAGCCAGCTGCTTTTGCTGAGCGAGACGGTGTGGGTTGCCCTTCCGGTATTCTTCCTCGGGGCCACGCTCTTCAGCATGGTGGTGACGCGTCGCGTTGTCGATGCGCTCGAACGACTGGGCCAGAGTGCCAGAGCCTGGTCGTCCGGAAGAGTATCCCATCGACTCCAGTTTCGGGAGGCAGACCGGTTGACGGATCTGGCGCACCTTCTTAATCAAGGCTGGAGTCAAGTCGGGCAGAGGGTTGAGACGATGCGGCAGGAGTCTGCCCGCGCTCGAGCGGCTGTCGATGGCGCGATGAAAGTCATGTTGACCCAGGGCGCGGGAGGATCGGAGGCGCTCCGGCAGTTACAAACGACCACGGAAGCATTAGATCGTATTCAAGCTGCGCTGGCCCGATTTGAGATCGGACCACCTCGCGCACCTCGACAATCGTAACGATGTCTCGACACCCCCACACGCAGAACCCTGCTGGGTTTACGTTGATCGAGCTGATGATCGTGGTGGCGATCCTGGGGATTCTCGTCTCAGTGGCCACGGGCTCGTACAACCACTTTGTGCTCAAGGCGAAAGCCGTTGAAGGAGAGATCGTTGTTCATGAGGTCGAGCGCTTGGAGTCTGTCTATCATGTGTCTCACCATGCCTACACGGACAAATTGACCGACTTGGGATTTGCCACGACAGGCACGTTGAAGTATTACACACCCGAAGTACGGATTGGATTCGCAACAGACAAAATGAGCTATCAGGTTCGCGCCGTGCCGGTTATGGCATCAGGGACTGATGCCTGGCTCTTGACCAGCAATCGTGACGGCTCGGTGCAGGTGGACCGGATCCCTGCGAAAGACCTGGACGCCTATGCCACTGCACGATATCTGGGTAATATGACGCCGATCACGTCGATCCAAACTGTCACCAACTCTCAGGCCGGTGGGATATCCGGTAGCGCCGGTGAGGGGTCCGGTAACATTGAGCCTGAATGGTCCGGTGGAGGTGGCATCAAAGGGTGCCAAGAGTGTGGCCGTACGGTCAAGAATCAAGATAACTGAACGGGCTCAGCCTCGACCGGAGTCATTCTCTCCATGTGGCGGCCGTATTCGGATGCATCGAGTCTTAAACATCGTTTCTACACTCGTTCGCTTGTGGCCTACACTGTTCTTCCTGCCCCAGCCGTGCGTTCTGGTTTCCTTTGCACACCGATGGTCCTCATCACATTACATTGTCTTCTTGGAGCTCCTCTTGCTGTTAGCGGGAGCTTCGGTTTTTGAAGGTGAGCTCAGAGACGGCGGACTTGTCCAGTTCGCCTTTGCCGAGATCGACCAATCGCAAGTATTGATCGTAGGTTGCTTGAGCTAACGGGACTGTGAGCCCCGCGGTTTTTGCTAAGGCGAGAGCGATGCCCGAGTCTTTCGCGGCATGGGTAGCCGAGAAGTAGCAATCATGGGCCCTGTTCTGCATATCCTCGCCGTCGGTTTCTAATACCCGCGACGCGGCTCCCGTTTGCGCGAAGATGTCTCGTAACATCGTCAGATCGAGGCCGAGTGCCTCGCCAAGCCCAAGCCCTTCTGCCAGTGCCGCCGTATTGCAGTTCATCACCATGTTGACGAGGGCTTTGACCTTCGCAGCTTCTCCTGCCGATCCGATATAGCGGAGGTGTGCGCTCAGTTTCTCTAAGAGCGGTTTCGCCGCCTCGAATACGTCTGGAGGCCCACCACACATGAGGTAGAGGGAGCCGTGGCGCGCCTGCATAATGCTGCTGGCCATGCAGGCTTCGAGACTCCGTCCGCCGCGTTGTGTCACCAGAGTTTCAACCTCGGCGTGCACAGCTGGCGAGAGGGTGGCGCAGTTCACGAAGAGCCGGTCTTTGGCGCGGTGGAGTAGACTCTCGGAGTCGGCCGCGGAAAAGATTTTGCGCATCGCCGCGTCATCGGACACAACCGTGAAAATGACGTCCGCGAGTTCTGCGACGCGGGCAAGGGTGGCAGCCGCTTCACAGCCTAGCTCAGTTGCAAGGTCAATGGCCGTGGCACGATCCGTATCGTACACAGCAACGATTGTTTCCTGTTGGTCCCGCAATCGCCGGGCCATGTTGGCCCCCATCCGTCCGACTCCCACGAAGCCGATTCGCGAATTAGACTGATTCATCACGAGTGCTCCTCCGATGGTGTTCCCGTGGGCGCAAGTGTAACATACCTCTGAAAAATCGATCACGAGTCTGTAAAGGAGGTTTGTGCGTGCATCAGTCTATTATCGGATATCATGTGGACGAGTATGGTGATTGGGTGGCCGACCTCCAATGCGGCCATGGCCAGCATGTGCGTCACCAGCCGCCGATGACGAATCGGCCCTGGGTCCTGACAGAGGAAGGCCGAAAATCGCATCTCGGAGAGACCTTGAATTGTAAGAAGTGTGACGAATCGACAGCGTAAGCTATTCGATGATGGTGACGTTCTGGGGAGATGCTGCGTTCATGTCGAGGCCGGGTTCTGACCAGGGGTGCAGGTACGAACCTTCATATCGGTAGCCACCCGTGACGGGATCATTGGCCAGCAAGAGGGGGGTGTCGAGGTCGAGTACATCGAAGCCGCCGAGTCCCAGGACCAAGCTGAAAGAACAACCCATCGCGATGCGTGTTTCAACCATCCCGCCGATCATCAACTTGCGGCCGGATGTTTTGGCGAAGGTCGCAATCTCCATGGCTTCGACCACGCCGGTCTTCATGATTTTGATGTTAATGTAGTCTGCCGCGCCTCGGGCGACGATTTCTTGCGCGTCCGCGAGCGAGCGGACCGATTCATCCGCCGCAACGGGAATGCCGGTCTCTCGATGGATCGCCGCCATGCTGTCAAGGTCGTCCCGCACCACGGGCTGTTCGAGCAGCACCATCGTCCCGCCAAACCTCTTCACTCCCTGTGCAAACGTCAGGCAGTCCTGGCGCGAGAAACCCTGGTTGCCGTCGCCGATGAACGAGATGCCCGGGAGTGTGCGATGCACGGCTTCCAGACGCCGGATGTCGTTCTCGACGTCCTTGCCGACCTTCATTTTGAAGAGGCGGAACCCCTTCGCATACCATCCGCGTGCCAGGGTGACGGTTTTGTCAAGGTTGGCGATGGGAATGGTGATATCTGTTTCCCGTGCCCGCACATCCACGCCGCCCCATAGTTGCCACATCGGGATGTTCGACGCGTGGCAGTGTGCGTCGATGACGGCGGTTTCGAGGGCACAACGCGCCGCCGGATGAGCGCGCGCCTGTTCGGACAGCATGCGACCAAGTTCTTGATAGTTTGTGGCTGAATGACCGAGGACGGCTGTGCTGAGTCGGTGGAGTGTACTCAGGCAGCTCTCGCGAGTCTCTCCTCCGACTTCAGGAAACGGCGCCGCTTCGCCATAACCCTGTGCGTCATTGGCCAACGTGACTCTCAGGAATACGTTCTCTGCAACCGTTCGTGAGCCGGTGGCGACGACAAAGGGGTCAGTGATGGGAATATCCACCGGCCAGTATTCTACCTTGCGTACGGTGTCGGACATGTCGTGGATTGGGAAAAAGGAACCTGCTCCTTATGAGCCCGTGAATCTTTGGGTAAGGGTACTTGGCAATGGAAGGAGACGAAGGATGCAGATCGGCTAGGGGAGTTCACCCATATCGATCATTTTCCCAGGGAAACCCGCTGTTCGAGTAGCCCCGCACTTCCCAGAAACCCTTTTCATCCTTATCCGAAAAGGTAATTTCTTTTACCCACTTGGCGCCCTTCCAGGCATAGCGCTTCGGGATAATCATGCGAACCGGCCCTCCGTGTTCTTTCGTGAGGGGTCTGCCGTTCCATTTATACGTCAGGAGCACGTCCTGATCGTCGCAGGCTTCAAGCGGTAAATTGGTGGTGTAGTCGTCGAATGATTTGAAGAGGACAAATTTTGCCGAAGGCAGCGGCTTCACCACCGACATAATGTGTTTGAAACTGACCCCTTCCCACTCATTGTCGAACCGGCTCCAGCTTGTCACACAGTGGAAGTCTGAGACGTCTTTGAACTGGGGCTGGGCGAGAAAATCTTCCCAGGTCCATGTCATGGGGTGAGCCACAGATCCGCCGATGGTGAGTGTCCACTCCGAAAGTGGAATGTCAGGCTTTTGACCGAGATCGAGCACAGGCCAGGTCTCGACGAGATGTTGTCCCGGCGGCAGGCGAGCATCTCCTTCGTAAAACACTTCCCGTTCCTCACCGCCGCGCCGGGCCTTCGCCCACTGCTCTTTCGTCTTGATTAATCGGCTAGATTCATCCATCTGTTGGCCTCCACGTACAGAGTAGGGCAAAAAGACCATGTCTTACAAGTATGAAGCACCGGGATAGACGATATACAACGTCGTCTAACTCGTTACAATGCTTAGTCATTATCCGGACATGCTACACTTGCAGAAACCCACAGATCGGGAGGGATATGGGTCGGAATTTCTTAGGCCTTGTTGTATTCGGAGCGGTGTGTTCCGTGGCCGTCGTTGCCGTGACGGTCGGACAGACGATTGCGGCGACGAAAAAAGCCAAAGAGTCGGCTCCGGTTGTCGCAGCTACGCCTCCCAAGCAGCAATCCGAACAAGGGCATAACCCGTCGAACCAGCGTGTCAAGAAGAGCTCCAAACCTGTTGCCATGGAGCGCCAACCGGAGGCGATTCAGAAGGAGGCCAAACCGGTACCGGCTGAGCTCAAGCCGATGAGTTCGGTGAGTCCAAAAAGCCCTCGGCGCACGAAAGTGCATAGGAAGAGAATCACGCCGAAAGCCGTCGTACAGCCACGAACCGATCTCATGTACCACGGCATGTTTGAAAGCCCGCAGCGCTACAATCCTCGCCGGAATCATCTTGGTGCAGGTGTTCTGGATCCCCACAATCCTGAATTGACCCACGACCACTTTCAAGAACTCGATCGCAACCAGGATGGGCAGATCGACCCGGTGGAACGGACGTTCGGTCGGCCCGATATGGATCGCGATCTCCACGATCGCCGGCCACGCTAGCCGCCTCTGCCACCTCCTTCGGTTCTCCGCACCCGATCACCTACTCACGTCATAGATTTCGATCAAGCGTTTGTGTGCGACAGGGTATGGGTGCTGTAAGGCCGGGGACTTCAGGCAACTAATGAGGTGGTCGCCCGCATTGACAGCCTGAAATGGAGTCCCCATGATACGCGCACAACGTGTCATGATGAACGACATGCCGACTTCTGAAGCAAAGAGCGGGCTGAATGCCGGGAAAATTGCCGTGGTCCTCGCGATCGGAGTTGCGGTGGCCGCATTCTTCTACTTCGACCTGGGCCGCTTTCTCTCCTTGCAGGCTCTCAAGGACAATCGCGATGACCTATTGTCGTTCACCGAAACACATTCTGCCGCAGCTGCAGCGTTGTTCGTGTTGACTTATGTGGCAGTGACGGGGCTCTCGCTTCCCGGCGCCGTGATTCTGACACTGGCAGGCGGCTTCCTCTTCGGGGCTGTGTGGGGTACGCTCTTCGTCAATCTGGGGGCGACGACGGGCGCGACGCTCGCGTTTCTCGCATCCCGCTATTTGCTGCGCGATTGGGTGGAACGGAAGTTTGGAAAGTGGTTGGGCCCGGTTCAGCAGGGCTTCGCGCAAAACGCGTTCAGTTATCTGATGACCCTCCGGCTGATTCCGCTCTTTCCGTTCTTTGTGGTGAACCTGGTATCAGGCCTGACCCGAATGAACATCGGCACGTACGTAGCCGCTACGGCACTTGGGATTATCCCGGGCTCCTTCGTCTATGCCTATGCAGGCCGGCAACTCGGTACGATCAATTCGTTGAAAGACATTGCTTCTCCCGGAGTGATCGGGGCATTTGTGTTGCTGGGGCTTCTAGCGCTCGTGCCGAGCCTGTATAAGAAGTGGTCTGGGAAACCAGCATGACCTCGATGGCGTGAAATGTGAGACGTGAAAAGTGAAAGGTAGACGGAAGCAAAGGCAGTGGTACGATGATCCACCATTCGGAAGGGGCAGTGGCCATGCCTCATCGTGAAGAAAGTCTCGTGCTGCCGAACGACGAACATAACCGCACGCTTGTCAGCAACGTACATCCCTCGAACTGGGTCAATCCCGAACCGGCTGGCCGCTACAATATTGTGGTCATTGGGGCTGGGACCGCGGGATTGATCACGGCCGTCATTGCCGCGAGCCTGGGGGCCAAAGTGGCCTTGATCGAAAAACATTTGATGGGGGGCGACTGCTTGAATGTCGGCTGTGTGCCTTCGAAAGGCATCATTCGCGCGGCAAGGGCTTGGGCTGGTGTACGGGATGCCGAGGAGTTCGGCCTGCATATTCCTCCAGGGGTCAAGTACGACTTTGGAGCAGTGATGGCGCGCATGAGAAAACTGCGGGCGCAGATCAGCCACAACGATTCGGTTCATCGCTATACGAAGTTGGGTGTGGACGTCTACATCGGTAGTGGACGTTTTACCGGCGCCGACACCATTCAGGTCGAAGGCCCGGCCGGCAATCGTACCCTCACCTTTGCGAAGGCGGCTGTCTGCACAGGAGCACGGGCGTCGGCGCCTTCCACGCCTGGATTGAAAGAGGCGGGTTATCTCACGAATGAGACGGTGTTCTCGCTGACGGAGCTTCCGCAACGCATTGGGGTGATCGGCGCCGGCCCTATCGGGTGCGAGTTGGCGCAGTCGTTTGCCCGCTTCGGGAGCCAGGTCACCCTCATTGAAGCGCTTCACGGCATCCTGCCGAAGGAGGACCGCGACGCAGCTGAAATCGTCGCGCAGCAGATGTTACGCGATGGTGTGAAGCTGCTCTGCTGTGGGAAGGATCTCAAGGTCGACAGGACTGAGAGCGGTAAGCGGCTCACAGTCGAATCACATGGCCAGCCTTACGATGTGACGGTCGACGAGATTCTTGTCGGCGTCGGCCGTACCCCGAATGTCGAGGGAATCGGGTTGGAAACGGTCGGTATCGAGTACGATGAGCACGGGGTCAAGGTGAACGAGCGGCTGCAGACCACGAATCCCAGAGTTTTTGCGGCAGGCGACGTGTGCTCGCGCTACAAATTTACCCATGCCGCTGATGCCATGGCGCAGATCGTCATTCAGAACGCCCTATTTCCACATCCCTTCGGTTTTGGCTATGCCAGCGTCGAATCCTTGATCATGCCGTGGTGCACCTTCACGGAACCGGAAGTCGCGCATGTCGGGTTGTATGAAAAGGATGCGAAGGCGAAAGGCATCGAGGTCGAAACGTACACGTACAAGTTGGACGAGGTCGATCGCGCAATTCTCGACGGCGAAGACCAAGGGTTCGCGAGGATTCACATTCAGAAGGGCTCGGACAAGATTGTCGGAGCTACGATTGTCGCGGCCCACGCCGGCGACATGATCAGCGAGTTTTCCGTTGCGATGAAAGCCGGCGCCGGCGCGAAGACGATTGCCGGGGCGATCCATCCCTATCCGACGCAAGCTGAAGTGAATAAGAAGGTCGTGAATCTGTGGCGCAAGGCACACTTTACGCCACGGACAAAGAATCTATTAATGAAGTTGTTCGCGTGGATGCGGCGATAGCGATTCACAGAGCTATGACACAAGGCCGGATATTACATGGCGTGGGGCTCCTGAGCGTGTGGCTCCTGGTGTTTCCGGCATGCCTCTGGGCGCAGAGCGGGGCAGTGATCGAGGTGGGAAAATTCTCAGCCAGTCAGGTCGGGCAGGGGTTGCCCGATGGGTGGAAGCCGCTCACCTTTAAGAAGATACCCAAACATACCTCCTATGAAGTGGTGAAGGATGGAGGTATGACGATCGTGAAGGCGGTGAGCGAGGCTTCGGCCTCCGGCCTGATCAAGCCTGTGTCGATTGATCCAAAAGAATTCCCGATCGTTCGCTGGCGCTGGAAAATCGACAACGTGCTTCAGCGTAGCAACGTGGCGATCAAAGAAGGCGACGACTTTCCGGCCCGGCTCTACATCACCTTTGAGTACGATCCCGACAAAGTCAGTTTCGGCAAGAAGCTCAAGTTTAAAGCTGGGCAGGCGCTGTTTGGCGATATTCCCATTGCCGCTTTGAACTATATCTGGGAAACGAAGACGCCTGTCGGCACGATCGCCGACAATGCCTATACCGATTTTGCCAAGATGGTGGTGGTCGAGAGCGGCGCTCAGAAAGTGGGCATGTGGATCGACGAAGAGCGGAATATTTACGAAGACTATAAGAAGGCGTTTGGAGAAGAGCCGCCGATGATCAACGGTGTCGCGATCATGAGCGATACGGACAATACCAAGGAACAGGCTACGGCTTATTACGGCGACATTATCTTTCAGAAATCGGTCAAGGTATCGGCTCAATGACTCGTGCCGTGTGATGACACATAATGAACGGGCCGGCCTGTTCAGGGCCGGCCCGTTCATGGACACGATCGCGCGTGAGGTGGGTGCGCGGATTCGAAATGAGGGTTACTGTATGGAATTCGCGAAGCCGCCTCGTGTAATTTCAGCGCGGACGGTGTCCCCAATCTTTTTCTTGTGAATGTGCTTCGTGCCTTGTCCGACGCGCAGCTTGACTTGATTGCCTTCATAGTCTTCCACAGTGTAGATGTCGCCGTGGACATTCTTCACGGTCCCACCGATGGTTTTCCAGGCCGGGCCCGGCTGGGAGTCTTGGTGGCCGGCCTTTGGCGCATCGCTTTGTTCAGAGACGTGGCCGGCTGCTTCAGCTGCCGCCTTCGCAGACGAGTGGCTGGACTGCTTGTTTTTCGAATCTTTGGCCAGCGCCGGGGTCATCGCCAACGCCACAATGGCCATGGCGCTCACCAGGACCGGGAGCATCGTCTTTTTTGTCTTCTGCATCGTGAACCTCCTTGCTAGCGTGAGAGTCAATTTCAACCTAGAACCCCTCAGCAAGGCATGTGCCGTAGTGTGTGCGGGATCGATCAAGAAAGTTCGTAGGTTAGAAGCGCCGGTGAGGAAAGGCTCTTCAAGTGCCAAAAAAACAGAAAAAAAACGGCACAAGCCTGTCCAAATATGATCGTAGTTGCCGATGTAAGGATAGACGATGGCAGCGGTACCTTTCCTCGTTTCCGGCCGGTAAATCCATGGAACAGTAGACGGTTTATGGAATGGCCCGGCGCGCAAGGTAGGGTAGCGCATTACCGAGCAGGATGTTGGCGACTTATCGTTGCCACAGACGTTGTCGCTGGCAACGAGGATCTAACTTCCACGTTTGAGGGAGGCGGTGATGAAGAAAAGGCTGCTCGCGGTCAGTGGAATAATATTGTTCACGACCGGGGTGGTCTTTGCCGAGATCGACATATCCTTGCTGGATCAGCGGCAGACGAATCAGGAACAGCGGATCGATCAGGGGATTACGAGTGGGCGATTGAACACGCAGCAGGAACAGGTCAATAAGATGGAGACCAGGGCAAAGCCCGATAGCATCATGACGGAAAAGGAGCGGGCCAGGATTGCCGCGGCACAGGATCGCGCTGCGCGCCATATCGCGCGAGAGAAGCACGATCGGCAGGGTAAGCGGCGCCGATAATTCGAAGCGGTGAAGAGCTAGATGGGGCGCTCGGGATCGTATCCGGGCGCCCCGTCTTGTTGCTGAGGAACAGTGTTCCTCAGCGAGACGGAGATTGTTACAATGGCGTGCCATGAAGCACTCGATACGGCAGACCGTTTTGCTGAACAGAATGCCTGCGCGACCGCTGCATCTGCTGACACAAATCGGCCGACTTGCAGACGAACGAGGTGTGTCCGTCTACCTTGTCGGCGGAGTCGTCCGCGATCTCCTGCTGAAGCGGGAAAACTGGGATCTCGATCTTACGGTAGAAGGAGATGGGATTGCCTTCGCGCGGTTGGTGGCCGACCGGTATGGGGCTGGGCTGGCGGTGTTTGAGCGGTTTGCGACGGCGCGGCTCGCGTTCCCAGACGGGCTCAAGATGGATATCGCGACAACCAGGCAAGAGTCCTATGCGCAACCCGCTCTCCTGCCGATGGTTCAGCCGGCGTCGATCGAAGCGGATCTTTCCCGTCGGGACTTCACGATCAACGCCATGGCGGTTCAGCTCAATCCTCGGCAGTTCGGTCGCCTGCTCGACCCCTGCGAAGGGCAACGCGATCTTCAAGTCCGCACGATCCGCGTATTGCACGCAGGCAGCTTCCAAGACGATCCCACGCGCATCTTCAGGGCGATCCGGTTCGAACAACGGTTCGATTTCCGCCTTGAGCGCACCACCGTGCGCCTGCTCGCGCAAGCCGCCTCCACGAATCTGATCCAACAACTCTCCGGCCCTCGATTGCAGAACGAAATCCTGTTGCTGTTCGCCGAACGCGACCCGGTGCGCGCGATTGCGCGGCTGGAGCGGTTGAATCTGCTTCGCTTTCTCCACCGCCGTCTGTGCTACAGGAAAAACGTCAAGCAAGTGGTCGCTGCCGTTCCCAAGGCGCTTGCCTGGTGGGCGCGTCGATTCCAGGATTCTGCGCTCGACAGGCCGATCGTCTATCTCATGGCCTTGTCGAGCGAGTCCAGCCCAGCCGTGGTGGCCGCGATGATCCGGCGATTAGCGCTTTCACGAGAGCAGGCCAAAAATCTGAGCATGGTCGGACATCGGCTCGATCGCGCGCTGAAGAGACTTACCGATAAAGGGACTGTACGGCGGTCACAGATATTTCGCCTCTTGGAGGATTTCTCGGGCGAGGCGCTCGTACTATTTTTGGCGAAGCAGCAAAGCGCGCAGAATGGGGCGCGATCGAGTTTGCTGAAACGACAGCTTGCGGCGTATGTGAAGAACAAGGCTGTCAAGACGGCACTGACGGGGCGGGATCTTCAGGCCATGGGGCTGCAGCCTGGGCCACAGTACAAGACTATCTTGGGAAAACTGTTAGACGCGCGAATCGATGGACTAATCACAACCGAGGCGGACGAACGCGCCTTTGTGCGGAGGCGACTCGGGCTCGTCGTTCGTGAAACGTGAAACGTTCGAATCCAGAAACGAGCGACGCTTCACGAGATACGCTTAACGGGTGTCGAGAGCGCTGCCTGCCTAATTCAGCGAGGTGATGGACAGCGACACTTCTTTCGGCAACAAGAGTGTCACGTTTGCCTCGTGCGTGGGGTCCGGTTGAATGAGGGCAAAAAGTGGCACCGGCTGAGGCACCGTGCTCGGCGGCAAGGCCAGTAGAACCGGAAAGTCGAGCAGCGGCGACACCGTTGTCAGACCGGCGAGGCGCAGCCGAAAAGCCATCAGAACGTCCCGCAGCCGACTGGTTTGATCTTCTTCGGAGAGGGATTGGTTCGTGACGATTCCCATTTCCCAGAGCGGCCGGGTGATCGTGACAGGAAACGTGATGCCGAGTTCCAGGGCGGTCGACGTCACGTCGATCAAGGCTCCGGCCTGAATTGCCGCCTCTCGGTCACGGATGGTTGGAGGCAGACCAGTCCGATTCAACAACTCTTGTCCATCAACTTGCTCTTGTGGAAGAGGCTCTTGAGGCTGGAGAGGCTCGATTAGCGCGGAAGGAGTCTCTACGGGATTATCGGCCATGAAAGGAGCAGGAACCGCGACGTCTGTGTGAGGCAAGGCCTTCGCGATACCGTCGTAGACCGCTCGGGCTGAAGCAGACCAGGCCTCATTGAATGGGCGGCCTGCGAAGGCCGCGTCGGCGGCTTTTTTCTCGTCATGGGTCAGAGCTTTGGGTGATGGTGTGTTTGTCATGATACACAAGGTAAGCCGGTTTGATGGGATGTCAAGGGCTGACGTATATGACGCCGACTCGGAAATGATTATTCCGGCAGCGGTTTGCCCTTGGTCTCCGGCGCAAAGATCAAGACCACCAATCCTACCAGATAGATCAACGCCACTGTGCTGGCAGCTCGGCCGAATGTGCCCAGAGTCATGACAAGCCACCCTGTCAGGAATGGCGAAGCGGAGGCCAGGAGACGTCCCGCGTTGAAGCAAAATCCGGCGCCGGTGGCACGAAGTCTGGTCGGATAGAGTTCAGGCAGATATATGGGAAATCCGCTAAAGATGCCGTTGTTAAAGAATCCCAGCAGCGGCAACAGCATGAGCACACCGCTGTAGCTGGTTGGAAGGAGAAAGGTGATCGGGAGCATCACGAAACTGCCCACACACATGAAAGCGAAGACAGGCCGGCGTCCAAAGCGATCCGCCAGTGGACCAAAGCCTAGATAGCCGAAGATCGCCCCCGCGTTCAGAGCCATAATGGCGTAGCTGACGTATTTCGTCAGAGTAGCGGGATCTTGTCCCTTCAGATCGGGCAGCTCGCGGATGAGAGTCGGGGCCCAGTTCGTCGAACCCCAGAGGCCAAATACGGCCACGAACGCTAAGGCCGAACCCACCAAGGTCCCTCGCCGTAAGTTGCCCTCAAAGATCGCGGAGAGTGGAATGGTCTCTTGCTCCTGGGCATGAGTCCAGCGTTCCGGTTCCTTCACCCACCAGCGAACAAGTAGTGCCACAAAGGCCGGGAGGACGCCGACGAGAAAGAGCCCCCGCCATCCGTATGTGTCTTTGAGCGTGAGATTGAATGTCGCGGCTAGAAAGAACCCGACAGCCCAGGCGGATTGGAGAATCCCTGCAGCCTTCGCTCGTTTTTCTTCCGGCCATGTTTCCGCGACGATCGCCGCGCCGGCCGCCCATTCACCGCCGATGCCGAGTGCCGTCAGAAATCGATAGATGGCGAGATGCCACCAGGTCTCCGATAACGCTGCGGCTCCGGTGAAGACGGCGTAGATGATGATGGTCGCGATCAAGACCTTGGTCCGGCCAAAGCGGTCGGCCAGGATGCCAAATGTAATCCCGCCGATGGCCCAGCCAATGAGAAAAATCGAAAAGATGATACCGCCATACCAGCCGATTTGTTCCGTCGTCGGTGGCCCGCTCGCCGAATGTAGGAGATCGTGTAGCGCCGGGTGGAGAACGACCGCATAGATGGTCGCGTCCATCGCATCGAAGACCCATCCGAGCCAGGCGACGAAGAGGACCAGCCATTGATAACGCGTGACACCGTGTCGCCACGATTGGGTGCTAGTCGGCAAGATACAGTCCCATGATCAAGCCCACGAGACAGACCTGACAAACCAGACAAACCGTCCCGTGCCGCGCCAGGCTAGAGTTGTTCGATAGAGGAGTCAAGGTGAAGCCCGCCGAAGCCCCATGCTATAGTCGCCGCCATGGCACGAATTGACTTCTACAGGGTGTTGGGGGTCTCGCGCGACGCGTCCGACGATGCAATCAAGAAGGCCTACCGGAAGCTGGTGTTTCAGCACCATCCTGACCGCAATCCCGACAACGCACAGGCCGAACCGAAGATTCGTGAGATCAATGCGGCCTACGAGGTTGTCGGCGATCCGGAAAAACGTTTGAGTTATGACCGCCTCGATTGGGGAGATGAAACCGCGCGGGATGAAGCGGCCGATCCAGCTGTCATTCTCGACGAGATGGAGAAGAAGCTCTTCGATGAAGGGCGCAAGGAAGTGTTCGCGATCTTGATGAAAGACGTGAAGCGAATCAAAACCGAACTTGCCGTGATTCGTGAGCGGACCGTGGCGGATCAAGGGTATGACACGTTTAAGGAAGAAATCATTCAGGAGCGGGCATCGAAGGTCATGGAAGAGCTGGTCACTGCTGAGATGGAGGGGCGTAAGAAGCGGCTTCTCGAAGTGGCGACGGAGATGTTGCTGTCCCAAGGCGTAGTTAAACGAGGCGATGAGAGAGGCGTCAGATCGTTACGCGGACAACTTGAGGAGGTATTCCGCAAAGGGCGGATGAAGGGCTTTGCCGCGGCGCTGGAGCTGTTTTATGAAAGACGTTAAACTATAGAACACCGGCCGAACGATTTAACCAATGTGTTGCATCCACCGGTTGAGATCGCAACCCAAACCGGTCATTCGCGGGGTAGATGTGCGGTCCATTGAGGACACGGCGGTGATCGAGCTGTTGCTTCCTGTCCTGAAAGGAAAGTCGAGAGATGATTTCAGCACTCAGAACGATCGGGGTGCGAACCCATGTACAGCTAGGTGCCGTGTTGGCGCTCACGAGGAGAACGAAGCGCCTCGTTCGCTGCGCATGCCTTGCGACAGTGTTGTTGGTGACGATCGCCGCCGTGGCTCAGCCGGTTCACGCCGCAGGCGGAGGTCAGACGAAGTTCCCGCGCATATCGACGCAGTTCATCGCGGCGTTGGGCGATCCAGGTGCGACCTCCGGGAGCGGCGCCCAATCGTGGGGTCTGTGGCCTCTGGACCCGGGTCCTCGGGGCGTCGAGCTGAACCGCTATCAACGGTTGAAGGAAGCAGGTGGCGTTGCCCCGGCGCGCTGGAAATTCGACAGCATGGATTGGTGGCTGGAGGAACACGGCTTGATCATGGAGCAGCCGACCTTTCCGCTCCCTCCAGGCAAATACATGGTCACGGGCGCCCGCGACGTGACGGCTGTGCTGACCATTCATCCCGCCGACAGGAATGGCGACAGGCGCTGGGAGCTCGATAAAGGCGCGACGCTTTACGACGTGACGCACCTGGCCTGCCGCTCCGCGCGCTATACACCGGCGGCGGTTGGTGGTTCGTGCTCGCCGGCCAACGCGCAGAAGACGGCGTTTCCCGTTGCGCCAGGGGGAGTGATGCCTCCGGTCGATGGCTGTAAGAAGCAGGACTATGCGGTTCTCATCGTGATCGGCGTGGGTGTGGAAGACTGAACGCCGGTGGCGCAACAACGGCTTTCGCGGCGAGCCTGGCCGCCGCCGCGCGGTTCCATTCTGACGGCACTCTATGCGCGGCCAGGCGGCCGATCAAGCTCGAAGTTGTCCGGCCCCCTGCTGGTTAAGGAGGAGATTGTACGTCGGCTATTGGCCGGGAGCGGTCTTTCGAGGCCCGAATTCATCTGACCTTGTCTGTCCGATTAAGTACCGATGAATACATGTAACGTTTTACGTCTTTGAAAGAGGCCCCGCGACAAACTTTCCCGCCTGCATCACTCCGATAATCCGGCTGCGGTCACGTAACAGATCAATGCGACGAAGCGGATTTCCCTCGAACAGGAGGAGGTCCGCCAGTTTCCCCTTCTCGATCGTACCCACCTGGTCCTGAATACCAATCAAGCGTGCTGCGGCGGAGGTCGAGGCGAGAATCGCCTGCATCGGGCTCATCCCGAAGGCAACCATCCGCTCGAGTTCCTGGGCGTTCTCGCCGTGAAAGTTAAAGGGCGTTCCCGCATCCGTCCCCATCGCAATCTGGATGCCGTCACGCAGGGCGTTCTTAAAGCTTACGGCATGGCGCTTCGTCATGGACTTGGCTTTATCCAACGCACTTTCAGGAATGCCGCATCCGAGTCGGCAGGCGGCAGTGGTGGCCAGTGCGGAGAGTGTCGGCACCATGAACACACCCTGCTGTTTCATCATGGCCGCGGCTTCTTCATCCATGAGTGTGGCATGTTCGATCGAATGGACCCCGGCACGTACGGCATTTTTCATCCCCGACGACCCATGGGCATGGGCGGCGACCTTCCGCCCGGCTCGTTCCGCTTCGTCCACGGCAGCCTGGAGTTCCTCGACGGTCATTTGTGCCTGGTCCGGCGAGGTGCCCGGTGTGAGGACGCCGCCTGACGCAATAACTTTAATGACGCCGGCCCCGGCGGCGATTTGC
Source organism: Nitrospiraceae bacterium (assembly GCA_041748925.1). GTDB lineage: Bacteria > Nitrospirota > Nitrospiria > Nitrospirales > Nitrospiraceae > Palsa-1315. Next base: position 61,288 of record JBGTCI010000048.1, on the reverse strand, counting down.
GCACGCACGGCGGAACGGACTTGTTCTGTTCCCTCCACTTCTTGCCCGATAAACCGGGCGTGCCCGCCGATCATGCAAATTGCGAGGCCTGCTCCGACAATACGAGGGCCAGGAACGAGTCCTGTGTCGATCGCCTTTTGCAGTGTAAAGATGGAGTGGTCTCGCGAACCCACGTCGCGCACGGTAGTGAAGCCTGCTTCCAAGGTCTGTCTCGCCGCCCGGCTCGATTTGAGTAGGGTCAGAGCGGGCGTCTCTTTGGCGATTGCATCGACGACATCCGGTTCGGCGCCGAGGCAGAGATGCACATGACAATCGATCAGGCCTGGTAATAGTGTGAGTCCTCGGCCCTCGATCTTGGTCGCTCCACGGGGAATGGAAAGATCTCGATCCGATCCGACCGCGGTAATCGTGGTCCCTCGAATAAGAACAGTAGTCCGTTCAACCGTCCGACCGGTCCCGTCGATGACGCGCACTGAGTGAATGGCAAGAGACTTCATGATGGTGTATCGAAGGGTAGCGAGATGGTGTGGTCTCTCACATCGGTGACGGCGTCGCTGCAGCCTTATCCGAGGGAATGGGATCCGGCTGCATATGATCTGCCAGCGTCAGAGCAAAGAACAAATATGCGACCATCGCGATAAGAGCAAAGGCCACGGCGGCGAGCATCCAGAGTGACGGGGTCTTTTTCAAGCGATCGATATCCTCTGCCGTCAGGATGCTTTGCGGCTATAGACCCGTGCGGCGGCCTGGAGCGCGACCCCGGGGGTGGAGAGCGCACCGCCTCGGACAAAAATTTCTTCCAGCGCATTGAGCAGGGTCAAGACATGCGCCTCGGTCGATGATTCACCCATCAAGCCGATGCGCCAGACCTTCCCCTTGAGTGGGCCGAGCCCGCCGCCGATTTCAATGCCATAGGTCGAGAGCAAATTCGTACGTACATCGGCTTCAGGAATATGAGAGGGGGCTGTGACACAGGTCAACGTCGGCAGTCGATGCCCTATTTGAGGAAGGGGAGAAAGCCCAAGTTCGGTCAACCCCGCGATCAGGGCCTCGCTGTTGAGCAGATGGCGAGCGAAGCGGGCGGGCAATCCCTCTTCTTCAACGAGCCGCAACGCTTCCCGCAGGGCATACAGCATAGAGATCGGAGCCGTGTGATGGTAAGCCCTGGTGCCCTCGGCCCAGTAATCCGCAATCAAGGCCATATCCAAGTACCAGCTCTGGCAGGGGGTACGCCGGGCGTTGATGGCGGCCAACGCGCGGTCACTGAGGGTCAAGGGAGACAAACCGGGCGGGCAGCTTAAACATTTCTGCGTCCCGCTATAACAGACGTCGATGCCCCAACGATCGATCTCGACCGGTGCGCCTCCCAGAGAGGTCACGGCATCAACGACGAAGAGCGTGTCATGGTCGCGACACAGACGGGCGATCGGCTCAAGTGGCTGCCAGGCGCCGGTCGAGGTTTCGGCATGCACGATGGCCACGGCTTTGACCGGGCCGGATCGACGCAAGGCCGCATCAATCGATTCTGGCTCTATGATCTGTCCCCATGGAGCTTCTACCCGGATAGTTTTACCCCCGCAACGTTCAACAATAGTGGCGAGGCGTGTCCCGAACACGCCATTGACCCCGACGATCACCGCATCGCCTGGCTCAACGATATTCACGATGGAAGCTTCCATACCGGCTGAGCCGGTGCCGGAGACCGCGATGGTGAAGCGGTTCTCGGTCTGAAAGACGAAGCGCAGCAAGGCTTGGATATCGTTCATGACTCCAAGAAATGCCGGGTCCAGGTGGCCGACTAGGGGGGTCGAGAGGGCACGGAGGACTCGAGGGTGTACCATGCTCGGCCCTGGGCCAAGGAGCAGCCGGCGTGGGGGGGTGAAGTTCTGAACAGGCATAGCACTCCGTTCATTTGGTCTATTCGGTCTGTCTCGTGTTTTTGGTTGAACAAAGCTAACCAGATAGACCAGACAGACCAAACAGACGAGACAGACCAGAGTATAGCGGAGTGTGGTTGCGTTCAGCCACGGGTATTCTAAACGGTTTCCGTCGCCACCTAGCCACTCCGGGGGATATCGAGAGAGAAAAACAGCATGTTATAGTCCGAACGATCATGGAATCAGCCGTTGTGTCTCTCAACGATCCGCAGCAGTCCAAATCCTGGTGGCGGGCCACGGATGCGCCGCCGCCGATCGGGGTCTATTCTGGGCGGTTCTCGCCCATGGTCACGCTGTTATCCGCGCTCTTTCTTACGGTGGCTCTGGGGTCGGTGGTAGGGCTATCGACATCGGGATCCAAGCTGGATCGGATCGAGTCACCTGAACAAGCGCTCAGTCTGATGGTCAGTCGGACCAGGGATGTTCAGGAAGGACTCCTGCGTGCGCCGCGGTGGGAACAGCAGCTCTTGGCCTGGACATCCGGAGGCGACGAGGCTGAACGGGCGCACGAGATTGAATGGTATCGAGAGCTGGCGGAGACCTCTGAAGACCCGTTGGTACCGCTTCAGTTGGCGATTCTCCAAGCCGAGGCCGGCCATGTGTCTCAGGCGCTCCTCTCCGCACATGAGTGGAGTAGGGCAGAAGACCCGCTCCCTCAGTTTGCCGATCTCGTGGTGGCCGCGTATGGCGAAAGCCCGGCCGATGATCCTGACCGGTATGTCTTACGGCAAGCGGAAGTGGCAGAGGTGTTGCCTGCCGGCTGGTTTTACGATCGCCTGGCCGAACGCTTGGCGCGCCGCGCCAACAATGCCGCGCTCGTGGCCAGTATTCACGAACAGGCCGCTGTGCGTGTCGATCGCCAATTCGCCCGGTCGAATCGCATGACGCTCGCTGAACTCGGCGCAATGACCGTCGGCACCGTGGTGTGCGTGTTGCTCTGGTTCAGACGGAACGAACCGTCCAGTTTCATTCGGCTGCATGAGCCGGGCGTGCCGCCGCCATGGCCTGGCGGCATCGGCGCGGCGGTGTTGATGCGCGGCGGGGCGATCGGTGCGATGCTCACGGGGCTGTTGTTGATCTATGCGCCACCCGACAATGTGTCGCTCCGAGCGCTGGCCATTCCGTTGACGAATGTGCCGGTGCTCCTCTTAGCCTACTGGTATCTCTTCCGGCCGTCCGGGATGACGTTCGATGAGGGATTTGGATTGAAAATCGGATGGGCCCGTGCCGGCCGTCTGGTGGTTGCGGTGCTGGCGGTGGTGGCAGCCGGTTTGTGGGGAGGGTGGGTGATGGATCGGCTGTCTGAACCGTTCCATCTTACGAGTCACTGGGTCGAATGGTTCGACGCAGATCTCGTCTGGTCCACGCCGTCCATGACGGCCGTCAGTTTAGTCGAATACGTGGTCTTTGCGCCCCTATTCGAAGAACTCGCGTTTCGTGGATTGCTGTTCGCGATCCTCCGCCGGAGGTTCAGTTTTCTGCCGGCTGCGCTGATCAGCGCAGGCATCTTCGGCATTGCTCATGGCTATGGATTGGTAGGATTGTTGAGCGTGTGTTGGAGTGGCGTGCTCTGGGCTTGGATCTACGAGAAGACTGGAAGCCTCCTGCCTGGTATTCTCGCTCATGCGATCAATAATTTACTGGTGTGTCTCACCGTAATGGCCCTCCTCCGCTAGCACGCTTGTGAAAACGGTCCCCAACGTCGTTCTCGGGTCGTCAAAATCCTCAGCGTACCGATTGAGATTCTCGGAGGCGGAAGTGCTGGAGGGGTTTTTCCGTTCGCCAAGATCCATTGTACGGGCGAATGGCCCCACGAAGTGCGGTCGGTACCTCCTCCGGTTTTGACTCGCCTGCGGCCTTGTTGGATGACCGTTTTGACAAGCCTGCTTACGATTCTGACTGAGTTGATTCAATGAGGTCGAGAGCTTCGTACAAATCGGAATGCTGAAACCGATAACCCAGTTCAGAGCGCAGTTTGGCGGTGCTGATTCGTTTTCCCGATGAGTGGTTGTCTTTTACTGCTGCCGCTGCCACACCCCATCTCTGCTGCGCAGTTGTGCAGATCTCACTCCAAATGTAAGGTCGGCCATCGCTGACGTTGTAGGCCTCGCCGGGTTTCCCTTTCTCGATCGATGCCAGACAAATCGCCGCAAGGTCTTCTACATGAATCAGGTTCACATACTTCCGTGATAGGCCGACTCGGCCTTGCCTGATCCAAGCCAGCGGGTTCCGTCCTGGTCCGTAGATTCCGGCTACACGGAGGACGATGGCGCCATGATGTTCGCGCAGATATTCTTCGCCCTGCACGCGCGACTTGGTGAGGTCGATCGGGGCGGATTCGTCAATCCAGGATGGAGGATATTCGGTGGAATGATCGGCCACCTCGTAGGCGGACGTGCTTCCTAAGATGACAATACGGCGAGTTGATGTATCGAGCGTGCGTGCGAAGGCCTGTACCTGCTCGAGCGGCGTGGCGGGAAAGCACCAGATAAGATCGGCGCCCGCGGGAAGATTCAGCCAGGTTGAGGGCTGTTCCAAATCGAATAGCAGGCGCTGTTCCGAAGGAGTGCCTGCGAGATTGTTCAGGGGGTTCCTGCTGGTGGCATGGATAGTCCTGCCTTGCGAGGTTCCCATTCTATGCAACACGCGTCCTGTGTAGCCAGATCCCAACACAAGTATTGGTGATGTCGCCTGCTGCGTCACTCGATACCCCCCATTCGTAAGGCTGGGCCATCTTTTCACAGTTGAGTAATATGGCACAACTGTTGCTCCAAAGAGGAATTCGTAGGAGAATCCCCATATGAAATTCCTTGCGTCTGTGTTGTCGATCATGGCCCTCGGACTCTTTAGCTGCACTAACAGTGGGGGCGGAGGCGATGGGGGCAGTACCTCAGGCTTTGCGGTGTCGACGACCGCAGCCAATTTCGGTGTGGTCGGCAATTCCTATACGTCGACCTTAGCAGCCACAGGAGGAACGGCTCCGTTTACGTGGACTGTGGTAGTTGGCGGCGTCTTGCCGGCTGGGTTATCCCTCAATGGAGCCACGGGTGTTGTGGCCGGTACGCCGACGGCAGACGGAAATTCGACTGTAGCGTTCAGTGTGACGGACAGCACAGGTCAGACCGCTACTGGCCCAGTGTTGTTTGCCATCCATACGAGGATGGATCGCGTGTCGGTGAATAGCAGTGGTACGGCAGGGAGCGGTGCCAGCTTGACTCCCTCTATCAGCAGTGACGGAAGCCTCATAGCGTTTGCTTCACAATCAGCCAATTTCGTGACAGGTGTCAGCGGATCGCAGATCTATGTTCACAATCGGCAGACGAATCAGATTCAACTTGTCTCTCAGGACAACAGTGTGACCAGTTTGACTCAGGGTAATGGTGTGAGCAATGCACCCACCATGAGTGCCGATGGGCGGTTTGTCGCGTTTGAGTCACAAGCGACGAACCTATTGGCACCTGGTGCGGCGGTGCCCGCTGGGCAGCAGATCTATGTGCGTGATCGCCAGACAGGCCTGACGAGCCTGGTATCCGTGGATAATAATGTGGTGCCTAATCCCGGTACTGGTGCCAGCAGCGCCCCGTCGATCAGCGCCGATGGGGGCTTTGTAGCATTTGTGTCGGTTGCGACGAACCTGTTGGCGCCTGGTGCGCCGGTGCCAGCCGGACAGCAGATTTATGTGCGCGACCGCCAGACGCACCTGACGAGTCTGGTATCGGTGGATAATAACGTGGCGTCCAATCCTGGCAATGGCGTCAGCAGCGCTCCGTCGATCAGTGCCGATGGGCGGTTTGTTGCGTTTGTGTCACAAGCGACAGATCTGTTGGCCCCTGGTGCGGCGGTGCCTGCTGGGCAGCAGATTTATGTGCGCGACCGCCAGACGGGCCTGACGAGTCTGGTATCGGTGGATAATAACGTGGCGTCCAATCCTGGCAATGGCGTCAGCAGCGTTCCGTCGATCAATGCCGATGGGCGCTTTGTCGCGTTCGTGTCGCTAGCGACGGATCTGCTGGCACCTGGCGTACCGGCATTGGCCGGGCAGCAAATCTACATCCGTGACCGGCAGCTCGGACAGAGTTCCTTAGCGTCTCAAGACAATGCTAACACGAATGTCGCGGGAGTCGGCGGCATAAGTGGTACGCCTTCGATGAGCAGCAATGGCGGATATGTTGCATTCTTCTCCCAAGCCACCAATCTGGTTACCACGCCACCGGCCGCACCTTCCAATATCTATGTTCGGGCGCTTCCTTAGTCAGTAGAGCTTCCACACTCGGCGTGGTAGCATCAACGCGCCATGCCGCTTTCCCAATTCCATCCGCTTATCGGTAAATGGTTCTCGTCGTCAGTCGGGTCCCCCACCGACGTCCAGGTTCAGGCTTGGCCTGCCATTCAGTCGGGGGCTGATGTTCTGATTGCTGCGCCGACCGGCTCCGGCAAGACGTTCGCCGCATTTCTCTCCTGCATCGATCACCTTTTCCAACAAGCCCTGGCCCGTGAACTCGACGACCATACGCAGGTGCTCTACGTCTCGCCGCTGAAAGCACTCAGTAACGACATCCAGAAGAACCTACAGCAGCCACTCGCTGAAATCGGCAACGCCGCGTTGTCTGCCGGGCTCTTGATGCCGGAACTTCGTGTACTGGTCCGCACCGGCGACACGCCGATGACGGAGCGCCAGCAGATGCTCAAACGGCCACCTCATATTCTTGTCACCACGCCGGAGTCGCTCTACATCCTCCTGACGGCAGAGAAGAGCCGCCGAATACTACAGACGATCCGGACCGTCATCGTCGACGAAATCCACGCCGTTGCGCCGAATAAACGCGGCGCGCACCTGGCTTTGTCGCTGGAGCGGTTGGAAGCGCTGACGCTTATAAAGCCTCAACGAATCGGGCTCTCCGCGACGCAACGGCCAATCGAAACCATCGCGCAATTCCTCGTCGGGAATCGCGGGCCGGCACCCCTTACCCCCCCATGCACCATCATCGACATAGGGCACAAGCGTGAGATGGATCTGGCTGTGGAAGTACCGAAAGACGAACTGAGCGCCGTGGCGACGAACGCGATTTGGGCCGATGTGTATGATCGCGTTGCCGACTTGGTTCGGCAGCATCGATCGACCTTGGTTTTCGTCAATACGAGGCGCCTCGCCGAACGAGTATCGCACTCCCTGGAAGAACGGCTGCGGGACTTAGGCGCCGATGTCGTTGCGGCGCACCATGGCAGCCTCTCGCGCCAGATTCGTTTGTCGGCTGAGGCACGGCTCAAGAGCGGCAAGATGCGTGTCGTCGTCGCCACGGCCTCGCTGGAACTCGGCATCGATATCGGCGCTGTGGATCTCGTCTGTCAGATTGGATCGCCTCGCGCGATTGCCACCTGCTTGCAGCGGGTCGGCCGGGCTGGTCACGGGATCAAGGCTATCCTTAAGGGCCGTCTCTTTGCGATGACGAGGGATGACTTGCTCGAATGTGCGGCGCTGATGCGTGCGATTCGGACAGGAGTGTTGGATCGCATTGCTGTGCCGCTGGCTCCGCTCGATATTTTGGCGCAGCAGATGGTCGCAGCAGCGGCGACGAAGGCCTGGCAGGAAGACGAGTTGTTCGATCTGTGCCGCCGGGCCGATCCCTACAGGGCATTGGCGCGTTCGGAGTTCGATCAGGTCTTGCGGATGTTGGCAGACGGGATTGCGACCAATCGTGGCCGGGGTCTGGCTTATGTCTTCCACGATCGAATCCATCACCGCATTAAAGGCCGGCGAGGGGCGCGGCTTGCGGCGATCACGTCCGGCGGGGCCATCCCGGACACGGCGAACTACGCCGTGGTTGCGGAGCCTGAAGGCACGGTCGTGGGATCGGTCGATGAAGACTTTGCGGTGGAGAGTTTGGCCGGCGATATCATGTTGTTGGGCAACACGTCCTGGCGGATCAAGGGTGTGGAAATGGGCAAGGTGCGGGTGGAAGACGCCCATGGAGCGCCGCCCAACATTCCTTTCTGGCGTGGCGAAGCCCCCTCCCGCACGGCCGAACTCTCCGCCGAAGTGGCTAGTCTTCGAGCGGAGATTGATCGACGTATGGACGAGACCCCCTCACCAATTCAATGGCTGCGGCAAGAGTGTGCACTGGATCAGCGAGGCGCGCAGCAGGCTATCGAATATGTACTGGCCGGCAAGGCGGTGCTCGGAACTGTGCCCACACAGCAGACGATTGTCGCGGAGCGATTCTTCGATGAAAGCGGCGGAATGCAGCTCGTGTTGCACACGCCATTCGGAGGGCGAATCAATCGGGCCTGGGGCCTCGCCTTACGGAAGCGGTTCTGCGTGGCCTTCGATTTCGAATTGCAAGCAGCGGCGACCGACAATGGGATTGTCATCTCGCTTGGCGAGAAGCACAGTTTCCCGCTTGAGACGGTGTTCGGGTTCCTCCACAGCCGGACGCTTCACGAGGTCTTGCTTCCCGCCGTGCTCCAGGCGCCGATGTTTATGACGCGCTGGCGTTGGAATGTCAGTCGCGCGTTGCTGTTGCTGCGGTTCTCTCATGGTAAAAAGGTTCCCCCGCAGATTCAACGGATGAAGGCGGAGGATCTTCTGGGCGCCGTCTTCCCCGATGCGATGGCTTGTCAGGACAACATGGTCGGCGAACGGACCCGCCAGATTCCGGATCATCCGCTCGTCAACGAGACGTTGCGGGACTGTTTCACCGAGGCGATGGATCTCGACGGGTTGACCGCGCTTCTCAAGCAGATTGAAGCTGGAGCCATTCGCTGTGTGGCGGTCGATACACCGATACCGTCTCCGTTCTCACACGAGATCTTGAATGCCAATCCCTATGCATTTCTCGACGATGCGCCGTTGGAAGAGCGGCGGGCGCGGGCGGTGGAGATGCGGCGGACGCTGCCGGCTCAGTTGGCCGGGGAGATCGGGGTGTTGGATCCGGCAGCGATTGAGGAAGTGCAGCGAGAGTCCTGGCCCGTCGTCCGCGATCCGGATGAATTGCACGACGCGTTGCTCACGTTGCTTTGGCTGCCGGTGGAGGAGGTACAGGATTGGGTGATTCACTTGCCGCGCTTGATCGATGAGGGGCGAGCGGTCGAGTTGGTGAGGGGTAAGGGGTTAGGGGTAAGGGGTGGGGAAAGGGAAGAAAGAGGCTGGGTGGCGATGGAACGACGAACGGAAGTCGAGGCCGCCCTCGCACTACATGACGACGCCACGTTGGATGCGATTGTATTGGGATGGATGGAAAGCATCGGCCCGATCACTTCAGCAGAACTTGCCGCGCGGTTGTATCTTCCGATGACAGCGATCGATCAGTCGCTCCTCAACCTCGAATCCTCCGGCCAACTCTTGCGTGGGCACTTCCGTGAGGCGTTAGGCGTGAAACGTGAGACGAAAGGAGAACCTCCTTACCCCTCACCCCTTACCCCTCACGAATTGGAGTGGTGTCATCGCCGGTTACTGGCGCGCATTCATCGGCTGACTATCGGCAGACTGCGAAAAGAAGTCGAGCCGGTGACGGCGGCCGAGTTCATGCGATTTTTATTTCACTGGCAACATGTTTCCCCTGGGTCGCGTCTTCATGGCGAGGCTGGTCTCTTGGACATCGTCGCGCAGTTGGCCGGATTCGAAGCGGCAGCCTCGGCTTGGGAGCCGCATGTGCTCAGGGTGAGGCTGGCAAAGTATGAGCCGGAGTGGCTGGATCGACTTTGTCTGAGCGGGGCAGTCAGTTGGGGCAGGCTGTCTCCTCATCCACGGCTTGCGCACGTCGGCGACCTTGAACGACGCCGGATCATCCCGACGAGTGTGGCGCCGATTAGTCTCTTTCCACGTGAGGAGAGTGAGTGGCTGAGAGATGTCTTCCACGATGATGCCGCATCGAATGGACCTGACCCGTTTGCCCAGTTGAGTTCCGTGGCGCAAGACTTGCGCCGTGTCTTGCATGAACGAGGTGCAAGCTTCTTTGCCGACCTTGTGCGAATGACCAACCATCTTCCGACGGAAGTGGAAGAAGGACTCTGGGAACTCGTGGCCGCCGGCCTGGTCACGGCTGACGGCTTCGACAATCTCCGAGCCCTCATGGACCCACGCCGCCGCCGTGCGGAAGGACGGGAGCGGTCTCGTCGACCTCGATACTCAGCCGGACGGTGGTCTCTCCTGAGACAAGCTGTCAGCTATCAGCCATCAGTAATCAGCCTTGAGCCCTCGACTGTAGTCCCCTCACGCCTTACGCCTCACCCCTCACGTCCGGTAGAGCCCGTCGCGCGCCAGTTGTTGCGTCGATACGGCGTCGTTTTCCGTGATTTGCTGGCACGTGAGTCTCTGGTTCAGTCCTGGCGCGACTTACTGGTGCAGTACCGGCGGATGGAGTTGCAAGGTGAGATTCGTGGTGGGAGGTTTGTGGGTGGTTTTACAGGGGAGCAATTCGCGTTGCCGGAAGCGGTCGAATCATTACGGGCGATGAGAAAACGGAGCGAGTCGGGTTCTGCCTCTCACGACATCAAGCTCTCTGCCAGCGATCCGTTGAATCTCGCAGGAGTCATCTTACCGGGTCCGCGCGTGCCCTCGGTGCCGACGAACTTCGTGATGTTTCGTGACGGAGTGGTGGTGCGAGCTATTTTGGGGTGGGAGGCCGCGGACAGACCAGACGCGCAGATTGAGTGGAGTGAACGGGCTGGGAGTCTGTCCGAGTAATACCATTCTTCTACGTCAAACGATCTGCAAGCATCTGCGCCGTTCTTGGCTCGAAAAAATCCTCAACGTATTCCAGCGAATACGCCTCCGGTTTTTCCGAGCCTGCGACCTCGCATCTACCAGCAGCTCCCTTGCCTCGCAACGAAGGATTACTCGGACAGACTCCTAGGCTGGAATAGCGAGCAAGGGGCAACGCGCGCCACGTACCACCTGTTCGGTGGTGCTTCCGCGAAGCAGATCGAATGGACTAGTATGTCCTTCGGTCGTCATCACGATCAGATCCACATCGAAGTCCGCTCCTGCGGCTAAGATCCATTCGACGGGATCGCCTTTGGCGACGAGCGTGTTCCACGACCAGCCGGCGCGCTTGGGCTGAGTAAACTTCGGGGTATCGGCTTGCTTCCCAAGGTGTACCAGCTCGAATAAGACATGCTCGCTGCCCAGCGTGCTTGCCAGGTCTGCGGCAAGATCGATGGCCGGTTGAGGGTTGGACTTGTGGGCAATCGGGATCAACACACGAGCCAGGTTCGTGCGGCCCGTCTCAGCGGAGATAAACCCCTCAACGCCGGCCGGGACAAAGAGTGTTCTCGCGAAGGTGCCGCGAGCCACAGGCTCGGCGACTGCGTGGTGCGTGAGCCGAGCAAGGCCGTCACGCTGGTGCGTAGACAGCACTAACAGCTCTGTGGGGTGAGCCATCAGTTGTTGGAGGATGGCGCCCGCGGCATCGTCTGCAACGGCGCGGACGCGTTTGATTTGGACGCCAAGTTTCGCGACATCATCCTTCGAACAGCCTTCCTGCAAGAGTCCCCAGCGAACGAGGAGCGGTCGGATACGAGGGAAATCCTCAAAATTCTTGCGCTCGATCGTCGGGTCGACGTGCATCATCGTCAGCTCTCCCTGCGTAAGGCAGGTGAGCTTCACGGCATGGGCGAACGCCGCCGCGTCCCCGGAGGAGAAATCCGTGGGATGAAAGATCCGTCGAAATGGGAGCATCGGTGGTACCGGTACCTGGCTCGGTTCGCTCTATCCCGGCTGATAGTTCGCGGTCAACGGAGCGCCATGGTTGTCGGCTTCTCCACGAGCAGCGCAATGACTTCTTCGGGACTGCTCTGATGTTCCATCACGAATGGGTAGCGAGACTGAGCATGGGCGAAGAACGAGGCTTGGCGATCCTGCGGGATGCTCATCAACGTACTCAATGACGCAAGATATTCACCATGTCCCTGCGCCATATCCTGCTTAAGGTTTTCGAAGTTGAGCGTCATGAAGGCATTGACCCTATGATCCGCCTTGACCAGCCCGTCTTCCGTAAACCAAGACCTCCCCGACGTCGAAGAGAGAAAGTTATTAATCGTCTCGGTGATGCTGCAACCCGACAATGTGAGTATGAGCGCGCCGGCATAGGGAAGAGAACTCAGGATGCGTCTTGGTCGTGTCATGGCAACCTCCTGGATGGTGAAATGATCTGAGCAGGGAACGTGGCCAAGCTGATAGCCTTTACTGTAGAGCAGAACCAGTGCAGGATCAAGTCACGGAGTGAGATGATCGCCAGCGCACGCTGTCGACCTTGTAGCACGACCGCCACGGTTGCTGGTCGTGCAACTTGAACCGTGGTCGCGAAAGCAATGGTCATGGACAGAGACGATGGGGTCGGGTCCGCGTACATTCATCCGATTGACATTTCTCAGGCTAGTAGTTAGGGTCCGGTCTGTTGAGTGAATGGACGTTGCGAGGAGGATGGATTGATGCAGATTCAGGTTCATACAGACAACAACATTACAGGGCGCGAAGATGTCGTGAGCCTCGTCCAGTCCACTGTAGAGGGGGCGGTTGGCCGGTTTGGTGATCGGATTACCCGCATAGAGGCTCATCTCAGTGACACAAACAGTCACAAATCAAAGGGTGACGACAAACGGTGTTTGCTCGAGGCCAGACTGGCCGGTTACCAGCCTTTCGCGGTGAGTCATGAGGCAGCGACCATCGAGATCGCCGTGACCGAAGCTGCAGACAAACTACAACGGGCGATCGAAAGCAAAGTTGGCCGGCTCCAAGGTCGATAATGCTGTTTGAATAGCGACCGTGAGGGTGTTGGCTGTCGACGAGAATTCAGAATGCCCCCAATTTGCAGACCCCATTCTGCCGGCGAAATGGAACTTTTCCAACTCGTATAACACGCCAATCGGGCTATATAGGCGTCGTCGAGAAGCCTGTGAACCGGCACGACAATCACAGTGGAATTTGCGAGCTAGTTTTGCGTACTATGCCGGTCAGCATACGCAGGGGTGGGCGTCAAACATTGGAGGATGTACACAATGACCACACGTTTTGTCATACCTATTACCGCTGCTCTCGCGTGCACAATCTTTGTTGTGGCATGCGAATCAAAGAAGCCTCCTACTGCGGCCTGTGTTGAGGCTGCCCGCCTCTATGCAGAAGCACTAGACACGGACTCGCGCGCTCCTGAGGGTGAGAAAGCGGCGGAGATAAAAGTTCGAAAGGACGCGATTGCGGCATTAGAGGATCGGAAGATACAAACGTGTGGAGAGTAATATCATCTACCCCACGTATTGAGTCAGGCCGGGAATATGGCACAGAGTCCAGCAGGCGCCCAGCCGATTGATTCACCCCTTTGCAGCGAACGCGGAACTCGGCCGGTCGGTAGAGCGCGCTGATCCGGCTATGTGAAAAGTGTTGAAAGTTCTTTGACCCGCTATGGATCATCACAGGTGAACGTTCAGGCCTGTTTCGTGTCAGGAATAGGCCGCAGTCTGCTCAAGCCGCGACCGTAAAGCCTGGCCTATGTCGATAGCAGCCTAATCACACAGCAGGAGGCACATCATGGTCAAAGTCGCATTGTTTGTTCGTCTCGAAGCGAAGCCCGGGAAAGAAAAAGAGGTAGAGAGTTTTCTCTTAGCCGGCCTTCCACTCGTGCAGGCCGAGCCGGCCACTACGGCGTGGTTCGGAATCCGCTTGGGGCCGTCCACCTTCGGTATTTTTGACGCGTTCCCGAATGAGGCGGGCCGTCAGGCGCATCTGACCGGCCAAGTCGCAGCGGCGCTGATGGCAAAGGCCGGTGAGTTGTTCGCCAAACCACCGTCCATCGAAAAAGTCGATGTTCTCGCGGCAAAGCTGCCCGGCTAGGACCCTGTCAGACACTTGCGGCTACTGGCCGAGGGTAATATCGACTGCGATCTGAGCGGTTGCGGAAGGATCTTGGTTGACGACGTAGGTGGCGCGTTCTTGTGAGCCGGTTCGGTTGCTTGTGGTGATGGATTCTTGAAGCTGGTTGGGAGAGAGCCGGTCGAACGTGCCGGTTTCTTGCTTCGTGATTGGTCTGGGCGGGACCAGGGATAGGTGAGCCGTCAGGGTAATAGGCTTGTTCCCGATCGGCAGAGGAATGTGTTGCCGTTGACCAGCGGTAATTTTGAGAGAGGTCTGGCCGGTTTCTTTCTCGGGCCATAGCCGTTGCGGTATTGCAGCGCCAACCGATTCCCATATCTGTAGATAAGCATCTTGATTGGCTTCCACAGTGAGAAATACCGGCTGTATACTCTTTGACGCCGCCGCTGCATCCACTTCTTTCCCCTGTCCATCTGTCCCTCGAACAACAAAGCTGTAGCGGAGTCCTAGGGGCTTGAGTTGAGCGACCGTGCCCGCTGATTTGCCCAGTTGTGAGAGACCTTCCTGTTTCTGTTCAGATCGGTTCGCTTGCGGCGCTGACTCGGCCAGGGGCTTCATGGCCTGCTCTTGCTCTTTGGCCATCGATTGCATATCAGCTCGGTCTGGCTCTCCTCTATAGAACAGGGCACGAGCGCTGGGTGCCGGCGTCGCGGTGGCAGCGGCTCGTCCACCGGCCGGCGGTTGCATCTGTTTGGGCTCCGGCGCGGGGGCTGGTTGTGCAGAGCGTGCTGCGAGCTTCTGATCGGCCGACGAAGTCACGTTCTCCGATGGCTTGCTGAGCGCGCCCACAGGCGCTTCCACTTGTCTGTGGACTTCGTCTTGCGGGCTTCGCTGGCGCAGACTGTCACCATCAACATCCGAAACTCGGTCATTCTTCGAAGGAGGAGGCGCAGACCGCTCTCGCTTGGCTAGCGTATCGATCGAAGTATCTTTCTTCGGGAGGTCGATCGCTGGCGCGGTGTTCTCTTTAGCTTTTGCCTGGGGCTCAACGGCTTGAGGTGTCACGGGTTGAGTTGCTGGAGGTATCGGAGCTGATGGAGCCGCGGGCTTAGCCTCTTCGGTGGTGATCGATTGTGCCGCCTGTCGCAGACTGTCCTGATAAATCCGACCGCCCAGCACTACTGCGAGGGCGGCGGCTGAAAGGCCGCCGGCGAGAGCGAGGCCTGCTGGGCGGCGAAACCAATCCAGCCAAGACAGAGAACCACCAGTGTCTAAGGCGCTCTTCTGCTCCAAGGAAGCAAGGAGTCTGCGGCGTATGTTTGGATCGGCGAGCAGCTCTTTCAACGCCTGCTCATCGGCGAGCGCATTGAACAGCTGTTGGTCTTGCAGCACGGCGGTATAGAGCGACTGCTTCTCCTCCTGCGTCAGCGTATCGGCTGCGAATCCGCCCAGCAGTTTTTCGAGATCGTGTTCAGACATTCTTAACCGTCGTTCGTGAAGCGTATCTCGTGAAGCGCTCAGAATCTACAACTCAGCACTCAGCACTTCCCCATCACTCCCAACTGCCTCCCATTAGGCTGATCAACTGCTTCCTGCACCGCAAGTCCCAGGTGTAGATCGTGTTGATCGAGTTCTGACCCATGATCTTTTGAATCTCAGGAAAGCTTTTCCCTTCCAACTTCCACTTGAAGAGCGCCCGGCAGCGTTCGCCGAGCTGAGCCATGGCGGCCAGCAACCGGTCGACTCGCTGTTGCTGGTCGAGTTGCGTCGCCGGGTCATCGCCTGGATCGGCGAACGGAAGGTCCTCAATCGATTCCTGATTGTACTCGCCTCGTCTGAACGACTTACGATGGGCGTCCAGCATCTTGAACCTCAACACTTGAAAGGCGAGGGGAACCAACTCGGTCAGCTCCATCACATGGGCATATTTATCGTGCAGGACGACAAGGACTTCTTGGGCAAGATCTTCCGCACGATCCCTCGATACTCGTAATGTGGCGAAGGCCAGAATCCTTTCGCGGAGAGATGTGAGAATCGTGTCTCGATCCATCGATAGGTCGCTCTAGGGTGTCGTCTTTGCCGTTGAGTGAGGAAGCAATTCTCCCAGCGAGCGAAAGCCGAGCTTCAGCCCGTTACAGACCTCGACTTGCCGGTCAAAGCGGTTTTTGGTCCGGACGATCTTGAGCAGTGTGCCGAAGGCCACGCGACCCCAGGCGGCGATGTGGAACACAGACAGGGGATAGTCAGTACCGAAGAGGAGGCGCTCGTGAATCTCCGGATAGCGGCGGAGGTGCAGCAGCATGCGCATACGATTGGGCAGCGTCAGAGCGGAAATGTCGGCGTAGAAATGTGGGTAACGTTTTGCAAAGTCCTGAAACGTTGGGAGGAATTTCTCGTACAGCATCAAGCCATAGCTGCAGGCATGGGCGGCGATGACCGTGGCCCCTTCGTCCAACGCCACCCTGAGTCGATCAGGGTCACCGACTGATTGATCTTTGCCGATCAAGCTGAACTCGTACCCGACGTGGCTCAGGAACGGCAGTTTCCGTTCTGCCAACGCGCGATAGAAAGCTTTGTAGCGCATATCAGCCGGGTTGAACTGCTGCGCGTTTGGAAGGACCTTCACCAATGTCGCGCCGCCATCGGCGCAACGATGGACTTCTTCGACTGCGTCCCGTCGCTGCGGATTGATCGAGACGCCGGCGAGGAATTCATTCGGGTAGGCCCTCGCGGTCTTCAGCACGTAGTCGTTGCCGATCAGAAAATCCGTATGTGCCTGATCAAGCCGGCCGTTCTGGTCGTAGACCCCATCCATACCGAGGAGTACGGCTTGTTGAACATGACGTGACGCGCGCAATTCGGTGAGCAAATCGTTGAGGTATTTCCGGTTCGCTTCCCGTGGATGTGATGGAAACAGCTGGTGCTTCCATAGGAGGAAGCGAAACAACGGGCTTCGCAGCATTTTCGGCGAGATGTAGCAGCCATTGTCGCCGTCGGGGAGCGCAGCGAGGTGGACGTGGCAGTCGATCAAGGTTTTTTCGACCATCATGTGCCACTCATCATCAGTGACATCGTCTTTCTATCGCCTCACCCCGTACTCTTCACGTCTTTTGCAAGATGCTCCATGGCGATTTGTTTCAGGCTCCGCAGATCCATTTTCCCGGTCCCCAGTACCGGCAGGGCATCGACTTTGATGAAGTTCGCGCGCGATGGAATATAGAGGTTCGGGAGGTCGTTTGCTGTGAGCTTGCCCAGGATGCCGGGAATTTTCGACTCATCCAAGGTGTGAAGGACCGCGAGCTGCTCGCCCTTCTTCTCGTCCGGAATGCCTGTGACGGCGAAGACTTGTATGTCGGCGTCGGCGGCGCGCTGCAACGCCTCTTCCACGCGGCCGTGCGGGACCATTTCACCACCGATCTTGGAGAAGCGCGAGAGCCGATCGGTGATCGTCAAAAACCCGTCTTCATCCAACATTGCGATGTCGCCCGTAATATACCAGCCATCGCGCAGAGCGTTGGCGGTGAGATCCTCACGCCCAAGGTATCCTTTCATGACATTGGGACCTCCGACCAGCAACATGCCGGGAGTGTCGGGGGGCAATGAGGCAAAGCTGTCGGGATCGACGATTTTCACAGACACGCCGGGCAGCGGTTGGCCGACCGTTCCCCGCCGTGAGGCCGGTTGATAGTACCCGGCGGCTCGGAAGTCAGGACAATTGACGGCGATGACGGGAGCGCACTCGGTGACACCATAGCCCTCGATCGGTTCAATGCCGAACCGATCTTCAAATGCCCGCACGAGCCGAGGCGGAAGTTTTTCAGCGCCGGTCAGGACCACACGCAGTGAGCTGAATTGCTCCGGGGTACAACGTCGCTGATACAGCTGGAGAAAGGTCGGCGTGGTGACGAGGAACGTGATGCGGTAGCGGCGCACGAGTTCGCCGATAGCAGCGACGTCGAGCGGGGAGGGATGAAAAATGAGGCCCGCGTTGTTGAACATGACGAGCCAGAAGGCGAGATAGCCGAACGAATGGAAGAACGGAAGAGTCCCGAGCACTCGCTCCTCTTGATAGAGATGGAGGACTTGGCTGGTTCCTTGCTCATTGGCATCGATGTTGAAGTGAGACAGCATCACGCCCTTTGGTTCCCCTGTGCTGCCGCTGCTGAAGATGATGGTGGCCAGGTCGTCCATCGTCAGCGGGGTGTTCTGTCCGCAGGCTCGTTCGATCATGCGTGCAGGGGCGCAGAGCGCGAGGAGGCTCGCAATGATTTTCTGTCCTGTGCCGATGGTGCGGGCGACATCCTCCAGCCACACGATCGACGGCCCGTCCGGCAACTCCAATTTGGCCTTCTCGACGAAGACACGACTGGTGACGATCGTGCGAAGGCCAGCGAGACGAACGGCCGCTTCGAGGCCGGATTTGCCGACCGTGTAGTTCAAATTCACGCTGGTCTTTCCGCACAGGGGCGCCGCCACGTTGACCAATGCGCCGGCGACAGTCGGCGGGAGCAGGATGCCGACATGACGCTGGTCTTCCCAATGTGGCCGAAGCACTCTGGCGAGTGCGATGGACCCGATCAGAGCTTGGAGCGACGACACATGTGGCCGGCTGTGGTCTGCCATGGCGAAGCGGAAGGGATGCCTCCTCATGGCATGGATGAATTCACGGTGCAGCGGGCGGCGACTGGATTTGCGCAGGCGCCAGGCCTCTTCTCCGAGTGTGCGAACCGCATCGCGGAGCTGGTGCGCCGGCGTATCCGACGGCAGCGGTGTACCGAAGGACAC
Organism: Nitrospiraceae bacterium; assembly: GCA_041748925.1. Classification (GTDB taxonomy): domain Bacteria; phylum Nitrospirota; class Nitrospiria; order Nitrospirales; family Nitrospiraceae; genus Palsa-1315. The sequence goes on along the minus strand of JBGTCI010000048.1, from coordinate 42,763 downwards.
CGTCAATGGGTAAGGAATGCGCTCAGGCCATTTCGTGAGGAAACGACCCTTCTCAAAACTGAAGATGCTGCCCCACACACGATCTAAGTGTGTAGGGATGACCGGTGCCTCCCGCCCCTTCACAATCCGTTCGAAGCCGCGGCGGAACGGCAACAGCGTGCCGGTGCGGGTGATCTGTCCTTCGGGGAAGATGCAGACGATCTCTCCGTCGTCGAGGGCCTGCCCCGCGCTGCGTAGCGCCCGGAGAATCATGCGGGGGCCGCCTTCTGAAGCGATCGGGATGACCTTCATGGCGGTCATCAACCACTTGAACAGCGGGTGCGTGGCATAGGCGGCATCCACTACGAACCGTATGGGCCGATCGATGCTCGCCATGAGCAAGAAACCGTCGACGAACGACATGTGGTTCGGGACGAGAAGCGCCCCGCCGGATTGGGGAACATGGTGCTGGCCGACGATGCGGAGGCGATAGAGGGTGTTAGTCAAAATGACGAACACCAGCCGCAGGAACACATCGGGCATCAGCCAGAGGGCCCACAGCGTGCCGACGATGGTCACACCGGCGGTGACGAGGAAAATGCTGCTTGTCGAGAAACCGACATTGGCGAGCGAGCCGCCGGCGAGCGATCCCAAGAGAATTCCGGTGAAGACGCACGTGTTAGAAAACGAGATGACGGCGCCACGCCGATCGGGTGGCGATCTCCATTGGAGAATGGCGTTCAACGGCACGAAGATGAAAGAACAGCAGACTCCGAGGAGTCCCAAGACCATAAACGTTCCGACCAATTGTGGGGTCAGTGCGCCGAGCAAGGACAGTGCGATGGACGCACCCATGGCTCCCAGGGGGATCAGTCCGTACTCAATCCGGTTTTGAGACAGTCGCCCGACCAGTATGGCGCCGACGCCGATACCGATGGACAACAGTGTGAGCGGGAGCCCCGACATCGCATCCGAGAGATGCAGAACGGCTTTGGCATAGACGAGAATGTTCTGGGCAAAGAGGCTCGCAATCGTCCAGAAAAATATTTCTCCGGGGATGGCAAGGCGCAGTAGACGTTCTGTCTGAATGGCCGCCCAGGCGCCGCGGATCGTCGTGCCTATGCCGCCGGCTGCGCGGGCGGGCGAGACGTGGGGGACGGTAAAGGCTGCAATCAGGCCAGCTACAGACAAGGCGGCCAAGATGAGGGGCGCCATCCAAAGCTGGTCACCGGCGGTCTGCAAGAGAAAGCCTCCGGCTGCCGTACCCGCCAGGATGGCGGCAAAGGTCCAGAGCTCCAACAGGCCGTTGCCTGCGGCGAGACGTTCATGCGGAATCAACTCGGGGAGAATGCCGTATTTCGACGGGCCGAAGAGCGCGCTGTGCGCACCCATCCCGCAGAGGACGATCAACGGCAGAATACCGCCGGCCGGGTTCAACCAGAGCGCAACGGCGCCGACGCTCATGAGGAGCACCTCGACGACTTTGATGGCGATGATGACTGTGCGCTTGCTCAGGCGATCGGCCAGGGTGCCGCCGATCAACGACAGCAACACCAGCGGCAAGGTGAAGATGATATAGGTGAGCGCGGTTTGCGTCTGTGCCGCAGTTTCGAGCTCAGGGCCTGGCGCCATTCCCGCGGTCGCTTGCCGGATGGCAAGCAAGGCGACCATGAGCTTCCAGGCGTTGTCGTTGAACGCGCCGAAGAATTGCGCAATGAGGAGGCCGCGTAGAGGGTGTGAAGCGGGGCTGGTATCTGCAACCTTGTGCTGAAGACTGTCCACCAGAAAAGGCCTCGTATCGGCTGCAGTGTGCCAGTGTTTGGAGGCGGAGGCAAATGTTTCCTTCCCCGCAGTTTGTATGAACTGCACAACGACGTGTCTTCACAACGACAACCAGAACAACTTAAGACGAGTCTGTTCTTTGGCCGTATCCATTCCCACCAGCCCTCCGAAGAGATCCGGCGTGCCTTGCGCGGGCAAGTGTGCGACAGCAGTCTGGATTCCATCGCACACGTCGCCCGCCGGGTCCGCTACGTGAAGGCCGCGCCGACCGAGTTTGCCTATTCCGGTTTTATGCGCACTGATGTCACGTGAGCACCGCAGATGCGTTTGGTGATAAATCCATTGCCCGCTATGGTTTGTACGACTGGTTCGGCCGAACTCAAGGTCAAGACCGAACCTTCCGGACCAATTTGCCCTTCAAACTTGAGGCCGGTTAACGTATACGAACCATCAGTCGCTGTGCAGCTCCCCTCCTGAGTGAAGCGCCCGTTTCGGTTCGCCGTGTATGTCCCGCTGCAGTTATCCTCGAATGTGCTCACCGGGCGGCTGCCTGGCGGAAACGGGCCGGGCCCGCCAATAAAGACGCCGTGATCCTTTAGGGTGAAGTTACCTCTGCCATCGTAGTTCGCAACTCCAGTCAAGTTGAGCCAGGTCACGAAACCATCTCCCGTTGTCAGAAGGTCCGGTGGCTGGGTGAAGCCGACGGAGTCCGAGACCATGACACAGGTGTTGTTTTGGCTGAACCGATACTTTCCCTTCAGCAGCGCATTGGGATTGGCATCGTCGGCCAGGGCCGACCCTGCTGACACCGAGACAAGACCAGCCGCAAACGCGTAAGCGATCAGTTGTTGAAAGCGCATGATAATCCCTCCTAGGTTATGCGCGGCCTAACTTCGAAGCGAGGGGGCGGCCGCAGTACCCTCCCCGGTTCTGTGTCTGAAGTTCTTTCAGCTCCACCTCATCCTTGCTGCGGAGTGACCTGGGGGAAGCCAGTGCGCGAGGGGTTTCCCCATTACTCTTGTGGGACGAGGATCAGCGAATCGTTCGGATCGTTCACCCCCGTGACCGAAGCGGCAAGTGCCCCCACCACAACCACGCCAACCAGCGTCCAAAACCACCATGTTTTATGAACGGTTTGCGCTCCTCGACCCTCTCCGCCTCTTGATTCGGTGGAGTATCCTGGCTCACCGCCGGTGTTTGCGCGGCGCCGCTGGAGGGAGGTTGGAGTTGGACCTGTGCCCGCGTGGTAAGGGGATCCGTGAACTCCATCCCGAGAATGAGGAGCAGTACCCGCGCCATGAGTCGGTAGGGCAGCGCTGTCCCCTCGCGCATCGTGTAACTATTCACGGCTACCTCCTCTTGGGTTCGGAGTGGCTGTGAAGGAATCATTTGTATGAATCGCACAACGGCTTGTCTTCATAGTGACAGCCAGAACAGCTTGAGACGAGTCTTTTGCTTGGCCGTGTACATTCCCGCCAGCCCTCCGAAGAGATCCCAGGAGGTTCCCCTCTCCGTCTCATGTCGGTACCGATACAGTGGGATGATCGGGTTGAATTCAAAGACCGACTCTCTGGGCGAGGACATGCGACGGACCAGAGCCATCTTTGAGCCTCCAAGGAAATGGAAGTTGGAATGGTCTGCATCCGGATGCTCGTATGAGGCCAGCCACCACAACACACTTGCCGATGTGATGACGCCCTGACGGCTTTTGTATTCAGCCAGAGGCCACAACAGTGAGAACTCCGCATTCCCTGTATTGAGGTCGGACGAATATATGTAGAGAGGGGAAAAACGGTCGGTCGTCCCGGCCGATGTTGTCCGGTGTTCGTAGAGCGAGAAGTTGCCAAGGCCCAGCGCATTGAACCGATGTTCATGTTGTTCATCGCGGCGCTCGTAGTCCCACAAGGGAATGAAGGTGTCTTTCGAACCGACGGGAGACTGTTGGTGCTGGTAAGCCAGCAGAATATTTGTTTGGGCCACGTCTTGGGTAAGGTCCTGTTGGTAGTTGTAGAGGGGGAAGATTCGATGGCTGCGGTGAGTCGGTGTCGTTTCTTGACGATAGATTGCCAGGTGTGAAACTCCACAGATCGACAGGACGGACTCACGTTCATCGTTCCGGTAGTCATAGAGCGGGAAGAAGAGCCCGCTACTGCCCTTAGGTGTCCAGGTGTGGCGAGCCCAACTCATCGGAATGGCTGGCTCAAGTCCAATCAAAGACCAACTTGTTTCGCCCGTCGCCTCATCCTTCGTCATGCTGGCGAGGGGAAAGAGACTGGTCTGGCTCGTGGTTGGTGATGTTGTGCGCCAGAACATCCAGAGCGCGGAGAATGTGGTGGTGTCGGTTGCGCCGTCTGCACGATAGCTGTAAATCGGAAACAGCCGATCATGCACGGTGGAAGGCATGGCATCGTGCACGTAGAGCGAGAAGGCAGGTATGCCACCGAATGCAGGGAGACCGATAGCCGAAAGGCGGTGGGCTTCACTGGTTTGTTGGTAACTGTAGAACGGGAAGGCATGGTAAGCGCTCTGTGTGGGGCTGCTCTGAGATCGGAAGAGACTTATCGGTTCGACTCCAAGCAGGTTGACCGTGGTCTGTCCCGTTTCTTCATCGTGAGCATATCGATAGAGCGGGAATACACGGTGCGTCACGCTGGTCGAAGTTGCTTCGTGGTGAATGAGGGAAGCGGACCCCAGTCCCAGCATGTCGAATGCAGACGCCTGCTGAGTCTTATCCTTCCGGTAACGATAGAGAGGGAAAAGACGGTCACTCACCTGGGATGAAGAGTCGTCATGCTCGTAGAGGGACCAGGCGGCAATCCGGTTAAATGGCGGTAGCCCCAACGCGCTGAACCGAGTTCCGCCATCGTGCTCGCTGCGATAGCCGTAGAAGGGGAACAGATAGTCTGCCGTGCGCACGTCTTTGCTGTCGTGGTGATACAGGGCCATGGTCTCAATTCCCAGGAAACTGAATCGCCAGTCTGCCTCGGTGGTTGCTCCGGCATAATCCCAGAAGGGGAGTAGTCGATCGGCTGTCTGAGTAGGCGTGGTCAGGTGGCGATAGAGAAACATGGCGTCGAACAGGGTCTCATGCTTCGCAAGATCGTGCCGGTATTGATAAAGCGGAAATAAGCGATGCCGGAACAGAGACGGACTCGATTCTTGGCGATACAACGCGATTTCAGATATGCCGAGAAGCGAAATAGAGCTGTTGTCACCGTGACGGAAATAGTCGTGTAGAGGCACGAACCGATCTTCGGTCAAACCGTCCTGGCTCCGGTGGAAATAGAGAGAGAGGCGGCGATAGCCAACAGCAGAGAGCTGTGAAGATCCATCCTGGCTGCGATCGTAGTTGTAGAGGCCGAGGAGTCGGTGTGTACTGTGGTGTGGGTCGTCCTCATAGCGAAACCAAGACGCGTCGCGATATCCGAACAGATCGAATTCACGGCTCTGGGTGGCAGCGGCGCCTTTGTATCGATACAGCGGAAAGAATCTGTCGATGGCGCCGGAGGGTGTTGTCTGATGACGATACAGGAGGAGCGCATCGAAGGTGCTGCGGTCATCTGCGCCTGAGACATAATTGTACAGCGGAAATATCCGATGACTCGTCTCGTCGGTCGTCGTTACATGCTCGAAGAGCGCTAAGGAAGGTATCGCTGAAAATCCTTTCGCTGGCGGCAAGCCGAGTATGGCGATCCGCTTGACCTGGGCCGAGGTGTTGTCGGTATAGCCATAGAACGGGAACAGGAAATGGTAGTGTTGGGATTGGTCGTCAGAGGAGCCGTAGAGCGGCAGGATATAGCGATAGGCTTCTCTCGTCGATCGGTCTTCGCCTGACCAATAGAGCGGGAACAGCCAGCTGTTCGACGAATTCAGATCTTGCCGATAGTGAAAGAAAGGAAAGAGTAGATCCCATTGAGTCATGTCGGTGCGGGCGTCGCGCGTTGTGACCAATAGTGGACCGAGCACAAAGTTTCTAGCATAGTACTCACCCATGACATGGCGACTGAACAAGGGGAGGTAATGGTGCCATGCGTTGTCTCCATGAATCGACTTCAGATAGAGCGGGACAGTGAAGGTCCACTCCTGGCCTGGCTGATCAGAGTGCCAATAGAGGGGGAAGACATGGGTCCAGGTCTGGTCTCCTCTGCGCTCATAGGTCCCCAGTGGCCAGAGAATGCTTCGCCGGAGCAGTTCGGGCGTTGGATCTTCCTCCATGGAGTACAGCGGCCGCACAGCCATTCGGGAATAACTGCCTCGCTCCTCAGACGAATAGAGCCACAGCAGGCCGTCCGTCGAACTGGAATCGGCCGACTGTTCTGTGCACCACAGTAATCCTATACAATGGCGATGAATCTCCTGCTGCCCGTCACCCTCGTTGATTGATGCTTTCCCTTGAGCGAAGGGCCAGAAGGCGAGCACTGTTCCTAGTATAAGAGCGAGGTCACGTGTCCTAGTCATGGCGCTTCTCCTTCCTTAGAGCCGGTCATTGATGACCGCTACGACAGCAAAGGTCATGCCCTCTCGTTTCACGAAGAGACAGTGAGAATAACTAGCTAATCCTCGAGCGGTTTCAGGGAATTGGCGGGTTTCTGAGGTTCACGGAGGCGAATGAGAAGTCGCAGCGGGAAATAACTATGAATGACGGTTCAGAGCCGGAAACGATTGTTCATGGTAAGAAAGGCTGGACGACCAGGTGAGTCACCGACACAAAGAGGTCAGCTCCTATCGACAGGTAGAAGAACGTCGTCGACTATCTGAGCGTGTAGTGTATAAGTCAAGATTTCATCCGACATCGCGGGAGAAGACTCCCACAAGAATATCGTCGGCAATCTCGTCATGTCTGATTGGCCTATCTAATGGTTCGAGGCTTGTGACGCGAGAGTATGCACATCGTGTTCGGAGTGAGTGTCGGGGAAAAGATCTTTGACGACGTTTTGTGCGACACGTTGGGCAGCCAGGGTGACTTCCTCACGAAACGCTTGAGCGTTCTGATCGACCCACTCCGCAACTGACCGGGTGCGGCCAATCTCATCGGTAATCAGGCGGCTCTCGATCTCAGCACCGTCCACAGTTCGGATGAGTCGACACCACACGGTCAGGAACAATTTGCGATCCGGGTTGACAGCCGAGTCCGCGGCGCGTAATTCCACGGTAACCTCGCTGAGATCAACGACCGTGTTTATCCCATTGATGTGTAGGACAGGATACGAGTGCTCTATCTCAGCGGCGATGAGTTCCTGACTTGTCAGTAGAATGAGAGAATTAACCGTCAATCCACGACCGTCCTGGATCACACGGTTCCTGATAGCCTCCTGGATTTTAAGATCATCCAGGGCTCCTTGTAATGCCGATTCTGGTTGCTCCATTGAAGAGAACGGTTCGGCCATCGCTACGCCATAGATGCCGCCAACCACTGAACCGATGACAAGACCGCCCATCCCTGCCAAACACGATGGGATGAATAAAAGTGGGCACAGTACCCCTGGTAGCGCGCCGATGTTAGCTCCACGTACCGCTGAAGGCGCTGCCCCTCTTCCCGCATATGCCAGCCATCCCTTGGCAGGTATCCGAAGCCGTACATCTGGGGCGGTAGATCTGACAACTACCCCGACAGTTCCCTCTCGGTCGGACCCGGCCGCATCGAAGAGCTCAGAGGTTTCGACCCTGCCTTCGGCATCATAGGTTACTTTTGCAGTCATATCCGTTCCGCGAAGCCCTACCTTCTCAATCAGAGTCCCCGGGATCTCCCAGATTCCAAGCGTAAAAACATCCGCGACCGCATGGAAGAACGTCCGGCCTAATCTGTTCGATTTGCTGTACCCTTGCTTGAATTTGTAGATCTCGACAGTGTTTTTGTTCCTGTTGTCCGACCAAATCGGTACCCCGAGTTCTCCTGCGACATTCTGGCGAGGTGTTCCTCGTTCCAATACAATCAGGTCCTTTTTGCTGGGCTGGTGTGCAGCGAGATAGACAGAACACCCCTGGGTGGTAACCATTACCAAGCTGACGATGGGTAGGAAGAGAATCCATTGGCTGAGCGACCTTGAGAAAAGTCTGTTAACGTCTCCTTTGCCTATATTCTGTTTATGTTGCGCGGGTGCTGACATGGTGATTCTCCTTAAAAGTCTGTGAGCTACAAACCGTCATCGCGCCTCATCCTGCCGACTGAGCGGATCAATATGTATGCCAAGGGACAAACTAACGCTGTGCCTATGCTCCACGTTCGTAGATCATCCGCAAGCTGGCAAGAAATAAAGGCTTGCAGAGGAGTGCCAATAGCACGGGAATGACGGGAGGTAATTCAAGCCGCAGGCAAAACAAGAAAAGCATGAACAGCGGTTCAGGGTCCTAGGAACTGCTGTTCATCAAGGAATGGGAAGCCGAACAAGAAAAGGAGTGTAATGGACAGGCGCTACTCTCAAAGGCGACTTGAAGGCGGATGGGGGGGCTTACGCTCAGACATTGCGGTTTCAAGCTTCCTGAGCCAACGATAGGTGCGTCCGAGAATCTTGGCCGCTCTGCTCTTGTTTCCGCCATACTCAGCAACCGCTCGTCGGGTAACAGACCATTCCACATGATTCAAGAGTGCTGTGAGCGAGCCGCTCTTTTCCAGAGTTTTGCGCAAGGCTCCCCATTCGATACGGTCGATGAGTTCGGCGATATCGAGCGAAGGTGCCGATCCCATGTCCGAACGGAGATTGTTCGGGAGCAGGTCAGGAGTAATCCACTTCTTACCTTCCGGCGCCAAGGTCACGGCGCGCTCCATGACATTCTCCAACTCACGGATGTTGCCCGGCCATTTATAAGACAGGCAGAGCCGCAATGTGTCTGGCGTCAAGCCAGCAATTGATTTTCCACATTTTTCGGCGAATCGCTGGACGAAATGCTGAGCGAGGTCAGCGATATCCTCCGGCCGTTCCCTCAAGGCCGGCACATAGAGCTGAATGACATTCAAACGATAGAACAGGTCTTTCCTAAACTGGTTCTGCTCCATCATTGCCAGAAGGTCCCGATTGGTGGCGGCGATCAGTCGGATGTTCGCGGTAAGATCGCTCGTTCCTCCGACGCGCTGAAACTCTCGCTCTTGAAGCACTCTCAGCAATTTCACCTGCACCGCGGGCGAGATATCCCCGATTTCGTCTAGGAACAGTGTGCCTCCCTCTGCGAGCTCGAATTTGCCTTTCTTCTGGGCTATCGCGCCTGTGAAAGATCCTTTCTCGTGACCGAACAACTCACTTTCCAAGAGCGTCTCTGGCAGTGCTCCACAATTTACGGCGACGAAGCGACGGTCCTTCCGCCGGCTTAGTTGATGGATCAAACGGGCGGCGAGTTCCTTCCCCGTCCCCGTTTCTCCGGTCACCAACACGGTTGTGTCAGAAGGAGCGATGGTTCTGATCAGGGAAAGAAGATCGAGAAGGGGAGCACTCTTACCGATAATGCCGCCGGTTTCTTGCTGCGCAGACAACTCCTGTTTCAGTTGGATATTCTCCTGCGCCAGTTCCACATTGCGGAGGAACATGGTGAGCATGTGCCGGTGCGTCGTCTGTAGATTTTTCAAATGCGAGAAGAGCTGATGCGCGAAGGCGCGCCGGTCCGTCAAGAATTGCGAGCGACCGGCGGTAGCGGCGTCATTCGTGCGTGGAGGGTGATTCGTCCAACGCAGGCGATAATGTGTATACGGCGCGTTGTATATCGAGCCGGCCTTGATTGTGGTGTTGAGTGATCCAGCCGAGAGGGTCCCGCCGCGTTCGATGCGAAGAGCGGTGCAGTGATCGTTCTGCTTGGGGAAGTGTGTCTTGGATATTTGGACCGGCTCTTCAGCCGTCCAGACCGAGAGATGGTCTTGACCCTCAAGCGTGGCGACAAGTTGTTCGTCGGAACCATGCGGAGCGGGTATTCGATCGGTTTTGATGGAGATCAGCGTATGAACGAGGCGAATCGTTCGTCCCGTGATCACGACGTCACCCGTCGATCGGCGGGCCACAGTGATCCGATCGTTCTTCGTGGTCATGTCGTAGGCATCGCCGAACTCATGGACCAGGGTTTCTAATCGGAGTTGTGAGTAGACCTCTTCGCAAGTGGCAGTGTCGACGGAGGGATCCAGTTTCGCAGTGCCTTCGAGATTGCCCTGCACCAGACGCATGTTTCCAAATCCAGGATCGACCGGCGGCAAGTTTCGAGACAGAATGTGCAAAGTCTGTGTTTCATCCGGACAGACGAATGACTGAAGTTGGAGATAGTTCGTATAGGCCGAGGCCCAGTTGCCGACAGAACGAAAGACCGATTCTACGTCGTTGAGGAGGATCGCAATCGTTTCGATAAGTGTCGGGGTTTGCGTCTTGACAGTTTCGTAATAGGCTAGAGCGGCCAGATAGGTGAAGTCTTTTTCGCCGGATGCCAGTTCACAAGCCTTGATCAACTCACGAAAGACCGAAACAGGGACCCAATTGCTTGCATCGGTCAAGAACGCACGGGCATCCTGAATCTCCTGGAACGAATCGGCTGCCCCCATAACCCGTTTGAGATCGACTTTCGATGCCTGTTCAGGGTAGCGAGCTTCGAGATAGCGGATGAGGATTCCGCTTTGCAGGCAGGTAATCCAAGGTTGGAGGGTCATGGCGCCTCCCAAGTCTGTGAATGCGCCTGAATCGTGTGCAGAGTCTTAGCACAGCGGGAACGGAATAAACAGATGAGAATGGTCAGGCCTGAGGCGGAGGCACAGGCAGCCCTTCCAGTTCCATAATCCGCAGGGCGTTGGTCGTAGGGCAGGGACCGGAGCGTAGCTTGTAGTCGAATTGCAGCGTGCCGGCTGCCACGGTTTCCTGAAAGTGGGCGTTCCGCAATCCCGGTACCGTTTTGTCGAGATCGGTTAATTCCAGATCGTGGGTGGTGACCAAGCCGAAGCCATTGCCTTGCGAGAGCGCAGAAATGTAAGAACGGCTTCCGATCAACCGTTCACGATTGTTGGTACCCTTGAAGATTTCATCGATCAGGAAGACCACGGGTGGGCTGGTTCGGTCCAGCGTCTCGTCCAGCAGACTTTTCAAGCGTTTCACCTCGGCATAGAAAAAGGACAAGCCCGCTTCGAGCGAGTCATCTACGCGGATACAGGTGGCGAGGCGCACCCAAGTCCACTCGAAAAGACCAGCGCAGACGGGGGCGCCTGCCTGGGCGAGACACAAGTTGATACCGAGAGTTCGGAGGAAGGTGCTTTTCCCAGACATGTTGGACCCAGTCACCAAGAGTATGGTTCCCAGTGCATCGAGGGCAAGATCGTTTGAGACTCGGTGCGTCTCAGGGATCAGCGGGTGGGCGAGGTTTTTGGCAGAAAGCCTGGCCTGCGCTCCGTTACGCAGGGGATCGGCGGTAAGCGGATCCGGCCAGCGATACGATGGATGGAGCGCGGCAAATGTGGCGAGTGCCGAAGCAGCTTCGACCTCGGCCAGTCGATCCAGCCAGGTCGGCAGGTGGGCGGCCACCTGAGCCAGAATCTGTTGGAGCCGATAAGTGAACCACAAGTCCCAGGGGCAGAACGCGTTGGCGGCCAGATGGATGACCGGATGGGCTTTGACGCTGATCGCGTGCAGGATGCGAGCCGCCTGCCGGACGAGCTGGGGCGGATTGACGCCTGGCGCAAGCAGCGGCGCCCACAGATCGGCGAGCGCTGCGTGGCGAGGCTGGGTGTGCCGTTCGACAAAGCCAAGCACGGCTCCCAGTTTTTCCAGCTCGAAGTGCACGCCCACCGCATGTTCCAATAACTCTTCCCCCTGATCGGTCCAGAAATAGAGCACCACATAGGCGGCGAAGGACCACATCCAATAGCTCGGAAGCCAGCCGAGCAGCGCACCCAGCCCGAGCCCGATCGTGGCGGCGGCAAGCAGAGTTTGAATTGCTAAGACGGTCGTGAGATGAGGGAATCCGACTGCATGCTGCAGGACGGCTTCCAATCGTCGTCCGTTGATTTCCTGTTCGCCGATGAGCTGCGCTTCAAGCCCCAGCCGATCGCGAAACAGCGATCGCGGAATAAGTTCCTGCACGAGGCGGCGGCGTATGAGCCACTGATTCGGTTGAGGCGGTTGCTCAAGCAGCCACGACGCCAGCCGCACTTGTCCGTGTGAGGAGACGGTGGTGTCGAGCAGATGGAGGAGCGAGTGGGGGCCGACGAGGTCCAAATCTTTAGCGTACGGATGCTGCTCGGGAGCGTTCGACGGTCGATCGGGAATATGAGACCAATCCAGCCGGAGACGTGCCAAGTGCACGAGCTTGATCTGCTTCCAAAGGCGAAGGCGGTGCAAGCCACTTTCGAGCCTGTTATGATACACGGCCACAATCAGGAACAGGCCGATGAAGATGATGAGCGCTCCGTTGCCGGTTTGATACCAACCCATTTTATAGATGGCTACCGTGCAGATCGCTCCGACGATGAACAGGATGAGACGCCAGCGGGTGAATGTTGAACTCGCGGCGGTAGCCAGGGCGATCATGCGGTCGAGTTTCGCCGCGAGGCGTGTCAGCGCGTGGGCTTTCGTCATAGGCGACGTGGGCTGCTTCTGGAGCATAGCGCCGACCTTACTGGATGGGGATGAGTGCGTCAACTCTAGCAGGATGCTGAAAAAGTCCGCCAGCGCAAGAAGATCGTTATTTGGTTTATTTGGTTTGTCTCGTTTGTTTGGTTGAACCAGACAGACCAGATGAACCAGATAAACAAAACAAACCAGTTTGAGCATCCTGCGTGGTGCACCCCCGGTATTCTAAGTGTGTTAGAAAATGAAACTCCGGCGCGCCTAGAGAGTTTTCAGCAGGCTCCTACCCCATCATGAAATCAGAAGGATGGATCGATGTGCAGATTCGGACCGCTGTCGATGCGGCAGAGTTGCTTGGTATGTTGGCTGACCCACTGATCCAAGGCGGATGGGAAGAACAGGGGATCGTCCATCTCTATTGGCCGAAACCACAGTGGAGCGCGGAAGTCTGTGCTCGTCTGAGCAAGACCTTGCAGGGACTCGATCCGGACGCCTTGGCTGAGCGCGACATTCGTGTTGAGGAATTGCCCGATCAGGATTGGAATCGGCAGTGGGCTCAGTCGGTCAGGCCGATCCGGATCGGCCGGCGGATTGTGATCAGGCCGAGTTGGGAGCCGGTGGCGCTGCAGGCAGGGGACATTGAGATCGTGCTCGATCCGAAGCAGGCATTCGGTACGGGCCATCACGCGACGACACGGATGTTGCTGGAATCGCTTGAAGATCTCGTTCACGGCGGCGAGTCCGTGCTGGATGTGGGGGCGGGGAGCGGGATTCTGGCGATGGCCGCGCTACGGCTTGGAGCCGCCTCGGCCCTGGGAGTGGAATGCGACCCTGTTGCGGTAGACTGCGCGCGAGACTATGCCGCAGAGAACGGGTTTGGGGACCATCTCGAATTCCGGTGCGGAACGCTGGAGGATGTTGACCGGCAAGGCGAGCTGCGACCGGATCTGGTGCTTGCCAATCTCGATCGCCGGACGTTGCTACTGTTGTGCGATGAGTTGGCTCGATACGTGAGCCATGGCGCGCGGCTCTTGCTGTCCGGCATTCTGCTCCAACAAGAGCAAGAGATTGTCGAGGCTTTCTCCAAGGCCGGCGCGATGTTGCTTAGACGGCGTGAACAAGAAGGTTGGCTGGCGTTGGAATTGCGGATGGCGGAATCCTGTGAAGGAGTGAATTGATAACCATGACCGGACGGCTGCCCTATCCCTATCTGTACCAGATCAATGTCTCTGACGGAGGTGTCCCGAAACATCCAGTGCTGGAGGCTGTCATCACCAAAGCTGGCGTCGAGGGTGACCGGCAGCAGAATCTCAAAGTACATGGCGGACCCGATCGCGCTGTCTGTCTCTATTCTCAAGAGTTGATCGAGCGGTTGCAGGACGAGGGCCATTCGATTGAAGCCGGTTCCTCAGGAGAAAATCTGACACTTGCCGGGCTTGAGTGGGAAAAATTGCAGCCGGGGGATCAGCTCAGAATCGGACCAGAGGTCCGGATCGAGATCATGAGCTATACGACCCCCTGCGAGAAAAATGCCCAGTGGTTCCGGGACAGAGACTACAAGCGGGTTTCACATAAAATAAACCCGGGATGGAGTCGGTTCTATGCGAAAGTGTTGCGTGAGGGTGTGGTGAGACCGGGAGATGAAGTGGTTCTTGAAAGGAAGAGCTAGCGATCAGCTGAAAGCAGGGGAGTCAATTCTGAATGCTAAAAGCTAAAGACCGATGAACCGTACGCTCGAGCCAGAACTGATGGAAGATCCCGCGCAAGTCCGCGCCTATGCGGCGGCGGATTTTTCACAAGAAAACCAGGGATTCGTCGATCGTTTTCGCGAGTACTTCCCGGATTTTTCCGAGGGGCACGTGCTGGACCTGGGTTGTGGTCCCGGCGATATTCCCATCCGCTTCGCTCAGGCCTTTCCCTCTTGTCGCATTACTGCAGTCGATGCATCGAAACCAATGGTACAGTTGGCCGAAGAAACGGTGCAACGGGCCGGCTTAGCCGGGCGTATCACCTTCCGCTGTGAACGATTTCAGGATCTCGCCGGCACGAATATCGTCGATGCAGCCATTTCCAATAGCTTGTTGCATCACGTCCCGAACCCCTTGCAGTTTTGGCACAAGCTGCGACTAGCCGTGAAGCCCGGCTCACCCGTGCTGGTGATGGACTTATTGAGGCCCGAGTCGCCGGAAGCGGCGCAGGCCATTGTCGATCAGTATGCTCCCGAGGCTCCCGACATTCTCAGGAGAGACTTCTATAACTCGCTGCTCGCGGCATTTACAGAAGATGATATCAGCGCGCAGCTAGCCCGGATGAATCTGACACGCTTGATTGTCGATGTGCCGGATGATCGGCATTGGGTGGTTGGCGGACTCATCTATTAGTCGTCAGGATGGTGAAAACGATCCCCAACGGCGTTCTCACCTCGGCCACATCCTCAACGTACCCCAGAGGGTACGCCTCCGGTTTTCTCTCACCTGCGGCCGCGTTGGATGACCGTTTTGAGCATCCTCCTTCCTGTCTAGTCATCGCGCGTTAGTTCCTTCAGAAGATTTCATGAGCTGGAATAAAGCAGCGGCTCAAACTGGCTTCCAACGAGGCCGCAGGGAGACGCACGACTGAGAACGAAGTTGGAGGACAGTTTCAGCCGCCGCTAGTAGAGGCTTCTGCTGACTTCTGCAGAGAGCACACTTTCATTGCCGGCACTGTCGTAAGCGGAGATGGCAAAGTAGTAGGTCTCGCCCTTGGGAAGATTGGAGATGGTATAGCTCGTAACTGTTCCTGTCAGGAAGGGCGATCCGGTGAAACCGTACGTGCCGGATGCCGTGCCGACGTAAATCTTGTAACCGGCCAGATCAGGTTCTCTATTTGCTGCCCATGTTAATGTCATGTTCCCTGTCGATGGACTAGCAGGAGGCGGAGATGATGGTGGAACTGACGGCGGATTCGAGGGCGGGGTCGAGGGTGGACTCGATGGCGGAGGAGGTGGCGGAGGTGTGCTGACAACAGGAGTCGAGGGTTGCAATAAGCTCGTAATCGCAGAGTTCTGGAGCAAATTCAAGGCCGATCGCGAACCGCTGGACGAGGACGCTGAGCCGCTTCCCGCTGAGGCTGCAGAATGAAGGCCTGCCGCTCCAGCGACCGGAGAGGAAGTGGTTGGAGCGACCGCGGCAGAGCCGGATGAGATCACTCCGGCAAGAGGCGCAGCGGTTGCCTTATTGACAGGCGCCGTTGTCGTGGGGGTCGTGTTCTTGGCGGTCTCGGTTGTCGCCTGTGTGGCCTGCCCATCTGCGATACCCGATACCGGTGCTGCAGGGGAACTCTGGGTTGAAGTCGCAGGAGCGGTGATTGTGGCAATGGCCGGACGCTTGGTCAATGTTCGATGCTGCGGTGCTGATAGAGGTGCTGGTGATACCGATACCGATGGCTTGTGCGGTTCGATCGGACTCGTGATGTGAGTGGGCTCAGTGCTGGATGGCTGAAGGATGGTTCCATGAGTCGTGGCAGGCAGAGCGGAAGATTCAGCAGCTGAACGCTGAATCAAGCTATGCCGAGGTGGTGGCTCTTGTTCTGCCGCTGAGATGATCGTGGGCATCGCGACAGAGCACAAGCCCTGGAATAATATTGCCGCAAAGAGGGCAATGAGGAATCGGGGCATCACAATGTCTGTCGCGGGAATCATCCTTGATAAGTCCTATAGGACTCAGTTGTCTGTGACTCCTCTGCATTGTGTCGCGGACGTGCCTCCTGCGCCAGAAAATTTACGATTTTTTCAGGAAGCAAAGAGGCGTAGGGTACGGCAGGATGCTCAAAACGGTCATCCAGCAAGGCCGCAGGAGAGAAATAACCGGAGGCGTACCCTCTCGGGTACGTTGAGGATTATTTCGACCTGAGAACGACGCTGGGGACCGTTTTCAGCATCCTGCTAGGTGAGATGGGTAACGAGCCAATGACTAATCGCTGTGGTCATCTGGTGAAAGTCTTCTTCCCGGGTGAATTGGTGATCGGCGCTCGGCAGGAGATCCAGCCGCTTTAGACCTCTCAGCGCGTCGCGCAATCGTTGGCTTTGATGAAGGGGGACACATTCATCCTGTTCACCCTGGACGATCAATGTGGGTATGGTGATTCGTTCAGCCGGCTCATAGGCAATCTGTCTGAGGCAGTCTTCGTAAAAGGCATAACGTAAACGGACTCGCTCCGGCCCTCCCATGATGTTCTGAATCGTGTTCGTACCGTGCCACCGTGCCAACTCTTCTGGCCCGAATGTGAGGCGAAGCTCTTCTGCAAAGTCGACCACAGGGCATTTAAGAGCCAAACAGGAGATATCACACCGTTGGGCTGCCGTGAGGATAGCGACGAGCCCTCCAAAGCTTGAGCCGACAAGCCCGATCCGATCATAGCCTCTGGCGGTCACCAGATCCAGTGCGGCTTGGGCTTGATGTACAGCGAGGGTTGTCGTGATCTCTTCGAACGGTCCGTCACTGTCTCCTTGGCCGAAAAAGTCGAATCGAAAGGTGGCGATGCCTCGTTCGCCGAGAAGACGGGTCAACGTTTTGTTGGTCGTACTATTCTTACCGGAGAGAAATCCATGGCACAGCACGGCGAGACGCGTCGTCGGCCCGTCAGGCGTGCTCAAGATGGCAACAATGCCGTGGCCATGGCGATCATGAAGGGTCAGGGATTCTTCTTCCAAGGAGTGGTCTCTCAATCAAGCATTACGCTGGGAGAATGATTTCACAGCTGGAATATTTAGGGGTCCGTCCCTGTGGCGCAATAGAAAAAGATATCGCAGGATATCTGAGTGAGACAGGCGGGACAAGCTAGATAGACCAAACAAGGTGGGAATGCAATTTGTCCAAGTCGCGACTTCCTCGCATGTCGCGCCTCTCACGCGGCAGGGTCTATGGCGCTGGAAGATTCTTTCGGCATCTGATTAGGAAGAGACACGACTATTCCTGATGGCGAAGCCCCCAAAACCCAGGCGAGTTTGCCAGTAAAGATGGTCACGCTGCCAAGCAGTAGGCACACGGTGACCCAGGTCGCGATCTGAATGTAGAGTGAACTAAGCGGGAGGCTCCAGGTCATCGCAGCGAGTAAGCCGAATCCCATCGTCCCAAAGCTCAGTCCGGTCAGCTGAAGGGCTCGCCACCGGTCCATCATGGCAGCGAGTTGCGCGCGATAAGGCTCCTGCTTTTTCCGGCTCGCGATTTGGTCGGTGGCCACTATTTCAGGAATGCCATGGGACAAGGCCCCCAAAACCGTCTGTAAGATAAACCCGATCAAGGCCATATGCGTATACGCTGCGAGGTGCAACGAGCCGAACGGTAGGACCGGCGGCTGTGGCATATAGTTGGCTGCGACGAGCACCCCCATGATCATCATGAGCACCAGGAAAAACGTTGCGAGTAACAGATGGTCGGAGGCGGCGCTTCCCGGATGGCCGGAGCGAAGCCACGTGCGCAACAGATTGTACGCATAGAGACCGATGCTGAGGATGAGTAACCCTCCGATCGCGAGTTCGAGGTGGAGCGACGAAGTGATAAATCCGCCGATCAACACGACGAAGCCGGCGGGAAGTGCGACCATCACGAAGCGGGCGAGTTTCAGACTGTAGAGTTCGGTGTTCAAGACAATCGGCAAGAGGCGATGCGTGGCGCCGATCATGGCCATGGTGACAAAACCCAATAGAATCAGATGTAGATGAAGCAGCCGCGCATGGGTGTAGTATGGCTGGACGAACTGGAAGGCCATCGCGACACTGATGACTAATCCGACGAGTAAGGAAATGAGAGACACGCGATAGAGCCAAGAGGAGTCTGTTGATTGAGTCGGGCTTTGCCGTGCGTACTGCCACGCGACCGGAGCGATGAAGGCAACGGCTCCAATCAAGACAATTCCAGCCCCGCCGACGATTATCATGTTTCCAATCCCGAATCCAATGAGCAACAAGACCGTGGCGGCGTTCAGGGTTGCGAACAGCCATGGACGGGAGTTCGAGCCGGCATGGTCGCTCCGGGAATCACCGGATAGGGAGGCCAGTAGCCCGCCGATCATGAGTTGAAGGATTCCACCGACAAGGATGGCATGTACATGGACCGACCTTAACCAAGAAGGCAGCGGCGTGCCATGGACCAATCCAATCAGGGTGCCTAGTCCCACCAGCGAAGAAAGCAGGAGCCAGCCAAATCCTGTAACGAGGAAAGTAAGTGGGCGATAGGTAAGGCGACTCATGGCATCCTCTTTTTAACAGGATGCTGGAAATCATGTCGGCACGCAAGAATTTCGATTATTTGCGTATTATGTGGTGTAACAGGAAAATACTCACGCAGGATGCTCAAACAGGCCGTCCAGCAAGGCCGCAGCCGATGAAAGCACCGGAGGCGTAGCCTCTGGGCTACGTTGAGGATGCTTTCAAGGTGAGAACGCCGCTGGCGGGCTGTTTCAGCATCCTGCTATGTCGGGAGAAAGTAGAAATGATTCGTGGGTCCGGTGCCGTGACCGATCGCCAGGCTATGGCGAATGGCCTCGGTCAGATACGTCTTGGCCGTTTGTACGGCATCGTTCATAGATTTGCCTCGCGCAAGGTGGGCCGCGATGGCTGAGGCGAACGTGCAGCCGGTGCCATGCGTGTGGGGGGTCTCGATGAATTCCCCCTTGAACACATTGAAGAACCGGCCGTCATAGAGCAGATCGGTGGCTCGATCCGTCAGCAAATGCCCCCCTTTGATCAACACATGCTTGCAGCCAAACCCGTGAATGATTTTGGCGGCGCGGCGCGCGTCCGCGAGCGTGTTGATCTCGATGCCGGACAGTTGTTGGGCCTCATGGATGTTCGGCGTCACGAGCAGCGCCAGGGGAAAGAGCTGTGTCTTCATGGCGTCGATCGCCTCCGGCTTGAGCAGTGCATGGCCGGTTTTCGAGATCATGACCGGATCCACCACGAGATTCGTGACATTCTGGGGCTTCAGAAGTTTGGCGACGACCTCGACGATGGCCGTGGAGGACAACATCCCGGTCTTCACCGCCGCGACGTCGAAATCGTCGAACACCGCATCGATCTGCGCCGCGATGATCGGAATCGGCAATTCCAGAACGTCGGTGACCTCTTCCGTATTCTGCGCAGTGATAGCGGTAATCGCCGACATGGCAAACACGCCGTTAGCCGACATAGCCTTAATATCGGCCTGAATCCCAGCCCCTCCGCCGGAATCCGAACCCGCAATCGTCAACACCTGTTTCAATACCATGAGTGCTCCCGAATCGGTGTTACTCAGATGCGCAGATTATACTCGGCAGCCCAAGCCTGTCCAGCGGGTGAATCCAGTAATCCCAACCACGCCAGCGGGCCAGTATATTGCCATGACACGATCTCACGTTAACGCGCTTTTCCCTCATCTCCCACTAGTGGTTGGTATCTGAATGTAAGAGCTGGGGGATTGCCCCTGACTGCGCGCATCGAACGACCGCTTTGCGTCCGGCCTCTCTCTTCTACCTTTCCTCCCTCTCGGCCGGTGTTCTATTTTAGGGCCAGGGCTGGGAGGCTGCTCTCGGAGCGTGATCAGAGTGCCGTTGGGTTACGCTCTTGCTGAGCCAGAGCGACCGCCCGTGGCGGTGGCGCCGAATGTTCGAAGCCACACCTTTTGCAAGGCAAGTGGTGTGGCAAGTTTTCGGCGCCAAGTGGAGGCGAAGCCTAGAGCGGTCAACGGCACTCTGTGGCTGCGAGCGGAGAGAGCCTCCCGGCCCTGCCCCGCCCTCTTCTTACACCGGCCACTTCTCTTCCTTCCACGCCATCTCCCAGAACATCCACTCATACCGTGAACTGACGATGAACGATGCTTCCATCCGCTGTTTCTCCTCTTTGCCCGCCGTCTTAGCCCACTGGTCCACTTTCTTGCGCATCCATTCTTGCACTGCAGCGAACTCCGGCGAGGCATAGAGCATGAGCCAGTCCCGATAGGGATGATTCTGCTTCGGTGGGCCGTGTTTCAAGAGATGCTGCCCGACAACGCAGTAGATCCAGGCGCAGGGGAGGGCGACGACGGTGATCTCCGCTGCCGAGCCGGTATGGGCCACCGTGAGCATGTGTCGCGTGTAGGCGTAGTTCGTCGGCGCCATCGGCACGGACGACATTTCCTTCGCGGTCATCTTCCAGCGGGACCCGTATCCTTCATGGAGGCTGCGTTCGACAACTATGGTGTCCTCTGCCAGCTTCGTCAGACGCAGAGCCGATTCCGAATCAGGCGCTCTCAACGCTCCGGCAGAAAATACACGGGCGAGGTCACCGAGAAACCGTGCGTCTTGCAGGATGTAGTACTTGAATTTGCGTTCCGGCAAGGTCCCCTTGCCCAACGCCACGACGAACGGATGGGTGAGCTGCGCATCCCAAATCGGTTGGGCCAGCTTGCGCAGATGGTCGGAAAACGACATGGGCTTTCTCCCTGTTAGACGTAAAACGTGAAAGACACAACGTAAGACGTTAAATGCAATGCCTCAGATGAGTGGAGGGGAGGATAGTCCCAACATCGCTATTTCGAAGTGGTGGTTTTGATTCTTTAACGTTTCACCTTTTACCTTTTACCTTTCACGTCTGTGCCGGTTGGGGCCAGGGCCTCGGCAAACGATTAATACCATCGAGCGCAGCGACTTTGTAGCATTCCGCCAGGGTGGGGTAGTTGAACACCGTGTCGATGAAGTAATCGACCTTTCCCCGGTACGCCATGACGGCCTGGCCTATGTGAATGAGCTCCGTCGCCCCTTCTCCGATGGCATGGACGCCCAGGAGCGTACGGGTGTGACGATGAAATAGCAGCTTCAGCATGCCGGTTTCATCGCCGGTCAGTTGGCCACGGGCGATTTCCCGATAGTGGGCGATGCCGACTGCATAGGGAATTTCTGCTTTGGCCAGATCCTCCTCATTTCGTCCCACCATTGAGATTTCCGGAATGGCATAGATGCCGTAGGGGAGGAGGTCCGTGTCCGTGTGGTCGGGATGGTTAAAGGCATGGCAGGATGCATGCCGCCCTTGCTGCATGGAGGTAGAGGCCAACGCGGGAAAGCCGATGACGTCGCCGGCGGCGTAGATATGGGGCACTGCGGTTTGGAAGTGGCCGTTCACGATCACGCGGCCTCGTGCATCCGGCGTGATGCCGATGGTCTCCAGGTTTAGGTGCTTCGTGGCGCCGATGCGGCCGATGGCATACAAGAGCGTCGTGGTAGTGATCGGTGGCCGGTGTGTCAGCGAGACCGTGACTTGTCCATCGGACTCTTTCTTGACCGAGACGACTTCTTCCTCATGGTAGAGCGTGACGCCGATGTCCGTCATCTGCCGTTGCAGGGCATCGATGATCTGCGCGTCGACGAATTCGAGCAAGCGCGGTCGCTTGTCGATCAGCACGACCTGCACACCGATCATGGCGAGGATCGACGCGTACTCTGTGCCGATCACGCCGCCGCCGACGATGACCATCGATGTCGGAAGGTGTTTGAGCGTCACGAGGCCATCGGTATCGATAATCGTGTGGCCATCGAAAGGAATGTCGGCCGGTCTGGTCGGCTCTGTCCCCACTGCGATGACGATGACGTGGGCATCATGTTCGGTCGACGTGCCGGCCTGTTGAATGAGAAGCCGGTGGGGATCGACGAAGCGGGCCTCTCCAAAGATCAGATCGATGTTATTACGCGCCATCTGGTTCTGCACGATCTCAATTTCGTTCTTGATGATGTGGTTGGCACGAAACACGAGATCTTCGATGGTGACCGTCTCTTTGAGACGATAGCCGGCTCCGTACAGGTTGCGTTGGCGGAATCCTGAGAGATAGAGGACCGCTTCGCGGAGGGCTTTGCTGGGGATGGTGCCGGTGTTGGTGGAGACGCCGCCGACGACAGCTTTGCGTTCGATGATGCCGACGGCCTTGCCGAGCTTGGCGGCCTGGACCGCGGCCTTCTGGCCGGCCGGCCCGGTCCCTATGACGAGAAGATCGTAGTGGGCCATCAGGTTTTTGGGCTATAAAGGTTGCGGTTCAGCTTCCGGCAGAAGAGTTCGAGGTTCCGAGTTCGAAGTTCCAAAACCTCGAACGCAGAACCTCGAACATCTTGGCTTTGGCCTCAGCCTCAACCTTGAGTCTATCAGCTTGCGGTGATCAATGACTTGGCTACGGCGAAGGCTTCATCCAGGTCCGGCAATTGGGTCAGTTCGGGTGTGACTTGTATATACCGCACGGTATTGTTCGCGTCGACGACCATGACTGTACGAGCCAGGATGTGGGGGCCCTTGAGATACAGTCCGTAGGTCTTTCCGAACTCAGCGTCCCGATAATCCGAAAGGAAGGTGACGTTGGCGATATTAGCTTCCTGCGCGAAGCGTTTTTGCGCGAAGGGGGTGTCGACGCTCACGGTCACCAATTCGACCATCTTGTCGAGGCCCTTATTTTTTTCGCTCAGGTAGTGGGTCTGCTGTTCGCACACCGGGGTGTCGAGCGACGGCACGACACTGATGATCCGGACCTTGCCCTTGCCCTTCGTGTCGGTGATGCCGATCGGCGACAGGTCCGTCTGTGTCAACTGCACCTCCCTGAGGGGGTCGCCGACTTTAATGCCGGTTCCCGAGAGCACCAGAGGGCTTCCCTTGAAGAGGACTTTTTGCCCCTCACCAGAGATGACGCTGCCGTCCGCGACGGTCATGTTCTTGTATTGAAAACTGCTGCCAGTGGAGCCGCCCATGCTCCCGCATCCGGCGAGCCCGATGGTCATGCAGAGTGCGGACCAAATGATCGTCCGAGATACTGCCCTCATACTGCCCTCCTTGGTGAATCGATAATGATCATTCGATCATCACTATTAATGGTTTGTGCTTGTGTTGCCAGCAGGCGTTGGAAAACCTATGCAGGCATAGCAGAAGCTCGATACCAGGCCTATCTATGTGCAGACAGACGCAGACCGCATGTGCGGCGCGACAGGATAACATTTTTGCTAGGGGCGAATAAAGGTGATGAGCTCCTGGTTAACCACATCCGGTCGTTCCCACTGCGGGATGTGCCCTGCATTGGGGATTCGGGCAAATCGTGACCCCATGATGGTCTGGTGGAGTTTTTCGCCTACGGCGATTGGAAATACCCGATCTTCTTCTCCCCACAGCACCAGCGTCGGGTGGGTGATCTCTCCGAGGCGCGTGGCGAAACCGGACTCCCACAAAGGAAGATTTTCTCTGACGGCCATAATGGGTTTGATGAGTCCGGGCCGCCGGCGGTTGCGATTGGATCGCTCGATGACGGCCGGTGTGAGGAGTGCCGGGTTATGCACGATTTCTCTCAAGACGGACTCAGTCATCAGACCGCCGAACAGCATGTTGCCGAATGACACGAGCCAGGACGGCGCGCTGGTTTCCAGAGCCCGCCTGACCGAGGGACTGGTGAGTTTGGCCATGACGTGTTGTGGCAGTCCGTCGATGAGGACAAGCTTGGTGACGCGTGCGGGGTGGGTCAGTGCCATGCCGATGGCCAAGCCGGCGCCCATGGAGTTGCCGACTAACGTGGCCTGCGGGGCCTTCACGGCGTCCATGAAGCCGACAAAGAAATCCAACATCTCATCCGGTCGGTAGTCGATCGCCGGTTTATCGGATAGCCCGGCGCCGGGCAAATCGAGCGTAAGGACTCGGAAGCTCTGCGACAGCGCATGCTGCTGATACTCCCACTGCCACATCGATCCTCCGAAACCGTGGATCAGGATAACCAGCGGGCCTGCTCCCACATCCAGATAGGCGATCTGCTGGCCGTGGACGAGGACGGTGTGAACGGGCATACGCTCGATGGCGTCGAACTGCGTCGGAATCGACGAGGGAGACGAACAGGCGGTCATGATGTGACACAGAAGGGTGAAGGCGAACAGCGCAACATACGGCCGTCTGCATGGGCGACCGGGCACACGCGGATCTATCGGACTACTCGAGCTGGATGACTGTTTCATCCGTCTTCACGTTATCCCCTTCTGAAACGAGGATGGCGGTGACTTTCCCGTCGATCGGCGCCGGGACCTGGCTTTCCATCTTCATGGCTTCAATGATCAGGAGGGGGGTGCCGGCCTTGACCATGGCATCGATCGCGACGAGTACTTTGACGACGCGGCCCGGCATCGGGGGGGCGACGTCTCCCGGCTTGGACGGTCTGGGCCGTTTGGGTTTGGCGCTGCTCCCAGTGCCGGGAGCTTCCGGCACGCCGGCCAGGATTTCCTGGATCGGTTCCAATGAGACTTCTTCGAGTTTGTCGTTGACACGGATGTAATAGGGTTTGCGGCCGTCAACTTTCCGTCCGGAACCTGACACTTGGACATGGTAGGTCTCGCCGTGGACCGTGACATTAAATTCGGCCGGGGCCAAATGAAGCTCGGTGGCTCCAGCCGGTCCACTGGACATGAAGCTTTCGAGGGGTTCCAGCGTCAAGTCACCTTTTTCGCGCGCCTCAAAGAAGTCCCGCGCGATCGTGGGGAAGAGGGTAAACGACAGCTGATCTTCCACCGTGTCGGCCGAGGCGGGGAGATCCTTTCTGGTGGCTTCGAGTTCGGGCTCCAACCGGTCGGCAGGCCGTGATCTGATCGGCTGGTCGTCTCCGATCGCACGGGCCATGATGTCGTGATCGAGAGGCCCCGGCGCCCGCCCGTAGAGTCCGAGGAAGTAGTTCTTGGTTTCCGTGGTGATGACTTTGTATCGCTCGCCCGTCAGGACGTTGAGCGTGGCCTGGGTGCCCACGATCTGGCTCGTCGGGGTGACGAGCGGGGGATAGCCCATTTCCTTTCGGACGCGCGGCACTTCATCCAGGACTTCTTTAATCCGATCGAGCGCATTCTGTTCGGTCAGTTGTGCGGCAAGATTCGAGAGCATGCCGCCGGGAATCTGCGAGGTGAGGATTTCAGCGTCGACCCCGTTGAACTCGCTTTCGAACTGCCGATATTTCCGCCGAACGGTACGGAAGTATTCGGTGATGGGCAGGAACGAGGCGAGATCCAGGCCCGTGTCGTACGGGGTGTTGCGCAAGGAGGCCACCAGCGTTTCCGTCGGCGGATGCGAAGTGCCGCCAGCCAACGGCGAGATGGATGTATCCAGCATGTCCAGACCGCCCAGGATCGCCATGAGGGACGTCATTGAGGCCATCCCCGAGGTGTAGTGTGAATGCAGATGGAGGGGGACCTTCACCGCCGCTTTGATACGGTGTACGAGGTGATAGGCATCGAGCGGCGCCAAGAGCCCGGCCATGTCTTTAATACAGAGCGTGTCGGTTCCCAAATCCTCAAGCTGTTTCGCCATGTCGACAAAACGGTCGATACTGTGGACGGGACTGACGGTATAGCTGATGGCGGCTTCGACATGTTTGCCGCATGCTTTTACTTCCCGCATGGCCCGCTCGACGTTGCGGATATCGTTCAGCGCGTCAAAGATGCGGAAGACGTCGATGCCGTTGGCGGCGGACCGTTCGATGAACCGTTCCAACACATCATCGGCATAGTGCCGATAGCCAACCAGGTTCTGCCCGCGGAGGAGCATTTGGAGCTTGGTATTGGGCATGGCGGCGCGCAGCGCGCGGAGCCGTTCCCAGGGATCCTCTTTGAGAAAGCGCAGACACGTGTCGAATGTGGCGCCACCCCAGACTTCGAGCGACCAATAGCCGACGGCGTCGAGCTTTTGGGCAATGGGCAGCATGTCTTCCGTCCGCATGCGCGTGGCCAGGAGGGACTGATGGCCGTCGCGCAAGGCGACATCGGTGATCAGGATGGGCTTGCCCGCCGCCGGTTGGATGGTCAGCTCAGAACCGCGGCGGGCACGCGTTTTTGACGTCCGGACGGCTGGTCCGGTTGCCCGCTTCTTGGAGGCCTGTGTTCGTGAGGGTCGTCGTGTCGCCATGATTCCCTGGGTGGTTTATCTGGATTCTTTGGTTGATCCGGTTGGTCTGATTCAACCAAACAAACGAGACAAACCAAACAAACCAAATAACGGTCTTCTTGCGCTGGCTGACTTTTTCAGCATCCTGCTGCTATAGCCCTTCGTAGGCGGCGATGGCCGCTGACAGCGCCAGCACCAGATCCTCCGGCTCCTCAAAATCGTGGTAGTTGAACAGGTCAGGATGTGTCTCCAGATAGGAGGTGTCGAAATGTCCTGCCATGAAATCCTGGTCCTGCATGATCTCCATCATAAACGGGATCGTCGTCTTCACTCCGCGCAAGACGTACTCTTCGAGCGATCGTCTCATGCGGCTGACGGCTTCTTCCCATGTGCGGCCTCGCACGGTGAGCTTGGCTAAGAGGGCGTCGTAGTAGGGCGGTACCGTGTAGTCTTTGTAGACCGCTCCGTCGATGCGCACGCCGATCCCACCCGGAGAGAGATAGGCTGTGACGGTGCCGGTGCAAGGCCTGAAATTGTTCTTAGGGTCTTCCGCGTTGATACGACACTGGATGGCATAGCCTTGGAGTGTGACCTCCTGCTGCGTGATGTCAAGAGGCATGCCGGCTGCAATGGCAATCTGATTGCGCACGATGTCGATCGCCGTGATCTGCTCGGTCACCGTATGTTCGACTTGGAGGCGTGGGTTCATCTCCATGAAGTAATAGCGGTTGTCCTGATCGAGGAGGAACTCGACGGTGCCGGCATTGTCATAATCGACCGCCTTGGCAATGGCGATGGCCGCTTCACCCATCTCGGCGCGAAGAGATGGCGTGAGAATCAAGGAGGGAGCAATTTCGATGAGCTTTTGATGCCGGCGCTGAATCGAGCAGTCACGTTCGCCCAGGTGGATGATGTGGCCATGCCGGTCGGCCAGGATCTGGAATTCGATATGATGCGGTCGCTCGATATACTTTTCGAGAAAAATGCTTCCATCGCCGAAGGCAGCCTTGGCTTCTCGTGATGCCACGGCCATGTTCTCGCGAAGTTCGGCATCCGACCGCACCACCCGGAGTCCACGCCCGCCTCCGCCTGCACTGGCTTTAATGATGACCGGGTACCGGGTGTCTTTTACGAACGACAGGGCGTCCTTGACGTCGGTGACTCCGCCTTCCGTACCGGGGACGATTGGGATACCGACTCGTTTGGCGAGTTCGCGGGCTTTGACCTTGCTCCCCATCAAGTCGATGGCTTGTGGCGATGGACCGATGAAGGTAATGCCGGATGTGTGGCACAGTTGCGCAAATTGCGAGTTTTCCGAGAGAAATCCATAGCCTGGATGAATGGCGTCGGCGCCGATTCGTAGAGCCAGGTTGACGATCTGTTGGCTGTCGAGAAAGCCTTTGACCGGTCCCGGGCCGACCAGATAGGCCTCGTCCGCCTTTTTGACGTAGATTCCGGTCGAATCGGCTTCGGAGTAGATGGCCGCGGTCGCGATGTTCAATTCGCGGCAGGCGCGGATAATCCGCATCGCGATCTCGCCGCGATTCGCGACCAGAATTTTCTTGAACATACCGGTCCCTGTCCCCTCAGATCGTTCGCGATTCTGCGAGAGTTATCAGGCGAAAACGAGCGCGTAAACTAGCATAGGGTCAGGAGGCCTGTCGAGGGAGGAGGGGGTAGAACGGGCTAGTTTTTAGAGTGATTATGGATACAGTTTGCCGGTGATCCTGCCCCGTGACGTGCGAGACTACTTGTCTTGTTTATTTAGCTCGAAGAACAAAAGAGACCAGATAAACGAGATAACCAGACAAATCGGGCTGTGGGGGAGTCTACTTGGCCTTGATCAAGACCGGTTTTGACTGGGCGCTTCCGCCGCCCGCGACGATGATGATGAACGACATCCCCGCTTTTGCCTCCGGCACGATGGCCTCAATCGTCGAGTCGCTCATGAACTTGAAGGCCACGGGCAGGTTTGAGACCGCACTGAAGGTCACAGTATGAAAACATTCCTTGGTGCCGAAGTTCTCGCCGGTGATAACAACTTTGTCGCCCGGCTTGGCTTCGTCCGGTTCGACCTTGGCGACCCGTGGGCGCTTGCTCCGGTCGCAGACAGGATCTCGTTCGACTTTTGCGGCATCGAAACCCTTGATCGATTCGGTACCGTAGAGGGTAAATCCTGCGCCATCAACCATCGCCCCTGACTCCTCCGCGTGGGATGCGGTCATGGGTGAAGCCATGGATACGATGAGTCCCACGAGCATGAATCTCAATGATCCCCACGTCTGCATAACTGCCTCCTTCAATCACAACGACGCATGACTACTTCCCCTTGATCGGAACATACGTCTCGGCAATGAGTTGTTGACCGGCCGGAGAGAGGACGAATTGGGTGAATGCTTCGGCTAGGGGATGCGGCTCCTTCTTGGACAAGAGAAGAACGGGGCGTCGGAGCGGATAGCGACCGTCTTTGACGGTAGGGCCCTCCGGCTCGACCTTGTCGACAGGCAAGAGTCTGACGGGGACGCCGCCAGAGACGACGGAAAGTCCCTGGTTGAGGGAGAGGTAGGCGACCGCAGACAGGGGGGGAAGCGTTCCCACGACGGTTGTCACGACCTGTTCATCGGATCCGATCACTTTGGCTGCAGCGGTGATCTTGCCGGTCATGCCGAGTTGGGATTCAAACGCATCGCGGATGTTTTGATTGCGTGGCCGGTCAATGACCAGTATCTTCGTCTCGGGACCACCGACGTCGGACCACAGTGTGATCTTGCCGGAGAAAATGTCCGCAACTTGCTGCTTCGTGATGTCTTTCGTGAAATTGGAGAGGTGTACGAGCACACCGATTCCGTCCCACGCGATGGGTACCGCCGAAAGACCTGGGGCTTCAGTTCCGGTCACGGCGATATGGGCCTGGCCAGACTTGACCATCTCTATCGGCTTCGAATTCGCGTCCCACACGACATCGAGATAGGCTCGCGGATTGGCTTTTTCAAAGGCGCGGGCAAGGGGATCAATGGTCGTCAGTTCCGGTCCGTTGCCGGCGATGGTCAGGCTTCCGGCGACCTCCGCAAGCGCGACAAAGGCCACTCCCCAGCTGAACAGCATGCTGAGGCCTAGCGGGAGCGCGAGTCTCGCGATCATGCGATCTCCGTGGGGTTGGAGTGGATATTGGGAAGAGGGCAACGCGTGTTCGCATGCCGGCCACGGTCAATGTCGGACAAGCTCTTAATTCAGTGCTCCGTTGTGCCGCCGGTGGAAGGATCGGAAGGCGGAGCCGTGTCGGGCGCTGCGCGTTTGCCCATCAGCGGAGGAAGTTTGGCGAACTTGTCCATCCGCTCGTCTAACATGTTGTAGGCTTTCATTTCGGCGAAGCCGGTCTTTTTGGTCCCTTTCACTTGTGTCGTGCAGGCGGACAGTAATCGCGTCGCGCTCTGGGCCTGACAGTGAGGGCATACGGTGTCTTCAACTCTGGCATGGACGGATTGGGTGGCGTCGAAGTGTTTTTCGCATTGTCCGCAACGATATTCATAGATCGGCATGGTTCGTATCCTTCACGTCAGATGAACACCGGATAGAGAGAATACACGCTTGACCGGCCGTTGAGCTTTGTCTTATTGTACCCAGCTAGTGGATATGACTTCCAGTGGTTTAAGAGGAGGATTTCGATGTCCCTGTTGATTCGAAAGTATAAGAGTGTCTCAGGAATGATGCAGGAAGAACGGATCGACGATCCGGATCGGATCGAGCGATACATGAGGATCTTTGAGAAGGACGATATTAAGAAGCTCGAGACGGGCGTGAAGGTCTTCATTGAGAAGGATGAGTGGCAACTCCTACCCTAAACAGTGAGGGTAGGGGGGAGGAGTGAAAGGTTGCCGGACCTTTGTTTTTATACCCCTCACCCCTGACACTTCACCCTTCACTGTTCCCACAATGGCTTACTGGATTCACATCGCGCGTTCGATTGATCGAGTCACGCTCCACAAGGATCGTTGCTCCGAGGTGCCGTCTTCGTCGATCGGTTCCTCAAGCGATTTCTGGGAAGGCGGGTGGTTCGATTATCCTGACAAGACGCGGGCGCTAGCGGCGATGGAGCAGGCCGGGACGACTGAGCAGCGCCGTTGCCCGTTATGCAAAGCCTAGCAGGATGCTGAAGAAGTCCGCCAACCTGAGAAGGCCGTTGTTTGGTTTGTCTGGTCTATCTGGTTTTTTTGGTTGAGCGAACCCACCAGATAAACAAGACAAGCATCCATTTCTTAATTCCATGCAAAGAATCGCACTCTTACTGACCACGTTCGTTTGGGGCGCGACGTTCCCCGCTACCAAAGCGGTGCTGGAGCAAACCCCACCGTTTGCCTTTCTGTTCCTCCGATTTCTTTTAGGCGCTTTGCTGGTCGGGGGCGGCTACCTGCTCTTGAGATTTCGCTTGCACCGTGACCCGGCGGTTTTGCGGGCGAGTGCGATCGCTACCTGCTGGCTCTTTCTCGGCTATGTCCTTCAGACGGTTGGGCTTCAATACACCTCTGCATCCAATTCGGCTTTTATTACAGCGTTGTATGTCGTCATCGTACCGTTGATCCTGCGCCGATTCGACCGGCGCGTGTGGTGGGCTATCGGGATCGCCATGGTGGGACTCTGGCTGCTGGTAAAACCCAGCGCGTCCGGGAATGTCGGCGATCTCTTGACGCTCGGCTGCGCACTCGCGTTTGCCGCGCACATTGCCTGTCTGGAACGGTTTACGCGCGAGGTCGATGCACCGTCCTTGTTTGCCTGGCAAATGATGGCGATGGTTGTCCTGTTGTTTCCCACTCTTCTGATCGAACAGGCGCCGGCTCAGGCGTTTGCGCCGACGACACTGTTGCTTCTCGGGCTTGGGGTGACCGGAGGGCTTGCGACCGGGGCCTTTGCCGTTCAAATGTGGGTGCAGCGCATTGTCCCTGCACAGCAAGTGGCATTGATTTTTGCGTCAGAACCGGTCTACGCGGCCGGGCTCTCCTGGTATTTCCTCGGTGAAACATTAGATGTTCAGGGGTGGGTTGGAAGTGGCCTCATCTTGTTAGCGGTATTGGTGGGCGCATTTGGGAGCGGCCCCCAGTCGTCATTGCCCGCAGCTGGCACGGCCCAGCCGGCGTAGCAGGATTATTCATAACCGCGTCTGCTGCAAACGCCGATCTGCTCGTACTTCGTCGCTTGTCGTTCGTGAAGCGTGAAGCGCAGGATGGAAAGAGTGTATCTGTATCGTCGCATGCGAGATACGAGATACGCTTCACGAAGAACACGCGCTCGGGCTCGGCAACCGTCATGAACACGATAGGCTAACCTCGTTACAAGGAGTCAGATGGCGCAAAAGTTTGGCAATGGACGCTGGGTGCAGGAAGGGTTCCTGGATAATCGCGTCGACGGAACGATCGTGGGGCGGATCGTGTTCGCAGTGGTTGGTCCTGTCGATGTGTATTTACGGGGAAACTTCAAGGCCGATATCGTGGGGCAGGTCATTCAGTTTCGGAATCGTCGGTTTGAGGACGAGGATATTGCCGGGCAGGTGATTGGTGATATGGAAAGTCCACAGATCGGGGATGTGAACTTGATCTCGTTCGACCCCCATCCGAATCTCGTCCCCCATCCGTATATCGAATGGTTCTCGGCGAGGAAGAATCACTATCGAATCGAACTGGAACCGGCAGATGCCTGGATCGTTCCCCCATCGGAGATGGGAGAGATCGATCAGGTGAGTCGAACGATTCGTGAAGCGCTTGCTGGGCGGGTGACTGAACGGTCGACTCAAGAGCCTACTGACTGGGTGTAGCAGGGTGCTGGTCTATCTGGCTTATTGGTTGGCGAAATTAACCAGATAAACAAAACAAACCAGATGAACCAGATCAACCCGTCCCGTGGGACGTTTGTGCTGCGGGCTAGGCGATATGGATGGTCTCGATTTCTGTACGATCGGTATGATCTGCCGCCTGCATTCCTGTCAAACGTCGTGAGGGTTCGATCCAGATATCGCTAGGAGGCAGTCGAAGGGGATGGACCAGCAGCGTATTCAACTTGTTCCAAGCTGAAGAGTAAGGCTGGGTGGTTTCTGAGGGAGCTTGCTCTGGCCCGAGAATGAGGGCGACCGATACCGTTTTCATGGCTTCAGAAGAGAGAAGAGCTTCGGGTCGGCGTTCCCCAACCAACTGAATCCGTACATGGGAGAGGCCCCCTTCCACCATCCCCAGCCGAGCAGCCGCGCCACGGGAAAGGTCAAGAATCCGATTGTTGACATAGGGACCCCGGTCGGTGATCCGTACATGGAGATATTTCCCATTCGTTAAATTTACGACCCTGACCACGCTGCCGAGAGGGAGGGTTCGATGGGCCGCGGTCAATGCTTCCATGTCGAACAGCTCACCGTTGGCTGCCTGCTTGCCATGAAATGACCCGCCATACCAAGAGGCCACCCCTCGATCCTCGATCCCAACGTCCAATTGAGACGCCCCCTTAGGAACCCACGAACAGGCGCTCAAGAGCACCCCCAGACTAAGACTTATGGCCAATAACAGCGGCCGGCTGCTTCCAGGAGTTCGACGGATCATCTAATACCACCTCTTGTACCTGGTTGAACCAACTGTCACACAGGATTCTCGCCTGTGAGTCCTCACAGTACGGTCCAGCCGATAGTCCTACAATACCGAAAGGGTAGTCCTGACCCCTACTTTAGGATGAAGTAATTAAGGAGAGACCGATCACGAACCGTACGACAATGAACCGACAATCTTAGCCCGTGACCATATAGATATAGAAGAAAGTACGTGTGCAGGTCAACCTAGGGTCTACCCTAGCGCGGACGGTGTGATGGAGATCGGTGTGAAACTGTCATACTGTCACTCACACAAAGCTAACCAAGAACCCTGTAGCCTTCCAGCCAGTTTATGGTCGTAACAGCTTGATTCTGAAGCGCTATTTAACTTGAATGACTCGGGCAAATACTCCATCCCGCTGTTTGATATAGGTCAGCCATACTCCCTCACCCACAATGACGTGCTGAAGCGAGATCCGCTTCCCCTTTCGCATAATTTTAGTTTGAGCTGTGACCTTCGCCCCCACGGTCATGTCGTCATGCTTGGACAACGGCGTCTTGACAACAATCATATGAGGAGACTGGGAGACATTCACCGCCATGACCTGTCCATGAACCCGATAGGTCCGTCCGCTGGCGGCTTCACTGTCAGGCGGAATACAGAGCAGCATCATCAACGCAGCGATGGCGAGTAGTGCCCCGTTCATATGACGCATCGATTGGTCCCCTTCAGGCAGGTCTCTCAAGGCGCGAGCGGACTCTAGCAGGAGGGAGAAAAGGTGTAAAGTTGCACCCGCAGCGGAACACGATATTGACTGCCCCAATCCGACTGAGTAAGATGCCCACCTGTTGCCTGTGAGGGTGCAACGACCAACCCGCCGGCAGTACCCCTCAACTCAATCGACCCCATCACCCATATGTATGATTGAAGTCCAACAGGTCACGAAGCGGTATGGACAACATACCGCCCTCGATCGCGTCAGTTTCTCCGTCGCCAAGGGCGAGGTGTTGGCATTCCTGGGCCCGAATGGGGCGGGAAAAACCACCACCATGCGCATCCTGACCTGCTTTATGCCGGCGACGGAAGGCATTGCGCGGGTGGCGGGGTTTGATTGTGCGGACCAGCCAATGGAGGTGAAACGCCGGATCGGCTACTTGCCGGAGACTCCGCCGGTCTACCAGGAATTGACGGTCACGGAGTATCTCCAGTTCGTGGGCCGCCTCCGCGGTCTGAGCGGAAAAATCCTCACCTCATCTATGCAGCGTGAAATCGAACGGCTCGGACTTGGTACGGTGCAATACCGGCTGATCGGGAATCTATCGCGCGGATATCGCCAACGTGTCGGGCTGGCCCAAGCGTTGCTGAGCGATCCCCAGGTTTTAATCCTGGATGAACCGACCGTCGGGCTTGATCCGAAACAGATTATCGAGATCCGAGAATTGATCAAGAACCTGGCGGGGTCCCATTCCGTCATTCTGAGCACCCACATTCTTCCCGAGGCGACAGCGGTGTGCCAGCGCGTCGTCATCATCAGCGGCGGGCGTATCGTGGCCGAAGACACACCCGAACAACTCTCCGCTCGTCTGCGCCAGTCCGAAAAGATCTCGGTGACCCTCAAATCTCCCGCCACGGACACTGGCAGCCGCTTGAAGGCGGTGCAGGGGGTCCAGAACGTGTTCACGAGCGGCGACTCCGGCACGTTTCTCCTAGAATGCGAACTTGGTCGGGACGTGCGGGATGAAGTGGCCCGCCTTGTGGTCACCAGTGGATGGGGGCTGCTCGAACTGAAAGCCATTTCCATGACATTGGAAGATGTATTTCTCCAACTGACGAGACATGAGGAAGGCCTCGCACCGGACGCAGTCGTCGCCTCAGCAGACCTGGCAGGCCGGCCGGTATGACACCAGTTCAAGCCATCATCGCAAAAGAGCTGCGTTCCTATTTTGTGTCGCCCGTGGTGTATGCGGTGGGATCCGTGTTTCTCCTGATCGTGGGACTGCTCGCCTATCTCTACGTGGTCTATGCCGGAGCCCAGGCGATTCAGCTGATGCAGGTGCAGGGAAGCGCGCAGCTCAATCTGAATGATCTGGTCTTCCGCAATCTGTTTGCCAGCACACGGTTTATTCTTCTGATTATCCTCCCGCTCCTGACGATGCGGCTCTTTGCCGAAGAACGCAAACTCCGCACCTTTGAATTTTTGCTGACTTCTCCGGTGGGCATCAACGAAATCGTAATCGGGAAGTTCATGAGCGTATTTCTTGTCTTTCTGGGCTTGCTCGGGTTGACCGGTCTCATGCCGCTCATGCTCGCCCTCTTCAGTGATTTCGATTGGTACCCCATACTGACCGGCTATCTGGGACTTGTCTTACTCGGCGCCCTCTTTCTCTCTGTCGGCGTGCTGGCCTCGGCACTGACAGAAAACCAGATTGTCGCGGCCTTTGTGAGCATCGGCATACTACTGGTCTTGTGGCTCCTCGCCGGAGTGGGCTCACTACTCGGGGATACGGCCGTCGGACAAGCCGTCTCATACCTGTCATTCATGGAACACTACGACCACTTGGTGCGCGGATTGGTCGATACGAAAGACCTCGTGTATTTTGTCAGCAGTCTGGCCTTGATGCTCTTTTTATCTCACCGGGTTGTCGACTCGGCACGGTGGAAATGAACCCCAAGACCATTCCTTTTGGTGTGATCGGAGTCGCGTTGGCTGTGGCCGGAGCGATCGGCTATAGCGTCGCACCGGAATATCTCTGGCTGGCCGCCCTTCTGGAAGGAACGGCTCTCCTCTGCCTTATTATATTTTTCGTGGTCAACTTCAGCGGCCTGAAAGCCTTCTCCACCCGCCGCTCTACGCGCATAGGCGCCAACAGTCTGTTGATGGTCCTCCTCTTCGTCGGCATTCTCACCATCATCAACTTTCTGGCAGCCCGTCACTCCATTCGTTGGGATCTGTCGGAGAACCAGAACTTCTCCCTCGCCCCGCAAACGCATCGCGTGTTGCGGAGTCTCCCGCGCAACGTGACCATCACCGTCTTCACGAGAGAAAAGGACCCCGGCTATCAATCCTACAAAGAACGGCTCGATAGTTTTCGGCAAGCCAGTTCGAAGATTTCCGTGGAGTTCGTCGACCCGGAGCGGCAGCCGAAAATCGCCCAAAACTACGGCATCACACGAACGGATACGGCCGTGTTCGAAAGCGCTGGGCACAGCATTCGGGTCACCGCTCCCTCGGAAGTGGAGCTGACAGGAGCGCTGATTCGCGTCTCTCAGGACAGCAAGAAGCGCGTGCTCTTCCTCGAAGGGCATGGGGAGCCGAGTCTCGACGATCGGGAGCGAACCGGACTGTCTGCAGCCAGAGAGATCTTGTTCAAGCAGGGTTACGACGTCGGTACGCTCAGTTTGCTCAAAGAGGCAGCCGTGCCGGATCACACGGCCATCCTCGTCGTAGCCGGTCCCCGTCGTCCGGTGACCACAGAGGAACAAGAACGGATATATGCCTATGTGGAGAAGGGCGGCCATCTCCTATTACTCCTCGACCCGGATACGCAGGCCGACCTGAATCTGCTGCTCAAGCGGTGGGGCCTTGGAGTCGGCCCTGGAGCCTTAGTCGATTTGCAAGACCGGTTAGCCCAAGGCGATCTGACGTCCCTGCTTGTCCGCACGTTCACAGAACATGAAATTACGCAGGACCTCTCCGCCGCCGTGCTGTTTCCCCTCGCGCGACATATCACCTTCGATGAACAAGTCGGCAACACATGGGACTACGTGCCGCTCGCCCGAACGTCGCCGAACAGCTGGGCAGAAACAGACCTGAAAGGCCGCGTCGTCAACCTGAATGAAAAGGAAGACATCAAAGGCCCCCTGCCGATGGCCGCGGCCCTTGCGCCAAAGGTCGCACCGGAGGAAGGCAAGCCTCGGCCGGCGATTGTGGTCATCGGTAATTCCACGTTCGCGACCAATGCCTTCGTGAACTTTCCCGGCAACAGTGACTTTTTTCTTCACACGGCTGCTTGGCTGGCTGAAGAACGGAACATGATGTCAATCGTCCCGAGGGATTCCGCGCTTCGTCCGTTTACCCCCAACCCCTTACAGGAACGAGCACTGCTCTATATGCAAGTCATCTTTCTGCCGGCCACCATGCTCTTCTCCGGTGTCATGGTGTGGCGCAGACGCCGGCGCCTCTAGCAGGATGCTGACAAAGTCCGCCAGCATCGTTCTCGCTTCGCTCAGAGGCTCAACGTACCGAACAGAGCCTCTCGGATGTCGGAATTACTGGAGGGGCTTTTCCGTTTGCCAAGAATCATTCATAGGGCGAACGGCCCACACGAAGTGCGGTAGGGACCTCCTCGCCTCTTCGCTCGCTGCAGCCTTGCCTGCGGAATGGCGCGTCTCGGCGCGCCTGGGCTGGGCGGGTGAGAAGTCTGGCCTTTTTGAGCATCCTGAGGATTTTTTTATCGGCACCGTTATGTAATATTCCAACGGTGTATTGTCTATAAACTGAGTTTTTCCGCAGCCTACTAGACCGATGCGTTACTGGCCCACACTCGTCATGGTGCTCGTACTAGCCGGACTCGGCCTGTACCTCTATGCCATCGAACTCCCGCAGAAAGAGTCGCACGAACGACAAGACACCGCCGACAAGAAAGTGCTGCTCTTCGACCAGGAAACCCTCTCCGGGCTCACCGTCAAGACCGACCGGCACGAACTCGTTTTCGCTCGGACTCCTGAGAAGGTCTGGATGATTACCGCGCCCCTCAGCACCGAGGCCGATCAGCGAGAAGTACAGAATCTGATCCGGGCCTTGGTCACCGGCACCGTGACCCGCGTCGTCGAGAACCACCCGACCAACCTGACTCCATTTGGACTCGACAACCCGGTGACGACCATCACCGTCGTAGCCGGCGCCGTACGGGAGACCTACTCCATCGGGGATAGCGGCCCCCTCTCTTCCACCCTCTATGTCCTTCGTGAATCGGATCGCAAGGTCCTGCTCACCAATCTGGCTCCCAAAGACTTCGTGAACAAGACCTTGATGACCTTTCGACGAAAGGACCTCTTGCATATGTCACAAGGCGATGTCGAACGGATCCGCCTCACCTATCCGACCACCGAAATTGTGCTTTATCAGGGGCAGGAAAAACCCAAGAGCAAATGGAAACTTCGCTACCCGATCGAAGCCGAAGCTGATCAAACGGAGGTGCGGGCTCTTCTCTTCAGGCTCGAAGACCTAAAAGCGCAGGGCATCGTCGATCCGGGCCCCGAACGCGACGCCCTGGCCCAAACACTGACCGTACCGAAAGTGAAAGTTGCCATCCATACGTCCGATGGTGATCAGACGGTTAAGCTGTACCAATCGGACCAGGCCGGCGACGCAGCCATCGCGGAAACGAGCCCCGAGGGCCCGCTCTATCGACTCAATTCCACCACAATCAGAGACCTGACCAAGGAATTATTTACGTTCCAAGACAAGCGGCTGCTCGGCATCGACTATACCGACGTTGCCATGCTCTCCGTCAAAACGCCGACCGAGCAATATGTCCTGATCAACCAACAGAACGAGTGGGTCTTCGAAGATCAGCCGACTGAGAAATTGGACCAACCGGCCACCGACTTGTTTGTCAGCCGTGTCGCCAATGTCCCAGCCGAGGAACGCGTGATCAAACAGGCCGGACCATTGGCGCCTTACGGTCTCGTGACACCGGCTGCCGAGTTTATCGCCACGGGAAGGGACGGGAAGATCGCAGGAAAACTCTCGATTGGGAGCCATGCCAACGGACTGGCCTACGCCATGGGGCAACGGATCTCAGGCATATTCCAGATTCGCGCCGATCTGCTCACGCAGATTCCTGCGAAGAAGGAGTTGCTGGCTGCCTCATCCGAAAAGAAAGCCTCTTCGCACTAACCGCGGCACGAGATACTGCCCCTGACTAGGAGCCTGTCCGACATGACCATTCTACTGCGGCGAACAATCCACGACCATCTGCGGCGTTCTCGGCCCGAAAAAATCCTCAACGTATTCCAGCGAATACACCTCCGGTTTTTCCGGGCCTGCGGCCTCGCATCTGGCCGCATCTTCTTCGCCTCATCACGAACGGCAATGCCGGACAGGCTCCTGGACTTTTCACCTCCCATTCAGTATCGTACCTTCACGCCCCCGTAGCTCAGTTGGATAGAGCAGCGGTTTCCTAAACCGTTTGTCGTACGTTCAATTCGTATCGGGGGCACCAATTCACGCTCGCTCGTGCCGTTGGTCTCCTTCTCGTTCTCCCGTCATATTCGGACAACGAATCCCCAGTACAAGCTTGTCCCGCACATCGTGCGTGTTCGCCCCCCTTCATTTGAGGTACCTCTTTTAGGTCTAACCAACTCCGTGGCGACCCTTTATTCTTGTGACAGAAGGGGTAAACAAGGAGGGCATCATGACCTGTACACGTTGTCAGGGTTGTATGGCTAAAGATCACTTCCTCGATCTCATGGAGAGCGCCGACAGTATGTGGCTGGCAGGCTGGCGCTGCCTCAACTGCGGTAACGTCCTTGACCCCGTGATGGAGCGGAATCGTCGCAGACGGGAAATGGTCGCAGTCGTCTCAACCGCATGAATGCCAGGTCTAATAGGATCGGAATCCCAGAAGAAGCCGATATCTTCTCTGGCCTCGCGGCTTAACCAGCCAGGCCATTAGTCCCTGTGAAATGCCGGATACACCTCGTTCTACTTCAATCGGCTTCCAGCGGCCCTGTTCGCTTTCTCATGTTTTCTTGCCACGTTGTGAAGGCTGGGCTAGACTTTTCCCACATTCTATGGCACGAGCAAAAACATCAGAACCGTCTCGCTCTCGGCTCAAAGCTGCCACGATTGAAGAACTCAGCCGTGGCGTCGGAAAGCTCCAGGAATTCCTCGCCCAGG
Source organism: Nitrospiraceae bacterium (assembly GCA_041748925.1). Classification (GTDB taxonomy): domain Bacteria; phylum Nitrospirota; class Nitrospiria; order Nitrospirales; family Nitrospiraceae; genus Palsa-1315. The sequence goes on along the minus strand of JBGTCI010000048.1, from coordinate 3,148 downwards.
TGGAAGATCTTGGCCGAGAAGGCTTCCCCTATCTCGACGCGGCCAGGGCCAGAACAGAGTTGCAATTCCGTGAGTGCATTCGCCGCACGTTTGGTGAGAAGTCTACGGAATTCCAAGAACATCGGCACCACAAACTTCTCATGGGCAGCTCTGAGGAGACGCAGCAGAGCATTGCCCTGATCAAGGTCCTTATTGCCACGCTTGAGCAGAAAAAACGTGATCTGCAAGGAGAACCTTCTCCCCAACAGATCCCCCCAACGCCGCCGGCTCCACCAATACCGCCCCGCCCACAGATGACCTTAGTGCCGTCATCGATCCCGACGGTCCACATGACCATGCTGCAAACAGCACCGGTTACGCCTCCGCCAAAGATCATGTCCGTCGCCATAACCACGAATCTCGACCTGTCCTCAGCCGTCGTAGCATCGAGTCCACCTTCTGTTCCCCTGGCGTCCCCAACCTCTTCGAGAGAGCCGGAGCCTCTGCTACCATCGACGTCTCTGCCCGAACCACCGCTGATCTCATCAGCCCCGACCACGACGGAGATGTCGTATCCTCCACCGCAACCGGTGGCTCAGCTCGCCCTGGCGCCCATGCATCCGCCACCACAAACTCCACAGCCCGCGCAGGAGGCTTCGTCCCATGCTCTCAGGCCACCGCAGCCCCCACAACATGAACCGGAGATCAACGTGCATCCAACAATTCCCTCCGCCGCCGCACAGCACCAGATGCAGGAACCGCCTCCCGTCCCTACGCATTTGCCGCCGCCTCCCTCGAAGCCGATCGGCTCCTCCTCACACCAGGAGCCCGCACCTCAGTTTCCTCAGGCCGGATCGGACCCTGTCGAATTCGTCAAGACACTCTGTTGTCGGTTCCACTCCGTCGCCCGGCAGTTGCGACTCCGTGGGGAATACCGAGCCACGTTAAGTGTGGAAGACGAGTTCGATGCGCAAAATCTGCTGCATGCACTCCTACGGGTCCAATTTGACAATATCGACACGGATGAGTGGACGCCGAGTTATTCAAGCGGAGCCCCGCGCACGACACTCTTGCTGAACGACGGTCGTCTTGCGGTGATCGTCAAGAAAACAGGGCCCGGTCTCAACGCCAAAGACCTCACCGACCAACTCCGGATTGACGCAGAACGGTATCGATCCTACGACCACTGCACAACGCTCTTGTGCTTTATGTATGACCCAGAGGGCCGTATCGGGAACCCTCGAGGCCTTGAAGCTAGTCTCGCGAGCGTAAACGACATATTTGTTATCGACGTACTGGTCGCCCCGAAATGAGGTGATGAATGAAGAGGTCTAAGCCCGCCGTCGCTACTCTCCCCACATCGTCTGTAGGTCCCTCCGCATTGACAGAGGCGAGAGGCATCCGCTACGTTGACCATGACCCCGCTATTTCTACGGTGCCATGTACGATTCACGCCCCAGTTGATGGCGGGAGAATTATGTCGGATCGGGCCTATGTGCTCATCAATGTACTGCCTGGGCGGACGAGCGATGTCGTTCGGGCTCTGTCCGGAATCAAGCAGATCAAGACCATCGACCCCTGCTGGGGCAAGCCGGATATTATTGTGGTGGTGGAAGTATCGGACCAGGATGCCCTGACCCAGTTGGTGCTGAGCCGGATTCATGAGATCGACGGCGTCTCGCAGACTGACACCCATCTCGTCTATCGATTGAAGGCCAGTAACGCCAAGTGACCAGCACTCTTCGCGTACTCAGTCTTGTCCTCCTTATCACCTAGCAGGATGCTGACAAAGTCCGCCAGCGGCGTTCTCGCCGCGCTCAGGGGCTCAACGTACCGAACAGAGCCTCTCGGATGTCGGAATTACTGGAGGGGCTTTTCCGTTCGCCAAGAATCATTCATAGGGCGAACGGCCCACACGAAGTGCGGTACGTACCTCCTCGCCTTTTCGCTTGCCGCGGCCTTGCCGGACGGCCTTTTTGAACATCCTGCTGGATATTCTCCTCTTGTCCCAGACGTGCGGACCAATGAATTTCTGGCGTGCCCACATTGTTTTTCCGCAGCCTGCTAGGCGTCCGCGTGCGCCGGGCCTCCCATCCCCCATGAGCCGGACGTCGTTGATGTGATCCTGCTGGCTCCGGCCGAGCAAGTCAGGACGGGATCTTTACCAGTTGGGATGCTGTGCCGAGCGCCCTCCAGCACAGCGCCGAAAACCAACTCCGCCTGATTAAGAATGCTCTGCACATCCTCTCATCAAGCTTCTTTCTCTCCACCGTCGGCATCATCGCCGAGATCCAATCCGAACCGCTCAGCCATCCGATAGAGCGTGCGCCGATCAATGTCGAGAATCTTTGCGGCTTTGACTTTATTTCCCTTGGTTTCTTTCAGCACGCGGACGAGATGACGTTTCTCGATCTCCTCAAGCGACAAACACGCCTCATCGCTGTGGCCAATCCCTTCGGCGGTCTCTTTCGACGGCAGCTCCGTCCGACGTAGCGACGCCGGCAGATCGTGCGGTGTGAGAAGGGGACCGTGACTCAACGAGACAGCCCGCTCAATGGCATTTTCCAACTCGCGCACGTTGCCGGGCCACCGGTACTGCATCAACAACGTCATCGTCTCAGGCAGCACCCCGCGCACCGCATGGGCCGTCCCCGCCGCGCATTTCTGCAAGAAGTGATGCACCAACATCGGAATATCCTCCCGTCGCTCCACAAGCGACGGCAAGGTGATACGCACGACATTGAGCCGATAAAATAAGTCGTCCCGATACTTCCCCTCCTTGACGAGCTGCTCAAGATCTCGATTGGTCGCAGCAATGATACGGACATCGACCTTTGTCGATGTCGTGCTGCCGACACGGCGGACTTCGTGATCTTGCATCACCCGCAGCAACTTGACTTGCACGGCCTGCCCCAACTCGCCGATCTCATCGAGAAACAACGTGCCCCCGCTCGCGGATTCAAAGAGGCCAACTTTGTTTCCCACCGCGCCGGTAAAGGCTCCCTTCTCATACCCGAACATTTCCGACTCCAGCAGGGTATCCGGCAACGCCCCACAATTCACCGGAATGAACGGCTTGTCTCGACGAGGCCCATTCGCATGGATCGCCCGCGCAATCAGTTCCTTGCCGGTCCCGCTTTCCCCTTGCAGGAGCACCGTGCTCTTGCTT